>JAXLZJ010000028.1:0-65143 GCA_046350995.1 Nitrospira sp.
CACTCAATAATCGGGCCATCGCTCTGTTCAACGTCGAGGGAAAAGTGTACGCGATCCACAATCTCTGCCCTCATGAAGGCGGGCCGCTCAGCGAGGGACGTTTAAAAGGTCATGTCATCGCGTGTCCCTGGCATGACCTGGCGTTCGATATCCGTAACGGACAAGGGACGGACGGCGGCGGGTATTGCATCGGAGCCTATGAGGTTCGGGTCGAGGGCCAGGATGTCTGGGTCGGACCTCGTCGGAAAGCATAGAAGAGGTCGGACCGTATGGGATCGGCCGCCAGCGCCGCACGAAGGGAATGAGGGAGTATGAGTAGCAGCCTGGGTCAGGATGCAGTAGGGGCCGTGCCGCGCGAAGAGCAGCGGGTCATCGACATCGTCGCCGGTCGTCCGTTCCGGCTTCATTTGTGGGAGGATCGGACCCGCGGGGAACAGTGGGTCCCGAGTTACGACACCACCGCGTTCGCGCTGCTCGACGATCAGTTCCTCCGGATCGCCAGCAACAACGCGGTCGACACAGGCCGCAGGACGTTCGAATTCGAAGGCATGCGCCCCGGGTCCTTCAGCATCGTGTTTGAAAAGCGGATGGGCTGGAAGTTTACGGCGGAAGATCGCCGAGTGTTCACCGTCCACGTGACAGATTCACGCAAAGGCTGACCATCGTGCCTGCTCTCGCGTTTCTCAACGGCCGGTTTGTGCCCTGGCATGAAGCCACGGTGTCGATTGAGGACCGTGGTTTTCAATTCGGCGACGGAGTCTACGAAGTCATCCGTACCTACCTCGGTCGACCGTTCGAACTCGAAGCCCATCTCAACCGGCTGGATCGGAGTGCGCGCGAGTTGAGTCTCACGCAACCGTACTCGCACGCCCAGTGGGCAAGCTGGATCGAGCAAGGTATTCGGGATGCGGCATTCCCCGAGGCCAAGGTTTACATTCAGATTACCCGTGGGGTCTCGCCGAGGGACCACGCGTTCCCTATGAATGTGCCCCCGACCGTCGTGATGACGATCCGTGAGCTGGTGCCGCTCCCGCAACAGACGCGCGAATGCGGGGTGATCGCGAAAACGTGTGAAGATGTGCGGTGGGGGCGGTGCGACATCAAGAGCGTGAACCTGTTGGCGAATGTCCTGGCTCGGGAAGACGCCAAACAGGCCGGCGTCTTCGAAGCCATCCTCGTCAAAGACGGATTGGTGACCGAAGGCTCAGTCAGCAACGTGATGGCGGTGCAAGGCGGAGCCGTCGTGACGGCTCCCGAGGGACCCCGTATCTTATCAGGCGTGACCCGGACCGTTGTATTGCAGTTGGCCCGCGAAGCCGGTATTCCGGTGCGTGAAGAATTCCTGTCGGTTGAATCGCTTTTGGCGGCCGAGGAAGTGTTTCTGACTGGGACTACGGTGGAAGTCTTGGGGGTTGTGCAGGTCGACAGACGGACCATCGGCTCCGGTCGACCTGGACCGGTCACGCGGGCCCTGGCCGGCCGATGGGCTACCCTCACCGGGTAGTCCCCCTTGCTTTGCAGGGGGGGGCATGTTAAGGTGGCGCCGCTGGAAGTGGGCTCAGGCCCACTTTTTTGTTTCAGCGGGTTTGTGTGATTTGTCAGAGGAGCGGGTGGTGAGCACTACGGAGCCTGGTGCCCGGTCCGTGATCGACCGGATTCAAGGCGTCATTTCCCCGATTCTCTGGACACTCGGGTTGGAGCTGGTCGAAGTCGTGTGCGTGGGGCAGGGGCCCCGCTCCATCGTGCGAGTGTTCATCGATAAACCTGGCGGGGTTACCGTAACCGACTGTGAGCGAGCTCACATGGCGCTGGGCCCTGCCCTGGATGTTGCCGATCCGTTTCCGCATGCCTACACATTGGAAGTCTCGTCGCCGGGGCTTGATCGCCCGTTCAAACGGCTGCAAGACTATCAACGGGCGATTGGGAAACGGGTGATGATCAAGTTGAAGCAGCCGCGCGACGGGCAATGGCGCCTGACTGGTGAGTTGGTCGAGGCAAGCGAAGAGTCCGTGGTCTTGGCGGGTGTAAACGGGATGGCGCCGACGGATCGCATGACCGTGGATCGGCAGGCCATCGCGGAGGCCAGGCAGCTCGTCGAAATCTAGCCGAGTTGCGGACGCCGAGCCGTGTTTCGAGCAGGAGCGTGACGTATGAATCGAGAACTGATCGCAGTCATCGACGAGATCGGGCGGCAGAAGGGCATCGATAAATCCCGAGTGATCGGGGCGATTGAATCGGCTCTTCAGACCGCGGCGAAGAAGCGATTCGGACAGGCGGAAAATATTCAGGTCGAAATCGATCCCAAGACCGGAGAAATCTCGGTCGTCTCCAAGAAAATCATCGTCGATCAGGTCAGCAACCCCAAGGCGGAAATCTCGCTACAGGAAGCGCGCCAGTACGACAGTGAAGCCGAGGTCGGCGACGAAATCGGCTCCCTGATCGAGATGGACGAGCTCGGCCGCATCGCGGCGCAGACGGCGAAGCAGGTCATCTTCCAAAAAGTTCGCGAAGCGGAATGGGAAGCCGTCCAAAAGGAATATTCGACGCGGCAGGGCGATCTGGTCAACGGCATCATTCTTGGGATGGAGCGTCGGAATTACCTGGTCGATCTCGGCAAGACGGAGGCCATTCTGCCGATTCAGGAGCAGATCCCGCGAGAAACCTATCGGCGGGGCGATCGGGTCAAGGCGATGTTGCTGGAAGTGCGGCGGACGCCGAAGGACGTGCAGGTCATCCTCACCCGGAGCCATCCGCAGTTCGTCGCGAAATTATTCGAGCTGGAAGTCCCCGAAGTGATGGAGAAGATCGTCGAGATCAAGTCGGTCGTTCGGGAACCCGGCGACCGGACGAAGATCGCCGTCACCTCTCGCGAAAAGGCCGTCGATCCCGTAGGGGCGTGCGTGGGCATCAAGGGCTCGCGCGTCCAGGCGGTCGTCCGGGAACTGCGGGGCGAAAAGATCGACATCATCACGTGGACGCAGGACCCGCGGGTGTTCATCGCGGAAGCGCTGAATCCGGCGACGATCGAGAAAGTCGGCATCGACGACGAGAAGAAGTCGGCGCTGGTCGTGGTGGCCGACTCCCAGCTTTCTCTGGCGATCGGGAAAAACGGACAGAACGTCCGATTGGCCGCTCGGTTGACGGGCTGGAAGATCGACATCATCAGCGCGACCGAATACGAGAAGGAAAAGGTCGAGCGCGACAAGGAAATCAAGGCCGCGCTGGCGGAAGAAGCCGAAGCGCAGCGTTTGCAGGAAGAGGCGCGGCAAGCCGCCAAGGCCGAAGAAACCGAATCGAACTAGAATCGAGACAATCCAGTGTCTGCCATGCGTGTCTATGAATTAGCCAAGAAACTCGGGATGGAGAACAAAGACCTCATCCCGGAACTCAAGAAGATGGGAGTATCCGTCGCCTCGCACAGCAGTGCGTTGGATGAGGATACCGTCCATAAGGCGCTGGAGAAATTCGGCCCCAAGGCGAAAGCCAAGACAGGGGGCAAGGCTTCAGGCGAAGAGCCCAGCGGAAGACCCGCCGGTCCGGAATCGGGACATGAGGCGAAGGCGCACGGGGCGAAAGCCGCTCAGGTCGAGGAGCCGCCCAAACCGGACAAACGGCGCATTCTGATCAAGCGGAAAAAGGAAGACGAAGCGCCGGTCGATGCGGGAGGCGCTCCTACTCCGGTCGGCGAGGTCGAGTCCGTGGCCGCCGCGCCTGCGACTCCCGCTCCGGCTACGCCGGTACCCGCGGTCGAGCCGCCGCCGTCTCCGCCGGCTGAAATTCCTGAGCTGCCGGAAATCGGTACCATTCTCGCGCAGCCCACGACCCCGCCTGTTTCGGTCGCTCCGGCAAAGCCCAGCACACCGGCGCCCGGTCCGTCCGCCACGGTCGATGCGGCAAAAAAGAAAAGCCTGGCTGAGGCCATTGAGGCCGAGGGGCTCAAAGAGAAGCTTAAAAAGGCAAAGAAGGCCGGTCGTCCCAAAGACGAGCAGGACGGCAAGTTCCGTGAGGATGCCGCCCGCTGGGAGGATCTCCGTGCGATTCCTGCGGTGCAGCGACGGGACGACCGTTCCCGGCATCTACACCATACGGCTCCGTCGGAAATTACCAAACCCCGAAAGAAGAGCGTGAAAGTTACTCCCGGCACCACGGTCAAAGAGTTCGCCGAATTGATCGGGCTTCGTCCCGCGGACATCGTTCGTAAGCTGATGGACATGGGGCAGATGCTGACCTTCAATCAGCCGATGAACATGGACGCTGCCGCGATCATCGCGGATGAATCCGGCGTCAAGATCGATATCGCCATCGAGAAGGCCGGTGACGAATTGTTGGAGTCGGTCGTCCAGGCCGGCGGCGACGAGCGTCTTGAACCGCGCCCGCCCGTCGTGACGATCATGGGCCACGTCGACCACGGGAAAACCTCGTTGCTGGACGCGATCCGCCAAACCAATGTGGCGGAAGGCGAAGCCGGGGGCATTACCCAACACATCGGTGCCTACACAGTTTCTGTTCACGGCAAACAGGTGACTTTCCTCGATACGCCGGGCCACGAAGCCTTCACGGCGATGCGTGCCCGCGGCGCCAAAGTTACCGACATCGTCATTCTGGTGGTCGCGGCCGACGACGGGGTGATGCCCCAGACGATCGAAGCGATTCATCATGCGAAGGCCGCAGGCGTGCCGTTGATCGTCGCGATGAACAAAATCGACAAGCCGGGGGCCAACCCGGACCGGGTGCGCAATGCCTTGTCCGAGCACGGACTCATCTCTGAAGCATGGGGTGGCGACACGATCATGGTCGAGGTTTCGGCGAAGCAAAAGACCGGCCTCGATACGCTGCTCGAAATGATTCTGTTACAGGCCGAAGTATTGGAGTTGAAGGCGGATCCCCATCGACAGGCAAAGGGAACGGTTGTCGAAGCCAAGCTGGAGCGGGGCCGCGGTCCGGTCGCCACGGTGCTGGTGCAGAGCGGCACACTGAAGATCGGCGATGTATTCGTGGTCGGCACGTTCAGCGGGCGAGCCCGTGCGCTGTTGAACGACCGGGGTGTCAAAGTGCAGCAGGCTGGGCCGTCGATTCCCGTCGAAGTGATCGGCTTGCCGGGCGTGCCATCCGCCGGCGACGTGTTCCAGGTCGTGTCCGACGAGCGGGTGGCGCGCGAGATCGCCGAGGAACGGGCCCGAAAGCAGCGGGCGGCCGAACTCGCCGCTCCGTCGAAAGTGTCGCTCGACGATCTGTTCGCGAAGATCCAAGAGGGCTCCGTCAAAGAGCTCGCCATCGTCATCAAAGCCGACGTGCAGGGATCGTCCGAAGCGTTGGCCGCGGCGGTCGAAAAGTTACCGACGCCGGCCGTTCGGTTGCGGGTCATTCACAACGGTGTGGGCGGCATTACCGAATCCGACGTGCTGTTGGCCGCAGCGTCGCGGGCGATCATCATCGGGTTCAACATCCGTCCGGAACCGAAAGCGGCCACGCTGGCCGAGCAGCAGGGTGTCGATATCCGGCTGTACACGATCATTTACGACGCGATCAACGATATCAAAGCGGCGATGGAAGGCCTCCTTGAGCCGACGCTCAAGGAGCGGGTGTTGGGCCGGGCCGAAGTGCGCCAGGTCTTTACGATTCCCAAGGCCGGCGTCGTGGCCGGTTCGTATGTGGTCGACGGTACTATCACGCGCGCGGCGGTGGGCGTGCGCGTCATCCGCGACAACGTCGTCGTGTACACGGGTCGCCTCGCCTCGCTACGTCGCTTCAAAGACGACGTGCGGGAAGTCCAGCAGGGGTACGAGTGCGGTATCAGCATCGAGAATTTTAACGACATCAAAGCCGGCGACGTGATCGAAGCCTATGCGATCGACAAGATCGCCGCGAAGTTATAGGTCGCCACGCAGCCGGGGGCCGCGACGTGGTCGTGGGGGTCTGCACCGTCGAGTTGTTCATCTCTGAGAGCCAGTCGCTCAAGGACAAGCGGCAGGTGCTGCACAGTATCAAGGATCGGCTGCGGGGTAAGTTCAATCTGTCGGTGGCCGAGGTTGACGGGCAGGATTTGTGGCAGAAGGCGGTGCTCGGTATGGCCTGCGTTGCCAATGAGAGCGGGCATGTGGAGCAGGTGCTGGAGCAGGCCCTGAACGTGATCAAGAGCATGCCGGTCGTCGAGTTAGTGCGTGTGCATCGGGAGTTGTTGTAATCATCGTGCGCACAATGCCGGTCGGCGCTGCGGCGCGGCCGATCGACGGGTGGGCCATGTCCAAGGCGACGTATAATCGGGCCGATCGGGTTGCCGACCAGATCCGCATGGAAGTGGCGGATATTTTGATGCGCAAGATCAAAGATCCCCGCGTTCGATCGGTGACGGTGACGGACGTCGATCTGACGGCGGATCTGCGAATCGCGCATGTCTACGTCACCACGATGGAGACGGAGCAGGCGGAACGGGAGGTGTTCGCAGGTCTGTCCAAGGCAAGCGGTTTTGTGCGCGCAGAATTAGGGCGCCGCCTGACGCTGCGTTATCTGCCCGAACTGGTGTTCCGCAAGGATGTGAGTGGGCCGCGGGGGGATCGTGTCTTGAAGTTGTTGGATGAGCTGCAGCCTCATGAACAGGCTCCCGATGCGCCGGGCCCGTCTGCGGATTCTGATCGGTGACGATGGCGGTGACCATGCCCCATCGCACGACGGTCGCCGATGGCGTCCTCGTCGTTTACAAGGAAAGCGGATGGACGTCGCACGATGTCGTGGCGAAAGTCCGGGGTCTGCTGGGCGGGAACAAGGTCGGGCATGCAGGTACACTGGATCCGGCGGCGACCGGCGTCCTGCCGTTGCTGATCGGGAAAGCGACGCGCATTGCCGAGTATCTGGTCGGATGGGACAAGGAATACCGTGCGGTGCTCCGGTTGGGTGAGACGACGGATACCCAGGACGCGACGGGCACGGTGTTGGAGCGGGTAGAAACGACCGGCGTAAGCGATGTGGCGCTGCAGGACGTGGTGGCCCGGTTTCGCGGCCCACAGAAGCAACTGCCGCCGATGTATTCGGCGGTTAAGGTGGCGGGAAAAGCGCTGTACAAGTCCGCGCGCGCGGGACACACGGTGGAGCGGAGTGAACGCGACATCGTGATCCATGCGCTTGAGGTGCTGGCGGTGAACGGACGCGACGTCACGCTTCGCGTCGTCTGCTCGAAGGGCACGTACATTCGGACGCTCTGTGCCGACATGGGACAAGCGTTGGGAGTCGGGGGGCATTTGCTGTCGCTCGAACGCCGCCGTGTCGGAACATTGACGATCGAGCAGGCCTTGACGGTCGAGCAGATCGCGGCGCAGGCGGCGATCGGGTCGGTGAATCAGCAGATTCGATCGATGGACAGTGTGCTTAATACGCTCCCGTCGGTGACGCTGAGCGCAGTGCAGGCTGGCCGAGTGTTGCATGGATCGCCGGTCGAAGTAGATGCGATCGGAATAGGCGCCGCACCGTCGCCGGTCCGGTTGAAGGATGAACAGGGACGGTTGCTCGCCATCGGTCGGTATGATTCGCAGCGCAGCACGCTGATGAAAGTAGATAAAGTGTTAGTCGATACGGAATCACTCAACTGAATCGTTCCAGGAGGGGTTGCAATGGCATTGTTGAAGGAAGCGAAGACGGCATTGATCAAGGATTTTCGCCAGCATGACACTGATTCCGGATCGCCGGAAGTGCAGATCGCGGTGCTGACCAATCGCATTACCTATTTGACCGAGCATTTCAAGCTGCACAAGAAGGACCACCATTCCCGTCGCGGCCTGCTGCAGCTCGTCGGGCGTCGGCGTCGGCTGCTCGATTACTTGCGCGGCGTGGACGAAGCGCGGTATCGGGCGATCATCGATCGGCTGGGTATTCGCAAGTAGACACCGTCGTTCGGGGTGGGAGTGTGAGAGACCGCTGTCGCACGGTGGTGCGACAGCGGCGGAATGCATGTCGCACAGGTGAACACGGACATACGCTTGCGTGCGAGCGTATCTCTGTGGGCATCTGTGGGACCAACCAAGAGGAGACCATAGATGGTACATGTCGTTGAGTTAGAAGTGGCGGGCCGCATCTTGCGGTTGGAAACCGGCCGGGTGGCCAAGCAGGCCGATGGATCGATTTGGGCGTCGTACGGCGATACCGTCGTATTGGCCACGGCGGTCGCCTCGCAAAACGCCAAGCCTGGAGTCGATTTCCTCCCCCTCACCGTCGATTACCAAGAAAAAGCGTACGCGGCCGGGAAAATTCCCGGCGGCTATTTCAAACGCGAAGGCCGGCCGGCCGAGAAAGAAGTGTTGACCAGCCGTTTGATCGATCGTCCGCTGCGCCCGCTCTTTCCCGAGGGGTATTACTTCGAGACACAAGTCATTGCGTCCGTCCTCTCGGCGGATAAGACCGGCTCCTCCGATGTCATCGGCATCACGGCGGCGTCGGCGGCATTGTCCGTTTCGAACATCCCGTTCAACGGTCCAGTGGCCGGTGTGAAGATCGGGCGGGTCGACGGGAAGTTCATCGTCAATCCCGATCTGGAGACGATGGACAAGAGCGAATTGAACCTGGTGGTGGCGGGAACGGCCGACGCCGTCATGATGGTCGAAGCGGGCGCGAACGAGTTGCCCGAAGCGACCATGCTGGAAGCGCTGGAACTCGCGCATTCCGAGATCAAGAAAATCGTCGCCAAGATCAGCGAGTTGGCCAAAAAGGTCGGAAAGACGAAGCGGGAAGTGCACGTCGATCCTATTGATCCGACCCTCGCGTCCAATGTGAAAGCGCTCGTGGCGCAGCCGATTCGCGATGCGATCATGATCCCCAACAAGTCGGCGCGGCAGGAGCAGCTCGACGCGGTGTTGGCCAATGCGGTGGAGAAGCTCAAGAACTCCGATGTGCCAAACAGCGAGCGGGATATCAAGCGGGTCTTCCATGGACTGGAGTACACCGAAGTCCGGAACATGATTCTGGAGAAACGCTCACGGGCGGACGGCCGCGGACCGGCGGACATCCGGCCGATCACCTGCGAAGTTGGCGCGCTGCCGCGCGCGCACGGTTCCGCCATCTTCACGCGCGGTGAAACGCAGAGTCTCGCCGTCGTCACGCTCGGCACCACCGATGACGAACAGCGGATCGATGCCTTGGAAGGCGAGTACACCCGCACCTTCATGCTCCATTACAATTTCCCGCCGTTCAGCGTAGGCGAAGCGCGGCCGTTGCGGTCGCCCGGTCGCCGGGAAGTCGGTCACGGAGCGTTGGCGGAGCGGGCGCTCAAGCCGGTCATTCCCGGGAAGGACGTGTTCCCCTATACGCTTCGAATCGTATCGGAGATTCTCGAGTCCAACGGGTCGTCTTCGATGGCAACGGTGTGCGGCGGAACCTTGGCCATGATGGACGCCGGGGTGCCGATCAAGGAGCCGGTGGCCGGGATCGCGATGGGATTGATTAAGGAAGGCGAGGGTGTGATCATTCTCTCCGACATTCTCGGTCTCGAAGACCACCTGGGTGACATGGACTTCAAAGTGTGCGGGACGAAAAACGGCGTAACCGCGCTTCAGATGGATATCAAGATCGGGGGAATCACCACGGCCTTGATGCAGGAGGCGCTGTCGCAGGCCCGTGCGGGCCGTTTGCATATCCTGGAACGTATGGCTCAGGCGTTGAATCAGCCGCGGACGAATCTGTCGGCCTATGCGCCGCGCATCTATACGATGAAGGTCAAGCAGGACAAGATTCGGGACATCATCGGTCAAGGAGGGAAGACGATTCGCGCCATTCAGGCCGATTGCGGCGTCAAGATCAACATCGAAGACACGGGTGTGGTCACGATCGCGTCCTCGGACGAAGCGTCCTTGCAGAAGGCGAAGGACACGATCGGGCGGTTGACCGAAGAAGTCGAAGTGGGGAAAACCTACCTGGGGACTGTCCGGAAGATCATGGACTTCGGCGCCTTCGTCGAAGTGTTGCCGGGAACCGACGGGTTGGTGCACATCTCGCAGTTGGCTCATCACCGGGTGAAAGCCGTGTCGGATGAGGTTGCGGAAGGCGATCAGATTCTAGTCAAAGTATTGGAAATCGACAAGCAGGGTAAAATCCGGTTGAGCCGAAAGGAAACGATGCCGGCGCCGACCGGAGGCCCCTCGAAGGAACCAGCGGCCGGGTAATTCCCTTGTACCGAAAACTCGTCTTGGACAACGGGATCCGCTTGGTCAGCGAGCGGATCCCGACTCTCAAGTCTGTCACCGTCGGCATCTGGGTCAACGCCGGTTCGCGTGACGAAGCCCCGGCGCAAGCCGGCTACTCCCACTTCATCGAACATATGTTTTTCAAGGGGACGACCACTCGGTCGGCCACCGATATCTCTCGCGAGATCGACGCGTTGGGCGGAGAGATGAACGCCTTCACGACACGCGAGACGACCACCTTCTACGTGAAGGTGCTCGACCAGCATCTGCCGAAGGCCCTCGATTTATTGTCGGATCTCTTCCATCGATCCCGATTTGGGGCAAAGGAAATCGAAAAGGAAAAGCAGGTCGTCTTGGAGGAGATTCGGATGGTCCAGGACGACCCGGAAGATCTGGTTCAGGAGCTCCATACGAGTCAGGTGATGGGGCGTCATCCATTGGGCCGGCCGATTCTTGGACGGGAGGCGACGATCGGATCCGTTTCTCGGAAAGATCTGTTCGCGTACATCGCCTCGCGCTACCGTCCGGAGGAGATCGTCATTGCGGTGGCGGGGAATTTCGACCAACGGTGGCTGGACCGGACTGTTGCCCGTCAATTCGGCCGACGCGTTGCAGGATCTGGTTCAACCGGTCCGCTTCGTCGTGCACCGGAAATTCATGGTGGCTGGGTCATGCAGCGGAAGCAGTTGGAGCAAGTGCATCTCTGCGTTGGTCTCAAGGGGATTCCGGCGGGGCACCCCGACCGATATGCTGCGTATATTCTCAACAGCGTATTGGGCGGAAGTGTGAGTTCCCGGCTCTTTCAAGAGGTGCGGGAGAAGCGTGGCTTGGCCTATTCGATTTACTCCTTTCTGTCCGGCTACTCAGACGGAGGGACGATTACCGTGTATGCCGGAACTAGGGCGAAAGAAGTCGAGCGGGTGATCGATCTGATCCGGCGTGAGGTCCGACGCATGGCTGCTAAAGGTATTACGCGCGAAGAGTTGGTAAGAACGAAAGACCAGATGAAAGGCAGCTTGATGCTGAGTCTTGAAAGCTCGCACAGTCGGATGAACAAGCTAGCCAAGGATGAAATGATCAAGGGGGCTCACACGACTCTCGATGAGATGCTTCGTGACATTGATGCTGTGAATATGAAGCAGGTCGAGCGTGTGGCGAAAGAATTATTCGATGAATCCGCGATCGGAATCACGGGTGTCGGGCCACTCACCACCCGTCAACTTCAGCTTTCGAGATGAGAGGTTTTTAATAGAGCCCTGGTGAGAAGATCGTAAAACGGTTCTATTTGGAATCGCAATGCAATGTTTTGTTTGAATATTATCTGTGGATTTGAAAATTCTCATATTGACAAACATTTCCTTGACACTAATTGACCATTTCAGTACCATGAGCCCCGTTTTGCGGAGACTCTGAAACTGAACGAGGAGCAACTGCGAAAGAGAAAGAGGAAAGGGGGTGGCCGTCGCTTTCTCATGAGCAGCCGTACCTCTGATACATCGGTGTTGGGTATTCATCGCTTTCAAAGTGAACGTTCATAAGTTGTGGGTTTCATCTTTATGAAGGAGGGACTAGGTATGAAGAGGGTCGTAGTTCTAGCCGCCGTTGCAGTGTTCTCTGTGTTCGGCTTGCTAGCGGCCGAATTTGCCGTAGCCGCCGATGCTCCTGCTGGGGGAGGTCCTGCCACTGACGTTGTCGGTGGAAAGGTCCTGAAGGGCGACACCGCCAAGACGCTCCAGGGTCGGGTGTGGTCCCAGTGGGCCGACAATCCCGATGGAGAGTTGTTGTTTGGTATCCAGTATTGGAACACCGGTGATCCTGCTTCTGGCACCCCTGCCGGTCGTTCTTCGACGATGTTGGATGTGAAGCCGCCGGATCCTTTGGTGACCTGCTGCGCCTGGGGATTTGTCGGTGGAACGGATAAGAACAATGCCTATGCCGGTTGGTACCATGCTGCGACGACCGTGCGGCTGGCCGTGAAGGACAAGGCGTTGATGGATCAGATCATCAAGGCTGCGCAGGAACTCGTGGCCATGGAAGTGACCTTGGATGGCCGGACCATCACCGGTTTCAAGGTCCTCAAGTAATCGATATCGTCACGCTATCATTCTTTCATGTTGTTGAAGGAGGATTCGATTATGAAGCTTCAGAAGCAAGGGGCGGCCATTCTGGCAGCCGTTGCGCTGGTGGCCGGCATGGCTTCCACCGCATTGGCCATCGAAGCATTCCAGGAGCGGTTTGAGTGGGGAGATATGAGCAAGCCCACCACCCTGCAGGGTCGGGTGATCGTCCTCGATCACTATGACGAAGCCGTGTGGATCAACGTGGCCGTGTTCGGCGGCAACGCCGAGAGCGGTCTCTGGTGGCAGAAGGTTCATCCGGGCAAGACCTTGAAGTTCTACGCCGACAAGGGTGCTTGGGAAGAAATCAAGAAGATGGCGCGGCCTCATGCGGGTCCGGCTGCGGCGAAGGAAGTGCCTCCGGGCAGCACGACCGACTTGGTCGAATTCACCGTGACCGAGACCGAGCAGAATCATCGCGTGATTTCGTCTATCAAGAAGTTGGCAGAAAATGCCGGAGCTCCGGGCAAGACCCTCAGCATCTCCGCGCTTCGTTTGAAGGAGTGTCAGGGCAAGAGCCAGGCGGATGCCGGTTGTGCGGCGGCGGTGCAACAGCTCAATACCTCGCCGAAGTCTCCGGATGGAGGGAGTGTTGCGCAGCAGTATGATGTGATGGCCCCGGGTGGACAGACCTACGGTGGTTTGATCCCGTGGACCGCCAAGTACAATCAGCACGGGCACTGAGCTAGGTCCTGGTTTTTAAAAAGAGCGGTCGCTCCTCACGGGGCGGCCGCTTTTTTATTTGTTCCCCATTTGTTCGGTCGGCATTCTATCTTCAGGCAGAACCAAGCGCTTGTCTGCCGACAGTGCGCATCTCATGGCCTGATTCGCTACCGGGGATTCGTAGTGGGCTGGTCGAAAGTTCCTCTAGGAATAGCTCGCGATAAATAAGAGTGTGCGTAAGCTGCAAATGGAGAGAGTCGTAGACGGAAAGGGATTTCTCTTAGTCTAAAGGCTCGCACATGACGCGTGGAGGAGGGTTCCTAGTCCCTCCGCGCAAAGAGAACCAATAGGACCAACGCCGTACTCACAACGATGACGATCGTGCTCATGAGCCTGAGCTGGCGATCCGCGTCGTCGCGGGCGTCTCCCGCAATGCCAGCCACTACTTCCAACAGCCGGTCCAGTTCCAGGGTAATCGCAATGAATTTCGCTCCAGCCCGTTCCGCGGCGTTTTCTTCCGCGAGGTCGTGGAGGCGTTTGGCTTCGATCGGGTCAGCTGTCTTCCAGCGTTGTTCGAGCATCCCGATGGTTTCCTCGGCAGTGGCCATGTATTCGGCCACACGGCTCTTGACCGCCTGAAGTTCAGCCAGCTCTTCGGAGCTCCCTTGCGAGTGGACCGAAGCGGCTCGAATGGTCTTGATGAACTGTTCCAGGGGCCGCTCGATCTGGATACGCTTTTCAGGAAGCGGCTCGACAATCCGCCGAAAATCCTGCTCAGTATCCGCCGCAATCGCTCGAAGCATCGAGGTTCGGTAGCGGATCAGGTCGGCATTCATATGGCCCAGGTCCGTGGCGGCAAGAGTGTATTCCGCATAGATGACCCGTAGCTCCTGATCGACGCTTTTGAGCGACGTCGCACCCCAGAGGCCGGCCGCAAGAATGAGCACGCTGATTCCGAGTCGAGCCCACATAGGAATTCGAAAGAGGTCGGTCCGAGGTCTTTGACGCGGCTTCTGAACGGGGAGAGATCCGTCGTTACCGGAGCCGAATTGCTTTTCCTTGGATCGTCAGGTCGCCCAGAAACTTGTGAAAATTTGATTCAAACAGCCCGCTCATCAGCTCTTGAGCATCAGCTGGGTCGAACCAAAATACACGATCAGTCCCGGTTCCGGCAACCCGCTCCCGCACGATGCTTTCATCCGAGCGGTTGGTGATCTGGAAGGCGAGGGCATTCTTGGCGTCCAGGTCGGTGTGCATGAAGCCGCTCTTGGCGTCGATGGAGAGAGTCTGGATGGTCGTGTGAATGATCACGTCCGTTCCCTCGCTGCCGGCCGTTCGCCCCAGCGTGGCGTTCCATCCGTGACGGGATAAGTACTCGACGAAGGCTTGTGCGCCCGCATCGGACACCGTTCCCGTAGGGAGATCGAAATAGCTGACGCCGCCCCAGAGATGCGAGCGCGTCCCCAGATGGGCTTGGGCGTCTCGCGCATCCTGAAACGGCAACACGACGATACGCGGGCCGTTCATGCTGGTCGCCGAGGTTTTATCCTTGAGCGGGCCTGGGATGGCGATATCGATCCGTTCTCCATGGCCGCCGCAGGCAGTCGTCAACAACAGAGCCATACAACCGATCACCAATCGTGTTGTCTTCACAGGCTACTCCTTTCTCGAGGCGCTCGGTTGCCGCACCGGATGAACTCGCTCTTCAGCGCTATTCCGCGACAAAATGCGCGCGCCGGTTGTACTTCCAGCACCCCTCGTTATGTTCTCGACATTGCGGTCTGACCTCGCCGTAACTGGTGGTGTGTAAGCGGCCGGCCGGGACGCCCAGATTTTCGAGGTAGCGCTTCGCTGCACTGGCGCGTTTCTCGCCGAGAACGAGATTGTAGGCGAGGGTGCCGCGCTCATCGCAGTGGCCTTCGATCAGATAGGACCCCTTGGGCGTCTGTTTCATCGCCTGGGCATCGCGCTCCAGGATGGTTTGCGCATCAGGGCGAATCGTGTACTGGTCGAAATCGAAATAGATGTCGCCGATCCCACTCGTGTCTGCGGTTCCGGCGGGAGTCGTCCGGCTCGCCGCGGACAGCCCTGCGGGCTGTTGGCCGCTTCCGGGCGTGAGGGGAGACGCCGACGGGGAGGAAGACGTACTGCCACCCTCCTGCGAGCGAAGCGCAGCGGAAATTGGGGGAGTGTCTACCGATACGACGCGGTCTGGTTGAACCGATTCCGTCTGGCCCGGCGCCGGAGATACTGCCGAGTTCTTCGTGGTTATGGATTGATCACCGGAACTGGATGCCAGCTGCTTGTTCGAACATGCCGAACCGAAGAGGAGCAGCGTTGCGAACACGAGACCTGACCAAGATGTCAGTGCGGATCGGCCAAACATCATTCGTCACCTCTAGGTTGTAGGTGGGAAGCTGGTTTAGACCAGACCAGCCATCCATAGGGGGGACAACCGGATCGAGCGACTGGGGAGGCCGGTCCAACAGCGGTCGCTCCGATTCTCCCCGCGCCCATGGGACTGGTCTGGTAGCTGATCGGATCGTGTCCACTTATACGGTACAGGATCGGGTCCGGGAACTCGTAATTTAGGAAGGTCACAGGGAAATTTTTACGAGGGACCTCCCCGACAAAGGGCCCTAGGATGCGGTGGCAATCCCGTGCGTCAGGGCATAGCGAATGAGATCGGCGGTGCTCTGCAGCTTCAGATGCTCCATAATCTGGCCTTTGTGAAACTCGACGGTGCGAGGCGAGATCTTGAGCAGGTTGGCGATGTCTTTTGTGGTTCGCCCTTCCGCGAGCAGTTGTAGAACCTCCCGCTGGCGGGTCGTGAGGCCGGCGGCCCCTCCCGGCCTCTCCGTCTGCGCGGACAGAAACACATCCAGCAGATCCTTGGTAATCAAGGGTGTGATGTACGAATGTCCGGCCAAGACGGCCCGGATCGCCTGCTCCAGCTCGTCGACGGCGGAGCGTTTCAGGACATAGGCCGAGGCCCCGGCTTCAAAGGCCGACCGAACGTACTCTGTGTCGGCATGCATCGTCACGAAGATCAGCTTGGCGCGGGGGCAACATTTTTTGAGGTGCGCGGCGGCATCGATCCCGTTCAACAGCGGCATCGATACGTCCAAAATAATGATATCGGGGTCGAGCGCCTTGGCCGATTCCACCAGGGTCCGTCCATCGGTGGCCGTGCCGACGAGTTCGTAGTGGTCTTCCAGAATTCGGCGAAACCCTTCGATGATGAGAGCATGGTCGTCGGCGAGCATGACGCGTGGCTTATGCATGGGCGGCTCCGGGAAGAAGTGGAATGTCGACGTGGATGTGGGTACCTGCTCCGGGCGAGGATTCGAGTTCGAAACGGCCTTTCGCCAACCGCACGCGCTCGTGCATGCTCAGGAGCCCGAGATGGGGGCGTTCCGGCAACAGCCCTGCCCGATCGAATCCCACGCCGTCGTCGTGGATCGAGAGCGACACCGCCTCCTCTTCGCAAATCAGTTCGACTTCCACGCGGGAGGCCTGTGCGTGGTGGGCGATGTTGCTCAAGCTTTCCTGCACGACTCGATATAGGCAGATGGCCAGTTCGGACGGCAGTGCGACGGTGGGATCACGATGCACGTAGGAACAGGTGACGCCGGTCCGCGTCGAAAAATCATCGATCAGCCGGCGGATGGCCTTCACGAGTCCGAGGTCGTCGAGAATCGACGGATGGAATCGATAGGCCATCTGACGGACATCGTCGGAAATGCTGGTCAGCCGGTCGGAGACCACACGGATCGTTGCCTGCAATGTGTGCAGATCTGAATCGGGGTCCTTCTCGGCGCGCCGAAGATCCATCGCCAACATGGCGAGCCGCTGGTTGATATCGTCGTGGAGGTCGCGCGAGAGGCGGCGGCGGTCTTCCTCCTGGGCGGTCAGCAATTGTCCGGCGAGGGCCCGCAATTCTTCCCGGTGTTGCCGGAGTTCGCGTTGGTTCGCCTGGAGGGTGGCTTCGCTGGCTCGCAACGAGCGCTCCGTTTCCGACCGCTCGGCGATCTCCGCCACCAGTGCCTGGTTGACGGACGCCAGCTCACGGGTTCGGGCCTGTACGCGGGTTTCAAGATCGTCATGGGCCTGTTGCAAGGCCTCTTCGGCCCGCCGCCGATGCAGAAAGAACAGCACCGGCAGCCAGATGGCCGTCAAGCTGAAGAGCCGATTGGTGACGCCCATCCAGAGTGGCACACCGTCGATCGTCGGGCTCCAAACGACATCCGCCAGGCTCAGGACGGAACAAACCGAAGCGGTGATGACGGGGCCGCGCCGGTTGGGAAGCAGGAACGAGAGGATGACAAGGCCGCCGTAGAGGACACCGTTGCCGATGCCCAGTGGGAGGTAGAGGTCCAGGCAGAAGAGAGCGAGGCCGAGTCCGACCAGTGTCAGCAAGAGTCGTCGGTTGGCAATGTAGGCCATCGCGTGCCTCGTTGCTCGGCATTATCCGATGGGGATGCGCATCGCATCAAGTCGCGGAGGTGGTCAGGCCTCGTCCTTGGCCGGCGAGGGAGCGACTTTCCGTTGGAGCTCAGCCAGACGGTTCAACGCGTCGAGCGGAGTCATCGAAAAGAGATCGATTTGCCGGACCTCATCGACGATTGGGTGCGGATGCGGTAACGGTGCAGCCTGGGAGGCCGGCGGCGGAGCGGTGTCGACGATCTGCGTCGACTCCGGCTGTTCCAGTTGCGCGAGCACGTCCTGGGCTCGTGCAATGACCGCGGCGGGGAGGCCGGCCAATTTGGCGACGTGGATGCCGTAGCTGCGGTCCGCGCCGCCGGGGACGATTTTCCGGAGAAACACTACGTCGCCGTCGGCTTCCCGCACGTCCACTCGATAGTTGCGGATGCCCTCCCGCAGCCGCTCCAGCTGCGTCATTTCGTGGTAATGCGTGGCGAACAGGGTACGCGCGCCGAGCCGCCGGCGGTCGTGAATGTATTCCGCTACGGACCAGGCGATGCTGAGGCCGTCGTAGGTACTGGTGCCGCGTCCGATCTCGTCCAACAGAATCAGGCTGCGGGCGGTGGCGCTATGAAGAATCGTGGCCGTTTCCACCATCTCTACCATGAAAGTGCTGTGGCCGCTGGCCAGATTGTCGGAGGCGCCGACGCGGGTAAAGATGCGGTCGACAAGTCCGATCGTGGCCGAAGAAGCCGGGACGAAGCTGCCGATCTGAGCAAGTAGGGTGATCAACGCCACCTGCCGAAGAAACGTGCTTTTCCCGGCCATATTGGGGCCGGTCAGGATCAGCAGGCGCTGATCGTCTAGATTGAGCAGGGTGTCGTTGGGAACGAAGGTTCGATCTTCGCTCAGATGTTCCACGACGGGATGCCGGCCGTTGCGGATCTCGAGGATGCCGCTGTCGTCGATCACGGGTTTGGTGTACTGATTCAGTGCGGCCGTTTCCGCCAGACCGGCTAGGACGTCGATGACGGCGAGTTTCCCCGCCATGGCCTGGAGTCGGGAGGCCTGTTCCGCGAGGCGGAGCCGGAGTTGCGCGAACAGGTCCTGTTCCAGGGCCAGCAGTTTTCCTTCGGCGCCGGTGACCCGCTCCTCGAGCTCCTTGAGTTCCGGAGTCATAAACCGCTCGGCGTTGACCAGGGTCTGTTTGCGGATGTAGTCGTCCGGTACGCGCGTCAGGTTCGCTTTGGTGATTTCAATGTAGTAGCCGAATACCTGGTTGTACCGAACCTTCAAGGATTCGATGCCGGTGCGCTCCCGCTCCTTTGCCTCCAGACCCGCGATCCAGCTTTTCCCCTCGGTGCTGGCCTTCCGGAACTCGTCGACCTGTGCATTGTAGCCGTCGCGGATGACGCCGCCGTCCCGCACCGAGATCGGCGCGTCCGGTTGGATCGCCCGCTCGATCCAGTCGTACAGATCGCGTCCGTCGTCCCAGTTCGCGCGTGTCTCGGCTAACAACGGACTGGACAGCTCGGTGAGCTGCCCCGCGATGACCGGCAAAGTGGCGAGGGAGCATTTGAGCGCCAACAGTTCCCGGGGACCTGCGACGCCGAGCACGATCCGACTGTTGAGGCGGGAAATGTCCTGGACTTCCCGGAGGGCTGCCCGCAAGGCTACGCGGGGCTGCATGGCGTCTTTGAGCTCTCCGACGGCATCGAGCCGGGCTTGAATGGCATCCCGCTGAATCAGCGGTCGGACGAGCCACTGTCGCAGCAGGCGGCTGCCCATGGCGGTCACGGTCCGGTCGAGTACTGACAACAGCGTCGCCGGTCTTCCGCCGTGCGTGTCATCGCCGGCGCCCATCGGCTTGAGCAGTTCCAGATTCCGGATCGTGACACTGTCGAGATGCATGGCTTCCGAATCGCGGCGCACGCGCGGGCGGTGGATATGGTCGAGCGGGGCTGACGGCTGAGTGTCGCGGACATACTCAAGCACGGCTCCCGCCGCCCCGATGCCGGCCGTGAGTCCCTGGCATCCGAAGGCGTCGAGCGAGTGGACGTGGAACTGTTGCTGCAACACGCGTGCTGCCCGCTGCGGATCGAAGGAGGAGGCAGGCCGCTCGCACAAGCGGGCATTTTTCATCTGGTCTAACCACCCGGTTTCCGTCTGGTCGCTTGCGGGAGGATGGAGGACTTCCCTCGGCTCGAGCCGCGCCAGTTCATCCAGCGCTTGCGTGCGGGCCTGCTCACCCTGAAATTCCGTGAGCCAGAACTCGCCTGTCGAGACTTCGAGCACCGCCAAGCCGATGACGGCTTGCCGGCCGGCGCGGCTGACCGCGACGGCCGCAAGAAAGTTCGATTCGCCAGGCGAGAGAAATTCCGTATCGACCAATGTGCCGGGCGTGTAGAGCCGGACGACTTCGCGACGGACCAATCCTTTCGCCGTCTTGGGGTCTTCGACCTGCTCGCACAGAGCGACGGTGCGACCGGCTTTCAGCAATTTCGCAATGTAACCGGTGGCGGCATGGAACGGCACACCGCAGAGGGGGACCGGGTCCGGACTGCTCTTGTCGCGCGAGGTTAACGCGATGGATAGCAGGCGCGAGGCCTCCTGCGCATCCTGATAGAACATTTCGTAGAAGTCGCCGACACGGAAAAACAGAATCGCCTGGGGATAGCCCCGTTTGATATCGCGATACTGCCGCATCAGCGGACTGGCGTCGTGGTCACTCATCGCCCAGGTCCTGTGGTGGCTCGTTGGCGGCCGGCCCCGCGGTGCGGCCGGTCAGTTTTTCGAGCGCCTCACGGGCTCGCTCCAAATCGACTTCCAATTCCTGCAACGCCTTTGTCTTGCGCCGCAACTCGATTCGGCCGCGGACCCAGGGGGGGAAGAGCAGAATACCGGACACGAGCAGGCCGACGGCGAAGGCCGTGAGGATCGGCTTGTAAATCGGCGTCGAGGCTTCCAGCAGTCCGAAGAAATAGCGCAGCGTGACTTCCTGGTCCTGATTCTGAAGAAAGAACGCCAGGGAGAGGAGCAGGAGCAGGCCGACGAGAATCAGGCGGATCATGATCGGCGGCGCCTCCCCTTGGCGGCGGTTTTTGTGCGCGATGCGGCGGGCCGTTTCTGACCGGTATGACGCCGAAGCGCGGTCGCCAGTGCGGTCGCCCGAGGCCCCTGGGCTGAGACGGACGCCGTTCTGGTCGTCGGAGCCTTGTGGCGCAGGGTGATCATCAATCGGTCGGTCGGGAGGAGCGGAAAAAACTTCTCCGCCCATTCGATCGCCGTCACCGTGGGAGGCTGAAAATACTGTTCCATGCCGATGTTCTCGGCTTCCTCGGGGGTTTGCAGTCGGTAGAGGTCCATGTGAGCCAACGGCAGCCGGCCGTGATACTCGTGGATCAAGACGAATGTCGGGCTGCTCACCGTGTTCGGCGGCGCGCCGAGCCCGGCGGCGATGCCTCGCACGAGCGCCGTTTTGCCCGCGCCCAATTCGCCGGAGAGGGCGAGTGTTTCGCCGCCGGTCAACGCACGGCCGATGGCCCGGCCGAACGATTCGGTCGCTGCGCGCGATGGGAGTGTGATCGTCCAGGCGACGGGTGTGGACGGACGTCCCGATCGTCGTGCGCGTGAGGTCGCAGGTCCGCTGAGTGTGGCTCGGCTAGGCCGAGCCGATGGTCGTGAGGGCATGGGGTATCTGTTCGATCACATCTCCTGCGATGAGGCCCGCTTGACCCACGACTGCGGCGGCAAGATCGCCGGCGAGGCCATGGAGATAGGTGGCGGCGCATGCGGCCTCCCAGGGCGCGAGCCCTTGGGCCAGCAAGCCGACGGTCATACCGGTCAAGACATCGCCGGTTCCCGCGGTGGCCATGCCCGGATTACCGGTCGGACAGATCGCCGCACGGCCGTCCGGACTGGCAATGATGCTACGCGCGCCCTTCAAGACCAGGAATACGCCTCGTTCCCGCGCAAATCGGGTTGCGGTGCCGAGGCGGTCGGCGTTGATGGACTGGGCAGTGGCGTCGGTTTCGAGCCGCGCCATTTCGCCGGGATGCGGTGTCAGGATGGGCGGCACTTTGCATTCGGTCAAGAGCGCTGCACGCCCTGCCAATGCGTTGAGGGCGTCGGCGTCCAGCACCGCCGGGCGGTCGAGTTGCCGCACGAGAGTTTGTACTAATTCGACGGTTTCTGGGTGGGTCGAAAGTCCCGGCCCGATGGCCACGGCAGTCCGCGCCGCAATGAAGGCCTGCAATCGATCGAGTCCCGCACGTGCGAATGTGCGGGCTTTCGTGTCGGGCATCGGCACCGTCATCGCTTCCAACAGTTTGGCCTCCAGCACGTCATTGACGCCGGCCGGCACGGCGACGGTGACTAACCCCGTCCCGACGCGGAGCGCGGCCTTGGCGGCCATCGCGGCGGCGCCGGATTTACCGACCGATCCCGCGACGATGCCGGCATGGCCGAACGTGCCTTTGTGGCTCGACAGCCGTCGAGTGGGCAGTGTGGCGCGGACGACTGATTCGGTCAACAGGGTTGTGCGAACATCGAGCGCATCGACGTAGGCATCGGGGATTCCGATATCGACCACTTCGATGCGGCCGGCATGGTCGATCCCTTGCTGCTGAAACAGGCCCAGCTTCGGGAGCCCGAATGTAATGGTGATATTGGCATGGATCGCATGTCCCAACACGGCGCCCGAGTCGGCGTGGATACCGGACGGAATATCGATGGCGACGGTGGGCCGCTGCGCCCGGTTGATGGCGTCGATGGCCTCGGCGTAGCGGCCCGCGATCGGCGCCGACAGACCGGTTCCCAAGAGGGCATCGACGACGAGATCGCTGCCGGCGAGCAACGTATGGACCGAGGAGGAAAATGGTTTCACCGCGGTCTTTCCGGCTGCGCGGACGAATTGCCGGTACATTGTCGCGGCGTCAGGGCTGAGGTCGGCGAGGGGCGCCATCATCACGACACGGACGTGTCCCCGCCGTTTGTGAAGCAGCCGAGCCGCCACGAATCCGTCTCCGCCGTTGTTGCCCTTGCCGCAGAGGATCGTTACGGTCTTGTCGCGTAACGGGCCGAATTGCTGCTCGATGACGGCGGCGACTCCGCTGCCGGCCCGTTCCATCAGCGTCGTGCCGGGAACCCCGGCTTCGTGGATCGTCCGGTGGTCGAGCGATTGCATCTGCGCGGCGGTAACGATCTTCATCGTAGTGGCGGTCGCGGGGCGACCAGCGGATGGCGACGGTCGGTGACGGTTCTGATGCTTATCCGAGCAGCGCTTTCATTTCCTTCACGGCCTGATCCAAACCGACCAGGACGGCGCGCGCGATGATGCTATGCCCGATGTTGTACTCGACGATTTCAGGAATATGGGTCAGCCGTTTGACATTGCGATAGTTGAGCCCGTGTCCGGCATTCACGCCTATGCCCAGTTTATACGCGAGTTTGGCGGCCTGCGTGATGGCTTCGAATTCCGCATCGGCCTCCTTGGACCGTGTTGCGTTTGCGTAACGGCCGGTGTGTAATTCGACGAAGTCTGCCGAGATCTTATGGGCGGCTTTGATCTGGTTCAGATCGGGTTCGATAAACAGACTGACGGGTATCCCGCCATCGTGGAGCATGGCGATGGTCGCCTGGATGCGGTCCTTGTGTCCGACGATGTCGAGCCCGCCCTCGGTCGTCAGTTCCTGTCGCTTCTCCGGGACCAACGTGACCAGATCGGGCTTCACGGTCAACGCGATTTTCGTCATTTCCTCATCGGCGGCCATTTCCAGATCGAGTTTGGTTCGGCAGATTTCCCTCAGAAGCGTGAGATCGCGATCCTGAATGTGTCGACGGTCTTCCCGCAGATGGACGACCAGACCGTCGGCTCCGGCCAATTCCACAAGGATGGCTGCTGCGAGGGGATCCGGATCCGTGCCGCCTCTGGCCTGCCGAAGCGTGGCGACATGGTCGATATTGACACCCAGTCTGGGCATGACGTCTCCCGCCTGTCGGAGTCCGCGAAAGAGGATGAAAGGGCTGAGAAAATCGAGGCATTATTAACAGAAGGCAGAGGTGGGAGCAAGATTGGTCGATTCGATCGCGTTTGGCTAGCGATGGCGGAGCCCCGGATTTCATAAGAATCGGAACCCCACAGAATCACAAGGCAAATTGACTCCCCACAGGCCCTCAATTAGAATAGGCCCTTCTTCAAGCCTGTCCGATCCTCGTTGAACATGAGGAGCAGCTTGGTATGGAAAGAACGCGTTTGAAGTAAAGGACTGCCATGGGATTGGGCGATGGGTTTTATCGGCTAAAGCGGCTGCCGCCGTATGTGTTTGCGCAGGTTCAGAGTCTCAAACTCGAAGCCCGTCAACGTGGAGAGGATGTCATCGATTTCGGGATGGGCAATCCTGATCAACCGACACCGTCCCATATCGTCGACAAACTGATCGAGGCGTCCCGCAAGGGGAAGAACCATCGATACTCCGCGTCGCGTGGGATTACGAAACTGCGCCATGCGATCTGTGGCTGGTACAAGCGGAATTACAACGTCGATCTGGACCCCGAGACAGAAGCGATCGTTACCATTGGATCGAAGGAAGGTCTTGCGCACCTGGCGTTGGCGATGATTGGGCCGGGCGATGTCGTGCTGACGCCGACGCCAACCTATCCCATCCATATGTACAGCTTCATCATCGCCGGCGGCGAAGTGCGCGGGATCGAACTCCGTCCGGACAGCGATTTCTTCGAAGACCTCCAGCGGGTCTATCGGCAAACCCTGCCCCGGCCAAAGATTCTCGTCATCAATTTCCCGCATAACCCGACGACTGCGGTCGTCGACATCGAGTTCTTCAAAAAGATCGTCGCGTTCGCCAAAGAACACAACGTCATCGTCATCCACGATTTGGCCTATGCTGATCTGGTGTTCGATGGGTATAAAGCGCCGAGCTTTCTGCAGGTGCCGGGGGCCAAAGATGTCGGTGTGGAGTTCTACACGCTGTCGAAAGCCTACAACATGCCTGGGTGGCGGGTCGGCTTCTGTGTCGGCAACCGCGAGGTGGTCGGCGCTCTGGCGAAGATCAAGAGTTATCTCGACTACGGGATTTTTCAACCGATTCAGATCGCCAGCGTGATCGCGCTCAACGGGCCGCAGGACTGCGTCAAGGAGACGGTGTTGCGCTACCAAAAGCGACGGGATGTCCTGGTGGGCGGCTTGAACCGGATCGGCTGGCAGGTCCCGAAGCCGCTTGCGACGATGTTCGTGTGGGCCCAGATTCCGCCGGCCTATCGGCACCTCGGCTCGCTGGAGTTCTCCAAGTTGTTGCTGCGCGAAGCCAAGGTAGCGGTGTCACCCGGGATCGGGTTCGGCGAGGGCGGCGACGAGTATGTCCGCTTCGGTCTCGTGGAGAACGAGCATCGGACCAGACAGGCTGTGCGGGGCATCAAAAAAGCGTTGAAGCTCGAAGGGGCGGACGAATGAGAACGCGCATCGGCGTCGGTCTGATCGGGTTTGGCACGGTCGGCAGCGGTGTCGCAAAGGTGCTGTATGAGAACGCCGAATTGATTCGTCGGCGGGTGGGCGTGCCGGTTGATTTGCTACGGATCGCCGATCTCGACATCATGCGTGATCGAGGCGTGGTGGTGCCGGCCGGTATTCTGACGACGGACGCCAAGCAGGTCCTCACCGATCCCGCCATCGATATCGTCATCGAACTGGTGGGCGGCTACGATTTCGCCAAGCGTGTAATCCTGGAAGCCATCGCCAACGGCAAGCACGTCGTGACCGCCAATAAGGCGCTGCTCGCGCTGCATGGCGAGGAAATTTTCGGCGCCGCAGTATCCAAGGGTGTGGATCTGGGTTTCGAGGCCAGTGTCGGCGGGGGGATTCCCATCATTCGGGCGTTGACCGAAGGTCTGGCGGCAAACCGGATCGAATCGATCTACGGAATCATCAACGGCACGTCGAATTATATCCTCTCCCGGATGACCCATGACGGCCATAGCTTCGATGCTGTGCTCAAGGACGCGCAACGGGCGGGGTATGCCGAGGCTGATCCCACGTTCGATGTCGCCGGCACCGATTCGGCGCATAAGCTCGCCATTCTGGCCAACCTGGCCTTCGGCACGCCGATCAATTTCAAAGATGTCTATACGGAAGGCATCACCGGGATCACGGAACAGGATATCGCCTATGCGCGGGAGTTCGGCTACACCATCAAGCTCCTGGGTATCGCCAAGTTGAGTGATGGAGAAGTCGAAGCGCGCGTGCATCCGACGATGGTACCCTCCGAGTATCCGATCGCCCAGGTCGAAGGGGTCTACAATGCGATTCAAGTCGTGGGTGACGCGGTGGGCGATGTGATGTTGTACGGCCGCGGTGCCGGGTCGTTGCCGACCGGCAGTGCCGTCGTCAGCGATGTGATCGACATCGGCCGGAATCTCTTGAAGGGGTCAGCGGGCCGCGTGCCGCCAGCGTCGTTTCAAAGCGACCAGCGTCGGCCGATCCGCATGAAGCCGATCGAAGACATCCGATCGCTCTACTACATGCGATTCATGGTGGTGGATCGTCCCGGCGTCTTGGCGCACATCGCCGGTGAATTGGGACGGTGCGAGATCAGTATTGCCTCGATGTTGCAGCAGGGGCGTCGCGAGGGGCAGACCGTGCCCGTCGTCATCAAGACCCACATGGCCAGGGAGCGGGATGTGCAGAAGGCGATTCGGGAGATCAATCGCCAGACCTTCATCTCCGAGCCAGCCGCGCTGATTCGGGTCGAAGGGAAGGATGAATAGCACCATGGCTCGTTGGCGAGGAATCATTGAAGAGTATCGAAAGTTCCTTCCGGTCACGGAGAAGACTCCTGTCGTCAGCTTGGGCGAAGGCCAGACCCCGTTGATCCGTGCCGCGCGGTTGGCCAAGGCCATTGCGCCGGGCGTCGATCTGTATCTGAAGTTTGAAGGTGCGAACCCCACCGGATCCTTCAAGGACCGTGGTATGACCATGGCGATCTCGAAAGCGGTCGAGCAAGGGGCGCGCGCGGTGATATGCGCGTCGACCGGCAACACGTCCGCGTCCGCCGCCGCCTATGGGGCGCGTGCTGGGCTCGCGGTCTACGTGCTGATTCCGGCCGGCAAGATCGCACTGGGCAAACTCTCCCAAGCCATGATGCACCAGGCCACGGTTATCCAGATCCAGGGCAACTTCGACCAGGCGCTGACGATTGTGAAAGACTTGTCGGTGTCCCACCGGATCGAACTCGTGAATTCCGTCAATCCGTTTCGGATCGCAGGACAGAAGACCGCGGCATTCGAAGTCTGCGACCAGTTGGGCGATGCGCCGACGATGCACGTGCTGCCCGTCGGGAATGCGGGAAATATTACAGCCTACTGGAAAGGGTACGGGGAATATCGCAAGGCCAATCAGACGACCCGATTGCCGCGCATGATGGGGTTTCAGGCGGCGGGCGCGGCCCCGATGGTGCTGGGACGGGTCGTCGAGGATCCGCAGACGATCGCCACCGCCATTCGCATCGGTAATCCGGCGAGCTGGTCGGCTGCATCGGCAGCCGTGCAGGAGTCCTCCGGCGCCATCGATCTGGTAACAGATGAGGAGATTCTGCAGGCCTATTCATTGGTGGCCGCGACCGAAGGTGTGTTCTGCGAGCCGGCGTCTGCCGCCTCGGTAGCGGGTGTTGCAAAGTTGGGCCGCAGCGGCAAGCTGCGCGAAGGAGAAACGGTGGTGTGCACGTTGACCGGGCATGGGTTGAAGGATGCCGATACGGCGATCAGTGTGTCGAAGCCACCGATCACGGTCAAGGCGACGCGGGACGAAGTCGCGCGTTTATTGGAGACACGCTGAGGATCTGATCGCGATGAAGTACCTGATTCTTCATGCCGGCGGATTGGCGGATCGTGGGCGAGATGAATTGGGCGGCAACACGCCGCTGCAGGCGGCGTCGACTCCCCATCTTGATCGTCTGGCACGGATGGGGGACCTCGGATTGTTGACGATTCCCGCCGACGGCAGTCGTCACGGCAGCGGACTCAACGGCACGGCGATTCTCGGGTACGATCCCAAAAAACAGTATCAAGGGCCGGGTCCGCTGGAAGCGGCGAGTCTCGGTGTGTCCGTCACGGAGCATGATGTCGTCTATCGCTGCACGATGGTGACGTTGAAGCCGGAAGGCGGCAAGGTCGGGGCGGACATCAAGAAGCTGGGGCCGCATGCAGTGATGGATGACGCGACCGCCGGCCTGATCGAGACCGACGAAGCTCGGGAATTGATCGATGCCATTAATGAGCAATTGGGATCGGAAACGATTCAGTTCTACCCCGGTGCCGGTCATCGGCATGTCATGGTCTGGGTCAACGGCAAACCTCGCGCCGTCTGCGTCGATCCGCAATCCGTGCTGGGACGATCTATCGGTCCAGCGCTGCCGACCGGCGATGGCGCCGATATTTTGAAGAAGTTGATGGATGCCTCCTACATCATTCTGCGCAATCATCCGGTCAACGATGAGCGACTGGCGGCCGGGAAAAAGCCGGCCAATTGCGTGTGGCTGTGGGGCGAAGGTCGGGCCATTCCTTGGCCCAGCTTGACGGAGCGGTTTCGGCTCAGCGGTTCTGTGGTCGCCTCGAGCGACGTCCATCGCGGGGTCGGTTTGTGTGCGGGGCTGGAGGCGCCGGATCCCGCTCGGCTGCTTGACGGCCGTCTCAGGACCAAAGCAGCGGTGGCGCTGGAAGAGTTTGCTCGAAAAGATTTCGTCTACGTGCATGCAGAATTGACCGACGAAGTGGTGCACGGGCGTGATCTTACCGCGCGCGTCCAGGGCATCGAAGAATTTGATCGTGACTTGGTGGGACCGTTGCTGGAAGGGCTGGCGAAACAGGGCCCCTACCGGTTTCTCGTGATGTGCGATCACGGAGAGGGCGATCACGGGCAGGCGTTTTATGCGTTTGGCGAAGGGAGCGGCAAGGGCGGGACTGCCGTCGGCCGCCGATTCACCGAAGCCGATGCCCAGGCGTCGTCGTCACCGGCGCGCGACGCCACCAAATTTGTCATCAAGCTGTTTGCCAAAGGATAACTGTCGTGGCGTTGATCGTTCATAAGTACGGCGGGACCTCCGTCGGAAATATCGATCGGATTCACAAGGTGGCGGATCGCGTCGCCCAGGCGCACCGTGCCGGCGATCAGGTCGTGGTTGTCTTATCCGCCATGAGCGGGGAGACGGATCGACTGCTCAAGTTGGCGCATGAAGCCACGCCCAACCCCGACGACCGCGAATTGGATATGCTGCTCTCGACGGGTGAGCGCGTGACGATCGCGCTGCTGGCGATGGATTTGCGCGGGCGGGGCATCAATGCGCGCTCGTTCACGGGCCGGCAAGTTGGGATCATCACCGACAGCGCCCATACGAAAGCACGGATCGCCCGGGTGACGGCCGAACGTCTCCACGAGGCGCTGAAGCAAGGGGTGATTCCCGTCGTGGCCGGCTTTCAGGGCATCAACGAACAGTCGGATGTCACCACGCTCGGTCGCGGCGGGTCGGACTTGTCCGCGGTCGCCTTGGCCGCCGCGCTGAAAGCCGACCGTTGCATCATCTTCACCGACGTCGACGGTGTGTATACCGCCGATCCCAATGTCGTGCCTGCCGCCAAACGCATCGACAAAATTTCGTATGAGGAAATGCTTGAGATGGCGAGTCTCGGGGCCAAGGTCTTGCAGACCCGTTCGGTCGAATTCGCGGCGAAGTTCAACGTGCCGGTCGAAGTGAATTCGAGCTTCAAGGAAGGAAAGGGGACGCTCGTGACACGTGAAGATGCGGACATGGAATCG
Source organism: Nitrospira sp. (assembly GCA_046350995.1). GTDB lineage: Bacteria > Nitrospirota > Nitrospiria > Nitrospirales > Nitrospiraceae > Nitrospira_D. The sequence continues at coordinate 29,193 of JAXLZJ010000028.1, forward strand.
GTGGCGGTCGCCGGTGTCACTGGAGATCGGAACCAGGCGAAGATTACGATTGTCGGGGTGCCCGACAAGCCCGGGATCGCCGCCAAGATTTTTGGGCCGGTCGCGAATGCCAATATCAACGTCGATATGATCATTCAGAACATGGGGCTGGATTCGTTGACGGATCTTTCCTTCACGGTCCCCCGGGCGGATTTACGCAAAGCCACCCCCTTGATCCAAGGGGTGGCGAAGGATATCGGCGCCAAGTCCGTGTCGGTCACCGAGGCCATCGCGAAAGTGTCGCTGATCGGCGTGGGGATGCGCTCGCATTCCGGTGTCGCCGCCAAGATGTTCGAAGTGCTGTCGCGCGAAGGCATCAATATTCACATGATCAGCACGTCGGAGATCAAGATTTCCTGTGTCGTCGATGAAAAGTATATGGAGTTGGCGATGCGAGCGCTGCACACGGCCTTCGGACTCGATCAGGCGACGAAGTAGGCAGGGTCGGCCAGCGCTCGATAGGTTTGCACTTGTCCTGATAGGCTCTGAACACTATGGCTCGGTCCTCACCGTCTTCGCGCCGTTCCCGACGCTCTCCGGAAGGTGAGATTCCCGCGGCCACTCCCCTGTCGGCGCAACGCGCCGCGGTCTTGGAAATCTACGACACGACGCTTCGCGATGGCGCTCAGGCCGAAGACGTGAGTTTTTCGGCCGAAGACAAGGTGCGGGTTGCTCAGAAGCTTGATGAACTCGGAGTCCATTACATCGAAGGCGGCTGGCCGGGAGCCAATCCGAAAGACATCGAATTCTTTCGGATGATCAAGACCGTTCCTTTCGCCCACGCATCCGTGATCGCCTTCGGTTCCACCCGCAAAGCCAGCAATTCAGTCCGCAAAGATCCCAATCTGCAAGCGCTGCTCGGTGCTGAGACAAAGACGATCACCCTCTTTGGAAAAACGTGGTCGTTGCACGTGACGGACGCCTTGGGCATCTCCTTGGCCACGAATCTGGAATTGATCGGGGATTCGATCGCCTACTTGAAAGGCAAGGACCGGCGGGTCTTCTACGATGCCGAGCATTTCTTCGACGGGTACAAGACCAATCCCGAGTATGCGTTGAAGACCGTTCGGAAAGCGGTCGAAGCGGGTGCCGAGCGGGTGATTCTCTGCGATACCAACGGCGGGACTATGCCGTGGGAAATTCGGAAGATTTGTGAAGTTGTCCGGCAAGAATGCCAGGTGCCCTTGGGTATTCATGCGCACAACGACTGCGATATGGCGGTGGCCAATTCGTTGGTCGCGATCGAGACCGGCATCGTGCAGGTACAGGGGACGATCAACGGAATCGGTGAACGGTGCGGCAACGCGAATCTCTGTTCGATCATTCCGAATCTCGAATTGAAAATGCGCCGGCCGGCCCTCCGTGAGCGGCTGAGCCATTTGAAGGATGTCTCCGGATTCGTGACGGAGATCGCCAATCTGATGCCCAACAAGCATCAGCCCTATGTGGGTGATTCGGCCTTCGCGCATAAAGGCGGGGTCCATATACATGCCGTGTTGAAGAATGCCGCGACGTATGAGCACATCGATCCGTCCAGGGTTGGTAATCGGCAGCGGGTGTTAGTGTCCGACTACGCCGGCCGCAGCGGGCTGTTGGAAAAAGTCGAAGCATACGGTATCAAGTTGACGAAGGATCATGCCAAAGTACAGGAATTGGTGGATACCCTGAAAGAGCGGGAAAGTCAGGGCTACCAGTTCGAAGGGGCTGAGGGCTCGTTCGAACTCTTGATGCGGAAGGCGATGGGGACACACAAACCCTCGTTTCAGTTGCTGGGATTCCGAGTGATCGTCGAAAAAAAACAGGCGGACGGCGCGCCGCTGTCCGAAGCGACGGTGATGGTAAAAGTCGGCAACGTGATCGAACATACCGCTGCAGTCGGAACCGGTCCTGTCAATGCCCTGGATCATGCCCTCCGAAAAGCGTTGGAGAAGTTCTATCCACAACTGTGCGAAGTGAAGCTGCTCGATTACAAGGTGCGCGTGCTGGCGGCTAATAAGGGCACGGAGTCGAAAGTGCGCGTCTTGATTGAGTCCGGCGATCAAAAAGACAAATGGGGTACCGTCGGTGTCTCCGAAAATATCATTGAAGCGAGTTGGCAGGCGCTGGCCGACAGCATCGAGTACAAGCTGCTGGCGAAGCGCTGAATGAACCCAATCGACTCCGGCACAATGTTTCGTCTTGACAGGGTCCGTAACCTCACGTAACTTAAGCAAAACTTTCCGTCTGTCGCGTGCGGATTTGACCGAAGTCGCCAACGGGAATGTGCAGTAGTCGCGGAAGGGGGTGGCATGAGAAAGGCTGATATCGCAAACGAGATTTTCAAACAGGTTGGAATTTCGAAAAATGAAGCTGCGGATATCGTCGAACTCGTGCTCAATCTGCTCAAGGGGGTGCTGCAAAAGGGTGAGTCGGTCAAGATCGCAGGCTTCGGCAACTTTGTCGTTCGGAGCAAGGGGTCTCGCAAGGGGCGCAACCCGCGCACGGGCGAAGAGATCGGGATTACCCCCCGTCGCGTCGTCACATTCCGGCCAAGCCAAGTATTCAAGAAGTACGTCAATTCGTAACCGGTACGATACCCACAACAGTGACCGCACCATGAGGGCCGGTCATGGGGACTGAACCCCGGCTGGGGAGCAAGGTTTTTTATAAGATCGGGGAGGTCAGTCAACTGACGAAACTTCCCGCGTACGTACTTCGTTTCTGGGAATCCGAATTCAGCTTTCTCAAGCCGAAGAAGAGCCGGGGCAATCAGCGGCTCTACATCCAGCGCGATATCGAAACGGTACTCGAGATCAAGCGGATGCTGTACGAAGAGGGACACACCCTCGAAGGGGTGAAACGGTATTGGACCCGCCGTGGGCGGGCGGCGTCGAAAAAGCTCAGTCCGAAGGAGTTGGCCAAGAAGTTGCGGGGAGATCTCCAAGTTATTTTGAAGATTCTGGAGTCGCATTCGCGATAATAGGTCGTCGCCCCCATTGCCTTTCCGAGGGTGCCCAGGCGACAATAGATCCGTCGAACATCACAGACACGAAGTCGGGGCGTAGCGCAGCCCGGTAGCGTACTCGCTTGGGGTGCGAGTGGTCGTGGGTTCAAATCCCGCCGCCCCGACCAACGTGATTCACAGGGCCGATAGGCATGAGCGGAAGGAGAGCCGCGAGCGACTCTGGTGCCTTCCAGCTGAAGCCCGACGGTTTTTGAAAGCTGCCTCGCGCAGCTTTTTTTTTGTAACCGACGCACGATGCGGATTCTAGTTACGAACGACGACGGAATCGATTCTCCGGGGCTCCTAGCATTGGCCGAGTCGCTCAAGGCGATCGGAGAGGTGTGGGTCGTCGCACCCGACCGCGAGCGTACGGCAGTGGCTCATGCCGTGACGTTGCACAAGCCGCTCCGCCTGCATCGTGTGGCGCCACGCACGTTTTCGGTCAATGGAACGCCGGTCGACTGTGTCAATTTGGCGTTGCTGAAGGTGTTGCCCAAAGCCCCCGCCGTGGTTGTCTCCGGCATCAACAAAGGCGTGAATCTGGGCGACGACGTCATGTACTCGGGAACGGTTTCGGCGGCGATGGAGGGGACCATCCTCGGGGTGCCGTCGATCGCCGTCTCGCAGGAAGGGCGTGATCGGTTTCGATTTCCCGTCGCGGCGGAGTATGCGGCACGGGTGGTGCGGCTGGTCCTGGAACAAGGGGTGCCGGAGGAAACGTTGCTCAATGTGAACGTTCCGAACCGGCCGGCGCGTGCCATCAAGGGTGTACGGGTGACCTGTCTCAGCCGTCGGCGCTTCCACAACCCCATCATTGAGAAGGTCGATCCGCACGGGAGGAAATACTATTGGATCGCTGGCACTAGAATCTCGTGGAGCCGGAGCAAGGATGCGGATCACGAAGCGCTAGAAGCCGGCTGTGTATCCGTCACCCCCATTCATCTCGATTGTACCCACTACGCGGTGCTCGACCGGTTTCGGGCATGGGAACCGCTCATTCGCTCAGGCGTGAACCCCTCGGCACTGCGGCGTCGAAGCCCGGCGCGTCGAAAGGATTGAACCGATGTTCGGCGGCCTGATCGAAGTGATCATCGGGGAGTTGAGCCGGTTTGTGATCGCCTGTATATCCCGGTTCGGTTATGCTGGCATCGTCTTCACGATGGCCGTCGAGAGCGCCTGCATTCCGTTGCCGAGCGAGATCATCATGCCGTTCTCCGGGTACCTGGTATTATCGGGCCAATTCACCATGGTGGGAATCACTCTGGCCGGTGCGGTCGGGAATGTCGTTGGGTCCATAGCGGCCTATTATGCGGGAATCTGGGGCGGCCGTCCGCTGGTCGAACGCTACGGGCCGTATCTGTTGATTTCACATCGCGATCTGGATCTCGCCGATCGCTGGTTCCAGCGATATGGGGAGGCGGCGGTGTTTTTCAGCCGCATGTTGCCGGTGGTGCGTACCTTCATTTCCTTGCCGGCCGGCATCGCGCGAATGAACTTTCCGCGGTTCGTACTCTTCACGTTTCTGGGTGCATTGCCCTGGTGCTACCTGCTGGCTTATGTCGGACTGAAAATGGGTGAGCGTTGGGAAGATCTCCGTTCCTACTTCCATCAATTCGATATCGTCATCGGCGTGTTGTTGGCCGGGTTGGCGGGGTTTTTCCTCTGGTCGCATTGGCCGAAGCGGCACGCGAAATCAGAATCGGGACCGTCTCTATGATCAAGCTCTACAACACGCTGACCGGTCAAAAGGAAGTCTTTGAGCCGCTCACGCCCAACATGGTCCGCATGTATGTGTGCGGGGTTACGGTCTACGACTATTGCCATATTGGCCACGCCCGGAGCGCGCTCGTGTTCGACGTCATCCGGCGATATTTCGAGCATTCGGGCTATCGCGTCGAGTTTGCCAAGAACTTCACCGACGTGGACGACAAGATCATCAAGCGGGCCAACGAGCAAGGTGTGAGTTGCGACGACATCACTGCCAAATTCATTCGCGCCTACTACGAGGATATGAGTCGATTGGGTGTGCGGCCGGCCACTATCGAGCCGAAGGCCACGGAACATATGGCCGACATCATCCGGCTCGCCGAAACGTTGATCCGGAAAGGGATCGCGTATCATGTCGATGGAGATGTGTATTTCGAGGTGGCCAAGTATCCGGGCTACGGCCGTCTTTCCAAGCGTCGGCTGGACGATTTACAAGCCGGCGCGAGGGTCGATGTCGATGAACGGAAGCGTCATCCGATGGACTTCGCCCTCTGGAAGTCCGCCAAGCCCGGTGAACCGGCTTGGTCGAGCCCGTGGGGGCAGGGGCGGCCCGGGTGGCATATCGAGTGTTCGGCCATGTCGATCCGGCATCTTGGCGAAACCTTCGATATCCACGGCGGCGGGATGGATTTGATCTTCCCCCATCATGAGAACGAAATCGCGCAATCGTGCGGCGCGACCGGAAAAGAGTTCGCCCGCTACTGGATTCACAACGGCTTCGTGCAGATCAATCAAGAGAAGATGTCCAAGTCGCTCGGCAACTTCTTCACGATCCGGGAGATTTTTGAAAAATCCGATTGGTCGGAAGCGGTCACCGGAGAGATGCTGCGCTACTTCCTGCTGTCCACGCATTATCACGGCCCGCTGGAATTTTCGGATCAGGCGTTGGAAGAAGCCAAGAACGCATTGAACGGATTCTATGATTTGTTTAATCGTCTAGGAGAACAGGAACTTCGGACGAATGCAGATTCGGCGGCCGTAGAGGCCATCCAGCGCTGTCGGCAAAAGTTTCATGCCGCCATGGATGACGACTTTAATACACCAGAGGCACTCGCAGCTTTGCAGGGATTCCGAAGTGACGTGAATAGAATGTTGGGCCAGGGGCTTTCGACAGATGCACGGAAGATCGCCAGAAAAGAATTCAGGTCATTGGGGAATGTTTTGGGACTATTTCAATCAGATCATTGGCGGTTTAATCCCGGAGTAGATGGGAAGGCGGGTATGCCAGTTGGGTGGATGAAAACCGAATCTGGAATTCCTCCTCAGCCCAATAAGGAACATCCTGCGATATATGGAGTCCAAGAGTCATCGATAGTGACGTTGACGGACGATGATATTCAAAGGAAGGTTAACGAACGCACTGAGGCCAAGAAAAGAAAAGACTTCAAAAAAGCTGATGAGATCCGAGCGGAATTGAAGTCATTTGGAATTATCATTGAGGATAAGCCGGATGGCACCAGCCGCTGGAAACGATAGCGAACAAGAGTTGCTCTATGGGCTTCATGCGGTGCGGGAGGCGCTGAAGGCGGGTGCCCGTCCCTTGCAGCGAGTGCTCGTGCTCCGGACTGATAAGCAGTTCGCCGATCTCGTTCAACTGGCACGGGCGGCGAATGTGCCGGTCCATATCCAACCGTTGAATTCCTTCGACCGTTTGGTGCCGGGGGGCAAGCACCAGGGGGTTATCGCCTTTGCCGCCGCGAAAGCCTACGCGTCCGAAGAGGCGATTCTCAACCGAGCGACGGCTCGACATGAGGCGCCGCTCCTGGTCATTCTCGATGGCGTGGAGGATCCGCATAACCTGGGTGCGGTCTTGCGGAGTGCGGAAGGAGCCGGCGCGCACGGGGTCTTCATTCCCGAGCGAAGGGCCGCCGGCCTTACGTCGATCGTCGCCAAAGCGTCGGCGGGTGCCATTGACCACATTCCAGTTGCACGTGTGACCAACACCAGTCGCCTCTTGGAGTCGCTCAAAGAGGCCGGGGTTTGGATCTACGGAGTCGAACCGACCGCCACCAAGCTCATTACCGAGGTCGACCTCACCGGTTCGGTCGGGTTGGTGTTCGGGGGTGAGGGTAAAGGGATTCGCCCGGGGGTCTTGCAGCACTGCGACGACCGCATCCGCATTCCGATGAAAGGGAACGTGCAATCGCTCAATGTGTCGGCCTCGGCGGCCGTGACGTTGTTCGAAGCGGTGCGTCAGCGGGGATTGGCTGCGTCGGCCAAACCTCGTTAGCGGATCTTCAGCATCCCGCCTTGGATGGCGTTCTTCAGCAGCTGCGCGGTGTTCGAGACGCGCATTTTCTTCATCATGTTCGCGCGGTGGGCTTCGACGGTTTTTACGCTGATCTTCAACCGCTGTCCGATTTCCTTGTTCTTGAAACCGGCCCAGATGAGTTCCAAGATTTCCTGCTCGCGCGAGGTTAGGGACTCCGGCCTCTTCTTACGCGGCGGCGGCTCCAAATCGGCGAGGGACTTGCGCACCCGAGGCTTACCGGTTGCTTTCGCCATAATCGTCGGTTCTCCTTTGAATCGCAGGGCCTTGAGGTATACTGAGCCAGTTGCGAGCGGTTTCAGCCCAACTCAAAAAAGTATAGAGATCTTCGCTCAGGGAGTAAATTCGAGTATTTCGGCCCTAGTAGGGTTACTGAGTACGGAAACCAGTTTATCCGGAACGATCTAGGGGAAACGTCCCGCATCGCTATCATGCGGGCGATCGGAAGTAGGGCAATGTGATGTGGCAGCTGTATGTGACGGTTGCGCTCTTCGGGGCGTTGCTCGGCAGTTTTCTCAATGTCTGTATCTACCGGCTGCCGCGTCGGGAATCCATCGTCTGGCCCGGTTCGCATTGCCCTGCGTGCTCGAAACCAATCGCGTGGTACGACAATGTGCCGATCATCGGTTATCTGGCGTTGCGAGGCCGCTGCCGTACCTGTTCTGTTCACATCCCACTCCAATATCCCGCGGTCGAATTGCTCAACGCGCTTGGCTACGTGGCGATGGTATGGTTTTTCGGGCCGACTGCAGAAGCGGCCGTGTATGCCATCCTCTTCTCCGCCCTGCTCGTCGTCGCGGGCACCGATCTGACGCACAAAATCATTCCGAATGCCGTCACGTTTCCCGGCATTATCCTGGGCCTGATCTGTGCGGCCACGGTCTTGCCGACCGGGCTTGTGAACGGCCTGATCGGCTTAACGGTCGGCGGCGGGATTCTCTGGCTGCTGGCCTGGGCCAGCCCGTATCTGTTCGGGAAGGAAGGGATGGGGGGCGGCGACATCAAATTGCTGGCCATGATTGGCGCCTTTCTCGGGTGGAAGCCGGCGTTGATGACGATCATGATCGGTTCACTCGTGGGATCGATTGTCGGCGTAAGTCTCTTGGCGGCGCATGTCATCAAACGAGAAGAGTATCTGCCGTTCGGCCCTTTTCTAGTGCTCGGCGCAGTGATCTCCCTGTTCTTCGGTGCCGGCATTCTCGACTGGTATCAGGGGCTTCTCGCCGGGTAAGCACTCGGCTATTCCAGGCATTCGCCCTGCTCTGTATCTGAATGGCCCTCGGCTGTATCTTCGCGGGGCTGGTCCTCAGGTTCCCTGCTATCCTGCCACTGTATTCGTTCCCTCGGCATTGCCTCCCAAGATCACCTCATAATTGCAGCGGGTTAGAAGCGTCGTCGATTCCTCGTCACTCGATGTGCGCTACGCCAGTCGGCTGGAAGCAAGGCGGCATAAGTCTTGATACTTAGCCCAAACATGATGCGTACTCCTAATAGACGAGCCTCCATCCGATCCAACATTGACGGGTTTAGCCTGATCGAGTTGCTCGTCACCATGGCCATTATGGGGCTGGTTTCAACCCTCGCCGGGCCGAGCTTCACGGCGTTGGCCGCCAGGATTCAGGTCGATCTGTTCGCGAAATCTGTCGCCTCCGAACTTCGATGGGCCAGGCAATGGGCGATGACGGAGCACGATCGTGTCCGACTGGTGTTCGACGAGAATCGGCGCGCGATTGTGGCTCAAGTCGGGAGTGACCGAGTGCTTCATCATGAAGTGTCCTACGTCGGTAAAGGCATTGAAATGGATGAGCCCAGCGCGGGCTCGGATGTAGTGTTCCATCCGAGCGGACGCTCGGCGACGGCGACGACCATTCAATTTCGGAATCGGTATGGTCAGGCACACACCATCACGGTGAGCCTCAATGGACGGGTGACGATCCGATGACGCAGTGTTCTGAGCAGGGCTTCAGTCTTGTGGAGGTTTTGGTGGCGATGGCGCTCTCAGCGGTGGTTCTGATGGGTGGCGTGACAGCGCTTCAGGTGTCGGCCCGATTTGCGCAACAGGGTCGTCTCGCCGCCAAAGCCTTGGCGTTGGCCCAGAGCCGAGTGGAAGCCAAACGATCGGTGCGTTGGGAGGCCCTGCTGCTCGACGATCTCGATCTCGACGGACGGGTCGACCTCATGATGATGGATGACGGGCAGGGGGCCGACGTTTCGGCCGGAGACGGCGTCTATTCGGCTCGTTGGGAGGGGGACGGAGTGACGCTCGATTGGACCGTGGCCCCTGATCATGCGAGCCCCCTCGCGGCCGCCGGTTTTGTAACAATCCGTGTCGCAGCTTCCTACGAAGGGCTTGGAGGAATCAGAACGGTCACAATTGGGACAGTGCGAGCCAATCCAGTGTTTGTAGGGAGTCGATGATGCAATTCGCTACGACAGGTCTGCGATGGATCAGGAGCAATCAAGCCGGAGTCTGCCTTCCGGAAGTGCTCGTCTCGCTTGTCATGGGGGCTGTCGTGTTGGCCGGGAGTCTGGAAGCGATGAATGTCGTGCATGCTCAGGCGGTCCGGCAGTATCGCGCCATGGCCAGTCAGCAGGATGTGCGCCTCGGTCTAGAGGTCTTCGCGCAGGAAGTGAAACTGGCGTCGGCGTCGGGGATTACATCGGCGTCGGCCGATCAACTCGAATTTACCGCCAACCTGCACGGGCTTCGAACCGTGACGACCGGAGCTGTGATGACCGGGCAAACTGTCATTTCTGTTCAGGACGGCAGTGATTGGGGCGTCGGCAAGATTGTCGAATTGTGCGGGGCCAACGGGTGTGAGTCTCATCAACTCGCCCGCCAGGGCCAACGCGGCCAATTGGTTTTCACCGAGCCGGTGCGAAACCTGTATCCGGCTGGGGCTTCTGTCGAAATGCGGAATCGCGTGTCGTACTACGTCCGTCTCGACGAGCAGGGGCAGATGCAACTCATGCGACGCGTAGACGGCGTGTCCGGGGTGCTTATTGGTCCTCTTCAATCCCTGCGCCTGTCGTACTGGGATGCGCACGGGCGGATTGCCGGAGGTGGGACGGCGATTGCGCGGGTTGTGATGACGATCAGTAACGGTGACGCGAATGGCGGGACGGCGTGGGAAGTGAGTCTTCGTTCATAACGGAGGGAACGTTGATGCGGCTTATATCCAATCAACAGGGAATTGCGCTGCTCGGCATTTTGATGCTCGCTCTCCTCGTGGCGCTGTTGGGCATGGTCATGCTGGACCTGGCCGGGCAGGAGGCAACAAGTGTGGCTGGCGCCAAGGAGGTGGCTGCCGTCCAGGCGGTGGCCGATGCGGCTCAGGATCTAGTGATGGCGTGGTTCCATAGTCCGAACGTCGTTCCTGAGTCGATGGCCATGCTTGTGACGAAACGTCAACTGTCCGCTTCAGGCAGCGCCTCATTTTTCGATGCCGCCGGTCGTTCCCAGTTCGTCGGAACGGAGGATCGACCGGATCTGATGCTCAATGCCGCCGCCACGGCCGACCTCTTTCCGGCTATCGGGGATTTGGGAATGGTTCGAACGCTCAAAGTGTATGCGCCTGGTACCCCAGGCTTACTCTGTACGGTCGAAGCGACCGTGACGTCCTTCGTTCGCCCGTCTGCACGACATTCTGTCGTCACGCAACTTGGCGCAGTCGAGCTTCCCGCGTTGCGGTCCGGCGTACAAGTTGGTCACGATCTTGGTCTGCACGAAAGGGGGAAGGAGTCGATCATCCAGGTGCATTGGGGGGATGTGTCGGTTGGCGGGGATATGGTCGTGCAGCACTTGGAGGACATTCCGGCACAAAGCAGCGCGGCACCTGTGACAGGCCAGCGATATCGGGAGATGACCTTGCGAGAAGATCGATGGACGGAGATCTGGGCCGGTGGGTCGGTCGATGTTACGCAACCTCCGCCAGCTCAAGCCGCAACTCCGACGCTTCCGTTGAATGTGCATGCGCATCGGATTCCAATCCCTGGTATTCGACGGGATGTGTGGGGATACGAGTTGCTGAAGCGACTGGCGATCCAATACGGCACGTATGTGGCCATCGATCAAGAAGGGCTACTGTATTCAGGCGGGCTTGTGGAACCGGGCAGGGGAGTCCATCCGGACGAGTTCTTGCGCTCGAGCCGGCTCGGCGATCGGCAGGGTTTGGTGTTCATCGATACCTTGGATCGAACGGCGCCTCGCGGAGACAATCTCGGGATGCTACGTCTGACGGCGGCCTACCTGGACGTCGTTCTCGTGGTTCAGGGGCATGTGATGTGGAGCCCCGCTACGACCGGGGCGTCGATGGCCGTGTTAAGTCCACCGCTTCCGGGCGGCTCGGGTTCCAGTCGTATTCCTGTGTCGTTGTCAGATGTGAATCTGAACGGTGCGCTCTATGTGGCCGGCAATCTGACTCTTGACCGCTCTGCAAGCGTGTTCGGAGCGGTTGCCGTGGACGGGACTATCATGGCCGGGCGAGCCGGATCGACGCTGGAGGTCTGGTACGACCACGACATGAATTACGGCCTGTTCCACGGAGTTCCCGTCGTGGTGCGGGCTCCCGGAAGCTGGATGGTTCGGTATGACTAAGCGCGAGTGACCACGCTGAATCCGGGAGGAGCTATGGAGTCCAATAAGAATCCAATCGAGCGAAAAATTTCTGATAGTGGACGAGGTGCCCAACTCGATAAGGAACGCCGCATTCTGGGTTTCCTCGAGCAGCATGGAGTGTTGTCACGAGACGAGACGGAACTAATTCTCGATGAGCTTTGCGAGCCTTCGGCAAGCTTCGAGCGGGTCCTTCTGGAAGATCACCGAGTATCGAGAGCAGATCTTGGTCTGGCACTCGCTGAGTTCTTCGGCTGTCCATTCGTCCCCTTCGACGATCGAGTAACGATCGACGCTCAATTGCTGAAGAACTTGAGTGTCGACTATTTGCGGCGAAGCGCCTGGATTCCCATGAAACGCGAGGGGTCTGTCGTTGAAGTGCTAAGTGCCGATCCACGAGATTTGACAAGCGAGGTTGATGCCCGGCGGGCGTTTGCGGGATGCACGATTCGCGTATCAGTCGGGTTACAGTGTGATATCGAGAAGTTTCTTATGAGTGTGACCGGCCACTCGACTCGCGGGACGATTGCCGATCTCCTCGGGGAACTCGTTGCGCAGATTGGACACGATCAGGAACAGGAACGACCGGAGTTGACCGAACACGATTCTGCCATTGTGCGGTTGGCCAATCATCTGATCACCGAGGCTGACCGCCTGGGGGCCTCGGACATTCATGTCGAACCGTACTCGGCCAGCCGGGATACGGCGGTGCGATTTCGCATCGACGGAACCTGCTTCACATACATGTGCATTCCTGCCGGGTATCGTCGCGCGATTGTCTCGCGGATCAAGATCATGGCGAATCTCGACATTGCCGAACGGCGCAAACCGCAAGACGGGAAGATCCGGTATCGACTTACGAGAAGCCGCGAGATCGAACTGCGCGTCGCAACACTGCCTACGGCCGGGGGGAATGAGGATGTGACGCTGCGATTACTGACGGCCAAAGAACCCATTCCGCTCAATGCCATGGAGTTTGCCCCGAAGGTCTTGGAACAGGTTCAGCAACTTGCCGACCGCCCCCAAGGAATTTTCCTCTGTGTGGGGCCGACCGGATCAGGAAAGACTACGACCCTCCATGCGGTGCTTCGCCATATCAATACCGAGGAACGCAAGATCGTGACCGCCGAGGATCCGATCGAGCTCACTCAGGAAGGGCTGCGTCAGGTTCAGATTCACCCGAAGATAGGCTTCACGTTCGCGGCTGCAATGCGGGCATTCCTCCGCTCAGATCCGGATGTCATTATGATCGGTGAGATGCGGGACAAGGAAACCGCTGATATTGCAATTGAAGCCTCCCTGACGGGGCATCTTGTGTTGAGTACCTTGCATACCAACAGTGCGGTGGAAACGATTATCCGGTTGCTAGATCTCGGGTGTGATGCGTTCAATTTTTCCGACGCGATGCTGGGCGTGCTGGCGCAACGGCTATGCAAGCGACTGTGCCCGTCATGCAAAGAGCCATACCATCCAGCCCGGCGGGAGTACGATGAGCTTGCTCATGCGTATGGGATGGGGGAATGGGAACGGCTTGGGGTTGCCTATTCGTCGGATCTTATATTCTACCGTGGGCGGGGTTGCGAACGGTGTAACCAAACTGGATTCAAGGGCCGGATGGCACTCCATGAATTGCTGATAGGCTCAGAAAAAATGACTCAGCGAATCCAGGCGCATGCACGAGCTGCCGAACTGCTCACCGTCGCAAAGCAGGAGGGAATGGCGACCATGTTTCAACATGGGGTCCAAAAGATTCTTCAAGGCCAGACTTCCCTTCAACAAGTGAGAAAAGTCGTAACTGGATAAGAAGCGAATCAGATAAAAGAATCTTCTGGCCGGACAGACTACACAGTGGCGGTTGACCATCCCTTCCCATCCTCTGCTGCAGATTCCCCCTAACCTCTGACTTTCCGACTGAAGCTGAAACCAACCGAGTACGTCTGGCTGGACGCTTTGCCGATGTGATGTGCGCGGGATGTTTTTCACTATTGAACTAAAATAGGGCATCCCTCCACGTCAGAAATTGTGCTTTGACCGGGACGAAAATTGTCCTTATTTGAGAGCGCAGTAAACACTCTCACTGGCGGGCGCCGTATTATTACGAGTTCTCAATTGGTTACGCATGATGGCGGGAAGGGGTATGTCGGCACATACCTTGCTGAGAGATTTCTGACGCTATGGGTGTTCCGGTTTGTTGGGTATGGGCTAGATGAACATGATGCACTTCTCGGTAACCAAGCGGCGCTGTGAAAGAGGATATACGCTCATCGAGACAATGGTTGTCTTGGGGATCGTAGGTTTGGTGTCGATGCTGGCGATCCCGAATTTCACCCTATGGGTTTCAAAATATCAACTTAATCAAGCGGCAAGTGAAATCGTTGCCGATTTGAATATGGCTAAATTTATCGCGATGAATCGGAATCGGCAGGCAACGGTGACCATTCAATTAGTCGGATCTACGGTGCAAATCAGTGGTCTTGCGGGCGGTGTGGAGATTATTCCGACCAAGACTTTCATGGGGCGGGTTAACGGACTCCCTGGCGGGACTGCCACTGTGAATTTTTCTTCGATGGGGATGAGTACGGCGACAGCTCCGCAAACCATTCAACTTCAGAACGACAAAGGTCTTGTGTACGCGGTGTCAGTTCTGCCGTCGGGTAAGGTGAATTGGTGTCCTAAGGCGAGCTGTCCTTAGAGGATGTGAAATGAACGACTGCGCGATCTGGAGAGACCTGCAATGAAACAGTCCCAAGCAGGCTTCACATTGTTGGAGAGCATGCTCGCCGGTGCGATCCTGACCATCGGACTGCTTGCATTATCCGCGATGCAGGCAATTTCCATGAATAGAAATGTGGGTTCTAACGAGATGACAAAGGTGAGCAATCTTGCTGCCGATATGATTGAGCGAGTTCAGTTCAATCGGCGTAACGTGACCGCCTATCACAACATCAGTGTCAATTCCAGCACGACAACATGTCCGACTGCAACGGTCAACGTGATGGCAAATGGCGACTGCGTGCAGTGGAGAGCTCTCTTGCTGAATTCAGGTCTGACCAATGTTTCAGGTTCTGTCACGCTCAGCCCGGCACCGCCGGCCGTAGACCCTCAGGGCCTAACGCGAAGTACCGTGACAGTGCAGCTGAGTTGGTTGGCAACCCAAAAAGGCGAGAGCATGGTGACCATGAATAAATCGATGACGTTGGTAACGGTTATTGCTCCGGAATGAAAGAGCGAGCCAACATGCGAGCACGTATGACATCGAGAGCGGTGTGTCAGTCTGGCACGGAGCATGGCTTTACGTTAATCGAAGTCATGGTCGCGCTTGTCATCGCCGCGATCTTGGCGGTCACTGGCTTCACGATTCTAACCTCGACGGATAAGTCAACACGAGCCAATGAGCAGGTCGTGAACACCCAGCAAAATGTTCGACTCGCGATGGAACTGATTGCAAGAGACGTCAAATTGGCAGGGTTTCGAATGCCGGCAGCTCCCAACACACCGGTTGGCGGTACGGCGGGGAATTGTTCGGCGAGCGGGACGTCCATCGCAATCAGGCCCGTTGATAAAGTATCGACTGCGTCTGCAACCCCGAATGACGATGGACCAGACACAGTATCGTTGGTAGTACCCAAAACCATGCCGGGGTGGACTTTGTCCGCAGCGGTGCCAACGGCGGCGTCTTCGTTTACTGCTATTACGCTAAATGCAACGGCGGTAACCGATATGCAGGCCGATGGGATGGTCGATGGATCAGGAGCATACATTTCAATCGGTGGAGTTGTGACCGGAACGGTAACCACCAGTAGCAGTGCAACTATTAATCTTGCCGAGACTTTTAATTCCCCGATTACATTTCCTGTCGGTACGCAAGTGTACTTGCTGCAATGTGTGACGTATTCGGTTGGCACGACGACGGCGCAATGTGGCACCAATGGACCGTGCCTGCTGAGGACGGTGGATACTGGTACGGCTCCGGCCACAACCACGAACATTGTTGATGGCATCGAGGATATTCAGTTCGCATTAGCGTGCGACGGGTGCAATGCCACCATCAAATCCGGGGTGCCGGACGGTGTGATCGACGATTGGAATGGAAATAATCAGTTCGATTCCGCTGATTGGCAAACCAATCGAGTATGGGCTCCGTTGACATTCAATCCCGCCACTATTCGACTTGTTCAAATCAATGTCGTGTCGCGCCAAACATCAGCCGACCTCGGCTTGGGTGAACAACAAAAGGCAGGGATTCAAACAACGACGCCGTTGACGGTAAGCGACCATCTTCATTCTGCCGACCCCGGGTATTCATTGGCTGCCTATCAACAGTTCCGCCGTCGCCTTCTCACGAGAACGGTCGATGCCAGAAATATAGAGCAGTGAACCTCGTAAGAGTATGGATATGACGTCATTACCAGTAAAGCGAGTGTGTGGGACCGATGAACAGGGCATTGCGATGCTCACGGTGCTTATCATCATGCTGATTCTCACGGTCTTAGGGATTGCCGCCATGACGGTTACGGGACTGGAAAGCCGCGTAGCTGGATTCCAACGAACAACCGAAACCGCCGCCGATGCGGCTGAATCCTGCATGAGTACATCCGTCAAGATCATCCAGCAGACAATCGACGCCGGGGCCGTGCCGGCGGCGGTGGTGAGCGCGACAGGTCCTGTACCGACCGGCGCTGAAACAGCTGCCAATCCATCACTGACCATGGAAATCATGGGTCAATCGGACAATCACACGGATACGGTGTCTGGCACCGGAGCAGCTGGCCCGGATTACATGCAGACCGTCAACGGCTACTCTGTTCTCGGAGACATCGATCGGCTCTATCTCCAGGCGAAGTCAGGATCCGGGATGCAATTTGCGGCAGGATACGAGGGCGTAGGTGCAGGCAGTGCCGCTGCAGGATCAGAAGTCCTGTATCGGGTCGATTGCCGCGCAACATTGACCGCTACCGGAACAGAAAGCCGAATCGTCGCAGTCTATGCCTGCACGGTCACAGGAGAAAGTTGCCAACGGAAAATCTAGGTGGTGAGGCGTGCACATTTGGGGACAAGGACACAGCCAGGATTTGCAGATGGGTCGGTTGGGAAGTAAGGCGGAGCAGGAGGAGGGGAAGGAACATGAATAAGCTGAAGGTAACTCTCCTAATCGCGGTCATGTGCGGGGCGGTTCATCAGTCCGCCAGTGCGCAAGTGACGATGAACAACTATACAGCGTATCCGCCTTTCATAACCAAGACGGTTCCACCGGCTGTCTTGCTCATGATGACCAAGGATCACCGGCTATTTTTCAAAGGCTATAACGATCTTGTCGATCTGGACGGGAAAAAGGACTTATCTGGCGTGCCCAACACACCGGCTGGCCGGACTGATGGAGTTGAAGTCACGTATGCCGACTATATCGACTACGTAGGGTATTTTGATCCAAAGAAGTGCTATTCGTACTCATCACCAGCGGACAATTCCTTTGCAAGCACAGGGCAATTTAACCCGTCTGGCGCAGCGGGCAATTCTTCCAGCTCAGGGACGACGTACGGGCATAGTTGTTCCGGCAACTGGAGCGGCAATTTCCTCAATTGGGCGACAATGGCCAGAATCGACATCATCAGAAAAATCCTGTATGGCGGGAAGCGCATCCAGGACGATGCCGGTGCTGCAACTTCACTGACGCCGACGACCGGCAATTTCGGGACAACCGTACTGGGGAGAACGATCCTTCCCCGTGATGCCCATTCCTGGGCCAAGGTCTATCAGGGCAGCGATGTGAGTGAATTTGTGCCAACGGGCTTTACCAGCAGCAATGCCGTCACGATTTGTAATACCAATAGCTCCAGTGCACAGACAGTCGGTTTCATGATGGTACTGAGGGGCAAATTTACGAACGCCGACAGTACCGAAACCACGCAATGTAATCCAGGTGGGGGAAGTTTTGTCGCCGGTGATGTGGTCGCAACTTATCGTGTGGCGGTTAAAGTGTGCGATGCCTCGATCGGTCTTGAGGCGAATTGCGATACCTATCTCGACGACGTGACGCCTGGCCCTTCGAACGCATATACAATCAAGCCGCAGGGACTACTGCAGCGCATGGCCGTTAACGCCAATGGAAGTGTTGGTACGAAAGACGACACGGTGACCATGCGGTTCGGTCTTATCTCCGGCAGCTACAATAAAAATTTTAGCGGCGGGGTATTGCGGAGCAAAATAGCCGACCTCTATGGACAGGAGATCAATCAACGGACGGGACAGATCCTCGGCACCTCAAAGGTTATTAGGACAGTCGACATGTTCCGAGTCGTTGGGTACAGCTATTCCACTGGTTATAGCGCTGGGGCTCCTGAAAGTGCCTGTAACCCTCAGGGGGGTGTTCCGGCTGAAGCGACGTGTCGCAGTTGGGGTGAGCCTTTTTCGGAAATGTTCTATGAGGCTATCCGTTATTTCAGAGGACTGGCAGGGACAGGGAATGCGACCACTCAATTTTACGCTGCCAGTCCGGACAACGGCATTCAGAGTTATGCCATTGGTGACGGGACATTTGCGTTGAATACGTTCCCGGTGGTTGCGAGCGGCGGATATGGGGATCCCTATGGAGGGGCGACCCCGGTCTGTGAGTATTGTGCGAAACCGTTCGTATTGATGTTTGGGGATGCATTCCCGTCGCACGACTCAGATCAGTTACCTGGCGCATTTGCGTGGAGTTCTGCGCCTGCTCAAGTGACTCCAACGGCCAACGATACAGGATTGGATTTGTCGACGCTGCTGACGGCTTCCTCGATGAACACCCTTGATCCCATCAGCTCGGTATTCATCGGTGAAGTCGGCGGTGGGACGGCGAATAGTATCTGTTCAGCCAAGACCGTAACGACCTATCTGAATATCCGAGGGTTGTGCCCAGAAGAGCCGAATAAGTACGGAACATATTATCTACCCATGCTGGCGCATTACGCCAAAACGAACGACCTGCGTGGAGCATTAGGAAACGATACGGCGAATTCAGTGAAGCAAACCATTACCACCTATGCAGTGGTGTCCAGTGCTCCGGTACCGGTATTGGAATTCACGGTGGGTGGAAACAAAGTTCAATTGACCCCGGCCTTCCATAGCGGTTGTCCCGACGCTGCCGGCAACGCCCCGGCCAGCGACCCCAATCGGTATAACGGCTGTACGTCGGCTGGTCTTGGCGCATGGGCCAGTTCATCCGCAACCGGAGGCAATAAAGGCCAGTTGGTGGGATTCAATGTCTGCTCGGTCTCCGGCGATGCCGATTGGACGACCGAGTCTGGAAACGGCTACACGTATTGCTATGAGAGTATGTGGGACGACGCAACCTATGGTGGAGATTTTGACCTGGATATACGCTATCGCATCTATGTGAAAACGACGGCAACGACCATTACGGTCAAGACAAAGCCAATCTATGCCTCCGCGGGAAATGGGAACTGGGCTGGTTTCTATATTAATGGCGTCACAACCACTCATAGCGCGACGACTCCGGCTGCAACCCTGAATAACATTTTGACTGGATCGGGTGAGTACTACGATATTCGCTGTGGTGGAAGCATTCCTGGTTCGACAGGAAGTACGGCTTGCCAGCGGTACAATACGGCTGGAGCATGGACAAATACCGGAAGTGCTCCGTATCCGACAATCTGGGTAGAGCGAACCTTTACGGTAAACGGGTCGAATGCGGGTTTGTTGAAAGATCCGTTGTGGTATGCCTCGAAATACGGGGGGTTCAAGGATAGTGATAAACCGTCGACCACTGGCTACAACTTGCCAGACAAGACCGCTGAATGGGATGCGAACGGCGACGGCAACCCCGATACCTATTTCTATGCGCAGAATCCATTGGAATTGGAAGGAAAGCTCGCGGCAGCCTTTGCCGCAATTTTGAATCAGACCTCGTCGGGAACCGCCGCATCCGTGTTGTCTTCCTCCAGCACGGGTGAGGGTGCCCTCTATCAGTCTTACTTCTATCCCACGCAGTTCGAAGGAGAAAATGAGATCAAGTATACAGGATATGTCCATGGACTGTTCGTTGATGCATTTGGCAATCTGCGAGAAGACACGAATGGAGATGGCCGCCTTGTGTTGACCGAAGATCGCATCGTGGTCACACGATATGATGCGACAAATGATCGCCTCGTGGTCGATGTGTATGTGGATGCGAATGGCGATGGGAAAGCCGATCCTACGAGAGATACGTCCGTTCCGTCAGATCTGACACCAGACGTGGCCTTTTGCGATGACGCCCCGCATCAATGCGACCTGACAATTACGGACATAAATCCTATTTGGGAAGGTGGGCGCCGTCTGGCAATTATGCCTGCGGCAAATCGAAGCATTTATACCTGGGTAGATCTGAATAACAACGGTGTGAACGATTCAGGAGAATTTGTTACCTTCACGAGTGGCAATCAAAGCAAGATCGCGGGGTATCTTAATCTCTCCGGTGCGCCTGCTGCCTTTACGGCCGCCAATGTCATGAGTTTCATACGAGGGACACAAGTCACCGGACTACGAAATCGCACGCTCACGGCCAAGAACGATAGTAATGTCCCCACGCAGATGGTATGGAAGCTCGGCGATGCGGTGTATTCCACCCCGGTCGTAGTCGGTGCTCCAAAGGAACGGTACGATGTCTTATACGGCGATGCCTCATACGTGACCTTTTATCAGCAGTATAAGAACCGGAGACAGGTCGCGTACCTGGGTGCGAACGATGGGATGTTGCACGCCTTCAATGTAGGTTTTTACAACAAAAGTGATGACCCATCGACGACCACGAAAATCGAGCACGGGTGGTTTTCAAATACCGCGACGGCTGATGGGCGTGGGACTGCTCGGGGGGATGAACTCTGGGCCTTTATCCCTCAGGAACTCTTACCACACCTGAGATGGTTGGCCGATCCGGCCTATACGCATGTGTACTATGTCGATTTAAAGCCGAAAATTACGGATGCACGGATCTTTACGCCGGATGCTGACCATCCAGGTGGCTGGGGGACCATCCTCATCGGGGGATTCCGTATGGGGGGGAGCTGCGGCGGGTGTACGACGGGGCAGGCCACGCCGATGACGTTTGCAGGCGACTTTAATAATGATGGTGCGGTAGACGCGGCACGAACGTTTTACAGTGCGTACTTTGTCTTGGACATCACCAATCCCGAAGTGGCTCCGAAGTTGTTGTGGAGTTATTCGGACAGCCAGCTTGGCCTGACGACAAGCTATCCAAGCGTGGTTCGCGTGCGGCCGTTGGGTGGGGACAAGACGCAAAGCAGCGATGAACAATGGTTTGTTGTCTTTGGATCAGGCCCGACGAGCTACGACGGAGGCGTCGGACAGGTTGGGCGAATGTATGCAGTGAATCTCAAAGACCGGATTACGTCAGCGTCTTCTGGAACCGTCACCATGTTCGATGCAGGCGGGGTTGCATCGGGGGCTCCGAATTCCTTTGTCGGCGATCTCTCCTCGATCGATCGAGATTTGGACTTTCGGGCCGACGCCGTGTATGCGGGAAAAGTCATCAATGCGACTCCTTGGGAAGGCAAATTGATTCGCCTTATGACGCATTGCTGGCAAGCAACAACCCCCGTGTGCAATACGGATCCCAATCAATGGGGTGTACCGTCAGGAGGAACGCCGGCCAGAGCGCCGTCGGAAATTCTCTACCAGTTCATGGATGGAGGTGGGACGAAGAAGACGCTAGGGCCCGTTCCACAAGCGCCGGCACTCGCGCTGGATGAGTCCGGCAATACCTGGGTGTTTGCCGGGACCGGACGCTATTACACACAACAAAATGGAACAGGAGACAAGAGTGATACCTCCACGCAGTACCTCGTGGGCGTGAAAGACCCTCCCCTGCGGGGAGCAGGTGGCTGCGATGATACGTCTATCACCAGCTGTCGAATCAGCGATACCGTCGCAAATGAGTTGGTTGATATGTCAACGGCCACAATCTGTTTGCTAGGTTCCGGAACATGTGACGGCACGACGACCAAACAGGTTACCAGTGTTCCGGCGATGCCGACCGGGGGAACCTATGCTTCTCTCATTTCTTTAGTCCAGAGCAAGAAAGGGTGGTTCACAAAGTTAACAGTGCCGGCGGGTGGTTTGCCGAGTGAGCGTGCCGTGGCGAACCCGGTTGTAGTCGGCGGCATTGTATTTCTCCCAACCTTCCTCCCAAGCGGCGATGTGTGCGTCGCGGCAGGATCCAGCTTCTTGTACGCCCTCTATTACACTACCGGCGGGGCATATAGCTCGCCGATTCTTGGGACTACGGGACAGAACATCAACGCAAAGACCGGCCTCGGTGAAGGACTGGGTACTACCGTGGCTATTCACCTGGGCGCCCAGGGTGACGGTACGACCGGGGCAGGTAGTACAAGCGGCGTAAAAGGCTGTTCCCAGTCGAGTACCGGCGCGATCAATTGTGTGAACGCTGGAACGGCGACAGCGGTAGCCAGTCGCTACATGTCGTGGATCAATCAACGAGATTGATGGATGCGTCCGTTGCGGCAGTTCAGTACTGGCTGCCGCAACGTATTCGGTCGTATTTGAGGACGGTATGAATCGGTTACGACACGCGATCGTTCTCGTAGCTTTCCTGGTGGGAGTCTCCGGCTGTACTGCAGACCCTCCGCAGGTAGGAGGAGATTCGTCAGCCGGTGTTACCGAAAATCATCCACCAATTGTGCATTCTCTCAGTGTAGTGCCAGACCCGATTGTCCGTCAGGGGGTGATCACGGCTGTAGCGGAAACAAAGGACATAGATCAGGACGAAGTTCAGTTACGATACCGGTGGTTTGTGAACGATAGGCCTATATCTGGGGCCTCCTCAGCGGCCTTCAGTGCGGACTATGTCAAACGTGGCGATCGGCTTACTCTGGAAGTGATCCCGTACGATGGAAAGAGCGAAGGGGTGCCGACGAGGGTTACGCGTGTGGTTGAAAATACTCCCCCTGTTGTTCAAACAGTAAGTCTCGATCCGCTTCACGCTAGAGCAGGGGAGTCAATTCGAGCAGTTATAGATGGAAGCGATGTGGATGGGGATGTTGTTCGATACTCCTATCGATGGACCAGAAATAATCAAGTGGTGTTTGAGGGGGAGCAAGATTCTCTTGAAACCACCGGCTTTACACGAGATGATTCGGTGGCCGTTTTTGTAACGCCCCATGATGCAACAACTCATGGGAAAGAGGTGTTATCGCAATCAATTGTGCTTGCAAATCGTTCCCCGAAATTTGCTTCAACCAATCCCGCCAGTCTGACTCAGAATCTCTTTACCTACACAGTTGCGGCCATTGATCCCGAGAATGATCCGATCACCTACTCCTTGGAAATAGCGCCAGAGGGGATGGTAATCGATGGGCAGACGGGACGTATCCAATGGACGATCCCTCCTGCATTGGGTGGAACGCACCATGTAAAAGTGGTGGCAAAGGATAGTCGTGATGGATGGGTGTCTCAGGAATTTGATGTCGCACTCAAGCCTCCAGCCACTTCGTAAGTTAAGTCGTGATTGTCAGGTTATTAGTTGGTTTGTTAGGATGTAGCCAAGGGGACTCCTAGCCGAACCAGCGTGCGAAAACTGAAACTACGAGAAGGCACCAACACTGCCGCCCTCTTCGGTCATCATGACCGGCACCTCAAGCTGATTGAGGATGATCTCGGCGTTCGGGTTTCTGCGCGCGGAGAAGAGGTCACGCTCGACGGTCTTCCAGACGCTACCCGCCAGGCTGAACGTATTCTCTTCGAACTCGCGAACCTTACCAACGAAGGGTTGGTGCTTCAGCCGGATGATGTCGCTCATGCGTTGACGGCCCTTCGCCAGACTCCTGACGCGTCCGTCAAGGAGGTGCTGACCAACGCAACGGCCATTGCTACGAAGAAGCGATTCGTTGGCCCCAAATCGCCGACCCAAAAAATCTATATCGAGGCGATCGAACAACACGACATTGTGATTGCGATCGGACCGGCGGGAACGGGGAAGACGTATCTTGCCATGGCCATGGCGGTCAGCGCGCTTCTCAAAAAGGAAGTCAGCCGGATTATTCTGGCTCGGCCGGCGGTTGAAGCCGGCGAGAAACTCGGGTTCTTGCCCGGCGATATGTATGCGAAGGTCAATCCCTATTTGCGACCGCTCTACGATGCGCTCTTCGACATGATGGATATGGAGCGGGCGAATCGCCTGATTGAGCGAGGGGACATCGAAATCGCGCCGCTGGCCTTTATGCGTGGACGCACGCTGAACGATTCCTTCGTCATCTTGGACGAAGCGCAAAATGCGACGGCAGAGCAAATGAAAATGTTTCTGACTCGGCTGGGCTTCCACTCCAAGGTCGTCGTGACCGGCGACATTACACAAGTCGACCTCCCGTCGGATCGGGTGTCCGGCCTCGTGGAAGTAAAGGATATCCTCCGGGGTATCGATGGAATAGCCATCGTGCATTTCGACGAGAAAGACGTCGTTCGTCACCGCTTGGTGCAAGACATCATCAAAGCCTATGATCGACATCAGGCCGCGACCGGGAGCGATGTGCGCCAAGCTCGCCCGTCGCTTCCATCGCCCCCACCGTTGTCGAGGAAAGGGCCTCCCGCGTCCTCGTCCCCTCGCGATTCTTCGGGCCAATCACACTAATGGCTGTTCGTCTTCGGGCTCGGCTTGCCAAGGGAGTCGTTCGACAGGCGTCGGTCAAACGCCTGGCGGAACGTATCCTGTTGGCAGTCGGCGAAGCCAAATCGGAGTTGAGTTTGGAACTGGTCGGTGATGGTCGCATGCGGCGACTCAATCGGGACTACCGGAAGAAAGACCGCACGACGGATGTGTTGGCCTTTGCCATGCGGGAATCTGCCGGTCCTGTGTCTGCTCTGTTGGGGGACGTGGTGATCTCTCTTCCTCAAGCCCGGCGACAGGCACAGGAGGCTTGCCGTCCGCTGGATCACGAGTTAGCGTGGCTGCTGACACACGGTATCTTGCATCTGTGTGGGTACGATCATGAGCGGGGCGAGCAGGAAGCCCGGCGTATGCGCCGCCGTGAACAGATGATCCTGCGTGCGTTGGCTCCGGTGCCGGCTCTCGTGATGGGGCCGAGGCGTAGTCCCAGACGTGGGCGGCGGGACAAAGCGAAGAAAGGGTAGCCATGGGATGGTTTCAGCGGCTGAGCGACGGCCTCAGCAAGACACGGCAGGTGGTTCGCCAGTCGCTCGATCGTGTCCTGGGTCGTACGCCCGATCCCGCCATGTTGGAAGAGTTAGAGGCGGCGTTGATGACCGCCGATCTCGGGGTCCGGGTTGTGGATCGTCTCATGGATCATGTGCGTGAGCATGCGCGAGGAGTTGACGCGGCCGATGCCGAGGCGTTGCAGAACGTGATGAGCCGTACGCTGTATGGGATCTTGGCGCCGGTCCAAGGTCCGTCGATCGAACAGCTGATCGACAAGGGGCCTAAGCCGTTCGTGATTTTGATGGTGGGGGTGAACGGGGTCGGAAAAACGACGACCATCGCCAAAATGGCGCAGCGATTTGTCCAAAGCGGGCGGCGGCCGTTGTTGGTGGCAGGGGACACATTTCGCGCCGCGGCGATCGACCAGTTGCAGGTCTGGGCAGACCGCGTTGGGGTGGATCTTATCCGGCATCGGCACGGAGCCGATCCGGCAGCGGTGGCCTTTGACGGCATCGTGGCGGCCAAAGCGCGCGGTGCGGAAGTCGTGCTCATCGATACTGCCGGACGATTGCATACCAAGTCGAACCTGATGGATGAACTGCGGAAGATCGTCCGTGTGATCGGGCAGGAACTTCCCGGCGCGCCGCATGAAATTCTCCTCGTGTTGGACGCCACGGTCGGACAGAACGCGCTCGCGCAGGCGCGGCAGTTCAAAGAGGCTGTCGGAGTGACGGGGTTGGTGCTGACGAAACTCGACGGCACCGCCAGGGGCGGGATCGTCGTCGCGATTGCGGATGACTTGAAGCTACCGGTACGTCTCATCGGTGTCGGAGAAGGCGCCGAAGATCTTCAAGACTTCAATCAGGAAGCCTTCATCGCCGCCCTTTTCGGGCAAGCAGCCGAACGTCCATAACCCCGCATTTTCTTTTCGCAATCTCCCCTCCATGGTATGGTGGCCTGACTTCCGGGATTTGCCCGGGAATCGAGACTCGATCTGGAGAGGGGCCTTCCGCATGATCAAAATCTTGATCGTCGACGATGACCAGATGAATTGCGACCTGTTGCAGACGGTGTTTACCCGTCACGGGTATCAGGTCATCACCAGCACCAGCGGCAGCGAAGGGCTCAATCTATTCCGGAAGCATGCGCCGCGCATCACGCTCCTCGACCTCCGGATGCCCGAAATGGATGGACTCACTGTGCTCAAGGAGATCCGCGCGATCGATCCTGAGGCGCCGGTCATCATCCTGGGTGGCGGGGCGACCGAAGTGCAGGAGAACCAAGCCCGCTCTCTCCGTGTGACCGATTTTATCCGCCGCGGTTTGTCGCTCGACATCCTTGTCGAGGCGGTCCATCGGGTTTCCCAATTGCCGGCTAAACCGAATCCCACGCCGGTATCGCCTGTTCCTGTTTTTAACGGACAGGAATCTGCCGAGTCAGTGCTGGTCGTAGACGACGATCCGCTCGTCCGCGACTTGCTGGTGCAGTTCCTCAGTCTGCGCGGGTATCGGACATTGGGGGTCAAGGATGGCTACGAGGCGCTGCGGGTCGTCGAAGAGGCCGCCCCCGATCTCCTGCTCCTCGACATGGTCTTGCCCGGCATGTCCGGCATCGAGGTGTTGCAGGCCCTGCGGGAGAAGGAATATCCAGGCGGGGTGATCATCATGACCGGAAGCCACAACGAAGAAATGCTCGAAGAAGCCTGGGCTCTGGGTCCGCAGGAAGTGCTCGGTAAGCCGATTGCCTTGGACCGGTTGTTGACCGCTATCCAGCTTGTGCTCGTCTGTCGCGAATGCTAAAAGCTTCCCGATGTTCTTCGGGACCACCGTTTTTCACATTCTCTGCGTGCTGTGGGCCTGTGCGTTTTTGAATCCGGAGCCCGCCCGCGCGGCATCCCCTTCTGCTTCGGCCACCATCCTCCATCACGATCTCGAGGTCACGCTCGTCCCCGATACGCACGAATTGATCGCACAGGATCGGATCGATGTGGCCGCCGTGAATCTGCGCACCCTTGACTTCACTCTTGCCCCAACGCTGACCATCGACTCCGTGACGACGGGTGAAAGTCGGCAGCCGGTCGAGTTCGCAACGAAGCCGTCAGCCGATGGCTCGTCGCAGCGCGTGGTGGTGACCCTGCCGCCGTTCGATGGTCCGCATCTCACGTTCGAATGGACCTATCGTGGGTTCATCAACGATCCGCCTAAGGAACCCCGCCATCTCCGCTTCGTGACCCCGAGCGAAACGGCAGGCCATATCGGGCCGGAAGGCGTGTACCTGAGCAGTGAAAGCCAGTGGTATCCCGACCTCGACGGATCGCTCAGCACGTTCCGCCTGACGGCTCATGTTCCCTTGGATTGGATGGTTGTGACACAGGGCAGCCAGGTCGAGATGGGCGTGGTTCGGAGTCAGCGCGTCGAAACGTGGGCAGTCCCGACCCGTTCCGAAGCCCTCACACTGGTCGCGAATGTGTTTGCGACAAAATCGCGGGAGTGGAAGGGCCCTGCTGGCCAGTCTGTCCGACTGGCCACATATCTGTTTCCCGAAGACGCGGCGTTGGCCGATGAATATCTGGATGCGACGGCGAAGTATCTCGACGCCTATGTCCCACTGTTGGGCTCTTTCCCTTTCGAACAGTTCGCCGTGGTGGAAAATTTTTTTGCCAGCGGGCTCGGCATGCCGTCTTTCACATTACTGGGAAGCGGCAGCATCAAGCGGCATTACACGCAGCCCTACGCGCTAGGGCACGAGATCGTCCATTCCTGGATCGGAAACTCGGTGTGGAATCAACCCGAGAGCGGCAATTGGGTCGAAGGACTCACGACCTATCTGGCCAATTACTATTGGCACGAGTTGGTTCATGATGAACGGCAAGCCCGCGAGCAGCGGCGATTGATGCTCCAGGGGTACAGTCTCTATGTCACTCCCCAGGCCGATTATCCCGTCGGCTCCTTCCACCGGAAGAGCGATGAGAAGGACAATGCCATCGGTTATCAGAAAGCGGCGATGATCTTTCATCAGCTTCGGTTGGAGATCGGCGACGCCGCTTTTTGGAAGGGAGTTAAGCGTCTGGTGGCGGAGTTCACCGGGCGGCATGCCGACTGGGCCGATCTTGAGCGGGTGTTTGCGCAGAGTAGCGGAAACGACCTCCGGTGGTTCTTCGCACAATGGATTGAGCGGCCGGGTGCTCCGGTTTTTGGCCTCGAGGATGCCGGCGCGACGCCGGTAGGACAGCCCGATCGGGCCGGTTCCTATCGCCTGCGTGTTCGCCTCGACCAAACGACCGGCGGATTCCGGCTGAAGGTGCCGTTCGTGATAGATATGCCGGGCGGCCCGCTGTCCGTCACGGCACCCGTCGGAACGGAGCATCGCGAAATCAACCTGACGGTACCTGACCGGCCGATTCGGGTGGCGATCGACCCGGACTTCATGAGCCTTCGCCGGATGGCGCGCGAGCAAATGGTTCCGGTGTTGAATCTCTATGTCACCGATCCCCGTAAATCTCTCATCCCGTTATTCGGCGACGAGGCCGTGCCGTTTCAGGAACTGGTCGCGCGTATCCGTGCGCAGGAGACGCACACTCCGCCGGAGCGCCGGACGCAGGAATTGCCCCTGGACATTACGGCCTTGCCTCCGTCAGGATCGGTGTTGATTCTGGCGACGGCAGAGCACCACGTGCGTGCACAATCCTTGATCGCCGAATCCTGCGGATCGCTTGTGACGATAACGCCGGAGGGCTTCCGCATCGCCGGCACCACGTACGAGGGGCGGAATCGGGTTGCGCTCTTTTCATGCCATCGGCCCGGTGCCGCGGGTTCGGTGGTGACAGTGTTGTATGCCGTGGAGCCGGCTGCCGCTGCCAGAGTAGCGCGGCTGATGTTTTTCTATGGCTGGCACAGCGCCGTCGTCTTTACAGACGGGGCCGTGACCGCACG
This sequence comes from Nitrospira sp., assembly GCA_046350995.1. Lineage (GTDB taxonomy): Bacteria > Nitrospirota > Nitrospiria > Nitrospirales > Nitrospiraceae > Nitrospira_D. The sequence continues at coordinate 57,963 of JAXLZJ010000028.1, forward strand.
AGAATTATGGCAGACGACGGAAACGACGAAGGAGGTTCGAGTCGATGAACAGCGGTAATCGTGCGATCTGGGCGCTCGGCGCCGTATTGACGTGGCTTGTACTATGGCCGACGGCCGGCGGAGCCGCCGACCGTCAGAAACCGCGGGAAACACCGAAAGCACCGGCCAGTCCGGAGCGGCACCTGAAGAACGTCAAGCAACTGACCTTCGGCCGGCAGAACGCCGAAGCCTATTTCTCCTTCAGCGGCACCAAGCTCATTTTCCAATCCACCAACAATTGGATGAAAGAATCGTTTGCCGCGACGTTGAAACCGGGCGACCTGCCCCTCGGTTGTTATCAAATGTACGTCATGGATTTGGAAAGCGATCAAGTCCGCCTCGTCAGTACGGGGGCCGGTGTTACGACCTGTGGCTACTTCTTCCCCGGCGACCGGAGGGTGCTCTATTCGTCGACGCACTTGCGCGGACCGAACTGTCCGCCCAAGCCCAAGCGCGAGGGGGCCTATCGGTGGGCGCTCGACGACTACGATCTGTTCGCCGTGCGCATCGACGGTCAGGAAATGCAGCGCCTTACCAATACGCCGGGCTACGACGCCGAAGCCACCGTCTCACCGGATGGCAAAACGATCGTCTGGACGTCCGTCCGAGACGGCGATCTGGATATCTATGCCATGGACCTCGACGGCTCACGACCGCGACGGTTGACCGATGCGGTCGGGTACGACGGCGGGGCGTTCTTCTCCCCGGACAGCAAACGGATCGTCTACCGCGCCGCACACCCGACCGATCCGGCCGAGATCGAACGGTACAAGGAGCTGTTGGCGCAACATCTGGTCGAACCGGGGCAGCTCGAAATTTTCGTGATGAACGCGGACGGCAGCGGCCAACGGCAGGTGACGTCGAACGGCGCATCGAACTTTTCCCCTTTCTTTCATCCTGACGGCAAGCGGATCATTTTTTCCTCGAACGTGGAGACGCGGGGCGAGGGCGGCCGGCCGAGTTTTCACCTCTATCTCGTCGGCGACGACGGGACGGGGTTGGAGCGACTGACCTTCGAGGGGCAGTTCAACAGCTTTCCGATGTTTTCTCCCGACGGCAAACGCCTCGTCTGGGTGTCCGATCGGAACGCCAAAGAGCCGGGCGAGTTCAACGTGTTTCTCGCGGAGTGGGTCCCCTAAGGCCGTGCGCGGCGGCGGGTGATGCGTGACGAGTGAGACGACGAGTCAGGATCCTGCGAAGCAGCCTCTTCCCGATCTCGAATCGCCCGCCCTTCGGCGGGGGCTTTCGCTGGTTTGCTTAGGTGGTGCGCTCGCCTGCGTCTTGTGGGGCCTGATCCAACTGGACGGTCCGATCACGCGGTATCTGCGGACGATCACGACGCCGGAAGGCGGAGGTACCCTGACGGTGCCCTGGATGGCATTCGTCAGTCACGTCGGCAACTGGATCGGCGACGGGCGACAGATTCTGACCGTCAGCGCGATTCTATTGGCGGTCGGGTGGCTGTGGCCGGCCTCCCGCGGGATTCCCACCGGCATCCAAACACTCTGGGCGCACGGGTTGGCGACGGTCTCGGTGCATACCGTCAAGCATCTGATCGGCAGGCCTAGGCCGAAGTTCTCCCATTCGGGGGAGTGGACTATCGCGCCCTCCCTGACCTCCGGGTTCGATTCCTTTCCATCCGGCCATACGACGGCGACCTTTGCGCTGGCCGTCGTGCTGAGCCGACGATTCCCGGTCCTCGCGGCATTGTTTCTGGGAGTCGGCGCCTTCGTTGCCCTGAGCCGAGTCTTGCGCGGGTCGCATTTCCCCAGCGATGTCTTCGGCGGGTGGGTATTGGGCGCGCTCTGCGGGTCCGTCTCGTCGGCGCCGTGGAAGGAGTGGCGGCGCTCGCTCGAAGCGGGGTTGCACGAAGCCGCACTGGGAACCGTGTGGATGTTTGCGCTGGTGTGGGCGTTGGCCTATCCGATGGAGATCGGTGGTGAGACGAGATTCCTGATCGGGATCGGCGCGGGCTTGCTCGGACTCGGTGCCTGGATCCGTGTCCGCGAATGGCGACAGACATCGGATGAGGAACGATCGGGGGCGGTCCACGGTTCCCAGCTTGCGATGGGGTTAGGACTCTCCTTCATCTCGGCGACGCCGATCGTCATGGCAGCGGCGGGGTTCCTTTGTGTGGGGCGGTGGCTGCGCGGCCGATACTTGGACGCGGAGAGGGACGGACAACGCGTGGTTCGTTCGGTGCGCGAAGCGGAGTTTCTTCTGGCAGTAGTCGTGAGTCTGCTGATTCTATTCGGGGCGCGCGGGGTCCTGCCGTTCGGCGTGCTGCCGTAGGAGGGGTTCGACGGCCGTCAGTGACCGAACACCTTCGGCTCGAGCGCAGGCGGCGGCGGAAGCGCGTTCTCGGGGATCTTCACCATCGGCTCACTGGCGAGCAGCAGATAGCCGTACCGTTTCAGAATCGGCTGGTAATTCTTCAGATCGCCGGGCAGTTTCTCCACGAACGTTTCGGGCAAGAGAATCATCGAGCGGCCCGGTTGGCTGAGCGCGGTGCGGAGTTTGTCCTCTTCTCCTGACCCGACGAACACGACCTTGCGCCGGGCATAGAACGCGATCGACGGCCGGGTCGCCCCGTACGCGATCAGTTGTTCATTCGGCGCGAGATTGACGCCGGCGGCGAAGGCCAGTTCCTGCGGCGGTGCGACGAAGTACCGGTTCGCGGCTGGCAGGACGAAGATCATCACGGTCAGGACGACGCCCAGCAACGATCCGCCGGCGGCCCAGAACGTCGCGCCCCGACGGTGTTCCGACAGACCGAAGTACCCGACCAAGCCCATCCCGATCACCAACACGGTCGCCGCGACATACGGGCCGCTGCCCAGCGACACCTGTGTGGCCAGCGGAAATTCTTTGGTCAGCTTTATGGCCAGCTTTGCATCGTACAACCACGGAAGGCTGGCGAAGGCGGCGGCGAGGAGAAACCCGATCCACATCACGATATGGACGGAAGCAGTCGCGCCCCGCGTGTCGGCATCCCGCACGCACCGCGACCAATAGGAGGCCGTCAGCATCGCGGCCGCCGGAAACAGCGGACCGATATAATGCGGCAATCTGGTCGACGAGAGGGTGAAAAATACGAAGGTCGCGAAGATCCACGCGGCGGCAAACCAGTCCAATCGATCGAACGCTAACGGGCGAGGCAAGCCGGGCGCTGACGTCGCGGCCGAATCGGGTGAAGCGACCGCGTCCGTCGGTGCCTCCTGCGAGATCCGTTCGGCATCGTGTGCTTCGTCGGCCTTCCTGTTTCTCCACCAGTCCTTCATGACGCTGTACCACCCGAAGAGCAGCCAGCCGCTCCAGGGGAAGAACCCCAGCAGCAGGACCGGGATATAAAACAAGAAGCCGAAGCTGTGTCCTTCCATCGGCTTGAGGAACCGTCCGACGGTGTTCGCCTGCGCCGAAGCGGCATATTCGCTGCCGTGTAGCCACCACATGCCGGCATACCAGGGGAGCGCGATCAGGATCGTCAGGAGGGGACCGGCGAGCGGTTTGCCTTCCTCCCAGAACAGCCGCCATTGTTTGGTCAATGACAGATAGAGCGCGATCACGATCAGCGGCACGAGAAACCCGACCGGGCCCTTCGCCAAGGTCGCGAACCCCATTGCCGTGTAGCACAGCCAGAGCCATGGACGGCGCTGCTGCGCCGTCTGAAGCCCCATCCAGAACGACACCAGCGAGAGCGTGGTGAAGAAGATCAGCACGCTGTCGGTCAGCGCCATGCGGTTCAGCCCGATCATTTGCAGATTCAGTGTGAGCATCAGCGCGGCGAGGAGTCCCCCATTCGGTCCACGCAGACGCGCCAGAAACAGGTACAGCATCAGCACGAGGCCGAGACCGAAGAGGGCCGAGGGAAACCGGGCGGCGAATTCGCCGACGCCGAACACCGTGTAGCTCGCCCCCATCAGCCAGTACACGAGCGCCGGTTTGGCGTAGCGGGGCTCGTAGTTGTAGGTAGGGCTCATCCAGTCGCCGGTTTCAAGCATTTCCCGTCCGGCCTCGGCGTTCCGCCCTTCGTCACGATCGGTCAGGCCGAGCGCGCCGAGGTTCCAGAACAGGAGCAGTCCGCAGAGCAGGACCAGCAGCGCCAAGTGCTTGGCGAGCGTGGCGTTCGATGGGGGGGGCGGGGCGGCGGGGTCCATCACTTCGTATCCGGTGTGGGGCCGCCCGCAGAGGCGCGATAGATCAACATGAGGTTCCGGACGTAGACGACCGCGCCCACGCTTTGGCCCGCGATGAACACCGGGTCCATCCGGTAGATGGCGTAGGCCAGCGTGATCAAGCCGCCGATCAGGCTCAGATACCAGAATGAGATGGGCACTTGGCTGGAGGCGCTCCGTTCAGAGGCCAGCCATTGCACGAGCCATCGGCCGAAGAACAAGGCTTGTCCGAGGAAGCCGAATGCGATCCAAATCTGTTCTGTGGTCAACATAACGGTGGGGCACTCAACCGGGTTAGCGACGTAATTGGTAGCGCAGCACGCGGTGTTGCATCCACCGCACCGCGATCAGGTCGTACACACTTTTGAAGAGGCGATTGCCGACGCCGTATTTGGAGATGCCGTGCGCCCGGGGATAATGGCTGACCGGAATTTCGGTGACTGTGAAGCCGTGCATGATCGCGAGCGCCGGAAAGAAGCGGTGCATGCCCGTGAAGAGTTGCAGTTTCTCCACGACGGCCCGCCGGAAAATTTTCAGGGAACAGCCGGTGTCGTGCACCCGGTCGCCGGTCACGGCGCTGCGCACCCGATTGGCGATGCGCGAGGACAGTTTGCGCACGAGGTTGTCGTTGCGTGTGGCCCGCCAGCCGCAGACGAGATCGTAGTGCTTGATCAGCGGCAGCATCTTGTCGATATCGGCCGGATCGTTCTGGAGATCCCCGTCCAGCGTAATGACGAGCTCGCCGGTCGAGTGTTTGAATCCGGCGTCGAAGGCGGAAGATTGCCCGTAGTTCCGGTCGAAGTGCAGCACCCGGACGGCCGGATAGTTCTGCTGAATCTGATCTAGCAGTTCACTGCTCCCATCCGTGCTGCCGTCGTCGATGTACAGCAGTTCAAACGGCGCCTCGCGGGATTCCGGGCGCGCGGCCAGTACCTTGAGGACCCGTTCGGTCAGCGGCGTGAGGTTGTCGCGCTCATCCTTGATGGGAATGACGACAGACGCCCATGGGCGGGATGAGGCGGTCATGGGACGCGGCGGTCCCCGGTAGAAGTCGCAGTCGTCATCACGCGCGCATTCTAACGAATGGTCCGGAGACCGTCAAACAAGCGCGGCGACCGGCGCGCGGGCACCGGGCTGTCACAGGACGATGCGCCGTTCGGCGTAGGAAAACGTCGGATCGTTCGAGGCAAAGATCACCGACCAGGGTTCGTCCTTCGAGCAAAGGCGGCGCAGGATCGTCTCGCGCAGCGAGGGGATCATGTTGTGCAAGGTCCCGTCGATAATCAAAACATTGGGCCGCGTGACGATGGCGCGCGCTAGCAGCAGGCGCAGAGTCTGGCTCAAGGTGAACTGGTCGCGCTGGCCCGTCACGACGGTAGCCAGCCCGTCCGGCAGCCGGTCGATTTCTTCATCCAATTCCACGAAATGCAGCGCCCATTGAAGATCATCATGCGAGATCGAGGGCCGGCCCAGCGTCAGGTTGTCCTCGATCGTACCCTCGAGCAGCGTGGGGTGCGAATCGAGCATCAGGCTGCGGCAACTGTCGATCGACTCCAGCGCGATTTCCACCAGGTTCAAATCGTTGTACCGGACGACACCTGCCGTCGGCGGCAAGAGCCCCGCCAGCACTTTCGCGACGGCGGTCTTCTGCACATTCGAGTGGCAGAGCAGGACGACTTTTTCGCCCGCCACCACGTCCAGATTCAGGTTTTCGAAGATCGGCGGCGAATTCGGGTAGGCGAAGGACAGGTTGTGTGCTGTGATCTTCACCCCTTCGAGCCCGAACTGGCTGATGGGCACGACTGTCTTGTCGCCGTGCTGGTCCTGCGGCAGGGAAAAGAAGGCGTTCATCTCGCGGAATGCCACGAAGGCGAAGAACATATGGACCATCCGGCGGGCCAACGTGTCCATATTCATGAGCAGTTGCCCGGCGACGAGTTCGGCGGCGGCGAACTGGCCCACTGTCAGCTGGCCGCCCGCCACCAGCATGCCGGCGGTCGCGATCATGCCGGTGTGGCCGACAACCAGCCAGAGCACCGCGGCTTTGTATTGGCGTCCCGTCAGGAGATCGGAGCGCCGTTGCCGCACACGGACATAGGCTTTCGTCAGGGCGTCGGTCTTGTTGAGCAAGTAAGGGCTGGTTCCCGCCGCCCGCAGGTGCGGCAGGTTCGCGGCGATATTCTGCATCCAGTGGTAGATCTCATAGTTGAGCCGCGACATTTCCAGCGTGATGAGAAAGCCGCCCCGGCCGAAGATCGTGAGCAAAACGATGAAGCCGCTCACCAACGCCACGTTGTAGACCAGGAAGTAGGGGTGGAAGAAGATGAGCATCGTCATGCCGATCGTCCCGACGACGGCGACGTTGAACAGGTCCGCGACCATGGCGACGAGCGCGCGGGTCAGCAGGTCGGCCTCCGCGAAGCGATGCGCGTGTTGCGGGAGGAATGATTCCTCTTTCAGCCGAGGGATCGTCGCGGTGAAGGCGATGGCGATGCGCGAATAGATGCGTTGCTGCAACGTTTCCACGGCCCGCGCCTGGACGACTCGGAATGCCGCGGCTCCGGTCAGGGCACAGCCCACTACGAGCGACAGCGTGAAAATCATGACCGGCTGGACGGCAAAGGAGAAGGTGCTGACCAGCTCCTGGACGGCGATCGGCACGCAGAGCATGAACATCCCGATCGCGACGGCATAAGACGCGATCAGGCCGAGCATCTTCCGCTCCAACGTGAGCAGAAGCCCCAGCTGGGTGAAGATGTCGTTGACGATGGTCTTGATCTGGTACTGAGGAAAGGCTGAGACGGAAGCGGGCATCGACAAATCTCCTACCGTGCGGGCACGTAGGAGTTATCAGCCCACGAAGGCGTTCGCGGGCGGTTCCGGTGAACCCCATCACCGTGTGAACTGAGATGGCTTGCTTATATACCGGCCCGGGCTGTCCGTCAATCGTCGGTCGGTTCTAGACTT
>JAXLZJ010000029.1:0-64469 GCA_046350995.1 Nitrospira sp.
GAAACCGACATATTGGGCGATCGACAGCTGTGGGATGAACCCGGCGCTCACGCCGTAGGAAATCAAGAAGTTAAGCGCAAAGGGCAGCACGAAAAAGAACGAGAAGGTGATACCGGCGAGGAACGCCAGCGTGCTCAAGAAGACGAACGGCCCGACGAACCGCCGCTCCTGCACGTGCAGACCCGGCACGACGAACTGCCAGATCTCAATGAGGATGTAAGGCGTCGCCAGCACGATCGCGAAAAGTCCGGCAACCTTGACGTTCTGCCAGAGGGCCTCGGCCGGCGCCAAGAAGACGAAGGGAACGGTCGGCAGATCCGTCGGTTCCCACGAGAGCGTACTGGGCACGAACATGTTTTGGAGCGGAATACGGAGCCACTTGACAAGGGTGTCGGCGTAAAAGAAGGTGGCGACGAAGACGATAGCCGTCACGATGACGGCGCGCGTCAACCGGACCTGGAGCTCCACCAGGTGCTCCATGACCGGCATTTTTTTATCTTCCAGCGGCTTGAAAACCGAATCCTGCAGCCACCGGTTGAAATCGTTCAGCACCGCGCCCTCACCTGCACAGAACGAGACCGCGCCGGCGATGACTCCACCGCCGGACGCGGCACGATCGGTCTACTTCGGATTGACCGCGACGAACAGGCTGTTGCCCTGCCGGTTCACCAGCAGCACCGCCAGTTCGTCTTTCTTGATCTTGTTCGCGGCCTTCAGATAGTCATCCACGTTCTTCACGGTTTCGTGATTCACTTCCTGAATGACGTCGCCGCGCTGCAACCCCGCCGCTTCCGCCGGCCCACCCGGCTCCACGCCGGTGATGACGACGCCCGTCGTTTTGGCCGGAATGTTGAGCTGGCTCATCAGCGCGTTATCCAACGCCTGAATTTTGAGCGACGCCAACACGTTGTCCGGCGGCTTGATCGTTTCGCCCTGTTCCTTCTCCTTCGGCGGCGCAGACTCACGCTTCGCCAGCATTTCATCGGATGGGCGTTCCATAACCTTCACGGCAATCGTCTGTTCCTTCCCGTCGCGGAGAACCTTCACCTGGGCATCCTTGCCAACCATCGTGCGGGCCACGAGGTTGCGCAGCTGGCTGACACTCGACACTTCCTTACCGTTGAACGCGATGACGACGTCGCCGCGCTTGATGCCCGCCGCGTGCGAGGGACCGTTCTCGTTCACGTCGCTGATCAACACACCCTTGCGCTGCTCCGGCAGCTTGAACGACTTCGCCAACGCCGGCGTGATCTCCTGAATGGCCACGCCCATCCAGCCCCGCACAACCTTGCCAGTCTTCTGGAGGCTGTCGACGATGTCCAAGGCGATGCTGCTGGGAATGGCGAATCCGATGCCCTCCGAGCCGCCGGTCCGAGAGAAAATCGCTGTATTGATACCGATCAAGTCCCCGTTCATGTTGACGAGTGCCCCGCCCGAGTTACCGGGATTGATGGCGGCATCGGTCTGAATAAAGTCTTCGTAGTCGGCGATTCCCACGTTGCCGCGCCCCAGTGCACTGATGATGCCGAGGGTCACCGTGGAACTGAGGCCGAACGGGCTTCCGACGGCCAACACCAAGTCGCCTACCTGCAATTTTTCGTATTCGGCCCACTTCAGGGATGGAAGATCCTTCGCTTCGATTTTGATCACCGCCAGATCGGTCTTGGGATCAGTCCCGATCGTCTTGGCGGTGAACTCACGTCGGTCGCTCAGGGTGACCGTAATCTGGGTCGCCCCTTCGACCACGTGGTTGTTGGTCACGATATAGCCGTTCGGGTCGAGAATAACGCCGGACCCGGCGCTTTGATCGGGTCGGCCATGCCCACCCGGAGGGCCGGGCGGCATCGGAGGCGGAGTCGGCAATTCCCCGCCATTGGGTTCTTCGCCGGGAGGTGCGCCGAAAGGACCAGGCGGCAGTCCGCGTCGGCGACCTTCACCACCACCACCCGTGACGGCAATGTTGACGACCGCCGGGGTGACTTTCTTGACGATTTCGGAAAAGCCCTGAGCCAAGGCTGGAGGAACACCGGCCGCCGAAACGGTCGTAGGTTTCATGAACCCTCCTGCGGTCACGGCCGCAAGCACGAGTCCACAACCAATCGCTAACTTGGTCGCCTGCTGAATCCGATACACCATGCTGAGTTCCTCCCGACGGTTGAGCGTGCCAGACATGACATGTCCGACCGGCCAAACTTCCGGCCCTAGCCGATCGAACGGTACATCTTACACTAATCGTTTGCTGGGCTTCAAAGCAGAAAAGTCCGCGCCGATGGGTCATTTTGGAAGCCGGTGGAGCGAGTCTCGACTTCCTGCCGAAGCCCTTCGGCCTCTTGTATTCGCTCGAAAAACGCTTTACCGTATCGGCGATTCAAACGGGTTTCCGCCAACGTCTGTATCAGTGGAGACTGCCGGTGACGAGAACGGACCTACACAACGTACTCGATCTCTCCATCGTCATTCCGGCCCATAACGAAGCAGCCAGGATACTTCCCCACCTCTCTTCGATCCAAGACTACCTCTCGACGCAAAAGCGATCCTACGAAATCATCGTGGTCGATGACGGCAGCCATGACGATACCATCAAGGTCGTCCGGGACTTTGCCAAGCAAGAGCCGGCATTGCGCGTGATCCCTCTACCGACCTGCGTGGGTAAGGGAGGCGCCGTACGGCAAGGAATGCTCGCCGCCCGTGGACACTTGCAGCTGTTTACCGATGCGGATGGCGCGACCGCGATTACCGAACTCGATCGGCTGGAACAGGCAATCGTGTCGGGGGCTGATCTCGCCATCGGTTCGCGCAGCTTGGCGGCGCGGCAACGGGAATTCACCGTGGAAACCCGGTGGCACCGAGACATGTTGGGCAGTTGCTTCAACGCGGTCGCGCAGCTGGGAGGCATTCACGGAATCAGTGACACCCAATGCGGATTCAAACTGTTCGAGCGTTCCGTCGCCCGCGACCTCTTCTCCGTCTCGACGATCAATGGATACGGGTTCGACCTTGAACTCCTGTTCGTGGCCCGGCAACGGGGCTACCGCATCGTCGAAGTCCCGGTCAACTGGAGCGATCAACCCGGATCTAAAGTGCGGCTGTTTCACGATAGCGTCGCCATTCTTCGCGAACTCCTCTTGATCCGTCGTCAAGCCGCGCGAGGCGATTATTCACCTGCCGCCACATCCACTGCACTCCAACTTCGACCGGCCATTTTACCGGTCCTCGAATAAAAGTTACGCGACTCGTCAGATCATCGCCGGCACCGGTGGAAACATCCCTTTCCTACTGGAACTCAGGTACACTGCACCACACCAAGAAGGCACACCCGATGACGTGGCCGCACAGCATCGTTCTCCGCCGTATCGCATTCGCCGGGCTCCTTGCAGCACTGCCATTGGCAGGCTGCGTTAGTGAGCCCGAACAGACCACCTCGCAGACATCCCCCGACTCGCCCGCACCGCCCAGTGTACCCCAGAGGACGGATGCTCCGGCCTCAGACGTGGCTTCGCCGTCACCCGCAGCACCGCCGGCGGTGACTTCGCTTCAGTTCACATCGATGGCGCTGGATGAAAACGGCAACCTGCTCTTCGAAGCCGGCGAACGGATCCGTGTCCGAGTCGACGTCGTCAATACCGGTACGGTCCCAATCCCGCAAGCCACAGCAACCCTGTCGGGAAGCAGGACTCTCGTCGGGCAATTTCCCTCGTCGAGCCTTTCGCTCCCCGCTCTCCCGCCCGGCGAAACAAAGTCCATCGAATTCGGAGCCACACTGCCGCCGACCCTCCAACCGCAGAAAGCGGAGTTGATCGTCGACGTCCAAGACAAAACCACCCATGCCACGGCCCCCAAACAGACGCTGAACGTGGTCTTGCAGGCAACCGGCATCAAGGTGGACGATGTGGATCAGATCCCGGCAAACGCCCCGGGATTTCACCAGCCGCAGACATTCGTGATCGCCATCGGTATCGGATCGTATCGTGATCCCCAAATGGCGGGGCGTAAATTCGCAGCACTGGATGCCGAAATGGTCGCCGGATATTTGCGTGCCCTGAGCGGCGTTCCGGCGTCGAACGTTCGCGTGTTGCAGGACTGGAAAGCACAACGACTCGCCATCGACGAAGCCCTCCTTGAGTGGCTCCCCGGTCGGACGAGCACCGACTCGACGGTGATCGTCTATTTCGCCGGCCAGGCGCTGATCACCAATGCCGGTGACGTCCTACTGGTCCCGCATGAGGGAAGTCCTGCGGCCACTGCGCGCCTTTACCCGCTCAAGGACCTTGAAACCGCGCTGGCCCGGCTCAAGGCAAAACACACGCTCCTCCTATTCGACGGCCGGGTGTCCCGGTTGCACGGCGACCCGACCGGGCGGAACCTTCCCCCACGGTGGGAAGCAGGCGGGCCGTCGATTTCCCGCATCATCAGCAGCGACGGTCTGAGTAGAGGGTTGGAGGACGAGAAACACCGACACGGCCTCATGACCTACTATCTGCTCCGTGCGTTACGGGGAGAAGGCGACTCCAACCGCGATGGAGCCGTGACCCTCGCCGAACTTACCGCATACGTCGGGCAGAAAGTCGTGTGGGCCGCCAAGAGCCAGTTCGGCGCGGACCAACGTCCATTGATCAGTCCAGCCATAAAACAGGACCCCACCGCATCGTCTCTTGTCTTGAGCCGACTCGCCGCCATTCGAGGAGAATAAGACATCGCAGACTGGGCCAGCGGGATGCGGACGCACGATCCGGACACAGCCTATCCATGAAAAATCGGCCGGAGATCCTTTGCGGACAGAAGAGAAAAGAAAAAACGAGAGGGGTGGGAGCTTACGCCCTCACCCCTCTCACAGCTACCGACGGATTGCTCGGGAGATTACTCGCCCTTGCAGAAGCTCCGCTCGTAGTTGATGATCGTCCAGGCTTCTTCTTCCGTGATGGCGGCAGGAATCAAAGAAACCATCCCGGTGCCCGGGCTGCCGTTCTTGATGACCCAGAACAATTCGCCATCTTTCCGCTTCTTGTGGAACTTACAATTGGTGAAGTCGCGGGGGCTCGGATCGAGGATCGCGCCCGCAGGGCCATCGCCCTTGCCTTCCTTGCCGTGGCAGTTGAAGCAGGTGCCCTTGCCCTCGAACAACGCCTTACCCTTGGCGATGTTTTCCGGGGTCGCGGCCACCGGGTTCTTCAGACCCTTCGCATCGGCCATCTGATCCGCCGGAACGCGGGGCTTGAGGGGATCTTTCTCCGCCGCGCCCGCCACCGTGGCCGACATCAGCATCAACGCTGCAGTGACGCCCAAGAACTTCGAAAAGTAACCCATCGCACGTCCTCCTTTGTGTTGAACCCACCTACCTGAACTTCGGCTACAAAGCCGTTGGCCCGTAGAGACCTTTCCAAGCGAAGAATGCAGTAAAACGGGCGGACTATAGCAATGCCCCGCGATTCTTGTCAAGAAATCCCGCCTTCCAGCCGTATTCCCGCTTCGTGCATTCTCCCTTGTTTTTCCGCCCCGTCTCTCATCCGGACCTGTTGCCCCACGCTGTTCTCTATTCGCCTGGTTTCGAGATAGTGACTAATCAAAGGCCGTGCCATATCCCGCTTTGCGAGATGTGCCTCATTTGAATTACTTACGTGAGGAGGATGTCACGAACTCTGTGGCCCCTCTGATTCCGTGACACCTTTGCGCCACAAAGACTCCATACCCGCCCCATGAGCAAGGGAGCAGGAGAAGAAGTGCCTGACAGGGAAGAACGAGAAGCCCCGCAATAGACGTGGGCGGAGCGGAGAACTAATGGGGAGAGAAAGCGCTCAGCGCTTGATGACGATATCCCTCGCCACCTTTCCACTCGGACCGAACGGCTTCTGTGGCTTGCCGTTGAGCTCGGCTTTGACACCCCCGGCATTGCCCAAAGTCAGGATGAACTGGTCCTGTCCCTTCCACTGCGCTTTTTCGCCGGGACGGAGCAACGCCTCCTGCGGGCTGCCGTTGTCGATTTGCACGACCACCCAGCTCAACTCGGTGGCCTCGAGATTCAACACCAACTGACCGTCCGAGGCCGCCGTGGCGCCATCGATTGAAATCCCGCCGAGAGGCCCATCGGCTCCTGGCGACGCAGTCGAAACCGTTTCACCCTCGGGCTTCGCCGCTGCTGCGGACGTACCGGTGGCGGACTCGGTCGCCCGCGCAGCCTGCACCGGCTTGGCCGCAGCCTGCGCGGGCTCGCCGGACTTTGTGGGTGTGGACGTCGGTTCTGGTTCTTGGCGCGCGGCCGGTTCGGCCACCTCTTTGGTGGCTTGCGTCGCCCGTTTCGTACTGCCCAGCTCCGAGGTGCCCCGCCGCAACACCGAACTTTGCTCGCGACTGAGGAGGAAGATGAGCGTCAGCACCGCAATGCCGATCGCCACCGCCACCGCCTTGCGATTCGCCTGCCGCTTCCGTTCTTCCTCGACCTGGCGGACCTTCAGCCGTTCCCGTTCATCCTGCTTGTCGTAAAATGCCCCGGCCGACTGAATGAACCGATGGATCGCATCCTCCTCGTCCAATCCCAGCGAGCGGGCATAGGAACGGACGAATCCTCTCGCGAACACCTGATCGGGCAACTTGGCGAAATTTCCGTCCTCGAGTGCCTTGACGAAGTCGGAGCGAATCCGCGTCTTCGACGCCACCTCGTCGACCGTGAGCCCCTTGGTTTCACGGACCTGCTTGAAAAATTCGCCGACTGATTCCATATCCCCTCGACTACTTGATGCGAGCCAACAGTTCCGTGGCCGCAGCGGCATATTCGCCGCCTTTGTCCATTGCTTTCACCTTGCCGAGCACCTCCCGTGCACGGTCGGTGTACCCCAGCTTGGTATAAACCCGTCCCAACTCAAGGTGCGTCAGCGCCGGCGGCACACTGGGAGAGTTCGCCATCCGCGCATCTTCCAATACCTCCGCCGCTTCCTGGAGATCGCCCTGCTGGGCGAGCGCGCGCCCCAAATGAAACCGTGCGAGATCCGGCGTCGGATATAGCGGGTTGGACAATGCCGCCCGGTACGACTGAATAGCCTCCTCCCATTTGCCTTGGGAGGCCAGCACCTGCCCCAGATACGTATGTGCTTCCGAGTACGCGTCGTCGATTTTCAGCGCCGTCCGGAACTCGCTTTCCGCCTGAGCGAGTTTCCCCTGGACAGCATACACATGTCCCAATCCGTAGTGCGCTTCTTTGTTGTTCGGATTCAATTGGACCGACTTCTGGAAGGACACGAACGCCTTCTGTCGGTCTCCGCTCAGACTGGCAATCCCTTCTTGGTAGTAGCCCTGGGATTTCTGAATCGCTTCTTCACTCGTAGCACAGGCGCCCAGCACCAACCCCGCCAACGCGATGCCGAGGCTCCAGACCCTCGGTCCACTGCGGCAGACGGAAACAGCACGATCAGGGCAGCTACGTATCACGGCACGTCCTCAAAATGGGTCAACCGTTTGAACTCGCGGAAGCGAGCTTGAATCTCTTTGTAATCCAGGATACGCAAACGGTCAAGACTAAAGGCTTCTACGGTAAACGATGCCATGACGCTGCCGAAGATGATCGCCTGCTTCATGGCTTCGGAAGAATGATTCCCCGTCGCGGCTAGATAGCCCAGGAATCCGCCCGCGAACGTGTCGCCGGCGCCGGTGGGATCTCGTACGTCCTCCAGGGGAAACGCCGGCGCGCCGAACACCTGTTTCTGGTTGAACATCAGCACTCCGTACTCGCCGCGCTTGATGATGAGATGCTTGGGACCACGGGACAGCACGAGTTTGGCCACCTTGACCAAGTTCGAATCCTGCCCGAGCGCCCGGGCTTCGCCGTCATTGATGATCAGCACATCAACCTTTTCCAGCACCTTCCACAAGGCGTCACGCTTGCCGTTGATCCAGAAATTCATCGTATCGCATGCGACCAGTCCAGGGCGTTCCACCTTCTGCAGCACGTCGAGCTGCAGCTCGGGATCGATGTTGCCGAGAAACAATACGTCGGGCGACCGATAGGCCTCGGGAATCTTCGGCCGGAACGTCTCGAACACGTTTAGCTTCGTATCGAGCGTGTGAGCTTCGTTCAACTGATGGGTATATTCGCCCTTCCACCGGAACGTCGAGCCGGGACGCCGCTCCAAGCCCGTGAGATCGATGCCGCGGCTTTTCAAGAATGCCACGTGCTCGGAGGGAAAATCCTCGCCGACTACCGCAATCAGACTCACGGAGGTGAAGAAACTCGCCGACGTAGAAAAATACGTCGCCGAGCCGCCGAGGATATCCGTACCCTCGCCGAATGGCGTCTTCACCGTGTCGAGCGCGACCGATCCGACCACCAACAGTTTTCCCATGATTTACCGACGTCCTTTCTTCATTGAGATCGGCCGACCAAGCAGCAGCGACAGCTTCCGTTTCGTCGCGGCAGGGATGCGGTCCGGTGCGGTCACGATCGCCGTTTTGAGGGACTGCTGACAGCCGCACGCCGGCGGCGCCTCGTTCACACGAGCCGCGACGACCCGCAACACCTGCTTGGCCAACGCGACGTTCCGATGCAGCGTGGCGAGAATCGCCTCGACAGTCACCGCCTCTTCAGTTTCGTGCCAGCAATCGTAGTCGGTGACCAACGCCAAAGTCGCGTAACAGAGTTCGGCCTCGCGGGCCAGCTTGGCCTCCGGCATGTTTGTCATCCCGATGACATCCACCCCCCATTGCCGATAGAGCCGGGACTCTGCCTTCGTTGAAAACTGCGGCCCTTCCATACACACATAGGTCCCGCCCCGGTGGAACGTGCCGCCCACCTGCTGCCCGCCCCAGGCCAGCACGTTCGCCACCGTGGGACAGATCGGCTCGCCGAACCCGACGTGCGCCACGATGCCTCCCTCGAAAAACGTTGAGGTTCGTCGCTTCGTCAGATCGATGAATTGATCGGGCAAGACGACATCGCCCGGGCGAATGGATTCCTTCATGCTGCCGACGGCGCTCACTGAAATGACGCGGCGTACGCCCAGGGCCTTGAGGGCATAGATGTTCGCGCGATAGTTGATTTCGCCGGGATGCAACCGATGGCCGCGGCCGTGACGGGACAGAAACGCCATCGACACCCCATCCAACGTGCCGACACGAACGGCATCGGAGGGAGACCCGAACGGCGTCTTCAGCTTTACCTCACGAACGTTCTTGAGGCCGTCGATCTCGTACAGCCCACTCCCGCCGATCACGCCCAACGATGCCCGGATGTTGCCAATACGCTGTGCCATACGTTCCGACTCCCCTTCCGACTCCCCTTCCGACTCGTCCTGTTTCTAGAAGGCCTGCGCCGCCTGCATCCCCAGCGAGGCGAGAAATTGCTCGATCCGCTCGATCACGCGCGGCACGATCTGCTCGGTCGAGTCCTCATCCTCAATGGTGATCCACACGATCCCCGGCTCTTTCCGAAACCAGGTCATTTGACGCTTGGCAAACTGGCGCGTCTCCTGCTTGAACCGCCGCACCATTTCATCGGCGTCATACTCGCCGGCAAAGTGAGCGGCCAGATGCCGGTACCCGAGTCCTTTCATCGAGCCCAAGTGGCGCTCGTAGCTCCGCGCCAACAACCGGCGCGTTTCTTCTATCATGCCGTGCGCCAACTGCCAATCGATTCGGGCTTCGATCCGCCGATAGAGGCTCTCGCGCGGCCGCTGCAATCCGATAAGCAACGGCGAGTAGTCGGTCGTCTGAAAACCGTGCCGCGCCTGAAGATCTGCGAGCGAACATCCGGCCAGCCGATAGACCTCCAATGCGCGAATGACTTTGGACTCGTCATTGGGATGGAGTTTCGCGGCAGTCGCCGGATCAACCCGCTGCAACTCGGCGTACAGGCCCTCGCGCCCTTTGGCCGCCACCAGCACCGCCAGTTCCCGACGGATGTCCGGGTCGGCCTCGGGGGCGTCGCAAATCCCGCGCACCAGCGTCCGGATGTACAACCCGGTTCCGCCCACGACCAGCGGCAGCCGCCCCTCGCCCAGCAACCGATCGATTTCCTGCTGCGCATCCCGACGATACCGGCCGGTGTTATAGACTTCGCCGGGATCGACCAGATCGATCAAACGATGCGGCACCCCCCGCCGCTCATCCGGCGTCGGCTTATCCGTCCCGATATCCATCCCGCGATACACCTGCCGGGAATCGGCCGTCAGAATGTCGGTCCCAAAGTATCGGGCGACCGGAACCGCCACGGCGCTCTTCCCGACCGCCGTCGGGCCCAACAGTACGACCAGCGGTCGATGCCGACGGATGAGCTCGGATTGCGTCGGTTGCATCAAGGCCCCACCCTCGTTACCAACCGACCCGTCCAAAGATCTTTTCGAGTTCGCCCTCGGTCAACTCGAAGGATGTCCGTCGTCCGTGGGGACAAGTCTGAATTTTTCCTTCCGTCAGCCAGTCGTCGGCCAACTGACGGATCTCAGGCAATCCCATCGCGCGACCGGCCCGCACCGCACTATGGCAGGCGAGCGACGCCAACACCGGCCGCACTCGCTCCTCTACGCTCGAAGCCTGGCCCCATGAACTCAAGTCGTCGAGGATATCCTGCACGAGACCGGCCGCGTCCACCTTCCCCAACCCCACAGGTACGCTCCGCACCAAGACCGTGGTGGGACCGAACGGCTCGAGCTCCACGCCGAGTTGCTCGAGCGCTTCGTGATGACGCTGCAACAGTGCCGCATGCGGAGCCGGGAGATCCACCGACTCCGGAATGAGCAATGGCTGTGCACGCAACCCCCGCGCCACCCAATCCCGGTAAAGCCGCTCGAACAACACCCGTTCGTGCGCCGTGTGTTGATCGATAATCGTCAGGGCTCCGCCCACCTGCACGACAAGGAAGGTGTGATGCAGTTGCCCGAGGGGAACGATATCCCTCGACGGAACCCGCGTATAGGGCTCCGCCGTTTCACTCACGAAGGCCAACTGATCGGGCCGGCTCGAACGTAGCGGCCCGGTCTCAGATTGAGAGAACCACGACGCTCCTCTTGTAGGACTGGACTGGAAGACGCTGCCCGCACCAGACGGAGCCGACGCTGAGTCGGCCGACTCCTCGAGGCGAGGAACGTGCACACTCCTGTCGGCATCCCCAGTCCGCCCGAGCGCCTGGCGAATCCCCCGACGGACGAGCTGATGGATCGCTTCCTGTTCGGAAAACCGTACCTCTCGCTTGGCCGGGTGCACGTTCACGTCGACGCGGGCCGGGTCGATGTCGAGAAACAAGACGAACAACGGATGATGCCCCTTCGCGAGAAACGACCCGTACCCTTCCGCCACCGCATGCAGGATCGTGGCGTTCTTGACGGGGCGGCGATTGACGAACAACTCCTGCGGCACCCGCGAGGGTTTGGCATGATTCGGATCGATCGCCAGTCCTGTCAACTTCGCGCCGGACTGCGCGGCATTGAGTGTCACGCTCCGACCGGTAAACAGTCGGGGATACACCTGCGCGATCCGATCTTCGTCCGCGGACACGGCGGGATAATTCAGTACTTCCTGGCCGTTGCTCGTGAGTTTGAAATGGACCGCCGGCCAGGCCAGCGCCGCCTGCTGCACGACGCGGGTAATGTGCGAGGTTTCCGTGGGAATCGACTTGAGAAACTTTTTGCGGGCCGGTTGGTTATAAAACAACTCGGCGACTTCGATCCGAGTCCCGACGAGCGGCGGAGCGTCGCGCGCTGGCTGGACGGCGCCGGCCTGGACCGTGACCTCGGTGCCGACCGGTTCCTGCGGTCTCGCCGTGACCAGCCGCACCTTGGAGATGGACGCGATGCTCGGCAATGCCTCTCCACGAAACCCCATGGTACGGATCGACCATAGATCCTGATCGGATCGCAGCTTGCTCGTGGCATGGCGTTCGAACGCCAAAGGAGCGTCGCCCCTCCCCATTCCCTGGCCGTCGTCGATGACACGAATCAAGGTCAAACCGCCGTCTTTGATGTCGACGGTGATGGTCGTGCTGCCTGCATCGAGGCTGTTGTCGATGAGTTCTTTGACGACTGCAGCGGGACGTTCGACGACCTCGCCGGCGGCAATCCGGCTGATGACGTCTTCCGGTAAGACCCGGATCGTTCCGCTCTGGCTGGACATGGACACGGCGCTAGGCTCCCCACGATGGCGGCTGACGCGGGATACCATCAGGCGGTCGCACGCCTGTACCGGTCATCGGATTTCGGCGAGTTTGTTCTTCGCGAGCTTGGCCTCGTCCGAGGACGGGAACTCCTCGATCACTCGCTTAAGATGCTTGCGGGACTTCACCAGGTCCCCGGTTTCCGCGGCGGCCAATCCCAGCTTGTACAAGGCGGCCGGGACCTTTTCATTGCCGGGATACTCCGTCACCAGATATTCGAACGACTGGATTGCCCGCGCATAATCCTTCTGGTTGTAGAGCGATTCTCCAAGCCAGTAGTGCGCGTTCGGCGTCAGCGAGGTCCCGGGGAAATCTTTCGTGAAACGTTGGAATCCCGCAACGGCGAGATCGTATTTTCCATTCAGATAGTCGTTATAGGCCAGGTTGAAGGCGGAGGTGGGCGTAATTCCCGGAACCCCCGGCACGATCGCCGCCGCCTCCGGCTGCGTGGCTGGCTTCACCGGCTTGCTGGGCTTGGACACATCGGGCATGCCCGCTTCAGGGCGAACCACTGCGGCTCCTCCGCCATCCTCGAGTTTCGCCAGACGGGTTTCAAGCTTCTGCAATCGCGCGGCCAGTTCATCTAGACGCGGCTTGCTCGATTCTGCGTCCTTCACCCGCTCTACCGATTCAAGCCGACGCAGCACGGCATCGACCCTCTGATGGTCCTGCTCCTGCGTGCGAGACACGGTCGAGAGCTGTTCGCGAAGTTCGACAAAGTCGGCGTGCTTGGCACACCCCGACAACAGCAGCAGCGATCCGCCGAGGCCGAGGACCGCCATACGGGAGAATCTACGTGCGCGCATGAGACCTACCGCCCTTCCTTCAATTGTGCCAACTTGTCCGATGCCTTCCCGGCCTCCGGACTTTTAGGATATAGCGTGACGACCTGTTTGAATGTGGAAGACGCCCGCTTCTTGTCCTTGAGGGCCAGATACGCATAACCCTTCTTCAACATGGCCGCGGGAACCTTTTCACTTCGTGGATAGTCCAACTCCACTTTATCGTATGCATCGATCGCCTTCTTGAAGTCTTTGGCGCCGTAGTAGGACTCACCGAGCCAATAGCGCGCGTTCGGAGCCAGATCTGAATTGGGATACGTGGCGATGAACGAGAGAAACCCGCGTCGCGCCCCGTCAAGATCACCGTCCCGGAACAGAGCCAAGACACGTTCGTACTGGGTACGATCGGCGGGCGGCTCGGCCGGAACATGGGGCTCCACCACCGGCGCTTCAATAGGAGCGGGAATCGAGACGACGGTCGCCGAACGGGTGTCCGGCTGCTCCTCAACGGCCACCGTCTGTCCTTCAGTCTGTCCACCCGATGCCGCCGACTCGGCATCCTGCTGCGGCTTCTCGGCCGGTGTCGTATCGACTGGTGCCGAAACCGACGACCGCTGTGCGTGCTTGGATCCTTGGGACCGAGACCCGGCCTTCTGAGCGGCTTGATCGACCGAACGCGCCAAAGAATCCATCCGGCGGTCCTGCTCGTCGAGGCGGGCCGACAGTTTCTGGCTGACCGTTTCGAGCGTCTTGACGACCGAGGCCACACTCTTGTTGACGCCGTCCAGATGGCCGCTCATTGTCCGTCCAACATCGTTGACGTGGGCGGTCGCGGCCTTGGTATCGCTTTCGATCCGGGCGGACAACGCCTTGGAAGTCTGCTCCTCCTGCCCCATCCGCTCGTTCAACCCGGTCAACGCGTCACGAAACCCGGTCATCGCCTGATTGAACTGCGCAAATTTCTGCCCCACGTCATCCAGCCGGTGCTGATTGTCGGTTAAGCTTTTCTGCTGCTCATCAAGCCGAGCGCCGACCTTCTTGGCCATGTCCTCGTTGGTCTTCTTCACCGCCGATTCGATCTGCGCCCTCATGTCATTGATGGAACGCGAGATGTCTTCCGACATCTTATTGAGCCGCTCGTTGACCTTGGCGTCCTGGGTGTCGAGGCTCTTCTGGAGCCAGACGTAACGAGTGTTGGTGTCGGCCTCCAGCTTTGCAGCCAATTGCTCCAACTTCTTGGTCTGTTGCTCCAATTGAGCCGAGCGGGTCTTGAGATCGTCCTGCTTGGCCTGGAGCTCCTGCGCCTGATGCAGCGCTTTCTCCAATTCACCTTGCAGACGCGGCAATTCCCTCTCGCGCAATTCGGACAGTTCGGCGCCCTGCCGGGCCCGGGATTGAGAGAACTGTTCATCCTGCTGCTTGATACGCTGCTGTAACGCCCGCTCGGTCTGCTTGAGATCGGCTTGCTGCGCAACGCATCCAGACAACAGCGTGATGAGCATGACTATAACGACAGTCACCGCACACCTCTCTTGCTGAACGTTCATGCTGATTCCATCCCTCACGGCCGCTAGGCCCCGCCGCCGAGTGGCTATTTGCCGGTCTTCACCACCACGTGGCCCCGGCGATTCTGAGCATAGCACGACTCCGAATGCTCTTTGCAGAACGGCCGTTCCTTCCCGTACGACACAACTCCGAGACGGTTCGCGCCCACGCCGAGTTCCACGAGATAGTTGCGCACGGCTTTCGCCCGTTTTTCACCGAGGACCAGATTGTAGGCGGACGTCCCACGCTCGTCGCAGTGGCCTTCGATCTTCAGGCTGGCTCCCGGATTGGACTTGATCCACTCCGCGTCGCGCGAGAGCGCTTGCCGTCCCTCTTCGGAAATGATGAAACTGTCATACGCGAAAAACACGTCTCGCAATCCCGCCGCATCGGACGCCGCTTGCTCGGACCGAATGGCATCCATCTGCCGACCGCTCTGGGACGGATCGAGCTTCGCCACCATGGTCCCGCCGTTCACACGTTCCTCAGAGGGATTCTTGTCGAGCCCGCGCAAGCCGCTGGATGCATCGCGGCCAGAGAGCGACGTGTCCGGGAAATTCGAACCGACTCCGCCACTCGACCCGCCCGGCCCGCCGGCGCCGGCCAATCCTCCGGCATCCGGGCTGCCTTTGGCCAGACCCGATTGCGAAGATTGTGTGTCGCCGCCCGACTGAACCGACTTCTTCGAACAACCCGGGACCGTCACCAGCAACAAGCCGGCCAACACTGGAACAGACCACCGAGAGAATGTCACCTGCATGGATTCGCTCCTTCCTCTTATAGACAGCCGCCGTCGATCCGGCGGACCGTCGTTATGCGATTCGTTACCGCAAGAATTATGACGCCGGCGACCAGGCCGGCGCGCTGTTGTGAGTTCCTGTAAACGTAATCCGCTCTAGGTCCTTACCGTCCGCGTTGATCATATAGATCTGGCTCTTCCCATCCACGGTTGAACTGAAGACCAGATGACGCCCATCGGGCGACCAGGAGGGAGAATCGTCGACTCCCGGTCCCGACGTCAGTTGCACCCGCCGCTGCCCGTCCGGCGTAATCAGACAGAGCTTGTACTCCTTCCGAGGCGTCCGACAAACATAGGCGATCCAATTGCCGCGGGGCGACCAAGCCGGAGCGGCATTGTAGTCTCCCTCGAAGGTGAGTCGGCGCACGTTGGTGCCGTCGGCGCTCATGAGAAAGATCTGCGGCCCACCGCTACGATCGGACGCAAACGCAAGTTCGCGCCCAGACGGAGCCCACGAGGGAGACAAGTCGCCGGACGCGTGCGTCGTCATGCGCTGCATTGCCTTGGTCCTGGTGTCCAGCTTATAGAGCTCGGAGTTCCCTTCATGACTGGAGGCAAACGCGAGGAAGTTTCCGTCCGGGGACAACGCTGGGGTGATATTCAGACCGCTCAACGACACAACCGTCCACCGTTTTCCTGTCGCCAGCTCAATCATGTCGATATCTTGCGTATTCCGGTTGCGATACGCGGTAAACACAAGAAACCGCCGATCAGGAGACCAACGCGGCATCAGATTCAAAAAGCCGTCCGAGGTGAGCTGCCGTGCATCGTAGCCGTCGTAATCCATGACAAACAGTTCACGAGCCGACCCCTGCTCGGAAACATAAGCAATTTTCGTGCGGGCGATCCCCGGCTCGCCGGTGTACCGAAAGACCAATTCGTCGGCAAACCGATGCGCCATTAACCGCACGACAGAAGTCGATCCGACATAGCGTTTTCCGCCGACCACTTCATCGGTTTCCCCGTCGTAGACAAACCCGTCCATGCTCACATCGGCGTCTTTGTCGCCTTCTTTCATGCCCGCCTTCCCCCAGACAAGGACGGACACGCCGTTTTCCTTCGCCTGTTTGAACTCAGGGTGTGGGCCGCTGCCTACATCGCGAATCTTGATGCCGATACTGGGAAGGTCGACGAGCGTGAAGACGAGGGAGCGCCGGATGTCGGCTTTCAGGACTTCTTCCAGCCGTCCGCCCAACCATTCGGGACCATTGGTGTTGTGAATCCCCACGATACCCAGAGGAATCTTTTGAAAATCAGGTCTAGTTGCCTCCAGAAATACGTCGGTGGCGCCGGATTCTAAGATGCCGACCAGTCCGACCGTCAGGCAGCACGCGGTGATGCACCAGGTTCTCAACGTCATAGATTATCCGTGCTGTTCTCCTACCGTAAACGTGAAATGGGCGTCGAAATGTGAGTCGGGTAAATCCGTTGGGAAGTTCGGTAACGGATTGGCGTTGATGACCGCCCGTTTGGCCGCATCATCGAAATACCCGTTCCCCGACGACTGTTCGACCGCCACACCCGAAACACTTCCATCCCGATTCAACCGGAACCTGACGATCGCCGTGTACACCTGAGCCGTTACGTCGACGGGCGGCGCCGACCACATGCTGCTGATCTTGCGACGGACCAGGGCCAGATAGGCGTTGGACCCGGGCGACGTGCTCGACACTTTCAGCGTCGTATCGACCGACTTGACGCTCGGAGTCTTCGCATCGACTTGTGGCGTCGGCCGCACCTGAGGTTCGGCTTGAACCGCCTTGTGCTCCTTCGGCAGTTCGACCTTCTTGATCTTGCTCAGTTCCTCATCAAGTTCTCGATTGAGTTCCTCGCTCAACGACGGACGCGGTTTCGACTCGACCGGTTTTTTCGCCACCTCTTTCGTGTCCGGGACGACCGGCACATCGGGCAGCTTCAACTTGTTGACGTTGGCGACGGCCGGCTCCTGCGCCTTTTTCGGCTTGTCGGTCGGACTGAAATCCCCGAACTTCGGCGCATCCGGCAGCGGCTTCAAATCCTTGAACAGATCGTCGATTGATTCCCGCGTCGGGCGCGCCGGCACCGCCACCGGCTTCGAAACCGACGGGGGCGCCACTGGGGCCGCCTTGACCGGCGGGGCCGGAGCAGGCGCTTCGGTTCGCTTCACTGGCTCTTTGACCGGCTCGACCGCTTTCACCGGTGGAGTGGGAAGACTCGCCAGGGAAATTTCGATCGATGCCAGCGGACGTTCACCGTGCTGCGGCAGGCGAACCCACAGCACCACGACAAAAAGGACCGCATGCAGAACGAAGGACCAGGCAACCGCCTGCCGCAAGCGTTTCGCAACCTGCGCGTGAGCACCGTCCTCCATCCATAGCCGCGTTTGTATCGCCGTGTGCGCCATCACAGCCATCGACCGCAGCAGACGTTATTTGCGGGACCGTGGCAACGCGGCTTCCGCCACCCGTTCAGGACCGGTCGGATCCGTCACCATCCCGAGCTTTTCGATCCCGGATTTTTTCACGCCGTCCATGACCTGCACGACGACCCCATAGGGAACATCACGGTCGGCCCGCAGGTACAACGACACGTCGGCATGCTCTTCCTTCAACAACTTGAGCTTGCGCTCCAGTTGCACCACGCTGACCTGATCCTTGTCGAGGTACAGCCGTTGGTCTTTTTCGATCGTCAGGACCGCCCGAATCTCCGGCTTGATCGTATTCGAAGCCGACGTCGGCAACTTGATATCCATGCCGCGATACAACATCGGCGCGGTGACCATGAAGATGACGAGCAGCACCAGCACCACATCGACCAACGGAATCACGTTGATCTCCGCCATGAACCGGCGCTGGCGGGTTTCGAAAATCATCCCTTCGCCCCCACAGGCGTCGGCTTGGCCTTGAGCGAGAGAAGAGCGAGGAGCTCCACCGTCACGGAGTCCATACGAAACGCGGTCCGTCGAATGCGGGAGAGGTAATAGTTATAGGCGATGACGGCGGGGATTGCCGTGAAGAGCCCGGCCGCGGTTGCCACCAGCGCTTCGGACACGCCAGGCGCGACCGCCGCGATACTGGCCGTTCCCTGAGAACCGATTTCGCGGAACGAATCGATGATGCCCATGACGGTTCCGAGGAGCCCGACGAACGGACTGATGTTTCCGGTGGTCGCTAGAAACGGCAGATACGACTCCAATTGGGCGAGTTGTCCTTGTGCGATATGCTGCGCCGTACGTTCAACGACATGCCGGTCCGGCTGCGGCGTCAGCCCACCGTCCTGCGTCTCAGCCCCCCGCCCCAGCCGATCGACCACGCCGTGAAAAATCTTGGCGCAGGGACTGCCTGACGACCGCTGCGCATGGCGGACGACCTCATCCACATCCTTGGACTTGGCTAGAACGGCAAGAAACCGGTGATCTTCCGCATCGGCGGACTTGAACACCTTCCATTTCAGGAGAATGACCGCCCACGACACGATCGAAAAGAGCAGCAGGAGGAAGAGGACGACTTTCGACACTACGCCCAGCGATCCAAGGAGAGCCATGGGACCAGACTGGAACATAACGGGCTAGCGTCTCCCTCCTTCAATCATGCCGCAGCAATGCGAGATGGAGTGTACCAAACACGGGAGAAAATGGCGGGGCCGACGGGATTTGAACCCGCGACCTCCAGATTGACAATCTGGCGTCCTAACCAGGCTGAACGACGGCCCCTCGAGACTCTACGTATGGCGGATGATCGGAACGACAAGACTAAATATAGCGGTCGGTCGAATCCCGAACGTTGAATGGCTGTATCTTCCTTCTCCGACCCCTCCACAAACCAGCATGCCTCTGGTAGGCGGAACAGGGATCGAACCTGTGACCTCTGCCTTGTAAGGGCAGCGCTCTCCCAACTGAGCTATCCGCCCGATTTTCCTAACAAGCTCGGCGGATGCTATCAAGTCCCCCGCGCCTTGTCAACCGATTCTCGCACCCTTCTTGCAATTTTCTTTATTGATTCCCCACGCCCCGACGACCGGAAGGTCATAGTTCTCCCCGCCGATTCTGCCTGGGGAAAAATTGGCGATGCACCTGCTTTAGTCGGCTTCGTTCGACATGCGTATAAATCTGTGTCGTTGCGATATTCGCATGTCCCAGCATCGCCTGCACGGCGCGCAAATCAGCGCCCCCCTCCAACAGATGCGTCGCAAACGAATGTCGTAACATATGCGGAGAAATCCGTTTCGTAATGCCCGCGCGCTGCGATCTGCGTTTCACAATCGTCCAGAAGGCTTGTCGCGTGAGCGGTCCTCCGCGCCGCGTGACGAAGAGCGCCCGAGACAGACGCCGCTTCAAGAGCATCGGGCGAACCTGTTCGCAGTATTCCTCCAACAACACTTTGGCCGCCTCCCCGATCGGCACCAGCCGTTCCTTCGCGCCCTTTCCGGCCACGCGCACACACCCAAGAGTGAGATCGAGACGGCTCACGCCCAACGTCACCAACTCCGACACCCGCAGACCCGACGCATACATCAACTCCAACATCGTCCGATCCCGCTGATCCTCAGGCGTCGGCAACGACGACAGTTCCAGCAGCGCCGTGACCTCCGCAGTCGTCAGTGTCTTCGGCAAACGCACTGCACGCCGCGCCACCGACAACTCCCGCATGGGATCGGCAGCGAGCCGGCCCTCGCGCAGCAAAAACCGAAACCAGCCCCGTAGCGCCGAGAGTACCCGCGCCGACGAAGTCGCCGAAAGTCGTTGTTCGTGAAGCGAGGAGAGAAATCCGACGACCTGCTGTGGGGTGACGGCTTCGCCCATCCGGATTCGCTGCCCGGCGAGGAACATCTGCCACTTCGACAGATCTCGGCGATACGCCTCCAGCGTGTTCGTCGCCAGACCGCCTTCCACACGCAACTGTCCGAGATAGCGTTCGACGAGAGGATCGAGCAATGGTACGGGTGGTCCGGTCATACGTACCGAGAAGCACGGCACTATGCGAGGTGCCCGCACTATAGCTAACTCCCCCGATGAACACAACGAAGACAGGGCGCTTCTCCTTGACACCCCTCCCCCTTTCCGATACTAGTCACTCGACGCCGGCACAACCGCAACCGATCGATTCACACACCCATGCTGCCTCCACCCGTACAGAAAGCCGCTATCATGCTCGGCATCACGCTCGTCATCCTGACGATGGGCGTGGCGGGCGGCCTGGTCCAGGGAAACCCGGCTGCGGCGGAAGTCAGAGCCCCCCTGCCCGATCCGCCGGTGCTCTCCCAAGCGAAAAAGTTGATCGATAAGGGCGAGCATGAGGCCGCCGCCACTATCCTTCGGCGATTCCTTGCCACCTCGCCGCGCCCCGAGCACCTCGACGATACCTATCTGCTGCTGGGCGCCGCGCTGTACGGCATGAACGAATACGCCGAAGCATTGAAATACCTGAGCCAACTCCAGACCGAGTTTCCCGATTCCGAGCTGAACGAGCGCGGCAGGATCATGCTCGCCCGAACCCATGCGGCCATGGGCAGCGTCGATCTGGCACTCCCGCTGCTGACGCAACTGCGGACCAACTCCGCCAGCGACGAAACGAAACACGAAGCCCTCCGGCTGACCGCGGATTTTCTCGTGCAAAAAAAAGAGTACGTCCGCGCCATCGAAGCGCTTCTGGACGACAGCGCGAACGGAACCGACGAACAGATCGTCGAAACTCAGGCACAGATCCGTGAGTTCATCACCGAGAAACTCGACAAGAAGGCGCTGCTCCGCGTCCGGGATCAACACCCCAAGTCGTTCCCGGGCGATCTCGCCTCGATCCGTCTCATCGAACTGTATACGGGGCGCGGCGAGGATCATCTCGCTGAGCGGCAGATTCAGCAGTTCCTCGCGCAATTTCCCGACCATCCCTACACTCCGAAAGCCGTCGAAACCCTCGCACAACTGAAAGCCCGATTCAGGGCGAACCAGTATTTCATCGCCACCGTGCTGCCACTGACCGGACGGCTTGCCCCCTTCGCCAACGAAGTGCTTGAAGGCATCCAACTGGCCGTCGAGCGCGCCCGCGAGCAGTCCGGTATGCCGCCCGTGGGGCTCATCGTGAAGGACAACGAGTCGGACCGGCCGTCGTTTCTCGACGACCTCTCGACCTTGCTCAGCGACGAGCGCCCCCTCGCCCTGATCGGACCGGTGCTCTCGAAGAATCTTCCCGTCATGGCCGAACTGGCGGAACGGAACCGGGTCCCCCTGATCACGCCGGCTGCGACGTTCCCCAACGTGCGCCGCCTGGGCGGCTACGTGTTCAGCACCACGCTCACCTACGCCCTCCAGGCAAAGCGGATCGCGAGCTATGCGACCGGCGATCAGGGGTATCGGCGATTCGTCATCCTGTACCCCGATACGATCTATGGCCGAGAACAGGCCCGCCTCTTCGCGCAGGAAGTCCGGCAACACGACGGCGAGATCATCGCGATGGAATCCTTCAAGGAAGGCGACACGGACTTCGCCCCGCAGATCAAGCGGCTGAAGGCGGAAGATCTCAAGAAATACGGGCTCGCCGTGCCCTATGATCCGTCTCGCCCGGCCGGGAAACCGATCGGCAAGACCGAAAAGCGGATCCTATACACGCCGGGCTTCGACGCAGTCTTCATTCCCAGTCGGGCCAGCGAAATCGGACTGTTGGCTGCCCAACTTGCCTTTCACGACATCAAAGTACCACTGCTCGGTACCAACGGCTGGAACTCCCAGGACTTTCTGCGGACAGCCGACCGCACCGTGGACGGCGCCGTCTTCGTCGACGGCTTCTTCATTGACAGCCCCAACACGACCGTGCAGGATTTCGTACAACGCTACCAGAAACGCTTCCAAGGGACGCCCACGCTGTTCACCATGCAGGGCTACGACGCGGCGCGGCTAGTGCTGGAAGCGATCCGGCGCGGCGCGACCTCGGGAGAAGCGATTCGCGATCTCTTGAAAACCCAGACTGATCTCCCGACGCTCTTCGGACCGGCGGGGTTCGGCCCGGAAGGTACGCTCCAGCGTCCGCTGGTGCTCTTGCAGGTCAAACACGGCAAGTTCGTGCAGTTGGACTAGAGAACCGCCGCGCTCATGGACACACTCGGCCCTATCCTGCATAAGATTTCCTACATGGCGCTCCCGCTCCTCTTCGCCATGGTGCTCCATGAATACGCCCACGGCTGGGCGGCGGAGAAGTGCGGCGACCCGACGGCGAAACTCGCCGGCCGGCTGACCTTTAACCCGCTCGCCCATATCGACCCGCTCGGCACCATCATCCTGCCGTTGCTTTGCCTGGCGCTGCCGGGCAGTTTCCTTCTCGGCTGGGCGAAGCCGGTGCCAATCGATCCCCGGAACATGAGGCAGCCGCGGCGCGACATGGCGCTGGTAGCCGGCGCGGGCCCCGGCATGAACCTCCTCCTGGCCGTCCTCAGCGCACTCGTCGTGGCGGCCCTGTTCGCCGTCGATCCGACGTTGCTCATCCGGCGCCCCACCGACCTAGAGGCGCAGCCCTCGACCTTTTCCGCGATGTTCCTGCTGCCCATCGCCGTGATGGCACTCTACTCCGTCATGATCAACGTATTCCTCGCCCTGTTCAACCTGATCCCCATCCCGCCGCTCGACGGCGGACGAATTCTGACGTGTCTCCTTCCGGCGAAGCCCGCCCTTGCGCTCGCGCGGCTGGAGCCGTACGGCATGCTGATCCTCATGGGCCTGATCGTCTTCGATAAAGAGCTGCGCATCCTTCACACCATCACCGGCACATTCGCCAACGCTCTGTCCGGCACGATCCTCGCGACCGCGCTGGGACTCGGCGCAGGAGTTTCGCAATGACCACCGCACCACGGAAACGCGTCCTCAGCGGCATGCAACCTAGCGGCCTGATGCATCTCGGCAACTATCTCGGCGCCCTGGAGAACTGGAAAGCGCTGCAGGAACAATACGAATGCTACTTCTTCGTCGCAGACTGGCACGCGCTGTCGACCAACTATGCCGACACGAGCCGGGTCCGCGAATTCGTCCGCGAACTACTGATCGACTGGCTGGCTGCCGGCATCGATCCGAACCGCTCCACGGTGTTCATCCAGTCGCACATTCCCGAGCACGCCATTCTTCATCTGCTGTTTTCCATGATGACGCCGGTCTCGTGGCTGGAACGAAATCCCACGTATAAAGAAAAGCAGGAAGAGATCAAAGAAAAGGATCTCGCCACCTACGGCTTCCTCGGCTATCCCGTCTTGCAGGCCGCCGACATTCTGCTCTACAAGCCGGACTTCGTGCCCGTCGGCAAGGATCAGCTACCCCATCTCGAATTGACCCGCGAAATCGCGCGCCGCTTCAACGACATTTACAAGCAGCCCGTGTTTCCGGAGCCGAAAGAGCACCTCACGAAATTTCCGAAGGTCCTCGGCACCGACGGGCGCAAGATGAGCAAGAGCTACGGCAACACCATCAACCTCTCCGACACCGAGCCGGTCGTCCGGCAGAAACTCAAGACGATGGTCACCGATCCCGCCCGCGTCCGACGCACCGATCCGGGCAATCCCGAGGTCTGTCCCGTCTATGAGTTCCACAAGATCTACTCGCCGCAGGCCGTACAGGAGCAGATCAACAAGGATTGCCGCACCGCCGCGATCGGCTGCATCGACTGCAAAAAACAGGTGGCGGACAAGATGGTCGCCAGCATGGCGCCGATGTGGGATGCACGCGCGGCGCTGGTGAGCCATCCGTCACGAATCGAGGAAATCGTCCAGGCCGGCAGCACGCGGGCCGCGACGATCGCGAAGTCGACCCTCGCCGAAGTCAACGAGGCGATGAAGATCTAGTCGCTGCGATCACGCCCTGCGTAAATCGGAAAATCGCTGGAGGAACAGCAGGCAAGGTGGAAGAATGCCGGCAGCTGTTCACCGTCTGACCGAGCCGGCCCCCGATTCTCAGGCCGGCGACCCGAGGCTTCCATGACACTCACACGACACTGGCTGGGATTCGTGCTGGCTGGGACCCTGCTGACCCTGACCGGCTGTGGCACCTGGATGCACGGCGATCATCAATCCGTCACTCTCTTCACGACCCCGCCCGACAGCAAAGTCGTCGTCGACGACCTCGTACATATGCTCGCGCCCGGCAACATCACGCTCAGCCGAAAGAGCGACCATACGGCAACCTTCACGAAAGACGGCTATGATTCCGCCACCTATACGATCAAGCGTACGTGGTCCTGGTGGGTCGTGGGCGACGTGTTGGGCTGTCTGGTGGTATTCTCACCCCTCTGCATCATGCACGACATCGACGAAGGCGGGTATTATACCTTCGACGATAAAATCTACTTCACGCTGGATCGGAAAACTCCCGACCCCACGCCGATCAAGTAGCCCGATCCGTCACCTTCCCAACGGGCCAGGAAGAGAACCGCATCATCGCCCTACGCCCGACTCGTCGGCGCAACGGGCCGACTTGTGGTATGGTGCTGTGCACGAGACGAAGGCATGATGACCCTATATCGCTCCCTGCTTCGCCAACCAGTCGTTGCGACGGCGACCGTCGCCGTCCTGCTGCTGACCGCCGGCCAGGCCGCGGCCGTCGATCCCCCCTGCAACGCCTATCCGGCCGACAAACAAGCCCGCTGTGTCGCTATCTGGAAAGAGTTGAATAAGGAAGATGGACCGGCTATCGCCCAATTCGGGCTGGATCAATTGAAGCGGCGGGAAGAGGGCAAGATCACGGCGGAACAACACCTCGCCCAGAATATGGACTTCATCAAACAGTCCACCGAGAAACGACTCGCGCGGCTGAAGGAACGGATGGCGAAAGAGTAGCGTCCCCTTACGCCACGCGGAAAAACTGGTTGGATTCTTTCTCGATCCCGATTTCCGTCTCCGGCCCGTGCCCCGTTATCACGGTCGTCGCATCGTCGAGCGTATAGAGCCGCTCGCGGATCGACCGCTCGATCGCGTCGAAATCGCCACCCCACAGATCGGTCCGGCCGATGCTGCCGCGAAAGAGCGTATCCCCGGCCAAGACGACCGTCCCGTCGGGCACGTGAAAGCTCATCGACCCGGGCGTATGCCCCGGCGTGTGCATACCCACCACCGTCAACCCGCCGAGTGCGATCCGCTCTTCATCCTTGATCCAGTACTCAGGCTGCGGCACGGCCACATAGGGCACGCTAAACATGCGGCACTGGATTTCAAGATTGTTCCAGAGATCCAGATCGTCCTGATGGAGACACAGGGTCGCCCCGGTCTGCCGCTTCATTTCACCGGCGGCGAGAAAGTGATCGAAGTGCGCATGGGTATGAAGAATGAGCCGCACGGTCAGGCCCAATTGGCGGACTTCATGGAGAATCCGTTCGGGCGCGCCGCCCGGATCGACGACGATCGCCTCTTTCGTGACCGGATCGCCGAGGATGGTGCAGTTGCATCCCAGCGGCGGAACGGAAAACGTCTTGCGGATCAGACTCGGCATGGCGCGCATGCTACCGCTCGCACCCCTCAGGGCGCAAGCAGCGGCCCGTCGGACTCGGGTTGGATGTGAACCGTCCAGATAACCTCGGCATCCCAGATCTTCCAGGCCGTCCCCTGCCGACGAAGCCAGACCAGAAAGCCTGCCCCGGTGCCGTCGGGGCGGGGATTGCCGACATAGAGCAGCGCGTGCCGCTGCGCGGGATCGTAGCCGACCCGCGAGAAGACCAGCCGATCCAACGCCAGTCCCCGCTGCATCATCCGCCCGGAGGAGACCGTGACCGGCCGAGCCAGCGACACTTCCGGCTCCTCGACCGTCTCGCCGGACACAAAGCGATAGCGTACCCCGAAGTTGAACCGCCCTTCGAGACGCGTCGGCGTATGGTTCACAGCGATGAAGCCCCGGACCAGATCGGCCGGCAGCGTGCCGTCGAAATACTGTTCCTCCTCGAACCACCGGACGGACAGGGCGCCCTCCTGCTTCGGCGAGATCAAGGTCGTGGTTTCCCGTTCGATCAGCACAAGTTGGGTGTCATCGGTCAGAAACTTGCTCGTGATCACTTGATCATAAAGGATATAGTCATCGGCAGGCACAGCTGAGGGCGCATCATGAGCCGCGGAGCCCAATGCGGTACCGCTCAGGAGAAGCACCACCATCAGCGCCATGAGGGTCGAACGGCTCCACATACAGGGCAGAATACCGACCGGGTTGGAAGCGCGTCAATTCGAGAAATACTGCGTGGACATCGTGGCACGAACCGTAGATAATCGGCTCATGCTCTGTTCGAGGAACGCTGCGTGACGATCTCCCGCTTCCGGCTCACCGGCTTGATCCTGCTCGTCTCCTGCGCGGCCGCGACCGGCTGCAAACCCGACGACTCCCCCTTCAAAGCCGAAAACGAGGCGCTGAAAAAGCAGGTCACCAAACAGGAATCCCTCCTGAGTTCGCTGCAGGACGGCAACAAGGTCATGCAGCAGCAGATCGACCTGTTGAATCAGGAACTGCGCGACGCCAAGAAAGCCGCCGAATCCACGAAGGCCGAGATGAACAGTCTGACCGACCAGCTCACGGCCCAACTCGCGCAGGCCAAACGGGCAAACGCCGAAGCGGTCAAAACCGCCGCCGCGCAGGCCGCCCAACAGCTCCGCATCGAGGAGAAAGGCGCGCAGGTCGACACGCTGCCCCGCCCCCTCAGTGCTGTCGCGAAGGCAGTGGAGGATACCCTGACCCGCAACGGCTATCCGGTCAAAGTCAGCTTCAAGAGCGACCAGAAGGCGGTCTACGTCACGGAGCGGAAAATCTCGAATCCGGCCTCACTGGAAGTAGCGGGATTCCGCAATCAATACCTCATCGCGTTGCAAGCCCAGCCCGGCAATACGACCCGTCTCAGCATCCGAGCGGAATTCGAAAAAGTCGCCCAGGGCGGCCGCATCCTGAGCGTCAGCCAGGAAGAAACCACCGAGATCGAACGCCGGCTGATTGGGGAAATCGGAAAAGCGCTCGACCAAGCCGGGAAAGCATGATGGCGCGCCGGCTCTGGCTCATCACATGCCTGTGCCTGATCCTGCTGTGGACTCTGGCGGAGGGCGCCCCGCCGCCCAGCAAACCATCAGCTGAACTCACCAAACATTTGACCGCTATCGCGGCCTTGGCCAAACCTTCTCCGACGCTGCCGGTTGCCGCAGGACCGTTCCTGCTCGGCAGCAAACGGATCGATGACGATCCCTACGGCATCCGGACGCAATTCGACGATACCGAATTGCCCCAGAACCGTGTCTGGATCGATGACTTCGAGATGGACCGGGACGAAGTGAGCCTAGGCGAGTACCTGGCCTTTCTGACGCAGAAGAAAGTCACGCCCTCGGACGAACTGCAGAAGCTCATCTGGCACGTGATCACCGTCCACTCCGTCGCGGACGATACCCTCGCACGCTGGCCCGCCCTGTATGTCACCTGGACGGAAGCGCGGGACTTCTGCCGGGCAAAGGGTAAACGGCTGCCCACGGAAGCGGAATGGGAAAAAGCGGCGCGTGGGACGGAGGGCGGGCTGTTCCCCTGGGGCGATGCGCTCCCCGATACCAAACTCGCCATGTTCGGGCAGCATCACGTCCATGAAATCCCGATCCTAGCTCCCGTCGATTCGCTCGCCGACGGCCGCAGCCCCTACGGCCTGCACCACATGGCGGGGAACGTCGCCGAGTGGGTGCAGGACTGGTTCGGCTTCGACTACTACGCCTACATGCCGGCGAAAAATCCGCCGGGGCCCACCAGCGGGCGGTACCGCAGCTTGCGCGGCGGGTCCTGGAAGAGCAACGTCATCATGCTCCGCACCGCCACCCGCAGCGGAATGGAACCGGAAAAGCGCTCGGCCACCATCGGCTTCCGCTGCGCGAAATCATCCTCGCCCGCCGCACCATAACGCTCGGCGGCAACCGTCCGTTTGCTTGGCCGCGTCCCGTACACGTGCTAGCATTTCTCCCAATATGGTGACGACATGCGACTTGCAATCATCGGAACCACGATCGCACTCCTGACACTCGTGGGATGCAGCACGACGCCGATCCATCACCCTGCGGCGCCGGGGCTCGCGATCACCCCCGTCCCCAAGTCGCCAGCCGGGTCAGCCAGCCGCGCCGGCGTCGTCCGGACCGCCGTCAAACTCCTCGGAGCGAAGACTATCGAACAGAACGGCCGACGCATCGCCTACGATTGCGCCGGCGTGACCCGCGCCATTTACCTCGAACACGGCATCGATCTCTATGCGAGCCACGTCACCGACCGGCAACCGAACGGCGTGCGGCTGATCTACCACCATGTCCGCCAGCACGGGCAACTGCATCAAGGGCCGAACGTCATGCCCGGCGACCTCGTATTCTTCGACAATACCTGGGACTTCAACGGCGACGGCAAGCTCAACGATCCCCTCACACACGTCGGCGTGGTGGAACGGACCGAATCCGATGGCACCGTGGTGTTCATCAGCCGTGTGGCCGACGCGATCGAACGATACCGCATGAACCTCGCCCTACCGCACGTCCACAAAACCGCCGACGGACGTATTTTGAACGACTATATCCGCCGCAAACGTCCCACGGATCCGGACGACATGGGACATCTCACCGGCGAACTCTTTACGTTCTACGGAACGCGCCTCTGGCAGTGACGGACTCTGAATAATTATCCGGTCGTCCAGCGCGTGCAGGCTGCGGTCAGCTACAGCGGCGGGCTTCGGTCGATCGATCAGGGTCGTGCACGAGGACAAGCAAACACCCGTCCGAAGGGCGGCGAGGCGGAGCCAGCTCAAAGGTGACGGACCAGAGGCTGGCAGAGGGTTCGTAGAGGACACTCTTCACGTCGTAGTCGCTGAAGGTTTTCCCCAGTTCCTTCTTCGCTGCTTTCTTGGCGAGGGCGATCACCTCCGACTGAGTCAACCGTGGCGTACTCTCAGGCAGACGGTCCTGCTCAGGCCTGGGCCGCTCCAACCGCTCTGAGGGAATATCGAGAGGACGGGCCTCGATCGATGCCGAGGAAACAACCAGTACCGAGCCGGCGACGATTCCGGCCACCAGGCTCATCTGCCAGGCCATATTCATAGGGAACTCCCTTCAGACACCCCCATTATATAAGACGACCGGACCGCCACGAGGTAAACCCTCCCCCAGGCCGCACCCCTACAGTATGGCCGTCGGGTAGCCGATAGAACTGCTAGCGAGGCAGCAGGACGAGTCCTTCGGCAAATTTCCAAAGACCTGCTAGAATTTACTCATGGCAACGATATCGACAACGGAACGAGCCAACCCCCTCCGCAAGACCCTGGTCGACGTGCGCCACGGCCTCCTGGGTTTACACAAGGCCCTCATCGTCGCGGAGCAGCTGACGTTCGAGCGTGTCTACGGACGCATCGATTCGACCGGCCAACTGCTACAGTTGGTGATGAACGATCCCTGGTTTACCTGGCTGCACCCACTCTCGAATTTGGTCGTGCGGATTGATGAGTTGCTCGACGAAGAATGCGACCTGTCAGTTGAAGATGTGGCCCAACTCCTGACGGAAGTCCGGGGCATAATCCGGCCGTCCGAACTGGGCGACGGTTTCGAGCGCAGCTACTACGAAGCCTTGCAGCGGGCTCCCGAAGTCGTCATGGCCCACTGCGAGATGAAAAAGCTCCTCACGCTGCCTGCGCTATAACGACCGGCTGCCGTCGGACCAATCCTTTTCGATACGCCCTCAATAAAAAAGCGGCCGGCTCATGCGAGCCGACCGCCTTGTTCGTCACGTTGCGACGAGGGACGGAGAAGAATTAGTTCTTCTCGCCTTCCTCGTGCTTGTCCTTTCCACCGTGCTTCCCGCGATCCCCGTGCTTGCCGCGGCCCCGGGCGTTGTCTCGGCCGTGCTTGCCATGTTCACCGGCCGCCTCATCGGCACGCTCCAGCCCATGCTTCTTGCCGTGGCCCTTTCCGCGCCCCTTGCCCTTGCCCTCGTGCTCATCTTCCCCCTCGTGCTTCTCTTTCTTCTTCTCGCCCTCGGCCGCTGGAGCCGGGGTCGGGGCCGGAGCGGGTGCCGGAGCCGTCGCCTGCGGAGCCGGAGCGGGTGCGGGCGCCGGTTCAGCGGCCGGAGCCTGAGCAAACACCTGGGTATAGGCGGCGAATACCGCCACGGCCATCAACATCGCAGTCGTCTTCTTCATGCCATCCTCCAGTGAGAGAGCTTTGATGCCTGACGAAGGCCTATCCTTCGCAGAGTGCATACCTAACCATACAGCAACCTCGATGCCAACAAGAAATTGAGATTGTCCTCCCCAAATCTCCGCCAATTACGCCAGGAAATGCTCACCACCTTGCCTATTCGTGGCAACTCTGCAGCCAAATAGATACAGGTGATCCAATTCGCCCCAGCGACGCCTCCCTGTTGGCCACGTTCCATTATTTTCGCTAACCCGGAAACATTTCTTACTACCGCCCGTCTAACCCTTACAGAACCGTAATTCCTTAATGGGAATCCCGATGATTTCTTGCACAGCGGTCTCTCCCAAGCTTGTCCGACAGTTCCTCCGCATCGGAGTGTTCGGTTGGCTCGTGCTCTGGATTCTGACGATGCCGCTCTTTCACATCCATACGGTCTCGGAGACGAGGCAGGGGCTCCCGCACACCGTCTTTTCGCCGGACTTACCGGGCGAATACTCTACCGG
Source organism: Nitrospira sp. (assembly GCA_046350995.1). Lineage (GTDB taxonomy): Bacteria > Nitrospirota > Nitrospiria > Nitrospirales > Nitrospiraceae > Nitrospira_D. Next base: position 30,874 of record JAXLZJ010000029.1, read on the forward strand.
CCCCGGCGAAAGCCTCCGCCACGATTCTCCCCGCAACAGTCATCATCATGGCGACATACGCAGCGGTCGGTCCTACCCAGAACTCGGGTTTACGACCCCCCTTCCGCAAGCGGGAAAGTCTCTCAAGCCGTTCCAGATCATGGCCTATGGAGCAATTTCGTTATTTGAGAGTCCAGGATCGCCACTCCGCCACCATCCGACCGATATCCTGAGTCTTGCCACTCAATGGTTTCCAAACCGACTATCTCCCCGCGCCCCGCCGCACACGGTTTGACGTCTTCCTCGTTTCGTTTGACCCATCACACCACACAAACTGACAGTGAGCCGATAGGCATCCGCTCACAGAAGAAGGAGATCGCACTATGAAGATTCTTATGATGTCGCTGATCGGCAGCGTAGGACTGTTTCTCGGAACGGCAAACGCAACCCCGACGGATACCGCTGACCTCGCCAAGGATCAAACCCAGGTGGCCAAGCAAGGCCGGGGTGGACATGATGATCCTCCGGGCGATGACCATGACGGCTATGTTGTAATTGCCAAGCAGGGTCGTGGCGGACACGATGATCCTCCGGGCGATGACCACGACGGCTATGTCGTGATCGGCTAATCCGTTCCATTCGGAACAGAGTGGCGGACTAGCTGCCTGATAAGGATCGATACCAGCCTGATGTTCCACTCCACTTGAGAGCGTCAGGCTGTGTGAACGATTCCTTGTCAGGCAACTCAATCGTAGTGGATGCCTATCTACTCCGGGGTGGCGGCTGAGCCGCCACCCCGTCCCATCTTCGCATCGAAACAGACAGAGAGCCCCCACAGCCGTTCAGTCCTGGACAGGACACCGTGCGCACGATTGCTAACGTTGACCGGCAGGTCAACGTATGATCGGCAGCTGTATGGCGTCGGTCATGGTAGAGTAAAGGCACAGGAGGTTCCGCTGAGCTGATGCCACGATTGCGGATTACCAGCCTCGTCGTACTCGTCGCCGTCGTGATGTCCGGCTCCTTCGCCTTCGGACAGGGCTGGCGCGGCGACGTCATGATTACCGTCGTCAACGACAAACTCGTCGCCATTCCTGCCGCCGGCAGCCGCATCGAAGAGAGCCTCGGCGCCAACGAAACCGTGCAGAACACCGCCGCGCGCGGGCAGACCGGCTTTGCGCACACCTCGACCAGACTCCTCGGCTTTTCTTCCGAACTGCGGCACTGGGCCGAAATCGCGCTCGGGGTCAATGAGACCGTCGAGCGCCGGCATGTGCAGGGCCGCCTGATTGTGGCCCAAACCAATCGGCAGGTGTACGGATTTCAGGAAGGCCGCGCCCACTGGACGAGCGAGCCGTTGGGAGCACAGGAAACGGTGAAACAACTGCAAGGGCGCGGGCACGTGGCCGTCGTCCTGACCTCCGACCGCGCACTGGCCTTCTCGTCCTATACGGGCGGTTTCTTCGCTCTGCCCTGGACCACCGACGAACGAATCCTCGCGATCGACGAATCGAACGACGCCGTCATGCTCCGGACCTCCACCCGTACCGTGGTCTTCCGTTCACAAAGCACTGAGTGGGTGGAAGTCAGATAGATAACTGTGCAGTGCCCGCCACACGCGAACACCAAATGGACGGGTTGCAGCTGCGGATGCGCGTGCGGCACCGACAACACATGGCGCTGCATCGAGGACCGGCCCCAACTCCCGTTGGTCCGACTCCACGCTGGAGCATGAACTTTGTGCCTGATGCGCTAGCGATGGAGACCGTTTCGAATCGTGCCGGACGGATTACTATCATCCTCGTTCCCATAGCCCACACGGGCGCCTGAACCCGAATACGCTTGTCGCGCACCGTCAAGGGAATCAGATCGTCGAAGATGTTGCCAGCTCTAGTTAAAGACGGTCCCGTTACCGAACCAGCATCAGCCGGCTCACGGCCTGTCTTGCCCTAACACACACGAGCCATCGATGAAATGCACGACCGCCGACAGATATTCAACTGAATGCGGTGTGCGGAGGATCACATCGGCTCCGGCAGCCAAGGCGTGCTCCGCGACACCACCCTCTGAATGACGCGAGGAGGATGCAACGGCGACAACTTTTACCGGGGGACGCTGCTGCTTCACCATCCTGATTACTTCAATCGGAGAGATTGACGAGAGCGTCAGGTCGAGCACAAGTACTTCGACCGTACTCGTCCGCAAAATTGCCACGCCCGAAGCACCATCAGCGACTTCTCGCACGACATGTCCCACCCGCTCCAGATAAGGGCGAATCACGTTCCGAGCAACGCCGTTTTCATCTATGATCAAGTACCGCGCCATAGTGCAGACTTACTCGTTCCCACGCATCCTGCCATACGTTGACACATACCAGGCGGCAAGCCGCGAGCGGCTGGTAATTCCCAACCTTCGATAGAGAATCGTCAGACAGCGCTGAACCTCACTTCTTGCCATGCCTGATTTCTCGGAAATTTGTTTGTTGGTGAGCCCATCGACAATCATTTTCACAATAGATTCTTCCGGTTTTGATAATCGGCTGACAGCGCCCATGGGAAGAACCGGCGGGTTAGCGCGCAACCATGCGAGCGCTCTCTCAGCAACTTGAGGATCCAAAAACGATCGCCCGCCCATAACACTCCTGATCGCATGGGCCAGATCGTCCCCGGTGAAATCTTTGAGCACTATCCCTTGTGCACCCGAAGTGACGGCTCCGTAAACCGCCTCTTCCGTATCGTGCTCTATCAACACGAATATTTTCGGCTGGTGATCCTGGAGGCACAGCTGGCGCACAACATCGCGGCCCTTCATCCCGGACAATTGGAGATCGAACAACACCACATCCGGCTTGAGGCGATTGACTTCGTTGAGAACGTCCCCGCTGGCCCTCACATCCCCAATGACTTGAATGTCCCCTGCTTTTCTCAACAGACCGCGAAGACCGACACACACGATCTCATCGGCAGCCACAACCAACACTCGAATCATCGGCAGCGCCACGGGAATACCCCGTTCAGAATTCAACAAATTTGCCGGCAGGCGGACCATGCTTTTGGTGCTGCGCATCATGAAGACGAGTGTGCCTGAGAAACATGGCTGGCGGGATCGGACTGGAGCGACAATTCGCGTGAGACCACGCGAAATATTCGTCTAGGGGTTTGACCTACACATCGACGAGGAGGACAAGTGGATCCGAAAACTAGGGATCTGGCTCTGTACAGTTGCCTGGAGGGGGGAGAAGCGATCGGACCGTCCTGATGAGCGCGTCCAGATCATACGATTTGTCGAATAAATAGTTTGCGCCGGCCCGCTGGCACCGCGCCCGATATTCCGGCAAGGCCCAGTTCGTCCACACGATGCGCGTCGCGTTCACGCGCGCCTCCTGCATCCACCGCAGGACGGCCAGACCTCCTCCGCCGGGCATCATTAAGTCGACAATAACCAAGGCCGGCTGAACCGAACGAATCAGTTCGATCGTGCCCGTCGTATCGGACGCCTCGGCAACTACCCCAATGCCCGGCACTGCGGTCAGCGCGGCCCGCAAACGAGCCCTGACCAGAGCCCCATCGTCGCCCAAAACCACATTGAACGGTTCAGCTGCCACAAGAGTCCCCCGCGAGGCCGACACTCTACCGTGGGAAGCAGACCGACCCCATCGGCGAGCACCTGATCTCGCTGCCAGTGTTTGTCCTACAAGGGAGGAAGACCTGCTATCGAGCGGGAAAGAGTCGGGGTCGCTCACACCAGTTTGTGGTCGAGGGCATATCGAATCAATTCGGCGGTGGTCGTCAGCTGCAGCTTCTCCAGCAGCCTGGAGCGGTAGGTACTGATCGTTTTGACACTGAGACACAAGCTCTCTGCGATGTCCGAAACGGTTTTCCCGCTTGCCAGGAGACGCAACACTTCATACTCCCGGTCAGACAGCCGTTCGTGCGCGTATTCGACCTGTTTCGATCCGAGACCGTCGGCCAGGTGTTCTGCTAACGCCGCAGACACGTAGCGGCCGCCTTGGAAAATCTTTTTGAGCGCCGCAACGATCTCGTCAATCGCCGTATCCTTCGCAAGGTAGCCAGAGGCGCCGGCTTTCAACGCCCGAACCGCATACTGTTCCATTCCCAAAAAGCTGATCATGAGGACGGCTTGCCCTGGCCGCGCCACTTTGATCTCTTTCAGAACTTCCAGTCCATTCTTATCCGGGAGATTCACATCCAGCACGACGATATCCCACGCCCGCCCCCGAACCTGCTCCAAGACAGACTGACCCGTCTCGGCCTCCCCGATGGTCACAGGCGCGAATGCGTCCTGAAGAATCTTGCAAAGCCCTTGCCGGACAATCGGATGATCGTCCGCAACCAGAATGCGTCTCATCAGACGGTCACCTCCAATGGGATTCGAATCTGTACGGTGGTCCCGGCCCCCGGTCGGCTGTTGAGCGTCACCTCTCCGCCGAACATATGAAGCCGTTCCTGCATGCTGAGCAGACCGACGCTTCCTCCTTGGCCGGCCCGCTTCCAGGCTCGTTCGACATCGAACCCCTGTCCATCGTCGCGGACGGTGAGATGCAACTCGCCGTCCTGCCGAGCCGCTTCCACCGCCACCGAGCGCGCGGCGGCATGGCGGAGCGTGTTCGTAAGCGACTCTTGCAGAATGCGAAAGGCAACCAGCGCGACCGGCTTGGGCAGATCCTCCAGCGCGTCATCCACCGCAACGGTCGTGACCCAGCCCGCGCGACGGGCGATGCGGTCGACGAACCATCGAATCGTGTCGGGAAGCCCCAGATCGTCGAGCATCGCGGGCCGGAGATCCAAGGACATTGCCCGCACCCGCTCGATCAACGAATCGGCCGTCGCCAGACCGACCTCCAGTCGCTCCCCCGCCATCCTCGGCGCGCTCCCCTCGACGGCGCGCCTCGCCTCCGTGAGATCGGCGCGGAGCAGTGTCAGCGCCTGACCGATTTCGTCATGCAGATCCCGTGCAATCTGCCGCCGCTCTTCCTCCTGGAGTTGCAGCAACTGCCGGGAGAGCGCTTGCAGGCGCTCGCGCGCCGCCACCAACTCCGCAAGCAAGCGCTGCTGCCTCTCCTCGGCCTTCAGCCGACCGGTTACATCCATGGCCGTGCCTAAAATTGCCGGCTGACCTTCGTATTCGACCAGTGTCCCGAACACCTCCAACCAAATCAAGCTGCCATCCGGGCGCACGATCCGGAGCTGGTACGACTCGGCTTGCGCGATGCCGCTGAAACGTTTCCGCATCTCCTCCAGGCACAGCGGACGATCCTGCTCGGCCACGCTGTCCACGAACGAGGGCATCGCCAAAATTTCTTCCTTCGACCGCCCGACCAACCGGCACAGCATGGGATTGACGTACAGCGCCTGCTGACCGCGCACGATGTAAATCCCCATCACCGCCCGCTCCACGAGCGTATGGTACTGCCGATACAGCCGAGCCAGTTCCGCATGCGCCCGGCCGACGGATGCCTCGGCCTCTTTGCGCTCCGTCACATCGTTGGCCACTCCCAATATCGCCGGCGCCCCCTCGTACTCGATCCTGGTGCCATACACCTCAATCCAGCGAAGACTGCCGTCCGGCCGTACCACCCGCAGCTCGTAGTGGGCACTTACCTGCGCACCGGTCAAGCGCTCGGTCATCCGTTGCTCCACAAGCGGACGATCCTCGGGAGCGATCACATCGAGAAATGAGGGAAGGGCGAGCAACTCGCCTTCAGACCGTTGCAGCAACACGCAGATCATCGCATTCACAAACACCAACCGACCGTGCTGAATCAAATAGACCCCGCTGATCGCCTGTTCGATCAACGCCCGGTACTTTCTCGACAACGTCTCGAGCGCGGCATTCGCCTCGCTCAATTCCAGAAATGCGCGCCGCTGGACCGTGACGTCGCTCATCCCGCCGACCATCCGGAGACCCCGCCCTCCGACATCCCGGCGGATCTCGGCCCGATCCAGCACGTACGCGTACGACCCATCGTGCCGGCGATACCGATACTCATCACGCCACTCCACAGCCGTCCCGTCGATCGCGGCGCGAAACTGTGCGACGACCCGCGCCCGATCCTCGGGGTGGATCCCGTCATACCAATCTTCGATGCGGGGGCTTGGGCGCACACCGAACAGCATCTGGTGTCCCTGGGTCCACCAGAGCTCGTTCTTCACCAGATCGTAGTCCCAGATGGCGTCATTGGTCGCGCGGGCAATGCCTTCCAACCGGTCCCGCAACGCCTCCGTCTCTGCCTGCCGCAGATCCTTCCACCAGGCAAAGAGGACGACCATCCCCAACACGGCCCCTACCACCAACCGGTTATACACCACGGTCGAAAGGGGCTCGATGCGTGGAGGATTGATCCAGACCGCCGCCAACCCAAGGACCAGGGCGAGACCCCAAGCACTCATGGCAGCCCACCGCCCCTTCCAGACCAACACCGCCAGAAGCGGCAGGACATACAGCGCGGAATCGTGCCATTCGATCGGCCGTCCGATGTCCAGCGCAAAAATAATGAGAAAACCGATCGCCACAAAGGGGCCGGCCCAGCGTGAGGCACCGGATAGGGCAAGACAGGGGACCATGGAACCGCTCAATTGGGTGATCACCCTAGATAATGGAACAGGCGGGATCTTACGCTCCCCCGCGGAAACCGGTCAACCTAGGAATACGCACGGCTTGCGGGGTGAAAGCGGCAAGGGACGAAGAAGGTTAACGGCCTACAGCCGGCCTTCGTCGAGTTCGATGGCGTCGGCCCAGGTCGAGATCGTCGGCAGCGCACTCACCGGCACGCCCCGTTTCTTGGCGATCTCATCCAGCCGACCCTGAAACCGCGCTCGCGTCATGTCGTCTTTCGGACCGGAGGCCAGCAGGCCCTGCGAGAACTGCGTAATCTCATCGTGCGAATGCGGCTTGCCGTTCGCCACCACCCAGGCGAGCAACTGCTCATCCGTCGATCCGGCGAGCACTTTCTGTTCGAACGCCTTCGCGTCGATGCCCAGAAAGTCGATCAGGTACTTGTCGAACCCGACCGTCATGTAGTTGTAATCCTGAATCTGCCCGGCGTTGCGGAGCTTGATCTTGTCGATGAACCGCCCCAGATGGGCGATACCGCCGAGCAGCGCTTTGGGACTGCGGGGATAGTGGGATTGCGTCATGCCCGCCAAGATACCTGGAGCCGCAAGAGAAGTCGAGAGCCGAACAGGCGACCCCGTAAAGTTCCGAAGGAATCAGCCGATACTATGCGGGTAAAGAGGAGCGCGATGAGACCTCGCAGCCGCCATCGAGTCCCGGTCGGTTATCCTGCCAGCATCGTCTGTGATGCCGGGTCAGGCGAAGGCACGCTGCTTGACCTCTCACCCACTGGCTGCAAGCTTCGCAGCGACGTACCCTTGAACGCCGGATCGTATGTCGCGCTGCAGATCGATCTTGCGCACGAACCGCACCCGCTGGGGGTCGAAGTGTCGGTCGTTCGTTGGTGCAAGGACGGGCATCTGGGCATCGAGTTTCTGCGTTACGGCCACGGCGCTCGCGAACGGGTCACCAACCTCGTCGGAGCGTTTCCCGCAAACGTTCACACCACACATTCTACTGCTCCCGACTTGTCACTCAGTCCTATCAGCGCATAGCCTCAAGCAGACCGCTCTACTCATCACAACTGCTGCAAGCCGCACTTCCCCTGACAAAGAATATTGCCCAATCAAGAACTCAATGGTCTCTGAAACCTTTTCCTTCTTCGCAAGAAGTTAAAATAACGAGACGCGCCGCTTCCCGGATGTTTAATATTGAAAGGTGGGCCCTTGAACCGTTGACTATGTCCGTTGCATCAGAAACGAACCGCTTACAAGTTGTCGCCATAGGAAAAGGCGGTTCTTGCCCTCAATCAAAAGCATCGCACCTCAACCGGCATTGCCGACTCATTTCGACCAGTGCTGCCTCTTATTACCGGCCGCAAGCCTTTAGGCTGTTCTCCACCTTTTCAACAACATCCTCTTGGCTATCGGTTGAGAACAGGGACCGCGTCCCCTTTTGTACCACCAGATTCCACCGCCAGTTGATTGTCCATAACTCCTAGGCTGATTCTTCTTCATTGGAACGCCGTACCCAAACAAGAAGGGAACAAACACCCCTTGACCACTACCGACTTCCTTGAATAATTCTGGATAGGCTTTCTCCACTGTATGATCTATGGCTGTCCCTATCCACGCCTGTCTTTGCTCCAACTCATAGTACGAGTTAGAGCCTCTCCAACAAAATACTCTTTTACTGATCAATGTAAATTCCCAAAAGCCAGCAGCACCGCAAAGGACTTGCGCAGCAAGTGCTAATTGCATAGGCGCCACACATGCACAAGAAGCTTAAGGCAGCTCAACGAATCCTCACCATCCGCATGAAATAATAGTGTCAGAAAATACAAATCTCTGGCAGTACGGCTTCCCGGACGGATGTTCTGGGAACAACCTTGGCACTACAGCACTTGGGGCCAAAGGACTGTTCAAAGTTGTTTAGTTATCAATGAATCGATCATGTTATTTATTTACTACTTCGTAGGGTCGCTTCGCCAACATTCAACGAAATCCTAGAACGTCAAACAATCGCTCCTTTTGACGAATTTTCACAGCTTAGAACCAAGGTAATGTGCATATACCCATACGTCAAGCCTGCTACCTTGGAATCACCTTAAAGAAGCATGGCCCATATTAGGCTATCCAGACAGCTTCTAGTAAGACCTCAGCAAGTGAGGGCCCGAGCCGTTGGAATCTAGGCACGTTGGGGATTTGAGTAATTTCAGAACGCATGGAGGGGGGAGCTTAGCAACTGGATTTGTTAACCTTCACCGCCCCCAACTCTCTTTCAAATGCCCGACCGCTTGGCCGAGCGCGTCTTCTCCGGCAATCCAGCGCAGGGCGGCGCGTTTGTCCCGGTCCTCGCGCGGCGGGAAGTAGCGTTGCGCCCTGCCCGCTTTCCGGATGGCCGGATACACGTTGGAGGCGAGCCCGCTGTCGATCTCTTCGAGCGTGGCCCATCCCCGCCCTTCGGCCCGGGCGAGCAGCCGGTCGGCCTTCGTATCCAGCAGCGCCAATTCCACCAGCGCGTAATCGCTCGTCACGGACCCGAGCACCGTCCCCATCGCCCCGCCGCCTTCGTGCGACCCGTCCAATAACAGACTATCCTGGCTGCGCTTCTCGACGTGCGAGAGGACCGCGATCAGGAGCGTCTCGACGCCCTGTTCCTCAGCGAGCTGTTTCCAAGAGATAGTGTCGGCGCGATCGAACACGGCACGGGCGGGCACCTCTTTGACGACTTTGACCGGGAGATCGCGCTCCACGCGGGCACGGAAGAGTTCCGGCACAGGCCGGAGTTCCTCGGCAGACAAGGGCGGCGCCGAATCCTTGCCCGTTGCATCGTTGATGATGACCAAGGCCACGTCGAGCGGTGTGGCACGGGTAGAGAGAAAACCCGATTGAGTTGCGGAAGCCGATATGTAGGTTGTGAGTCGCGGTTCGGGGAGTGTACCGGCACAGGCGGACAAGAGGCACAGCGTCACGCAGAGGAACAGGCTTTTCACTCGTCGGTCCATCGGCCCCTCCCTTCTCCAGCGAGAAAAGATCGGCGGACCGTCAGGCCACCCTACGAGACGGCTTTCTTCGCCGACTTCCCGGCTTGCAGATACTTGTCGATCCCCGCCGCCATCTTGCGCCCCTCGGTGATCGCCCAGACGATGAGGGAGGCGCCGCGCTTGGTGTCGCCGCCGGCAAAGACGCCGTCGAGGTTGGTCATGAAGTTCTCGTCCACCGACACCGCCCCGCGCTGATCGTACGTGACGCCGAGGCTGTCGAGCAGGCCGTTCTTCACCGGACCGGTGAAGCCCATGGCGAGCAGCACCAGATCCGCATCCATCTCGAACTCGCTGTTCGGAACCGGGGTGAACTTGCCGCCTTCGAACTTGACGCGGTTCCCATGGAGCTTGGTCACATGGCCGTTGTGGCCGGTAAACTTGGTCGTGGACACGCTCCACTGCCGGTCGCAGCCTTCTTCGTGAGCGTGCGAGGTGCGCAGTTGCATCGGCCAGAGCGGCCAAGGCGTGGAACTCGCGCGGGTCGGCGGCGGCTCCGGCAACAATTCGAACTGATGGACTTCGGCGCAACCCTGCCGATGGGCGGTGCCGACGCAGTCGGACCCGGTATCGCCGCCGCCGATGACCACGACCCGCTTGCCCTTCGCGGTAATCGCCTCGTCCGTGACGGGAATGCCCGCTGTCCGCTTGTTCTGCTGGGTGAGGTATTCCATCGCGAGGTGCACGCCCTTGAGTTCGCGCCCGGGAATCGGCAACTCACGCGCTTGCTCGGCACCGAGGGTCAATCCCACGGCATCGAACTGCTTCCGCAACTGTTCGGCGGTGATGTCCTTGCCGACCGTCACGCCGGTCTTGAACTCAACTCCTTCCGCCTTCATCTGCTCCAGGCGGCGGTCGATGACCCATTTTTCCATCTTGAAGTCGGGAATGCCGTAGCGGAGCAGGCCGCCGATACGGTCGGCCTTCTCGAACAGGGTGACGCGATGACCGGCGCGGGCCAACTGCTGCGCGGCGGCGAGGCCCGACGGGCCGGACCCGACGATGGCGACGGTCTTGCCGGTCTGCTGCACAGGCAACACCGGCGTGACCAGGCCTTCGTTGAAGCCGCGGTCGATGATGTTCCACTCGATGACGCGGATCGACACCGGATCTTCGTTGATGCCGAGCACGCAGGCCCCTTCGCAGGGCGCGGGGCAGAGCCGGCCGGTGAATTCCGGGAAGTTGTTCGTGGTGTGCAACGCCTTGAGCGCGTCCTTCCAGCGGCCGCGATAGACAAGATCGTTCCACTCGGGAATCAGGTTGACGACCGGACAGCCCGTCGAACCCTGGCAGAACGGCACGCCGCAGTCCATGCAACGCGCGCCCTGGACCTTGAGCTTGTCCTCGGAGATGGGTTCGTACATCTCCTTCCAGTCAAGCACGCGCAGCTCAATCGGTTTGCGCTTGGGGCCCTCGCGGGCGTATTTCATGAAGCCTTTGGGATCACCCATCAGTGCACCGCGCTCGCCTTCCGCTTCCGCTCTTCGAGGACGCGCTTATAGTCGACCGGCATCACCTTCACGAACTTGGGCACCATCGCCTCCCACGCATCGAGGATACGCTTGGCGTTCCGGCTGCCGGTGTACATGAACTGTTTCGTAATCAACTCGTGCAACAGCTTCTTATCCTCGTCCGCGGCCACCTTCTCCAGCTCGACCATGCCGGTATTGCAACGCACCGGGAACTTGCCGAGTTCGTCCAACACGAACGCGACCCCGCCCGACATGCCCGCCGCGAAATTGCGTCCGGTCCGCCCCAGCACGACCACGACGCCACCGGTCATGTATTCGCACCCGTGATCGCCCGTGCCTTCGACGACCGCCTGCACGCCACTGTTGCGCACGGCGAACCGCTCGCCCGCCATGCCGTAGAAGTAGGCCTCGCCTTGCGTCGCGCCGTAGAGCGAGGTGTTGCCGATCAAGATCGTTTCTTCCGGCGAGTAGATGGCGTTCTTCGGCGGGAACACGACGATCTTACCGCCCGAGAGGCCCTTGCCGATGTAGTCGTTCGATTCCCCTTCGAGCGTCAGCGTCACGCCGCGCGAGAGGAAGGCGCCGAAGGATTGCCCGGCCGAGCCAGTGAACTTGATCGAAATCGTGTCCGACGGAAGGCCCTCGGCGCCGTACCGTTTCGCGATGCGGCTCGACAACATGGTCCCGACGGTCCGGTTCACGTTGCGGATCGGCAGATCCAGCGCGACTTTCTCGCCCTTCTCCAGCGCCGGCCTGCAGAGCTCGATGAGCTTGTTGTCCAGCACCTCGGCGATACCGTGGTCCTGCGTCTCCACGCAGCGGCGCGGCACGTCGTCGCCGACCTCCGGCATCTTCAGGAGCGGCGTGAGGTCCAGACCTTTCGCCTTCCAGTGGTCGATGGCCTTCTGCACTTTGAGTTTGTCCACGCGGCCGACCATCTCGTTGACCGTCCGGAAGCCCAGCTTGGCCATGATCTGCCGCAGCTCTTCGGCGACGAAGAAGAAGAAATTGACGATGTGCTCCGGCTGGCCGTTGAACTTCTTACGCAGCTCCGGGTCCTGTGTCGCGATGCCGACCGGGCAGGTATTCAGGTGGCATTTGCGCATCATGATGCAGCCTTCGATGATCAACGGCGCCGTGGCGAAGCCATACTCTTCCGCCCCCAGCAGCGTCGCAATGGCCACGTCTCGGCCCGTCTTCAACTGGCCGTCGGTCTCCACGCGAATCCGCCCGCGCAGGTTGTTCATCACCAAGGTCTGATGCGTTTCCGCCAGCCCCAGCTCCCAGGGCCCGCCCGCGTACTTGATCGAGGATAAGGGCGAGGCGCCGGTGCCGCCACAGTCGCCGCTGATGAGCACCTTATCGGCATGGGCTTTGGCTACGCCGGCCGCGACCGTGCCCACGCCCACTTCCGACACCAGCTTCACGGAGACCGCCGCGTCGGGATTGGCGTTCTTCAAATCGAAGATCAGTTGCGCCAGGTCTTCGATGGAATAGATGTCATGGTGCGGCGGCGGCGAAATCAGGCCCACGCCCGGCGTGGAGTGGCGGAACTTGGCGATGTTCTCGTCCACCTTGTGGCCCGGCAACTGCCCGCCTTCGCCCGGCTTCGCGCCCTGCGCCATCTTGATCTGCAATTCCTTCGCGTTCACCAGATAGTGGCTGGTGACGCCGAACCGCGCCGACGCCACCTGCTTGATGTAGCTATTCTTGGAGTCGCCGTTGGGCAACGGCTTAAACCGCGCCGGATCTTCGCCGCCCTCGCCGGTGTTGCTCTTGGCACCCAGCCGGTTCATGGCGATGGCCAGCGTCTCGTGCGCTTCCTTGCTGATCGAGCCGAACGACATAGCGCCGGTCGTGAACCGCTTGACGATCTCCTTCGCCGGCTCCACCTCGTCGAGCGGAATCGGCTCCGGCAGGAATTTGAAATCGAGCAGACCGCGCAGGTTCGACCGCCGCTTGCTCTCGTCGTTCACGAGCTGCGCGAACTCCGCGAAGGTCTTCGGGTCGTTGGTCCGCGTCGCATGCTGCAGTTTATAAATCGTGTCCGGATTCCAATTATGGTGCTCGCCCTGAATCCGATAGTGGATCTCGCCGCCGAATTCGAGCTGGCGGATCGGCGCCGGCTCGTAGGCCAGCTTGTGCCGCCGCAACGTCTCTTCGCCGATCTCGCGGATGCCGATGCCCTCGACGCGGGACGGCGTCCCGGTGAAGTAGCGGCCGATCAATTCATGGTTGAGCCCGATCGCCTCGAAGATCTGCGCGCCGCAGTAGGATTGCACCGTGGAGATGCCCATCTTCGAGAAGACTTTGAGCAGGCCCTTGTTGATGGCCTTGATGAACTTGCCCTCGGCGGTCTGCGCGTCGAGCCCTTCCGGCAGATAGCCGTCGCGCTCCATGTCCACCAGCGACTCGAACACGAGGTACGGATTGACCGTGCCCGCCCCGTAGCCGATGAGGCAGGCGAAATGGTGCACGTCGCGCGGCTCGCCGGTTTCCACCGTGAGGCCGACTTCCGTTCTCGTGCATTCGCGGACCAGGTGATGATGGACGGCGGCCACGCCGAGCAGGCTCGGGATCGGCGCCCATTCTTCGTTCACCCCCCGGTCGCTCAGGATCAGGAACTTGTACCCTTCCTTGATCGCCTGCGACGCCTGGCGGCAGAGCTCGTCGACCGCCGCGCCCAGGCCCTCGGGCCCTTCAGCGACGCGGAACAGCATCTTCAACGTCTTGCTCTTGAAATGCGGGTCCGCCAGTTCGCGGATCTTCTGGAGATCGGCGTTGGTCAGAATCGGCTGCTTCACGCGAATACGCCGGCAGGACTCCGGGTTCTCGTCCATGAGATTCGGCTTTGGGCCGATGCTCGTGGTGAGCGACATGACGAGTTCTTCGCGGATCGGATCGATCGGCGGATTCGTCACCTGCGCGAAGAGCTGCTTGAAGTACTTGAACAGAAGCTGGGGCCGGTTGGACAGCACCGCCAGCGGCGTGTCCGTGCCCATCGAGGAAATGGCTTCCTCGCCGGTCACGACCATCGGCGTCAGCACCATCTTCAGCTCTTCGACGGTGTACCCGAACGCCTGCTGACGCTGACGGGTGGTCGGATGATCCGGCTGCGGCACGTTGAGCGGCTCGGGCAGTTCGTCGAGCGAGATGCGGTACTGCGTGACCCAGGACCGGTAGGGTTTGCGGCTGACGATCTCCGCCTTCACTTCTTCGTCATCGATCAGGCGCCCCTGGACCGTATCGATCAGGAACATGCGGCCCGGCATGAGCCGGCCCTTCTGACGGATTCGCTGCGTTTCGATCGGAAGGACGCCGGCTTCGGACGCCAGCACGACCAACCCGTCGGTCGTCACTTGATAGCGGCAGGGGCGCAGCCCGTTACGGTCCAGCGTCGCGCCGATCAACTTGCCGTCTGTGAAGCAGACCGCCGCGGGACCGTCCCACGGTTCCTGCATCGCCGCGTGGTATTCGTAGAACCCGCGCCGGTCGAGATCCATCTGTGGGTTCGCGACCCAGGGCTCGGGGATGAGCATCATCATCGCGTGCGGCAGTGACCGGCCGCCCATCGTGAGAAACTCGACGGCGTTGTCCAGACAGGCCGAGTCGCTCTGCTGCTCGTAGACGATCGGATAGAGTTTTTCGAGGTCGTTCCCGAACAGATCGGAGTTGAGCCGCCCCTGGCGGGCGCGCATCCAGTTAACGTTGCCCTTCAGCGTATTGATCTCGCCGTTGTGGCAGATGTAGCGATAGGGATGCGCCAGCGGCCAGGTCGGGAACGTGTTGGTGCTGAACCGTGAGTGGACCAGGGCCAAGGCGCTGGTCAGACTCGCGTCCTTCAAATCTTGATAGTAGGCCGCCATCTGATGCGGTAGCAGCAGGCCCTTGTAGACGATCGTGTTGGCCGAAAGGCTCGGGATATAGAAGTACTCGCGGCCCTGGATGGCCGACTCCCGTACGGCATTCTCGACCCGCTTGCGGACGACGTAGAGCTTCCGCTCGAATTGCGCTTCGTTCAGCACATCCCGGGCGATGAAGATCTGCCGCATGAAAGGTTCGGTGCTGCGCGCGACCGGCCCGATGGCGTCGCTCTTCACCGGCACGTCGCGCCAGCCCAGTAGGCGCAAGCCCTCTTCCGCGACCACCTTGGCGAACAACTGCTCGCACTGTTGCCGGCGATCGGCCTGCGGCGGCAGGAACACCATGCCGACGCCGTATTCGCCCGCGTTCGGCAGCGACACGCCGACGTCCCCCGCGGCCCGCTTCAAAAAGTCGTGGGGCACTTGCAAGAGAATGCCCGCGCCATCGCCGGTGCAGGGGTCGCAGCCTTGCGCACCGCGATGGGTCAGATTCTCCAGAATCTGAAGTCCCTGTTGGACGATACTATGGGATTTCTGGCCCTTGACGTTGACGACGAAGCCGACCCCGCAGGAGTCCTTCTCCTGTTCAGGGTCATAAAGGCCTTGCTTCGGTGGAAGCCCGGGTATCTGCATCATGCAATCTCGCTTAGCGGGGCAGGGAACTACTTCGCGGTCTGAGGCCACTCATTCGAGGAGGCTAAAACGCGATATCCTGTTGTTTTCCCGACGATCTCCTTGGGCGCGTTAGAGTGCGTCACCATACTGGATGGGTTGCGGCCCTGTCAAGATTCTCCCGCACGTTCCTGTGCGATGTTGAAACCGGCTCGGCAGACGCCCCATCCCCCCTTCCGAGGCCGCCGGTTTGCTTGACTTTGTTTCCCCCGCTGACCTACCATCCCGCGCATGCCGCAACAGGGACCGGCCATCTCGACCATCAACAGTATGGCAGACGTCTGGGACGCCTACCGTGGCGAACTCGACGGCGTCGAGCATCAGATCCGGAAAAATTTCGATTCCAGCGTCGCCCTCGTCAATACCGTCGCCGCGCACATTCTGAACAGCGGCGGGAAACGCGTCCGTCCCCTGCTGCTGCTGCTCTCCGCCCGGGCCTGCGGGTATACCGGGTACGAACACCATCAACTCGGCAGCCTGATCGAATTCATCCACACCGCGACGCTCCTGCACGACGACGTGGTGGACGAAGCCGACATCCGCCGGGGACGCAGCACGGCCCGCAAAGTGTGGGGCAATCAGATCAGCATTCTCGTCGGCGACTACCTCTATTCCAAAGCTATGGCCCAGATCGTGGAGTTCCGCAGCCACGGCATGAACGAGGTGCTTGCCGAAGCCTGCACCAAGATGGCGGAAGGCGAAGTTCTGCAGCTCTATTACAACGGCAACCCCGCCATGCCGGAGTGCGACTACCTGAAGATCGTCGAACATAAGACCGCCGGCCTGATCGCGGCGGCCTGCCGCATGGGCGCCATCCTCGCCGAGGCCTCGGAAGACCGGCAGGACGCGCTTTTCCGGTTCGGCCAGTACCTGGGCATCGCGTTCCAGGTGGCCGACGATACGCTCGATTACAACGCCGACGGCGAGCGCCTCGGCAAAACGCTGGGACAGGATCTCCGGCAAGGCAAAGCCACGCTGCCGCTCCTGCATCTGCTCGGCCAGTGCGGCGAACGGGACCGCAGCATGATCAAGGACCGGATGGAAACGCGGACCTTGAGCCAGGAGGATCTCGAACGGATCCTCGCCCTGATGCACGAGTACGGCTCGCTCGCCTATGCCATGGACCGGGCCCGAACCTACATCGCGGCGGCCAAACACGAGCTGGACGCGTTTGAGGATTCCACGGCGCGCCGGGCCTTGTCCGTTGCCGCCGACTACATGATCACCCGCGACCGGTAACCTTCCCTCCGCTCAGTCTTGGCGTCACCTTCCGGTGAACGACAAGACGGGCACTGAGCCGGACGAAGGAGTTGACCTTTTCCGGTTTGTGACTTTCACGCAGAACCTCTTTCACAGGAGCACGAAGCTATCATGGCGCAGATTTTCCCGTTTCGCGGTACGCTCTATGACCCCACGATCGCCGGCGCGGCCCGTGACGTCGTCGCCCCGCCGTACGATATCATCGACGCCGCCGGCCAGAAGGCGCTCTACGACCGCAACCCGCACAACGTCATCCGTCTGGAACTGAGCATGGAGCAGCCGGGCGACGGCCCGGGCAACAACCGCTACACCCGCGCCGGCGCGACGCTGATGCAGTGGATGCAGTCAGGCGCGTTGAAGCGCGACGGACAGCCGACGATCTACTACCACACCATCGAATATGTGCCGCCGGGGGCCGATCCGAACGGCCCGCGCAAGACGCTGCGCGGGTTCCTCGCCACATTCAAACTGGAAGAATTCGGCACCGGCGCGATCTATCCGCATGAGAACACCCGCGCCGCCGCCAAGACCGACCGGTTGAACCTGATGGAAGCCTGCCGCTCCAATTTCAGTCCGATCTGGTCGCTCTACTCCGATCCACAGGACGCGATTCTGTCCGCGCTGGCGCAGGTCGCCAAGACGACCCCGCCCCGCATCGCCTTCCGCGACGACGTCGGCTTCGAGCAACGCCTGTGGGCCATCGCCGACCCGGCCGTCACCCAAACCGTGGTCTCCCTGATGGCGAGCAAACCGATCTTCATCGCCGACGGCCACCACCGGTACGAAACCGCGCTGAACTATCAGAAACTCCGTCGGCAACAGGCTGGCCAGACCCAAGGCCTACAACCCTACGACAGCGTGCTCATGCTCTTCACGCCGATCGAAGATCCGGGGCTGACCGTGCTGCCGACGCACCGCGTGGCCACGACGCCCCTGCCCTCGTTCGATCAGGTCAAGACACTCTTCGCCGACACCTTCGATCTGCGCGAATTCCCGTTCACACCCCAGGATCAATCTGCTGTCCGCGCGCAGTTCATCGAGGCAATGCGCACGCAAGGTCGCAGCACCCCCGTGTTCGGAATCGCGCTGAACGGCCGCAATTCATACCTGACATTGGCGTTGAAGGCCGCGCATCGTCCGCCGGCGAGCGCGTCGCCCCGCACCAAACTCGACGTCTCGCTGCTGCAACAACTGGTGGTCGCGAAGCTCTGTCCGACCCAACAGGCCCAGGAATCGATTCTCTATACGAAGGACGACTACGAGGCCCTGGATTGGGCGGCAAAGGGAACCGGCACCGGCGCCCTGCTGTTGAACGCCACGAAGGTCAGCGAAGTGAAGGACGTGGCCACGGCCGGCGAGCGCATGCCGCACAAGTCGACCTATTTCTTCCCCAAGCCCCTGACCGGTCTGGTGATGAACGTGATGGAGGGGTAAGGAACGACGTGGGGATGCGCCTCGTGCTCGGCACATCCCGCACAGAGGAACGCTCGACTGTTGACCTCAAGGGCGATGCTCGGTGCCTGAACGGAATGAGGAGCACCGTCCCTGCATTGCCTGACCGCGGTAGTGGAGGACATGAAGCCCAAGCTCCTCATCGTCGATGACGATCCCGACATCGTCACCATGCTGGAGGACCGGCTGCAGGCGTCTGGCTACCACACCGTCGTGGCCCGCGACGGGCAACAGGCCCTCGATCAAATCGAACAGGAAGCCCCGCACCTCGCCCTCCTCGACCTCGACCTCCCCAAACTGTCCGGTCTCGACGTCCTCAAGCGGCTGTCGCTGATGAAGCAGGCTGAGGATCTGCCGGTCATCGTCATGACGGCGCACGGGTCGGTGACTGCGGCGGTCGAGGCGATGAAGCAGGGAGCCTACGACTTTCTCACCAAGCCGCTCGACAAAGATCATCTCCTGATCGTCATCCGAAAAGCCCTGGAGCGGGACTCGTTGAAACGGCAAGTTGCGGTCCTGCGCTCGGAGGTCGACGGTCGCTACGCCAAGATCGTCGGCGCGAGTCCGACTGTGCGGACGGTGGTGGAAGCCGCGCAGCGGGCGGCGCGTTCGGACGCCGGCGTGCTGCTGCTCGGCGAGAGCGGCACGGGGAAGGAACTGTTCGCCCGCTCCATCCACCAGTGGAGCCCTCGTCACGCGATGCCCCTGGTCGTGATCAACTGTGTCGCGCTGACGGAAACGCTGTTGGAGAACGAACTGTTCGGCCACGAGCGCGGCGCCTTCACCGGTGCCGATCGGCTTCAGAAGGGCCGGCTCGAAATGGCGGACGGCGGGACCGTGTTTCTCGACGAGATCGGGGACATGTCGCTGCCACTGCAGGCCAAACTGCTGCGAGTGCTGCAAGACCGGGAGTTCCAGCGGGTAGGCGGCACGCGCACGGTGTCGGTGAACATTCGGATCATCGCCGCCACCAACAAGGATCTCCGCCAGGCGGTGAAGACCGGTCAGTTCCGCGAAGACCTGTACTTCCGACTCAACGTCATCACGTTGACGCTGCCGCCGCTGCGGGAGCGCCGCGACGACATTCCCGCCCTCGCGCAGTTCTTCCTCGAACGACACGCGACGGACGCGAAACGGCCCGGCATGACACTGAGCGCCGCGGCGATGGACGCGCTCACCCGCTATCCCTGGCCGGGCAACATTCGGGAGTTGGACAATGTGGTGGCTCGGGCTGTCGTGTTGGGCCCGACGGATGTGATCGAGGCGGACGTCTTGGCACTCCTCCTGGACGGCGTCTGACCAAAAGCCATGGAGGCTTGCCGCCGTATGTCGACCTGCCCTATCACGAATCGATGGAGGAACACAGCCGGCACATCATCGCGCGGGCAATCGAGAAATCCAACGGCAACCAGACCAAGGCCGCGGAATTGCTCCGGCTGCAGCGAACCTACCTGGCACGACTGATCAAGCAACAACGGGATCGGCAGGACGGGCGAGTGGACAGCGATTCCGAAGCCTGATCCGTTACGCCGGAAGACGCCGGTCTTCGAGACGGATCAACCCGCTCATCGCGTCGTGCTCCGCTTGCGCATACCGTTCCGGCGTGCCCACATCCGACCAATAGCCCTTGAGATCGAACCCGAGCACTGGCTCGCCCTGCCCGATGGCGGCGACGTAAGGATCGATGATCGACGAGGCCACGCCTCGCGGCACGTCTCGCAATACCTTCGGATGAAGAATGCACGCCGGCGAACATGCGCGGTGCCACCGGCCCGGACGCCGACGCTCCCTTGCCGTTGATCCGAACGATGCGGTCCCCGGCACCCACTTCGACCAGTCCCCACTGCACGGCTTCGGGATCCTCCCGCAGAACCAGCGTCGCCAATGCTTTGCGCTCGCGATGGAACGAGCAGAGCGCCCCGAGATCCAACTCGAAGAGTGTATCGCCGTTCAGAATCAGCACGGGCTCGCCCGAGAAATGCAGTTCCGCCTGTTTGATCCCGCCGCCGGTTCCGAGAATGACCGGCTCGTGCGAATAGATCAGCCGCAACCCGAACCGTGATCCATCCCCGAGCGCCTGTTCAATCATGGGCCCAAGGTGATGAAGATTGATCACGACGTCGCGGAACCCGTGCCGTTTCAGGAGCAGCAGGTTCCAGACGATGAGGCGTGCCGCCGACGGCAGCAGCGGTTTGGGAATCGTATTGGTGAGCGGGCGGAGGCGGGTGCCGAGCCCCGCCGCGAGGATCATGGCTTTCATGGCAAGCCTTCAGCCGTCAGCCGATCGCCACCCGCGACGGCGGAGTTGCTGATGCAAGTCTGTCCGCCGATCGCTGAAGGCCGACGGACGCGCTTCACTGCAGTTCGGGCACGTACGGCGTGAGGTGCTTGCGCAGGGTGGCCAGTTCGGGATAGCGCTGGAGATTCCGCTTCACGTAGCTCAACACGCGCGGGATGTCGGCCAGAAATTTCGGATTGCCCTTCACCCGGTCGATGTAGACGAAGCGGCCCGCTGCCTTCATGTTCCGCTGAATGCTCGTCAGGTCGAACAGCCGGCGGAAGGCGTCCCGGTTGGTCCACACCTGCCGATGCTCGGCCAATTGATCGAGATAATAATGGATCAGCCGATCGACCAGCATCTCGTCGAGCTGGATGTAGGCATCCCGCAGGAGGGACGCCAGGTCGTAGGTCGCCGGCCCCATGAGGGCGTCCTGAAAATCGATGACGCCCAAACGCACCCCGTCCACCATTAGATTGCGCGAGTGATAGTCGCGATGGGTGAAGACGCGGGGTTGGCCGGCCAGTAATTCGGAGATCTTTTCGAATTCCGATCGGATCGCAATCCAATCGTCGCTGGGCATCGGCTTGCCCTGGCGGGCGACGATGCCGTATTCGAGGAAATGGTCGAACTCCCACATCAGGAGCGGCACGTCGAAACTGCGGTGAAACGCCAAGCAGCCGGGATCGGCCGGCGACGTCGCTTTCACCTGCATTCGCACGAGCACGTTGATCGCTTGTTTGTAGCGCGATTCGAGCGAGGGTTCATCGGCGTCGCGCACGGCCTCGGCCAGCGTGACATCGCCGAAGTCTTCCAGATAAAGCAGCCCCGCCGTATGATCGTAATAGTGCAGCGTCGGCACGGACACGCCGGCCTTGGTCAGATGGGACATAATATTGAGAAACGGCAGCTCCGTGATCTTGTGCATCGCGCCGCTGACCGCTTCTTCGGACTGTTTGAAGCCTTCAGGCTCCGCCAGTTGCATGAGGATGAGCGAATGCGGCGGCCCGCCGGCCAGTTGCAAGCGGAAGTAGCGGCGGTTGGAGGCGTCGCCGGGCAGCGGCTGCAGTTCGCGCAGGATGAGGCCGGGCGCGAAACGCGACTCGATCGTGCGGGCGATGAGCGTTTGATCGGGCGGAGCCAGGGGCGCCTTCGGAGGCGCAGGGTTCGCGGTAGTCATACGCGGCGGATTATACCCAGCGGCCCTCGGCTTGTCACGAACACAACGGGTTCCGTCACTCCGGAGAAGCCGCGAGCGTCGGCGTACGATCTCCTCGCGATCCGAACCATTTCGTCGCTGCCGCAGCGCCGACGGCGGCCCCGACCGTGTCGGCCAGCCAGTCCTGCCAACTCGAGTCGCGAAACGGCACGAACAGTTGGTGGACTTCGTCCGTCACGCCATAGACCGACGCCGCGACGACCGCCCACAGTGTCGCCCGCGCCGCGAGCGGGCCGGCGGCGCCGTACCGGAACGCCCGATAGCAGAGTCCGCCGAGACCGGCATATTCGACCGCGTGCAACACCTTGTCGCTGAAAAGACCGAGCACCGACGGAAGATCTTCTTCCGGATGCGAGCGCGAGGAGAGAAAGAAAATGAGACCGGCATACGCGATCACCGGGCCCCAGTAGATCAGCCCGCGCCATCTGCTCCGCGATTGGATCATCGAACTCACGCGACAAACCCCTCCGTTCATTGCGCACCCCCCACCCCTATGCCATACTGACCGCTCGGACGCAACGTGAGCGCAGGTCGCATGTGAAACAAGTCCACGTCTGCTTTTTCTGGCATATGCACCAGCCCTACTACACCGATCCGGTGATGGGCTCGGCGAGCATGCCGTGGGTGCGTCTCCACGCCACCAAGGCCTACTTCGACATGGCCTACCTGCTGGAGCAGTTTCCGGCGGTCCACGCCACCTTCAACTTCACCCCGTCGCTCCTTCGGCAATTGGACGAAATCGGGCGCGGCACGATCCGTGATCTCTTCCTCGAACGGGCCCAACGTCCGGCCGCCCAACTGACCGACGAAGAGAAAGCCTTTCTCATCCGGCACTTTTTTTCCGCCAATTGGGCCACCATGGTGCGCCCCTATCCGCGCTATCACGAACTACTGGTCAAGCGCGGGGGCGAGGGCGACCGGCCGGACCTCGTCAGAACCGCGAAGCAATTCTCGACGCAGGATTTTCTGGATCTGCAAGTTTGGCACAATCTCGCCTGGTTCGGGTACGGCACCATCCATCGCTATCCGCGGCTGGCGGCCCTGCGCGGCAAGAACCGCGGGTTTACGGAAGAGGACAAACAGGAAGTCCTCGCGCTCCAGCGGGTCGTCATTCAAGAAATCATTCCGCTCTATCGCCGCCTGGCCGGACGCGGCCAAATCGAACTGACGACCACCCCGTTCTATCACCCGATCCTGCCGCTCGTGATCGATACAGACCTCACCCGGCGCGCGCGTCCCGACCTGCCCCTCCCCTCTCGCTTCCGGGCGCCGGAGGATGCCGAGGCTCAGCTTCGGCTCGCCGTGGAGTTTCACCGCAAGACCTTCGGCCAGGCGCCGGCTGGCCTCTGGCCTTCCGAGGGTTCAGTCTGTCCCGAACTGTTGCCGATGGTCCATCGCACCGGCCTCCGATGGCTGGCGACCGACGAAGGCATCGCGGCCCGGTCGTTCGAGCAAGCCGGACGACCATGGCACCGCCACAGCGCACTGTATCAACCGTATCTGATCGGCGAGGATGGCCAAGACGTCACGATGGTGTTCCGCGACCGCGACCTCTCCGACGCCTTCGGCTTCGTCTACCACAAAACCAACCCGGATTCGGCCGCCGAGGACGTGTTGCGCCGTCTGCGCACGATTGTCCACGATGCACCGCACGACCGGGTGCTCATCCCGATCATCCTCGACGGCGAAAACCCCTGGGAACACTATCACGACGGCGGGGAGCACTTCCTGTCGCGGCTCTATCGTGCCTTTACCGCCCGCGAGCTGGATCAGGAGCACACCATCCGCCTCCGAGCCTCCACACTCTCCGACGGCATCGCGGCCGTGCCGCCGACCCAACGTCTCCCGACGCTCCATTCGGGCTCCTGGATCAATCAGGACTACAAGATCTGGATCGGCCACGCGGAAGATAACCGCGGATGGGACCTGCTGGGCCACACGCGAGCCCGGCTGATCGAGCTCGCGGCAACTCTGCCGCCGGATCGGGCGGAGTCCGCCTGGCAGGAGCTCTATGCGGCCGAAGGCAGCGACTGGTTCTGGTGGTACGGCGACGATTTCGATACGGACTACAAGCAGGAGTTCGATCGGCTCTTCCGTACCCATCTCCGCAACGTGTGGTTGTTCATGGGACTGACGCCGCCCGAGGCCCTGAACCTCCCGATCGCGGCGCTGGCGCCGCAGACGGTCGCCGACCGCGTCACGCAGCCGGTCGCCACCCTGACGCCGACGATCGACGGACTCGTCACCGACTTCTTCGAATGGCGCGGCGCCGGAGCCATCGCTACGCACCCCCCGCTGGGTGCGATGTGGAAGGCGGAAGGCCTCTTCACGGCCATCCACTTCGGCTGGAGCCGGGACCATCTTTTTCTCAGACTCGATCCGGACGCCGCAGCGGAGCTCCGACAACAGGGGCTGTCAATCGAGCTCCTGCTCCATGGCCCGCACCATGAGTTTAAGTTATCGTTTTCGTTGGCGCCGCCCGGCCCTGACTCCTTCGTGCTGACGCAGCACGGCAAGACCGACACGTGGCAAGACGTCGGCACCTACCGGACCGTCTGCCGCCGGACGATTCTCGAATTGGCCGTCCCGATCAAGGATCTGCTCGTGGAAGCAGGAGACACGCTACGCCTCAGCCTGACCGTGTTCGAGCACGGACTGGAGGTCGCCCGGTATCCCCACCACACGCCAGCCGCACTGACCGTGCCGGGAGCGGAGTTCGACGCCGCGATGTGGCGCGTGTAATCACCAGCGAGGAGACTGTCATGCCCGATTTGAGACGCGATCCCATCGTCGGCCGATGGGTCATCATTTCAACCGAACGAAACGGACGCCCGCACGAATTTTCGCATCTTCAGCCCGCCCGGCCGCTCTCGACGGCGCTCTGCCCGTTCTGCCCCGGCCAGGAACGGCTGACGCCGAAGGAAATCATGGCCTACCGCCCACAGCCGGGCGAACCCAACTCGCCCAACTGGACGGTGCGGGTCGTGCCGAACAAATTTCCCGCGCTCCAGGTCGAAGGCGACATGGGCCGCGAAGGCGTCGGCTTATACGACCGCATGAACGGCGTGGGCGCACACGAGGTCATCATCGAAACGCCCAGCCACGCGGAGAGCCTCGCCGATCTGCCGACGAAGCGCATCGAAGACGTCCTGTGGGCCTATCGCGACCGCTTGCTCGATCTGCGGAAAGACCTGCGCTTCCGCTACATCCTCGTCTTCAAGAACCAGGGTGCCGCCGCGGGCGCGACGCTCGAGCACAGCCACTCCCAACTGATCGCGCTGCCGATCGTCCCGACCAGCGTGATCGAGGAACTCGACGGCTGCCGCGCACACTACGAGCAGAAGGAACGTTGCATCTATTGCGACATTCTCCGCCAGGATCTCTCGGACGGCGATCGCATCGTCGCTGAGAATCCGGAATTCCTCTGCGTCACCCCCTATGCCCCGCGCTTTCCCTTCGAAATGTGGATTCTCCCGAAGCGCCACGCCGCCTATTTCGAAGAGAGCCAGAAGACGCAGTTCGAATTCCTGGCCCCGATCCTCTCCGAATCGCTTCGCCGCATGGACAAGGTTCTTGCGCGGCCCTCGTACAATTTCATCCTGCACAGCTCACCCCTGCACGAGAAAACCGGGGACTATTATCACTGGCACCTCGAAATCATTCCGAAACTTACCCAGGTCGCCGGGTTCGAGTGGGGCACCGGCTTCTACATCAACCCGGTGTCGCCCGAAGAGTCGGCCAAGTTCCTGCGGGAAGCGGAGGTGTAAGTGCCCGTTCGATTCCGGATCGAGGACCCCGCCCTGGCGGCGCCTCTCCGCCGGATCGAAGCGATGGTTCGTCGGGCCGGCGGCCGCACCTGGCTGGTGGGCGGCTGCGTGCGCGATCTGGCGCTCGGCCGCCAGCCGCGCGACCTGGATCTCGAAGTGTTCGGGATTCCTCCGGGACAACTGCACGACCTGCTGGCCAACCATTACCCGGTCCAATTCGTCGGCCACTCGTTCGGGGTCTTCAAACTCGGCAGCCTCCCCATCGACATCTCTCTACCGACCCGGCGCATGGCGACGAACGCCTCAATCCCGGGACTGCTCCAGACAGCCGATCCGTCTATGGATATCATCGAAGCCCTGGCCCGGCGCGATTTCACCATCAACGCCATGGCCTGGGATCCCGACACCCTGGAACTACGCGATCCGTTCAATGGCCGCGACGACCTGGCGCAGCGGCGCTTGCGACATGTCTCGGATCGGTTCGGGGAAGATCCGTTGCGCGTACTGCGCGGCATGCAATTGGCGGCACGCTACGAATTGACGGCGGCGGCGGAAACGGTCGCACTTTGCCAGACACTCACCCAGGAAGGGATTCCAAGCGAACGGCTCTGGGACGAATGGAAGAAACTGCTTCTGAGCGGCACACGTCCATCGATGGGATTGCGCTGGCTGAGCGAGTGCGGATGGGTACGATTCTATCCCGAACTCGAGGCGTTGCAGGGGTGCCCGCAGGACCCGGAGTGGCATCCGGAGGGAGACGTCTGGGTCCATACGCTGCATTGTCTTGACGTGTTCGCACGGGAACGGACCGGAGAGCCAGACGACGATCTGGCCGTGGGTATGGGCGTGCTTTGCCATGACTTCGGAAAGCCCGCCACGACCAAGGAGGAGTTCGGACGCATCACATCGCGCGGGCACGAACCGGAAGGCGAACCGCCGACCCGCCGCTTTCTCGACCGGTTGACGAACCAGTCGGGACTGGCCGACGAAGTCGTGGCGCTCGTGCGCTGTCACCTGCGCCCCCGTCAACTCTTCGACGCGAAGGCTTCCGATAGTGCCGTGCGCCGCCTCGCTCGCCAGGTCGGCCGGATCGACCGGCTGGTGCGCGTGGCGCGTGCCGATCATCTCGGTCGTCCGCCGAAACCGGACGACGGCTTCCCCGCGGGCGCATGGCTGATCAACAAGGCAAGGACGCTGCACATCGAATCGCAGGCTCCCCTGCCGATCGTCATGGGCCGCCATCTGCTCGCCATGGGCATCCAATCCGGACCGGACATGGGCAAGCTGCTCGACGACTGTTATGAAGCCCAACTCGACGGCCTCTTCACGACGCTCGATGAAGGGTTGGCCTATGCTCGGAGGCTACTCCCCTCAGCCTCTTAGGAGAAGCAGGCTTCGCTGTTCTACGCCCTTGCTCCGGCAGTCATCCGCGGCATATCATCCGGCCCATGCATATCCAGCTCAGTCATCCCGCGCGCACCGTCGAAATCAAAGGCCCGAAGAAGGCCAAGGATCTGCTGAGGGAGCTGAACCTGGTCGTCGAGGCCCATCTCGTCATTCGCGGCGACGAACTCGTGACCGAGGATGAAATGCTCTACGACAAAGATCAGATCGAAATTCGGCCGGTGATTTCGGGAGGAAACTAGGCTGAGGTCCGTCACGGACTCGGCTCAATCTCAAGCTCAGCCTCCGCCTATCTTGATATGAACTGCACGAAGTGTAAGACCAAAGCCGTCCTCGATCTGCCGCGGCACAATGCCGCATTCTGCAAAACCTGCTTCAACGGCTACATCCACGATCAGGTCGCCAAGGCCATCAAGTCGGAACGGATGTTCCTCAAGGAGGACCGAATTTTAGTCGCCGTGTCGGGCGGCAAAGACAGTCTCGCCCTGTGGGATATCCTCTTGAAGATGGGCTATAAAGCCGACGCCCTGTATGTGAATCTGGGCATCGGCAGCTATTCCGAGGAGTCGCACCGGAAAGTCGTCACATTCGCCAACACAGTCGCAGCCGCCCACGGCGCCACGCTGCACGTCCATACTGTCCAGGAAGAAGCCGGCGCCGGGATCAAAGAGCTGGCGCAGATCATCCATCGTCCGGCCTGCTCGACCTGCGGGACTATCAAGCGGTATCAGTTCAACCGCGTGGCGCTGGAGGGCGAGTACGACGTGATGGCCACGGGCCACAACCTGGACGACGAAGCCGCGCGACTGCTCGGCAATGTGCTCCACTGGCAAGACGAATATCTCGACAAGCAGAGTCCCAGTCTGCCGGCCTCTGTGGAAGGATTCGCCCGGAAGGTGAAACCGCTTTATCGTCTGGCAGAGCGGGAACTGGCGGCGTACTCCGTGTTGAACCGGATCGACTACATCGTCGAGGAGTGCCCGATGGCCAAAGGCGCCCGCACGATTCTGTATAAGGAAGTGCTGAACCGCCTCGAAACCGAATCGCCCGGCACCAAGCAGACCTTCTACTGGAAATTTCTGGAGAAGCAAAAACAGGCCGCCCCCGCCGCCGCGAGCATGGCGGAGAAAGACCAGGCGACGCTGCATCCCTGTTCCGTCTGCCGGCAACCGACGACGGCCGAAATCTGCTCCTACTGCAAGATGATGGCGCGCGCAAAAACGCATGCCTCGTAGTCATTCGCTCTTCACTGAACCGCTCGTGAATCACCCGGCACATGGCTTTCGGCTCCGAAGACTCCAGCTCAGCCTGCTGCTTTTCTGTCTGATATTCCCCGTTCTCGTGCGCGCGGAGGACAGCGGGACATCGACGCCAGTCGGGACTCATACGGTGGGATTGACGGCCGGACCGTTCTTCCCCATTCGAGTGCTCTCAAGCCAATCGTCGAAGCTGTTCGGGGAAGCCGTGATGCCATCCTGGATGGTCACGCTGACGGAACCGCTCGGGTCGGGATGGGCGAAAGGTCAGTTGGCAATCGGAGCCGAGATCGTCGCATTTCGTACGCGCGAACCGTTGTCGGCCTACGGCGTCGGGTTCACCCCGAAGTTGGTGTTCACCTCGACGGCCTTCGGCCGCTGGCACCCGTTTATTGAGGGCGGCGGCGGACCGGTCTGGACCGATCTCGGCGGCCGCGTACCGGAACAGCCGGGGCAGTTCAACTTTCTGGTGTGGGGCGGTGCGGGCTGCTCGTACACATTCACCTCTCACTGGTCGCTCCAGGCCGGCTACCGCATCATGCACATTTCCAATGCCGGCACACGCGAACCTAACTCCGGACTCAACTTCGGGCTCCCGTTCGTCGGATTGTCCTACCAGGCGTTCTGACGCCCCCCGCAATCCCATTCCCTCCGCCCCGACCCGATCATCTCATGTCTTGCAAAGAGGGGATTGACCCCGTAAGCTGCCCAATTATCTATTCCTTACGACCCTGTAGGGATTGGGGTTCTTCATGGCTACGACTGACCGCGATTACTATCAGATTCTCGGCATCGCCCGGAATGCGTCGGCCGACGACATCAAGAAGGCCTACCGGCGGCTGGCGCGCCAATACCACCCGGACATGCACAGCGGCGCCAAGAAAGCCGAGATGGAGAAAAAATTCAAAGAGTTGAACGAGGCCCACGAAGTCCTGGCCGACCCGGAGAAACGAAAAAAGTACGATCAATTCGGGGCACAGTGGGAACAGGCTGAGGCCTACGAACGGGCGCGGCAGGCGTCCGGCGCCCAGAGCGGAGGACAGGCCTACTCCTTCGGCGGCGAGGGGTTCTCCGACATTTTTGAAAATCTCTTCGGCAGCCGGGGGCGGGACGGCGCCGGACGCGGCTTCGCGGCGCAGGGAGAGGATCTCGAAACCGACGTCGCACTCACGTTACGGGAAGTTCAGTCCGGCGTCACGAAACGCGTCAGTCTCATGGAGCCGACTCCCTGTCCGACCTGTCGCGGTACGGGAGCCGTCCGTAATCGGCCCTGTCAGGCCTGCCTGGGGTCCGGCCATCAGATGGCGTCGAAAACCATCGAGGTAAAAATTCCCGTCGGCGTGCAGGACGGGACCCGCGTCCGCGTGGCCGGCAAGGGACAACCTGGGGCCAACGGGGGCAAACGCGGCGATCTCTACCTGCATGTCACGATCGGACCTGACCCGGTATTTCGCCGCCAAGGCAGCGATCTGCACGCCACGCTGCCGGTATGGCCCTGGGAAGCCGCGCTGGGCGCAGACGTCATGGCTCCCACATTGACCGAGCCGGTGCGCGTGAAGATTCCCGCCGGCAGCCGCGCAGACGGCAAACTACGGTTGAAAGGCAAAGGCCTGCCGACCGCAGCCGGCGGCCACGGCGACTTGTTCCTTACGCTCCAAATCGTCATGCCCTCCCCGCTGACTGAGGGCGAGCAGAAGCTGTACGAACAACTCAGCCACTTGCGGACCGGCGACCCGCGCGCAGAACTCCTGGCGGCCGCGCAACGAAGCTGATCCGGTGACCACAATTCACTCGTTGTCCCAATGAAACTCACCGAGTACGCCCTGCTGGCATTCAGTTCGCTGTTCGTCATCGTCGATCCCCTCGCGACGATCCCGGCGTTTCTCGCCATGACGGCGCGCGATACCGTCCAGCAACGGGTACGGATGGCGCGAGTCGCCTGTCTGGTGATGGTCGGGGTGCTGGCGGGCTTCGCCCTCGTGGGCCAATCGCTCTTCAATCTGCTCGGCATCACCCTGCCGGCCGTCCAAGTCGCGGGCGCGCTGGTGCTCCTGCTCGTCTCGCTCGACATGCTCCGCGCGCAACGGTCGCCCGTGATGGAAACGGCCGCCGAAACCGCCGAAGCGAGCGCCAAAGACGACATCGCCATCACCCCGTTGGCGATTCCGATGCTGGCCGGTCCGGCGGCCATTTCGACGGTCATCCTGCTCGATGCGCAGGCGACGGACTGGACCCAGCGGGCCGTGTTGCTGGCTTGCGTTGCCGTAGTCGGTCTGGCAAGCTACACCATCCTGGCCGTGGGGGCGACGGGCGCCAAATGGTTGACCCCGATGGCTGAAAAGATCATGACGCGGTTGATGGGGCTGCTGCTCGCGGCCCTGGCCGTCCAGTTTCTGTTCAATGGCCTGAAGAGCGACGGCGGGCTGCTGCACTAGCACGACGTACCTGCGGAGATGCGTTCCGCTCGATTAACCCTTAAGGAGGACAGCATGCGACGATCCCGAATCACAGTCATCACCGTGAGTCTGGCAGCGACCGTGAGCCTGATGCTCGGCGTCTCCGGCGCTTGGGCCGAGGGCTACGGCAAGGACGGCCATGCCGGCGGAGGCCACAGCGCCATGGGCGGACACGGGATGGGCATGATGCACAGCAGCACGGGCCACCTGATCCGCCATCTGCTCAAGCATGAAAAGGACATCGGCCTGACTGCCGATCAAGTGGCCAAGCTGAAAGATATCCAACTCAATCTAGACAAGACCCGCATCAAAGCCGAGGCGGACATTCAAGTCGCCGAGCGCGAGCTCAAGGCCCTGACTGACGATGAGAAGTCCGATCTGGGCGCGGTCGAGGCCAAACTCAAGCAGAGCGAAGATCTCCAAGTCGCGTTGCGGCTCACCTCGATCAAGACCAAGCGTGAGGTGCTGGGACTCCTCACTCCGGAGCAGCGCGCAAAGGAAAAGAGCGAACACGAGAAGATGATGCAGCAACATAAGGGCGCCGGCAGCGGCCACGGCACCCCGCACGGAGGCGGGATGGCCAATCCGCATGGCGGGAATCCCCACGGCGGCGCAAACCCGCATGGCGGCACGCCGTCCGCACCGGGCAATATGTCCGTTCAATAATTCGTTCAACCAAGGAGGTGGTCTATGAAATCGCTTACGCTGGTTCTGGCACTCGCGGTCGGCACGGTGTTGGCTCTCGGAACACCCGCCTGGAGTGACAAGAAGAAAGAGAAGGACAGCGACGTTTCGGCCCTGGTCAAGGACGCCAAGATCACGATCGATCAGGCTATCAAAACCGCGATCGAGAAGGTGCCTGGCACAGCCGTCGAAGCGGAACTCGAAAAGAAGCACGACAAGACGATCTGGGAAGTGGAGATCGTCGGGGCCGACGGCAAGGTGACGGAAGTGTGCATCGACGCCGTCACCGGCTCGGTGATCGACACGGAGTCGAAGGACAAGAAGGACGAGAAAAAGAAAGAGGGCAAGAAAGGAAAGTAAACCGACATGGGCAAGGAACTGAAGCTGAAGAGTCACGATCTGCTGGTCGGGCCCGGCCGAGCACCGGCCCGGGCGATGCTGAAAGCCGTCGGGTTCACGGATGAAGATCTGGCGAAGCCGATCGTCGGCGTCGCGAATACGTGGATCGAGGTCATGCCGTGCAACTTCCACCTCCGGCGACTGTCGGAACGGGTCAAGGCCGGCATCCGCGCCGCTGGCGGGACCCCGATCGAGTACAACACCATCGCCGTGTCGGACGGCATTTCGATGGGGACGGAAGGCATGAAGGCCTCGCTCATCAGCCGCGAGGTCATCGCGGACTCAGTCGAACTGGTGGCGCGCGGCCATTTGTTCGATGCGGTCGTCGCCCTGTCCGGTTGCGACAAGACGATTCCCGGTACCGTGATGGGACTGGCGCGGCTTAATCTGCCGTCGGTCATGCTCTACGGCGGCTCGATCATGCCGGGACAGTTCCAGGGACACGACGTGACGATTCAGGACGTCTTCGAAGCAGTCGGCAAACATGCGTCCGGCAAGATGACGAATGACGAGCTGAAGGACCTCGAAGACCACGCCTGTCCGGGTCCCGGCGCCTGCGGCGGCCAATTCACCGCGAACACGATGGCGATCGCGTTCGAGTTCCTCGGCATGTCCCCGATGGGTCGCAATGGCGTCCCGGCGATGGATCAGCACAAAGACGACGTCGCCTTCGAGTGCGGCAAGATGGTGATGGACCTGATCAAGCGGGATCTGCGCCCCAAGCAGATCATCACCCGGAAATCGCTCGAAAATGCCATTGCAGCCGTGGCCACGACCGGCGGATCGACCAATGCCGTGCTGCATCTGCTCGCGGTCGCCCGCGAGATGGGCGTGAAGCTGACCATCGACGATTTCGACAAGATCAACCGGAAGGTTCCGCTGTTAGCCGACCTCAAGCCGGGTGGACGATTCGCCGCGGCGGATCTCTATGCTGCAGGCGGTACCACGCTGGTGGCGAAGCGGCTGCTCGACGCCGGCCTCCTCCACGGCAACCAGCCCACTGTGACGGGCCGGACAATCGGCGAAGAAGCCGCGGCCGCGAAGGAAACCGCCGGGCAACAAGTATTGCGCCCTCTCTCCAATCCGATCAAGCCGACGGGTGGCCTCGTCATCCTCAAGGGCAACCTGGCGCCGGAAGGCTGTGTCGTCAAAGTGGCCGGCCACTCGATCATGAAGTTTCAGGGGCCGGCCAAGGTGTTCGAACGCGAAGAAGATGCCTTTGCAGCGGTGAAAGCGGGCCGGATCAAGGCGGGCGACGTGGTGGTGATCCGATATGAAGGCCCGTCGGGAGGACCCGGGATGCGCGAGATGCTCGGCGTCACTGCGGCGATTGTCGGAGCGGGGCTGGGCGATTCGGTTGCCTTGTTGACCGACGGGCGGTTCTCGGGTGCGACGCACGGATTGATGGCCGGACACGTCTCGCCGGAGGCCGTGCGCGGAGGCCCTATCGGGGCGGTGAAAACCGGCGACCTCGTGACGTTCGACATCGCCAAACGGCGCCTCGACGTTGCGCTCACGCAGAAGGAAATCGCGGCACGTCTGAAGAAAGTGAAGAAGCCCGCGCCCCGCTATACCTCCGGAGTGTTCGCGAAATACGCGCGGCACGTCTCGTCGGCATCGGAAGGTGCGGTGACGAGTTAGCACAGGACTGAACGGCACGACCGATTCGGGGCGAGGCACCATCGGTGCTTTGCCCCGAATCATTTTGAGCCGGCTGGTTCAATAGTACGTCAGTTTCCGTTCCCGACTGACGACTGTTTCATCCAAGACGAGCGAGCCGTTTTTCTCGACCCACCGCTGCACCGTTTCCTTCGTCCAA
>JAXLZJ010000030.1:0-62637 GCA_046350995.1 Nitrospira sp.
AGCCCGGCGCGTCGGTATTCGATCTGACGCTGGCCATCGCCGAAGGCCGGCGCGGACGGGTGTTGTCGATCCTCGCCAGGAATTTGGAAGCCGGCGAAGCGCCGTTGCGGATTCTGGGATCACTGGCCTGGCAGTACCGACGCATTTGGAAGCTCAAGGAGCAGATGCGGGAAGGGGGCCGAGAGGGCGAAGCTGCCCGTACGTTGCGGATGGACCCGATGAAGGTCCGGACGTTCTTGAACGGGTTTTCCGACCAACATTTGCGGGAGGCCATCCGGTTGTTTTGGGAGGCTGATGGGCACCTGAAAGGCGGCAGCAGCGCGCAGCCCAAGCTGATTATGGAACGGGTGTTGTTGCAGCTCTGCCGGTCGGCGAAGCCGCAGCTGTCGGAAGCCCCGCGCCGACCGCCGGTCGGAACCGGACGGGGATCGGCGCGAGTCGTCTCGAATGTCAGGACGATTACGAGCGGGAAGCGGACAGGGCGTTGACGTGTTGAGTCAAGCGGGAAACACGACGGGATGCGGTGTTGCGCTTGAGCACGCCCTTGGTGACCGCCTTGCCGAGGGCCGATGTGGCGGCACGCAGGGCCGTCTTGGCGTCATCCGTCTTCTTCTCGGCCACCGCTGCTTCAACCTTCTTGACCAGGCTCTTCACCGCACTCAGCGTGGCGCGGTTGCGCTCGCGGCGGCGTTCGGCCTGACGGGCTCGTCGAATCGTCGATTTGTGAATCACAGGCATTGTGTC
Organism: Nitrospira sp.; assembly: GCA_046350995.1. GTDB lineage: Bacteria > Nitrospirota > Nitrospiria > Nitrospirales > Nitrospiraceae > Nitrospira_D. The sequence goes on from JAXLZJ010000030.1 coordinate 745, forward strand.
TTCCTCCCCAAAAGGAGCAAACTTGTAACACAGGGGGTTGCCGACCGTCAAGAATCGGCCGATTCCCGAGGGAGGGTGTGATGGCAAAGATTGCAGCACGTGACCGGTTGATCTTCGCGCTGGACGTCCCGTCCTCGGGCGAGGCGGACCGTCTATTGGACCGGCTCCAGGGCCACATCTCGTTCGTCAAAGTCGGTTTGGAACTCTATACCGCAGCCGGTCCAGACATGATCAAGCGGGTCCGCGATCGCGGGATGCGGGTGTTTCTCGACCTGAAGTTCCTGGACATCGAGGAAACCGTGAAACGGGCGACGGCCCGGGTGGCGGCGATGGGCGTCGACTTTCTGACCGTCCATGCCAACCGGAAGGCGTTGGCTGCGGCTGTGCAGGGACGCGAGGGATCGTCGTTGAAACTCCTGGCGGTCACCGTCCTGACCAATTTCGACAGTCACGACCTGCGCGAAATGGGTATCCAGCGGACCGTGCAAGACCTCGTAACAGCCCGCGCCCTCCTAGCCTCGGAAGTCGGCTGCGATGGTGTGGTGGCCTCGGGGGAAGAACCGGCGGCGATCCGTCAGAAGGTCGGCCCCAGGTTTATCATCGTCACGCCCGGCGTCCGGCCGGCCGGCAAGGGAGTCGACGATCATGCGCGGGCCACGACGCCGACCCAAACGATTGCCGCCGGAGCCGATTATCTCGTCATCGGTCGGCCGATCCGGGACGCCGCCGACCCGAGCACCACGGTCGAGGCGATCGTGCAGGAAATGCAAGCGGCGTTCGACGCCCGCCCGAGTTGAGGGGGCGGGTTGCGACCCTTCGCCGCTCTTTGCTAAGATCCCGCCTCCACACAGTTCCCTCGCTGCTCCCTGCATGGTGGATGTAGCTCAGTTGGTTAGAGCGCCGGATTGTGGATCCGGAGGTCGCGGGTTCGACACCCGTCATCCACCCCATCATTCTCCTTCGACCGTGACCGTGATCTCATGGAGGCCAGTGGCGCCGTCCGGTGCCGGGTCTTGTTCGATCGAGGTTTGCACCGCGCCGGTTCCATCTGTGGCGCGGACGAGCAGGCTATAGCGGCCCGGTTTCGGCACGTTCCAGTCGTACCGCCAGAATCGCCAGGCAAAAGGGGAAAGCGGCGGGTCCAGGGATGCCACCTGCCAGCTTGCACTGGCGTCGGTGCTGATCTCGACGCGCGCGATCCCTCTGATGCCAGCAAATGCCAGTCCTTCGATCGAATGCCGGAGTCCCTGAATCGTCGAGCCATGTCCGGGTAGATCGATGCGCGAGGTGGTCTTGATGACGGCCTCGTCCGTCCAGCCCTTCTGCGCGTAGTATCCCCGGTAGTCCCGATCGACGACTTCAATCTCCGTCAGCCACTGCACGCTCTTCATCCCGTAGTGGCCTGGGACGATGATCCGGGCGGGAAAACCATGGCCGAGCGGAAGAGGAACGCCATTCATGCGATAGGCGAGCAAGACGTCCCCGGCCAGGGCGCGATCGAGGCGGATGCTGTCGGAATACCCGTCGGCGGCGCGAAACACGACGTCGACCGCCTCGGGATTCACTCCTGCCTCTTCCAGCAGGTTCTTGAGCGGAGTCCCGCCCCACTCGGCGGTCCCGATCAACTCTCCGGCGACCGTGTTGCCCACACACTCGAGCGTCACGATCTGTGACACTGTAGGTCCGGTGAGCAGCTGATCGTAGGTGAGCGTGATCGGCCGGCCGACGAGTCCCGTGATCGACAGCCGCCACTCGTTGATGCGAATGGTCGGCGGACTGCGATAGGACGTGACATAGAACTCGTCGTTTGGCGTGATGGACTTCGTGCGTGCGGGTTCGCCTTGTCCGAACATCCGGTCGAACAGGCCGGCAAGGGGTGAAGGGGGCCAGCCAGCCGTGATCAGCCACGCGACGACGGTCTGAAGCAGATGGCGTCTGGTGAACATCGAGACCCTCAAAAATGATAGGCCACGCCGACCATGACCCAATTGGTCCGCAGGTCGGCCCTGAACGGATTGTCGGTAAACTCAACTGTGGCCCGCGCGTGCTTATATTCCGTAAAGCACGCTACATGCGGTGTCAGGAAGAATTTCATACCCGCGAGCACATTCAAGACCGGATACAGGGCGTTCTCCCGCTCCGGGGAGGTCCGTAGGAGGGAGTGTCCCAATCCGCCCCCGATACCGAGATAGGGTTGGAAGATCTGTCCCGGGTAGCGGGCGAGGAGGTTGAGCGTAAACTGGTTGACCGTGAGTCCAACGCGCGAGGTGACGCCGTTCTGTTGCGTCGTGCCGAGCAGGGGCGCCGATGCGGTGATGGGCTGGCGTTCGATGTTGGCGTCGCTGTGCGAGAAGTCGAATTCCATCCCGAGCCACCGCCAGCCGGCCGGAAGGTAGGCGCCGGCTTTCACGCCGAAGGCCCACTGATTCCGCAGATTCAGGTCATGGGACATCGTGCCCTGAAACCGGCCGGTTCCCTGAATGTTGGAGAGATCTTGCGGAAACTGATGCCCTCCCTGCCCGGCCACATACCACTCGGCTCCGCCTAGGACCAATCCCGGCGGTCCTCCCGCACTGAAGCCGAACACGGTCGCGACGATGATCGCCTTCAGACGCCGTGTCACGGTGCCGGCTCCTGAAGGAGGGCTTGAATCAGCCGTTCCGTGTCTTGATAGCCGCCTTCTCCGATCCGCACGTGGCGGATCACCCCGCGCTTGTCGATCAGATACATGGCTGGCCAGTAGCGGTTGCCGTACTTGTTCCAGGTCGAAAAGTCGTTGTCGATGGGGACGGCGAAGCGGACGTCGTGCTCGGTCAAATACCTCCGTACATTCTCGATCTCGCGCTCGTGCGAGAATTCCGGCGAGTGGACGCCGATGACGACGAGTCCTCGATCGGCATAGGTCCGATGCCACTGCTTCACGTATGGCTCGACGTTCCGGCAGTTGTAGCAACCGAACGTCCAGAACTCGACCAGGACGACCTTGCCCTTCAATTCCTTGAGGTGGAGCGGCGCGCTGTTGAGCCAGGTCTGGTTCGCAATATCCGGCGCGGGCATGCCGATTCCTGCGTTGGCGACCGCCCACGTCAGGAGGAACCCCGCCAACATCGCGCCGATTGCGACAATCCATTTGAGCAACATCGTCAGCCTCCTTTTGAAATCGAAATGATCGGCGTCTTGGTGTTGGAGACGTCGGTCACCGTCATCTGGAACAGATTGGCCAGGACCGCGAAGGCTTCCTGATTCCAACTCGGCACCATGCCGCCGCTGATCGGGAACCGGCTGATCGAATAGTGGGTGCCTTCGAAGGCGACCGAGAATTCCGGTTCGCGGGGCACCGCCGTCGATTCCTCGATCTCCAACACCTTGTCGGGATTCATGGTTACCGGCCCGCTGCGCGGGTCGGGGTCGACGTGGAACCCGGGCTCTTCCGAGATCGCCCGGGCGACGAAGCTGATGATGGCGTTGAAACTCCGCAGTTGAATTATGCCGCGCATCGGCCAGTCTCCGCCGGGGTGGCCGGGCCGAATGTCCACGAAGACCGAGTCCGATGGAAAGCGCTGGATCTCCTCGTTCAAGCGGCGCCGCTCTTCATTGGTCAGCCGCCACGGTTCGTAGTTCGCAATCACCAGGCGGCCGAGGACTTTTCGAGTCAGTACCGGCGGGTCGGTCCCCTTGCCCGTGCTCCAGCGATAGCCCTTGTCGAGGGCTGCCACGACTTCGACCGGCGTGAGTGCCCGATCCAGCGCAACAGGAAACGGCTCCTCGTAGCTGAGCGGTTCGATGGAGAGGGTGCGCGCCTGCTGAAGAGAGGCCAGGTGTAGGAGTCGTCGTCGGAAGCCGATGAATTCTTCCTTCCGGCCCGGCGCATTGAAGAGCACCGTCCTGTTGTGCTCGCCCTGTTCCAGCACCATGCCTCGCGCCATGAGGCGCAAGATCATGTTGATATCGAAACCCTGATGGGCTAGGAAATCGAAGTGCGATTCTTCGAGGGGGCGCAGGATGCGTTTAGTGAACTCCTCACCGGCGATCGGCACGATGGTGACGGTCGGGTTCTCCGCCACGCTCGTGCCGTATTCGAGCGTGAGCGGCCGGTCGGCGGAGTCCGCCACCGGGCCGATCCCGCCCCGGATCCCGGCGCTCGTCCGGAAATCAAACGTGGCGGCCACGCTCGACACGGCAGTGAAATGCACCGGACGGTGATGACGCGCCCGGGCGATATTCAGCAACAGCAGCTCGGCTTCGACCCGGCTGACGGTCCGGTCGTACTCCAGCACCGCGCGATGCAACGCGATGGGCGAGAGGCAGCCGGTGAGCAGAGCCAGACCGGCTGCGGCGAAGATAAAGGCTGAGAAACACCTGGGGAAGATCCTGAGTCGAGTGCGCATGGTCGTTCCGTAATCTGTTTCAGCACGCCAGTGCGGTTTCGACGGCGGCCCGGACTCGCTCACGCGCGCGGTGGAGGCGGACGTAGAGATTCGTTTCGGTGATCTTCAGGAGTTCGCACACCTCTTTCGCCTCCACCCCCTCGACATCGCGGAGGATCAGGACTTCTTTCAATGTCGGAGGCAGGACCTCGATCGCCTGCTGCATCGCCGTCACTGCTTGTCGAGACGCCAGGAGTTTCTCCGGCGTCTGCTCATCCCAGGGTTGCGGGGGGAAGGCCCAGTGGCCGGCCCACTCGCCGCTCTGGTGAAATCGTGAGGGATCGACGGCCTCGTCATGATCCTCATCACCGGATTCAAAGGAGGAAAACGCGACCTGTCGCTTGTCCCGAATGCCCCGGTCTTTGGCCTTGTGAATCAGAATGCCGAAGATCCAGGTCCGCAACGACGAACGTCCTTCGAAGCGTGACAGGCTTTGGATCACGGCCATCCAGGTGTCTTGCACCACTTCTTCCGCCGCCTCGCGGTCCGCGACGTGACCCAGCGCCATCCGGACGAGGGCGCCGTGGTGTTTGGTCACCAACTCGTTGAAGGTGCCTTCATCTCCGGCCCGCAGTCGGGCGAGGAGCCTCCGATCGTCCAGCGAGAGCGCCGGACCGGCATCCGTCAATCCGGCGGCGGCAGCGGCCGGTTCCAAAGAAGGAGAGGCGAGCGTCGTGGCGGAATTCATGGCCGACCTCCGATCTGCAGCAACTCCATCACGAACCCGGGTGCACTCATGAGGGTGACGTCGGGACGGGGGAAGTTGTTCAGTACGTCCACACCCCGCTGGTCGATGAAATCGACCAGGGAGCAATCCAGGTAGACCAGCTTCCGCTGCCGGAGGAACGAGCGGCATTCGCCGTCGAGCAACGAGGCCCACTGTTCCGTGATCTTGCCTTCCAGTTTCAGCAGCACATCCGTTCCGCTCTCTTGCACCGTCGTGATCTTCAACATCGCGGCATCCTCTCGGTGAGACCGTTGATGCGAACGGTATTCAGCAACGGCAGTGCCATGTGGGTCACGGCGGCGCGCGCACAGGCTAAGTCGTTGTCGAGACAGACTGAAATCGGGAGTTGATGAAAGCGATGCGCCGATGATGGGAGACCGCCGATTCCCAATCTATTGGGATCGTCCCAATTAGTTGGGAGAGTTTGTGAGGAATCGTGGAAGAACGGAACGGCTTGTCAGGATGCAGGTTTCGATTTACGGACGATGCCGAGTTTTTTCATACGGGCTTCGAGGGTGGTAGCGTTGAGGCCGAGAATCTTGGCAGCACCCTTCTCGCCGCTCACCCGCCAGTTGGTCTGTTCGAGCACCTCGAGAATATGCTGCTGTTCGACCTCGTCGAGCGTGAGCGGCTTCCCTTGCCCGGCCTTGGCGGCCGAGGGAGACAGCCAATCGATCGGTTCCAGCTCGGGCCCTTCACTCAGAATCACGGCCCGCTCGATCACATGTTCCAGCTCACGGATGTTGCCCGGCCACGGGTAGCGTTGCAGTGCCGTCATCATCTGCTCGGAAATCTTCGTGATCTTCTTGCCGAAGCTCGCGGCGAACTTTCTAACGAAATACTGGACGAGTAACGGGATATCGCCGTCGCGTTCGCGCAGAGCCGGCAGGTGAATCGGAAACACGTTCAGCCGGTAATAGAGATCGGGCCGGTACTGGCCGGATTTTGACAGCGACTCGAGATCGCGATTGGTCGCGGCGATCACCCGCACATTCACGTGGAAGGTCTGTGTCCCGCCGACTCGTTCGAACTCGCCTTCCTGCAGCACGCGCAGGAGCTTGGATTGCAGATCCAGCGGCAGCTCGCCGATCTCGTCGAGGAAGATCGTCCCCTTGTCAGCGACCTCGAAGCGGCCCATTTTTCGCGTGAGGGCTCCGGTAAAAGCGCCTTTCTCGTGGCCGAAAAGTTCGCTCTCGATCAGGCCGGCTGGAATTGCGGCGCAGTTCACCTTCACGAGCGGCTTGCCCTTGCGAGGGCTCAGGTTGTGAATGGCCCGCGCGATCAATTCCTTGCCCGTGCCGGTTTCGCCGGTCACGAGCACGGTCGAATCCGTCGCCGCGACCCGTTCCACGTTTTTCAAGACCTTCTTCAGCGAGGTGGAAGAGCCGATCAGCTCCTCGAAATTGTGGCTACCCTTGATTTCTTCCTGTAGATAGACGGCCTGGGCTTCGAGCCGTGCCTTCTCCTGTTCCATCAGCACCTGCTCGGTGATGTCGACGAACATCGTACGGGTGTAGGTGCCGCCCGGATCGGGGCGCGACCACCAGCGGATCCAGAGCGGCTTCCCATTGTCCTTGCGCCGCAGTTCGAGGATCACGCCGCTCGTATCGAGGCCCTTGCCGATCGAGTCGAACGCCTCCTTCAGCCGCCGCTGGGCGTCGGGCGTGTCGGGGATGAACGACTTCCCGTAGGTGCCGTCCACTTCCTCTGCCGTGATGCCGAGCGTCCTCAACGCCGTTTTGTTGGCGCGGATGAATCTGGAGTCCAGCCCTTCGTTCACATAGGCAATCGGCGCTTCGTCGAAGAGGTCCCGTAAGCGTTGCTCGTTATCTTTCAGTTGCCGCTCCATCAGGAGCCGTTCGAGCTCCGCTCCGGCCCGCGCCCCGAACACTTTGAACACGGAGAGGTCGAGCTGGGCCAGCTCCATGCGCTTCGTATCCATCACTGCGAGATGTCCCAGGATCTGCCCGTTTGCGCTCGTCACCGGAATTGCCAGATAGCTTTCGACGTGAATCTCTTCTAGTTCTTTCCGGTGGAGCGGGAACTGGTCGGCCACCTTTTCCGCGCAGTGATACAACTCGCCAGCCAAAACGAGCTCGCACGGGGTATGGGCGATGGCATATTCGAAATTCGGTTCAAAGCGTTCTCCGGCCCAGAAGGCGAGCGTCCGTACTTTGGAGCGGTCGGCGCAGAATTCGGACACGAAGGCGTAGCGGACGTCGAGCACCTTGGCCAGTTGTTGGACCAGTGCCGGAAAGAACTGTTCGCCGACCTTTGCCTCAACGCCTTCGACAATCTGGCGGAGCGCCGCGCTCGTTTTGGCCAGCGCCGCGCTTCGTTCCGCCACCTGCCGTTCCAGCGAAACCTGCGAATCCCTCAGCCGTTGTTCAGCCTGTTTGAGATCCGTCACATCGCGAGACACGGCGAGCAGCCGGTCCGGCTTGCCGTTTTGATCAAGAATGGGACTGACGGAGACATCCCACCATTTTGGAGTCTTCGTCTGTGTCGTCGCAAAGAAGCCGGTGAAGTGGCCGACCCGACCCTGGCGCGCCGCCTCGACGGCGGCCCGGGCGTTGGTCTTGTCAGCACCTTCCCAGAAGTCTACCCAGAGTGAGCCGACGAGCGGGCCGAAGTCGCAGATCTCCAACGCCGTCATGCCGTGGGCGTTCATCGAGAGGAGGCGGCCGTCGAGGTCAAGGAGCTTGATGCAGTCGCGGCTGCTTTCGATGAGCCGTGCTGCGAACTCTTCGCTGCGTCGCAGCGTTTCTTCAAGATCGGGAGACGACATCGCGCTCATCCAGTGAGAGGCGCCAGAGGCTGGAAAACCGGGTCGAAGTCTAGCACCGGAGGAAAAGAGCCGCAACTAAGGAGAATGCGGTAGAGCTTCCGTATCTGATAAAAAGAGCCTCGGTGCTATAACCTCCTCGACCAATGCATTTCCCTTTCGACGCTGTAGCGCAGAGATCCATGAAGATCTTCAGCGTGGCCATTCTGGCGGCGATCCTCGGTTATGTCGTCGGCCTGTTCGGAATGATGGCGCGATTGAACTCTTCTCGTCCAACCAGTACGACAAATCTCTTGGAGTGGCGATAACCGATGCATTTGCCGGTGGGTCGTTGAGCGTAGTGATTTCCGTGATCGGGATCCTCACCCTCAAACGAAAACAGAATTCGTAATCGGCTCGCATTTGTCCTTTACGACGCCACCACACTCTTTTGACCTGTAAGATCTTCCCGCTGTCTCCGACTCCTGCGTAGAGCGTGGAATGATCCACCTCACCATGTCAGGAGGGGAGTCATGAAGAAGCAGATGAGACAGGCGACGATGCTGGGGGTGATGGCGGCGGTCGGTGTGGCGGCGCTGTCGATCGGGTGCGTGGCGGCCAATGCGGAGAGCATGGGGATGAAGAAGCCCGGCCACCGGTTGTTGCTGAAAAGCGCGGTGGAAAATGCGGACTACACGGAAGTGACGCTGCCGATTTTCGAAGGGCAGCGCAGCGGTGAGTCAGTCTGGTTCGTGGTGACCGAGTCGTCGGATAAAGCCGATGCCGAGGCGCGCGGGGTGCACTACAGCCCGAAGATGGCCAATGGCAAAGGCACGCTCGCCGTACAGTCCGTGGGCATGGTGAACGGGAAGGTGCAGTTCCTCGGCAGTGTGGACTTCTCGCCTGAGCGTATCGTGGTGCCGAGCGAAACCGGATTCCCCCCGAAGGAAGCGAAGCCCGGCGCCATCGGTGAGGCGCTCTATACGCCGCTCATCGAACTGCCGAACGGTGTGGTGTTGAACGCGCCGCAGATCAAGAACAACAGCGGCACGCACGATCGTCTCGTCCGCATCGATCTGGAGAAGCGCACGGCCACCTTCAAAATGACGGACGGATTCTTCGAAGGCCGCCGCGTGCACTACACCTCGTTCAATGCATCCGATCCGGCGATCGCAGCTCTGGAAGCGGCGAACTATACGCCGAACCTGAAGGCGTTGCCGAACAAGGGTTCGAACGGGCCTGCTTCCGGCTTGACCGGCCTGGCTCCGGTCGTGAACGGCCCGACAGGCAAGGGCAATCCGCATCGGCAGGGACTCAGCTCAGCCCTGATGGGCGAGGGTGATCCGCTGAACATCGTGCAGGAAATCCCGGCCGGTCCCCGCGCGCTGGCCTACAGCCCGATGTGGGACGTGCATGCGACGGTCTGGGCGCAGGTCGCGATGCCGGCGTCGAACTCTATTACGCTGAAGGACTTCAACGAAGTCGAGAAGAAGGCGTACACCGGCCAGATCTCCGGACCGGACGGCAAGCCCTGGGGCCCGATCGGCGTGGTGGTGAACTGCCCGATCGTCAGCATCGAAGAGCAATAAGCGATTCGGTTGATTCCCGTCGGGGTGCGGCCACATGGCTGTACCCCGACAGCATCCTTCATCGTCGCACCTGCACGGTTCTTATCCGCCCTGTCTTCTCAAGGCAGTCACGGTGGTTCCCGCGACGCCCCAGTTGTCTGTATCGACTTCCTCGATCACGACGAAGGTCTGAGCGGGCTTCTTGTCGAGGATGGTGACGAGCAAGTCCGTCACACCTTTGATGAGCGCTTCTTTCTGCTCCCGTGTGGCTCCTTCGCGCGTAATCTGCAGATGGACATATGGCATGCTATCTTCCTTTCCCAAGATGGCCCGGGCGCTCCTCGCGAGCGCCCGGGCTGGTTTGTTCACCACTTTCCTGCGTGGGCCCCGCCATCGACGTGCAACACCTCGCCCGTCACAAACGTGGCCTCCGTGAGGTACAAGACGGCATCGACGATCTCCGACACTCTCCCGATCCGTTGAATCGGGTGGAGGGTTCTCAGAAATCCATGCGTCTCCGGCTTGTGCATCGGCGTGTCGATGATGCCGGCGCCGATTGCGTTGAACCGGATGCCCGCGCCGGCGTACTCGATCGCGAGAGCGGCGGTGACGGCATTCAGGCCTCCCTTGGTTAGGACCGGAATGGAGGCCGGGACTCCGGCGATCGGCTGGTCGGCCAGCGTCGTCGTGATGTTGACGACATGCCCGACTCCCTGTCGCTGCATCTGCCGGACAGCATGCTGCGTGACGTGGAAGAAGCCGGTCAGGTTGGTCGACACCAACCGTTCGAAATCATCCGTCGTATAGTCGGTAAAGGGCTTGGGAATGAAAATGCCGGCGTTGTTCACCAGCACGTCGATCCCGCCGAACCGTTCGACCGCCGTGTCGACGATCCGGCGCGCGACGTCCGGGTTGGCGATGTCGCCGTCGATCAGGGCCAGTGTGTCAGACGGTTCCAAAGTCCCCGCGGTCGTGATCTGCCTGGAGTTGGCCGCGACACGGTAGCCCTGTTCGATCAGTGCGGTGGTCAGGCCGAGGCCGATTCCGCTCGATGCGCCGGTGATAATGGCGGTCTTGTGATTTCTCATGATGCGACTCCTTTCAGATGGTGAGCGTGAGTGATATCCGTCCTGCGGGCCAAGGTAAGTCGATGACTCACTCAAGGCAATATGCTATCGTTTGGTAAGTCAACTTTGGACTTTCCGTTTGGAAAGTCGTGGGCGACCGGGAGGAGGTCCGTCAGATGGCTGTGAAACGCCGGAAATCGAAGGTGCCGCTGCCGCCAGAGGGCTGCCCCCTGACGGTCTGCATGCAGTTTCTGAAAGGCGCCTGGACGCCGAACATCATCTGGTACTTACGAGAAGAGCCGAGGCGCTTCAGCGAGCTGATGGCGGATATTCCCGGGGTGTCGCCGAAAGTCTTTTCAGCCCGTCTCAAACGGTTGGAGCGGGACGGCATTCTGACCCGTCAAGTCATGCCGACCTCGCCGCCGACGGTCGAGTACTCGCTGACCGATCTCGGGCGTGAGCTTACGCCGGCGATCGAGGCGATTGTGCAAGTGGGGCACAAATTGAAGCGCCGGCGAAGCTGAGACGGGTCGGCGGAGTGGTTCCCGAGCCGCGCTCGGTGGGCGTTCTCTATGCGGCCGGGTCTCTTCTTTCCCCGTTGACTCTTCTCCTTCCGGGTCGTAGCTTCTCCAGACCTTCGTGGCGCATAGGGAGAGTGTGGGGATGGACTGGTTGTGGTTCCTTGGCCTGATGGTCGTGCTCCTGGCCGGCGGCGCCGCGTTCTACGTCTGGCAGATGTTGGCGGCTCAGACCGCGGATGAGTTCCACTCACAGCAACCCATGCTGCGGGTGACCAACCTGTCCACGATGCAGGCCGGGAACGTGCTGACGCTCACCCCGGAGATCGAGAATGTGGGACGCGGCATCGCCTATGATTGCGTATTGCACGTCGGTGGGTGGGAAGGCACGTTTGCGGTGAAGAAGATGTATCCGCGAGGCGCACGGCATCACAAGCAGGCGGTCTCGTTGGTGTTGGGTCCGGACGCTCCGATCCGCGTGAAACCTCAGAGCCACGGCTATTTGCGGGTGAGCTACCGGGATCAGTGGGGACTCAAGTACGACTGTTGGTACCCGGTGACACAATCGCCGAGTCATACCTCGCCGCCCTTCAACGTGCAGATCGACTTGGACCATCCCGACGTCAACGAGCCGGCTCCCTCGTTCTGGGAGATGCGCACGTTGCTGAGAAAGGGAGCGACGCAGGACTGACTCGGCGCAGTCATGATCATCCGATGAAAGCCTTCGGCATCGGAGTACTAGCCGCGATTGTCGGATATCTCATCGGGCTGTTCGGTACGATGATCGCGATCGAACTCCTCTCGTCCAACACTCACGACAAGTCCCTCGAAGCCGCCATGACCGGGGCCTTTCTTGGCGGTCCGCTGTTCGCCATAGTCGCCCTCGTTCTGGTCCTTCGCCGACGAAGACTCGCCGCTCGGCCCTAGGGCACGAGTAACTCGTTCGTCGCGTTCGACGGCCGTCCTGAGCCGGTTTGCGCCGCCTTGACTCAGGCCTTTGTCGGGAGCGATGCTGAACAGCATCCCGGAGGTGCCGTATGAAGCCGGGGTAGAGGTCCCGCAGTTCCCCTTCCTTTCTCTATTCACCCCATTCTTGTATGCCCTCGCCGATGATCGCAACGAGGGTGGGATTGCTCCCACGTATCATTCAGGAGGTGACATCATGAGACCCTCACTTGTCACGATAGGACTGTGCGCAGGTTTGTTGTTCGTCGTTTCCGGTGTGTTGGCCAATCCGGCGATGTTGCCGAATCACCCCGGGTATCCGATGGGCAAAGCGGTGGATCCGGTTCACGGACAGACATTGGCCAACGATCCCGGCCAAACCAACGCAACGGGAGAACGATCGATTACGAACGCCGCCATGTTCGATGATCGGCACGTGATGCAAAATCTTTCGGTCGATCAGAATAATCAACGGATCGTGGAGAAGCCCGGTGCCGGCGTGTTGCCGAAGGTGCAGGGTCCGAACATCACCATCGATCCGCCGGTGAAGGAAGCGACGAAAGTGAACGCAGCGCCATAGCGTCATCTCGAGACGAGAGGAACAATTTTGGACGGACCGGGGCTGGCACCGCCACGGTCCGCCTCTTCCTTCTCGCCACTGCGCCTCGTCGGACTCCAGCCCCAAAATCCGTCTTGTGCTTGCCGCCACCGCGCAGTAGGATGAGCATCCTATTCCTGTTGTTGCCGTCTCATTTATAGTGAGGAGGATGTCACATGGCGCGTCGTTCAGTGGGATTGTGCGGGGTCGTGGTGGTGATGGGTTTGCTGGTTGGTGGGTGCGCGACAGATGGCCCGATGGGATCATCGGCCGCTTCCGGGAGCGCCTCTGTGTCGGGGGCGAATGATTCGCTCCAGGCCTGCTTGGGACGAATCTCGTCGTCCGCGTCGGCCGGCAATCGTCAGGTGGCGGAAGAAAGTTGCCGGCGGGATGAAGCGGTTCGGGTGGGCATTGTGGGAACGGCCAGCGCGAAGAGCCAGGATCGGGCCGCGGCCGGGACCGTCGGCGATACGCTGGAAGCCTGCATGGCCCGTATCCCGAAAGATGCGACTGCCGGCCAGCGGATGCTTGCCGAGGAAAGCTGCCGTCGCGATCAAGCCAACCGCCGCTAGTTGTTACTCTGTCCGGTGTGGGGAAACGAGCCTGCCTTGGTTTTCCCACACCACTCAGAATCTCACCGCCGGCTCGTCCCGCTCCTGATTTATCGGTATCGGATCCTCACATGAGACGCCTCCCGGTGGGTGTATGCCGGCGAGGTGAGTTCTGGGCAGGATGACGCCGGCTCTTGTGCCTGAGGGGTCTGGCGCCAACGCCATGCGAGAAACTCGATCTGTTGGTTGAGCCACCAGATTCGGGCGGTCTGACGTAGCTCACGCGACTTGTTCCGTAACGTCTGCCTGGTCCAATAGAGTGTTGTATTCATCGTCTCCTCGCAGTCAGTCAGAGATCATCTCCCCTGTGTTCCGTGATGGATGGGGAGCTGCGTGCGACTTCCTTCCTCCTTTTCGTCTCGGACGGTTCCTCGAGCCAGCAGGAGGATATCGAGTCGGCGGAGTTCAGCTTGTGCTCGGGTTCGGTAATACGCCGTATCCTCCGATTGATCGCGGAGGAGAAACTCCCGATAGAGACGGTGCGCTTCATCGTAATTTCCCTGGTCGGTGAATCGAGCAGCCGTGCGCAGGCTGCAGTCGGCCGCGAGGATCACTGGGTTTACCGCTGTGCGGAGCGGGTGGCGCAGAACGGGGATGCCGAATGCTGCGATCCATCGGGGTGGATCTACGCCCGTGATCATGGCTCGCTCAAGCTGATCGCGCAGAAGGTCTAAGTGAGCTGGGTCTGTCGCGGTTCGACATTGTTGGTAGCGTTCCCACAAGGGCCAGATCGGGGAAGCGATACCATTCTGTCCCACTCTCTGCAGTCCCAGGCTTTGGCATCCCGTGAGAAGTACCAGTGCGAGTATCCATCCGTGTCGCATGCCGATCAGTCGTGACAGGCGGCGGACTCTTACAGGGATCGATCACTGCGCGGTGTGCCTGAGCGGACCTTGGTTTGAGTGTGAAAGGCGTCGGTGAGTTGTGCGAGTGAGTCTGCCGGGGGAGAGGCCGATGAGCGATCTGAAATCCTGAGGCCACGGTGGCGGAGAATATGGCGGAGGCCCATGAGTTGCCGGTGATACTCCGCACATCCTCGGCAGATGGCGAGATGGAATCGGACGACAAGTCTGGTTCGGTAGGGGACTGTGTGATCCATAGATTCCGACACTAGACGGGTGACGTCGGTACAAGACGGTGTCAGACGAGCAATCAGTTCAGAGATCATCTGTATTCCCGGAATGGGTGTGTTTCCCCAGGCAGACTGGGGGCGTTGTGGGGTGTGTCGATAGGCTGGGTTGCTTCTTACAGGACGCGTCCGGATTTATTTGCCGTGTGACGACCGGTCGGAACCGCTCCGTTGGGCCCGGTTAAGGACTGGAGAAACCGTTCCCAGACCATGCGATCGAGCCTGGTGCGGGCCACGGTGGGGAGCCGAATGAACTCGACGCCGAAAGCGCGGTCTCTGACCCATCGGACCTTTCCTAGATCGACGGTCAGGGATGGCGAGAAAGGGAGGACGACGGTCAGGCGCACGTAACTGCCGGAGAGCACGGTCCGATCCGTAGTGATCGCGCAACCGGTTGCGGAGAGATCGTGGACCGTGCCTTCGCCCACAAACGGTGCGCCGCCGAAAATGACCGGGTAGGTTACGGGGAATCGCTGAGCGGAACGGGACTGTTGGGCGTGGTGCATGCGATGACTCGGGAATTGCTCGTTGTCCGATGAAGAAAGAGTAATCGGTCGGCAAATTCCAGGACTATCCCGCAAAAGAGGGGCGTCGGATGCTCGACCGAGATCAGGGGGTCTTGGAAGGTAAGTCGTCGGAATGGGGCGCGGAGGCTGGCGCCGGTCGCTCCAGGTGCTCGAGCACGTCCTGCTTGAGCTTGGTGGGTTCTTCGATTCGGTTGTCGCGCTGCAGGGTGTTGAGTTCCTTGGCCTTGCGTTGATTCAACTCGACCATGTCCGCTTCGTCGCGGACGAGTTGCGGCGTAAGGAACACCAGAAGATTGAGTTTTTCAGTCTGCCGGCTTTGGAATCGGAAGAGCCAGCCCAGCCAGGGAATGTCGCCGAGGAGAGGGACTTTGCGTTCGCTGATCGTCACGTTGTCTCGCACGAGGCCGCCGACGACGATGGTCTGGGCGTCTTTGGCGATGGTGGTGGTTTCCATCGAACGTTTGGTGGTTGTGGGACCGACAGGGACGGTGGCGGTGCCCGACCCGATTGTCTGTGCGACGTTCTCGGCGATCGCCGTGATTTCCTGCTTGATCTCCAACCGGATCAAGTCGTCCTCGAGGACTTGCGGGGTCAGTTCGAGGGTGACACCGACGTCTTTTCGTTCGATCGTCACGAGCGTGCCGCCCGTAATACCTTGTGCCTGTCCGGTAGGGAACGGCCGGTTTTCTCCGACGACGATCTTGGCCTTCTGATTGTCGGCGGCCAGAACCTGCGGCGTCGAGAGAATATTGGTATCGGTGAGGCTCATGAGCAATTGCATGAAGGCGCGGACGTTGACGGTGTTCAATACGGTAACGGTTCCGCCCGAGGCGACCCCGCTGATGGTTTGGGCGATGGCGGCCAAATCTTCCGGCGCCCGGTTGAATCCCGCGATGCCTTGCAACGCGCCGGCTTTTCCCGACCCGATGACCTGTGTGGGGTCCGTGCCGATCTGTTTGAGCCGATCGACTTGCACTTCGAGGATGACGGCTTCGACGAAGACTTGTTTGCGTCGTGTGTCCAAGTTCTTGATGACGCTCTCGATCTGTCGGTATGCGGATTTGGTCGCACTGACGACGATGGAGTTCGTCGGCTTGTCGGCGAAGACTTGGACGGGCGCTTCGAATTCCGAGAGTGGACGGAGGGGCGGCCGGGCTCCCGGCGCCGTTTGCGCGACGGTCTGGGAACGCGCGACGAGGTTGGTGAGGACGGCCGCCAAATCGGTCGCGTTTGCGTGTTTGAGTTTATAGACGAAGACACCGCGTTCCGGCGGCAACTCACCCATCGGTACGATTTGATAGACGCTGCCCTTTGGGACGACGGCTAGGCGGCTGACTTCCAGCGCCGCCACGAACATCTGGTAGGCCTGATCGGGGGTGACCTTCGTCGGCGAGAATACGGAGATTTTCCCACCCTGTTTCTTGATGGTTTCGTCTAAGACGAAGTTCTTTCCGGTCAGTTCGCTGATGAACCGGACGAACACGGGGATATCGACATCATTGAAGTCGAGGGCGATTTTCCCGGTCGACGCGGCGGTCTCCGCCAGGCCGATTGTGGGGAGCAGCAACAAGATGCCGAACACCGCCGACAGGAGCCAGTAGCGGGTGCATGCGATGGAATGTCGATGGTGTGGCAATCGGATGCTGCGCACAAGTCCTCATCAGGTATTCCCGTCACGCGAGGGGAAACCCTACTGTGAGGCAAACTACCACAGGGAAGCGGGTGAGACAACCGAAGGGGCCGTTTCTCCGGCGTAGGGACTCATCTCGCCGTGCGTGGGGCCGGGCATGTGGAGCTAGGGGAGGCTGACTCAACGCGATCCGTGTTCGCCGTCGGTGAAGGCCATCGACGGCGCCGACGTCTTGGAACTGGTCCGCACTTCATCTGCCGTGTGTTCGGGGTTCATGCGTGTCGGTGAGGGGGCCAGCTTTCCACGGGCGGCGCTCATGGCCAGCGATTTCCCGAAGTTTTCGGCGACGGCATGTTTCAGCAGGAGCCACAGGTCGTCGTCGAGATCGTCGTAGCCTTCGACCAGGGTGAGGAGTTCCGCCAAGGGGTGACGGCCTTGGGCTAGTGCCGCCACGTCGGGATGTAGATCGTGGCCTTCGTGATCGTGAATGGCTTCGCGCAGGGCGCGGGCTTTCGCCTGGCACTCGGCCAACGGCGCAAATTCGGCTTGCTCCCGATGCACCAGAAAGAGGATGCGGTCGAGTACGGTCAGCGCCCGGAGCCTGGTCTTTTCGTTCTGGGCTCGCTTCCGTTGGGCTTCTTGCGCCATTTGCAGGAGCGCTTCGAGCTCTTTGATCGACCCGATTTCTTCGGGCGCCTTGGCTGGCGGCTCCGACATCAGGCCCATGAGTTCGATGGCTCGGTCCCGCAACTCGGTAAAATTGCGCCGCGAGGCGGCAATTTCTTCGATGAGGCTCTCAGCCGGCGGGACTCCGGTGGTGCGGACCTGCTCGGCGACTTCCGAAAGCCGCTGCCCCAGTTGCTCGAAATTTTTCGTGACGAGGGAAAAGTCTTGCAGAAGATCAGTGGGCGATGTGTCCATGGGAATCCTCCCTCTGGGATACGTGGTACAGCAGCCTGGGCTGGAGTCGTTGCCGCAACATTACCGATGAGCGAGATGGGGTGAAGTTCAACGGCTCATGACCGAACGATGAGGGGACGTGTGAATGCCGAGAATTGGGAGTGCGTTGTTCAAAGAGGAACAAAATATCAGCATAAGCAGCAGGCAACCGAACCTCCGGGCGAATACGGAGCTTTGAGTGTTCAGCCATAAGCGATGTTCTTGTGAGAACGAACGCCCACCACTGCTAGTACAAAGCTCTGCCATCTTTGTCCATATACGGTACACAGTCAATACAGCCATCGCCGTATTTATGGCTCTATTGACCCTTCCCAAACGACCCTAGTCCCATAATTCCGATGGGTTCGCTCACCCGATGACTTTATGGGAACGCTATGCCCTTATCGCCACTGAGTGTAGCGGAACGTTCCGACAGCAGCCGCACCGCCTTCGGTCCCACTCATCATTCAATTTGGAAGAGTTGAGTGGCACAAAACCTGCGATCTCGACCAGTTCGTATATAAAAAGTTGTGCCTCCGACTTATGGTTTCACGGCAACCGCCCGATAGGGATGTGAACGGAAGAGGAGAGTGAGAGTGTCGATGGATCCCCAACAGCTTCATACGAAAGTTCACGCGTTCGCCCAACGACTGCTCGAAGAGGCGAACGGGGATCCTGTGCGGGCACTCGGGCTATTAGTCCTCGTCTTAGAAGATTCCGAGCTCGAGTCGGGTGACCATGCCCATCGATTGGTTGCCGAGGTCCGGAAGGCGCTTCTCCCGCAAAACTTTGCCGAGGTTGAGCCCCCGATCCAGCATTTGGCAGGGCATCCGTCGTGGGAAGGAGTACAGCACTGTCTGCGGTGTGCGAAGGTGCTCAGCAAGAGCGGACAGGAGCGGGAGTTGGGATTTCCATCAGGCTATGTCTATGAGGTCGGTGGGCGATTGACCGCCGACGATTGCGACGAATTCGAACCCTGCCGCTGAGTCCTGGTCGTTTCTCTTGAACCCCCACATTCTCTCGTCCGTTTCCGGTAGGACTTCTCTAACGTGGGAGGGTGGCTTGATTTATGCGGCCTCTTCCTTGAGCATGGGCTCGCCGTTCCGTTGGTCCTTCACGAAAACGCTGCCCTTCTTCGCCTTCGCGCACTTCTTCAGCTCAGAGGCAATCTTGCTGACGTCGCCCGGGTGATCGATGGTGCGGTGGGTATTTGTCACCACCGCGATCGAGAGGCTCATCATCGGAAATTGTTCACGATTGCCTTTGCGATCGACGGAGTCGATGTAGCCGCGCAGTCGGTCCTCCCGATCGTAAAAGTCCGGGATGACTAGGTCGAACCGTTTAATCACCGTTTCGCAGATCGCATCGATGCGGTCTGGGTGGCTCATAAAGACGAAGTCGTCCCCACCCACGTGGCCGACAAAGCCCTCCGTCCCTGCGAGTTCGCCCACGACGGTGGTGAGGATGCGGCAGGCCACGACTAGCACTTCATCGCCCCGCCCATAGCCGTACCGATCGTTGAACGATTTGAAATTGTCGATGTCGAGGTAGGCTAGGGCGAACGGTTTTCCGCTTTCGATTCGCGCCGTCGTTTCAAACAAGATGGTCGTGTTGCCAGGAAGACGTGTGAGCGGGTTGGCGTCCAGCGATCGGGTGAGCCGGCTGAGGCACAAACGAACTCGGTGCACGATTTCCTCCGGGCGATAGGGCAAGCAGATGTAATCGTCGACATCGAGCGCGCCCCAATCCACGTCGTTGAGGCGAATATCACGGATGAGGACGATCAGCGGCAGCCGTCCCAAGAACGGATCGCTTTTGAGTTGCCGGGTCAGCGATTCGACCGAGCGGCCACTGGTGCCTTCGGCCGCCAGAATCAGATGGGGGGGGTTATGTACGAGTTCGTGCAGGGCCACGGTTGAGAGATCGCCGGCGACGATCTGGAACCCCGCTTTGGACAACAGCGTCGACAGCGCATCGATCTCTCCGGGATCATTGTGCAGCAACAGGACACGGTGAGTGATCGCCACTCTGGTCATAGATAGTCGTCGATGGCGAGAAATTCTTCCGCGGCTTTGGCCAAACACCACGCGAGTCCGTCGTCGTCCAATCCCACGAGGCTCCAGGCCTGTTTCGAAATCGGAGGGATCAACTCGTCGCCCGGATTGCCGCAAGCCAACCCTTTGACCAGGATGTCGGCGATGTGGACGATGGCGGTTTGCAACGCGGCATCCTGCGCGGCGTTCGGCTGGTGATGCAACAGAATCGGCTCCCGCAGTGCGGCGGGCAGATGCCAGGCATTGGCCAGCCAGCCTCCGACATCGGCGTGCGATGCCTCATACAGCTCCAGTTCGATATCGAGCATCGGCCGATCGCCGATCGGATTCGCGGTTTTGATCTTCTTCCCCACGTCCGCCCATTTCACATACAGCAGGACCTTTCCGATGTCGTGGAGCAAACCGGCGACGAACACTTCCTCGGGATTTTTCATCTCCAACCGCTTACCCAGCAGCTGGGCAGTGATAGCGACGCCGAGGGAGTGTCGCCACAACTGGTTCAGTCCGGCGTCTTTCATAATGTCGTATGCGGTAGCGCACAAAGTCAGCCCTTTGACGACATTGAGGCCCAAGACGACGACGGCGTGAGGGACTGACGCAATGCGAGAGGGGAATCCATAGAAGGGCGAGTTGGCAAGGCGCAGAACCTTAGCGGCCAACACCTGGTCTTTTTCGATGAGCGAGCCGATTTCTTCAGCGGAAACATTCGGGCGACCGATCATGGAGGCCAATTTCTGCACCACGACCGGTAGAGTCGGGAGATCGCCCAATTGCTCGATGCGGTTTCGGAAATCTGTGGCGGACGAGGGACTCATGTTGTAGAAGGCGCTCCTTCCTCGTTCGGAGTGCCGTGGGTTCGGCGCAAATGCTCTCGGATTGCGGACAAGATGCGCTGTTGCAGCGGATCCTGGCCCACTTGCCGAAAGCGATGCTCCAGTTCAGCCTCCAATTCAGCCAATGTCTTCCCGCCCGCCGAATCCGCTTCGCCTTCGATATAGACCGAGGCCAGGTCGAGCCGTTTCAGTCGGTCAATCATACCCTCGTCAAGTTCTGCTCCTGCCGGAACAACGGGCAAACCAGATGAATTCGTTACCGGCTTTGCCAGCACCATCCCCGGAAGCAGTTCAGTCAACACCACGCGCTTCATCGATCATCCTTCCGTATGCATCGAGTTGGTGTTCAGTAAGTCGATTCAGGCAGGACACACCTGTTCCAGCCTGCGATGCTTCCTGCCGTGTGTCTTATCGGAGGCTATGCTTCATTCCTGAAGGTTTGCGGTGTTTCTGCTCGATTCGCGCACACCCTCGTTCGAGTGAGCTGAGCGAACAAGTGATGAAGAGGATGGAGGGGGGCAGTTACGTCAAAATAAGGACGCCAGGAAGACCGAAATCCACACACTCGTTCAAAAATGGCGACGAGAGGCTGCCAGGCAGAGAGAGAGGCATCCCGTAAGTATCCGGTAATTCAATACCTTCTGAAGTATGAGTTGATTGTGGGTGAGGCACTTCACTTGCAGTCTGCTAAACGGTTTTGCCCTGTTTCCCTTGTAGAACTACCCTGGTCGCACGATTGGCGCAAATCAGCCACTGGTGAGGATTGTAGCCTGACAGCGATCTGCTAGAGTTACTATCGTGCGAGCGGACAAAAAGACTTCCCATAAAACTGAAAAGAAACCCGCGAATCCTGGCCACAGGCGGGGTGTCATCGGCTACAGCAAGAAGACAGCTCTTCTTGAAGAAGCCATCACCCAAATGAATGCGGGCAAGTACGGACGTTCATCTGCGGCACTCAAAGAGCTGCTAGCGCTCGATCCTCTGAACATGGAAGCGAGGCGGTTGTTTGCCACGCTCCACCTCCGGCTCGGGAGTCTCCTGCCGGCCAGGCAAGCCTTCGAATCGTTAGCCAACGAGGCCCTCGAGCGTCAGGACTATTGGCTCGCCGAATCGTTACTGCGCGAATATCTCGTCGCCGGGCCCCGATGTGTGCCGTTCCTCGAGAAGCTCGGAGTCGTCTATCAACAAAAAGGCGACGCGCTGGCGGCGGCGGAGGAGTTTGCCAAGGCTATCGATATACTGGTGGAAGATCCGGATCCGGATCGCCCCGCGCTGCCTGCCGAACTTTATGCGAAGATCCGAGAACTTGCGCCGGCCAGCCCTCCAGCATTCCGCCTAGCCTCGCTCTTCGATGCACAGTCGGGGGAGCTTATCCCGCGTACTCCGTCCAGTTCTGCCTCGCCGGTCGTGGGGGCCGGGGAGGAGGTGGTCGACAGCCACGAGTCTCCTACTCTGTACCCCACTCCAATAGACAGCCAAACGGAGGATGCGAGTACGGTCGCGGTGGCGCCATCTGTCACATCGGTGTCGTCCAGACAGTCGACAGGCAAAGGAGCTTCCGTAGTTGTTGCGCCCCCTGTGAGTGAGCAGGCGGCCATTGGCGATCCGATACATGCGAACAACGGAGAGAATCCTCCTCTGTCGATCATCGAAGATGTGCCGGTCTCCACTCTGCCTGAGCACTCCACGCCCGCAGTCGAGACAGTGGATCAGGTTGCGCCTTCGGGTGCACCAGGCAAGGCAAGTCAGCCGGTCGAATGGTCAATTCCCGCCGCACCAATCACGGATCCGCAACCCGCGGGTGAGTCTGTTCCCGGACCTATGCCATGGGAGCAGGTTGAAGAACATTCCGTCCAGATTCCTCAGCCAGAGGTGGTTTCCGATTTCACGACCCCTGAACCCGCGCCGGTTTCTGCGCAGATTGAGCCGCAAGCCAGTCCGGTCGAGATTCCCTCTTCGGTGCAGCCAGATGCGGAGGCGTCGGTATTGAGTGCAACCGGCTCCAATCTGTCGATGGGAGCTGCACAGGACTACTCTCCGGAGATCACATGGACGATACCGGATGGTACGCCCCAGGAACCGACTCCATCCATTGAACCTTCTTCAGCGTCCACTGAATCGACCATCGCGACGATTCGTGAGATTTCGTCCGAGTCGGCCCATGGACTCATGCCTTGGGATCAGGTTCAAGAGTCGACGGTGACTATTCCGGGGAGCGAGCGGTCGCTCGAAGCAAATGCCTCAACGATGGGAGAGTCTACTCAGACTGCATCAGATGGAGTGGCGTATGAACAACCAACCCATCATCTGAAGTCCGACCAAGTGACGGATGTTTCCGAGGTCGAACGTGAAGGTTTCCAGGATCAACCGGTTGTGCATCCCTCCGAGACCACTGTCGCGCAGGAAGCGGTGACGGCTTCGCCTCAGAATCCTACGAACCCTGCCGGGGGGCAATTTTCTTGGACATCCATTTTTAATGAAGCCTGGAAGTTCGGGTCTGCGTCCTCTGCCCCACACGAATCATTTCAGCATCCGGTGGCCAATCACCCGGAGGCGTTGCCGGAATCGGTGCCATTTGGCGTCGTTCCGGAGTCGGCGCCTGTGCAGAACGAGAGCGCTGCTGCTGCCCCTGCTACGGAGCCGACCGTTTCTCCAATGCCGTGGGAGCAGATTGAAGAGTCATCGATTGTGATCCCGCCGCCAGAAGATCCGGTTGTTGCACCGATAGTGGAAGAAGTTGTGACAGCGGTCAACGCCGCTCCTGTGATTGAGGAGTCTATCGAGTCTCTTCTCGTGCGGGACGCTGAACTCGGCATGCCAGTCCAGCCTGAGCTTGCGAGTTCAATCGCAATGAGTTCGGTTGAATCTACTCCGGTTGGTGAACCGCCGGCGGTTGGCGAAGACACTCCGTTCCGTCTGCAGGATTCCGCCTCCTCGACAGACGGTCAGACTCGGAAAGAAACGGCCGCGATAGGTCGTGCGGAAGCGGTGCCGTCGCTCGAACTTTCGCATGCTACTTCCGTGACGATTCCGGTCGTCGAGTCTGAACGAGAGTCTTTTCGACTCGCGCCTTCACCGACACCCTCGCCTGCGGTCGTGCCACCCGTTCAGTCGGTGCCGGTTTCGGAACCGGTGCCTCAGCCTCGCGTCGAGAAACCGGCCGACACGATCGAATTGGTTCCCCCTACGCTCACACGGGAATTACTCCCCGTTCTCCAAACTCTGGTCGATCAGTTGTCGGGTGCGGCAAAGCCGACGACCGCGCCTCCAAACCCTGTTCCTGAAGCTTCCCCGGTAACGGCCGAAGCGCCGCCGATTGCGGCCGAGTCTATCGATGGTGGCACGCACCCTTCCAGCGTGATTGATCCCGCGTCGATGCCCATGTCTGTCACGGAATCAGCGCAGGCTTCCCACTGGAAGACTGGTGAGGTAGCAGCGCGCCCGCATCGGCCACAGCCGAAAAAGCGCAAGAAGACCGTCGAGCCGGAGCCATCGCCTTCTCCAGTTATTCCGCCGGCCGATGAACCTCTCGCGAGGGTAATTGAGGCTACGGGGGTTGTGCCGTCAGTTGCAGCGGAATCGGCTCCTGCTCAGTCTCAGACCCAGCACCAAGATGACTGGGTCAAGACCGGCGAGTCTATTCGATTTGTTGACCCACCGGTCGGTAGAACCACCAAGGATACGCCGCCGTCGCTGTCGCACCTTGAGCCGATTCCGGGATTAGCCCCGTCTCCTGCCGCTTCGGCGGTGGAGGTCCTGTTCCAATCGAGCAGTCAGCATACGCGGGCTCAGACGATTGAGCGACCTGTCCCGCCGAAATCCCGGCCTCGTCTTGGAGTCAAGCTGGCCAGGATTCGGATCGCATTGACCTTGTTCATCAGCTCGTGTTTCTCCACCACGCGGGCTATCGTGACGTCGATCGTCGGGTTGGTCGTACTCTGCGGCGCGTTGATCGCACTGGCAGTCGGCGCGGTGGGATTGACATGGTTGGTCATAGAGGAAAAGCCCAGTGCTGCGTTCCAGAGTCTGACGACAACGCCTCAGCGAACCATGATGGATTCGCACAAGAACGGGTATCTGATGCTGCTCGGGTTCGAGGCCACAGCAGGCGCAGATCCGTTACAGGCCGGATATGAACGCAAGGCCGACGCCAAAGACAGAGAGTGGGCAGCGGCTTGCCTGGGCGGCAACGAGAGGAGCAGCCATAAAAACGCCTCCGCCAGCGTGGTACAAGGCTGGTTCAGTTCGACCGATCCGGCGACGCAGTTCAAGGCGCAGGCCGACAGTATGAAGGGCTGGGTGGGGCAGGCGGAGACGGCCCTGAGCCGGTATCGGCAATGGGTGAAGATGCCGTTTGAAGACTGGGGGTACGGTCAATCGGTCGCTCCGCCTTGTGCCGCCGTACTCTCAGCTCATCGCCTCTATGTGGCGGACGGTTTTAGCCAGGGGATGGAAGCCGGTGTAGATCGATTGGACGGCGATCTGGAGGCCTGGCGGACGACGTTAGGACAGGCGAAGACTCTGCCGGTCAAGACCATGGCGCTTCAGGCCATCAATGACGACGTGGCCGTCGCATCGGGTCTGCTCGTTCGGACCGACTTCGACGGCAAGCTGTTGCCGCGGTTGAGCAAGATGCTGCGGCCTCTCGATCAAGTGGAAGCCTCGATGCGTTGGCCGATGCAGAGCGAACTCGTGCTGGCGACCAAGTTGTTCGCGGCGCAGGTCGAAGCTGATCGGGGTGAGGACGTGCCGCTGTACGTCAGTGTGGCCGGAGTGTTGCCGTTGCCGAGGCAACGGCGGTTTAATGACTATGCCGAATATTACGAGGCCTCCTATAAAACTGCCGGGGAAGGCCGGTACGGCGCGATGCCCAAGCGGTCGACCTATATCAAACAGCCGGCAAACGGCGTGATGGATTATCTGACTAATCCGATTGAAAACCTCCTCGGCCTCGAACCGCTTCCGGAATGGGAGCGCATGAACGGATTGGTTATCGATACCGATGCCCACCTGCGGCTGGCGAGTTTGCAAGCCTGGTTGCGTCAAGGTCCACAGGATGCCGACCTGCTGGCGCGCATCGCGAAAGCCGGTCAGAAGTTCTATGACCCCTATACGGGTCTTCCGATGCTGGTGAATCTCCGCCAAGGAGTCATGTACAGCGTCGGCCATGACGGCAAAGATCAGGATGCCGACCCGCAGCAGGATGTGGTCGTCTCGATCCCGCGTAATTCAACCTCGTCTGCTAAACCTGCCTCGAAGGCCAAGTAATTCTTTATCGGGTTCGGTCGGTGCGGGCTCTTCTCCATGGCACTCAGATCCGCCTCTTTCTCGTCAACCTGATCGGGCAGTAGCCGTTACTAAACATAGCAGCAACGTATTCATGAGCCGGGCGGTCGTCTTGACCTGAGAGGCAGATCGCATGACAATCGGACACGGTGCGAGCGGGCCATGCCTGACGGGGGTCGTTGTGAGGAGCCGTCGATGCTGTCGACTGACGGCATAATCCTGGGCGAGCTCGGCCGTCACGCTATACGTGGGAGGGTGTCGGCCCTGGACGATGCGCGGGCTCTTGATCGGTTTCTGGCCGGAGTCGAACGTCGCGCGTTCCGCATGGCACAGTTGGCCACCGGACACGATGACGAGGCGCTCGATCTCGTGCAAGACGCCATGCTCAAATTGGTCGAGCGGTACGGCATCCGGAATGAAACCGAGTGGGGACCGCTGTTCCACCGGATTTTGCAGTCGAAGATCCGCGATTGGTACCGGCGCAGGAAAGTGCGGTCCCGATGGCAACTGTGGTTGGGGACGGCGGACGACGGCGAGGACACCGACGATCCCTTGGAGGCGATCGCCGATACGGCCACGCCGACGGCCGAACATCAGTTGAAAGTCAAAGAAGCCGCCGCCGCGTTGGACGAGGCGCTACGGGCGTTGCCGTTTCGCCAGCAGCAAGTCTTCTTATTGCGTGCATGGGAAGAACTGGATGTCGAGCAGACGGCGGTGGCGATGGGATGTTCCGAGGGCAGCGTGAAGACGCATTATTTTCGGGCCATTCAAGCGCTTCGTAAACGGTTGGGGAATCATTGGCCATGAACGGCGATCTGCCGCACGAGGATCGGGAATTCGTCGCCCATGCCAGGCGTCTGCTGGATCGGACTGCCGCGGACGTCGATCAGGCCACCGCCTTACGACTGCAGCGCGCTCGGTTGGCGGCGGTGACCTCGTCTCCGCGCCGGACTGCATGGCGTCCATGGGCCGTGGGCGTCGTCGCGGCGTCGCTTGCGGCTGTGGGGGTTTTTCTCTGGCTCCAGCAGCCCGCTCCTCAGCAGCATACGGCGGTGCTGTTAGACGATTTTGAGCTCGTCACATCCGAGGAAAACGTGGAGCTGGCCGAAGACCTCGAATTTTACCATTGGCTGGCCGATGACGACCAAGCAGGGTAGCTATCCGGCAAGATGGACTCTCTGGGTTCTGTTGTGGGCCGCGCCGGCGGCTGCCGCGGCAGTACCCGAAGCGACTCAGGTTCCGGATACCGACTTTCTGGAGTTTCTCGGCAGCTGGCATACCGGCGAGGACCGGTGGGTCGATCCGTTTCGTGCCGCCGATGTAGCCGGCCGGGCCGGTCGCGATACGCAAGCAGAGCGGCAACGTGGGCAGGTGCAGGAGATGCCACAAGGGCGGCGGCGTGATGTTCGTGATGAGAGTGATCGACGGAACTCCCGTCCGGTCGATCCGGGGCAAGATGTGAAGCCATGACGATGCCGGTGCTTCCTTTCATACTGTTGCTCTGTACCGGGACCGTGTCCGCCTGGGCGCAGACCGATAGGCAGGGCGTGCCGTGGACGCAGTTGAGTCCCACCGAACAACAGGTGCTGCAGAAGTTCAACCAGACATGGGATCAATTGCCGCCGGACCGGCAGGAGCGCCTACGCAACGGGGCGCGGCAATGGTCGAACATGAATCCGGACGAACGGACCGAGGCCCGGCAGCGGTTTCAGGAATGGCGCCAGATGTCGCCGGACGATCAACAACGTCTCCGCGAGCGGTTTCAGCGGTTCAGAGATCTGCCGCCGGAACAACGCGATGCGATTCGCAACGCGCGCCAATGGTTCCGGTCGCTCCCGCCGGAGGAGCGTCACGACATGCGGCAGCGGTGGAATAAGATGTCACCGGAGGAGCGGCAGGCGTTTCGTCGGGATCTCCGGCAGCGATTTCGCGGCGAGGGGCAGGGGCTTCCACCCGGAGGGCCCCGGCCGCACGACCGACCATTTCAACCCCGGCCTTTCCGGCAGACCCCCTGAACCTGCTCGGTTTCCCCGGCGTCCTTGCTTGACAGTCCGAAGCGTATTCCAGACAATCGCCACACGCGCGCTCCATCGGATAGTCTGTTGGACCCGTGCGACGGCAGGAGCGAGACAACATGAAAAGCGAGATTCTGTATCCGGGAGCGTTTCCGATGGTGCGGGTGGACTTGGCGGCGGGCGAACAGCTGAAGGCCGAGTCCGGGGCGATGGTCGGGTCTTCTCCGACCATCGATGTCGAAAGTAAGATGGAAGGCGGGTTTCTCGGCGCGCTGTCACGGAAACTGCTCACCGGGGAAAAATTCTTTTTCCAAACGCTCCGTGCGAGTCGCGGTCCCGGTGAAGTGCTGCTGGCTCCGACGGTGCCGGGCGAGATCGTCATCCTCGAACTCGACGGCGTCAACGAATACATGGTGCAGAAGGACGGCTTTCTGGCCGGCGCCGATTCCGTCATCATTGAGAGCAAGATGCAGAGCCTCAGCCGCGGGCTGCTCGGCGGAGAAGGATTCTTCATCCTCAAGATCGGCGGCAAAGGCACCCTGATTCTGAACAGTTTCGGCGCGATCCACCGAATCGACCTGAAGCCGGATCAGGAATACATCGTCGACAACAGCCATCTCGTCGCCTGGTCGGCGACGACGTCCTACAC
The DNA here is from genome assembly GCA_046350995.1 of Nitrospira sp. Classification (GTDB taxonomy): domain Bacteria; phylum Nitrospirota; class Nitrospiria; order Nitrospirales; family Nitrospiraceae; genus Nitrospira_D. The sequence goes on from JAXLZJ010000030.1 coordinate 29,032, forward strand.
CATCGAAAAAGCGGCGTCGGGGTGGGTCGCCAGTTTCACCTCGGGCGAAGGGCTCGTCTGTCGATTCCGCGGGCCCGGCGTCGTCTATATCCAGAGCCGGAATCCCGGCAGCTTCGGTGCGTGGATTCGCCAATTCATCCCGGTGTCCGAGTAGCGGATGTTGAACACACCGGTGAACTGCGTGCTCGGTTCGATCCTACAATGACGGCACACCCCAACGCGCTCTGCTTCGGCGATGCATATCCTGCCAGCGGGGTGCCATGCTTCGTTCAGATTGAGGGGCATGGACTCACGCTCACGTTCGATCCCGAGTCCGGCGGCGGCACACAGGAGACCGTGCCCTTCTCCGCGTTGTCCGTGACTGCCGGCGGGCTGGATCACGATCATCTCGTCTTGAAATGGGGAGAGTCGCCGCATGCGCGCACCCTGTATCTGAAAAGTCCCCATCTCATTCGCGCCTTTCGCGACGCGGCACCGGACCACCTCAGTCAGCCGTTCGACGACGCGGCCGCGCGGGTGCGGCAGGTCCGCCATCGGCATCGGGTCCTGTGGGGGAGTGTGGGAGGAGCGGTCCTCGCCGTGGCGCTGGGACTCTGGTTCGGCGCCGATCTGTTGGTGGAGATGGCGGTGAGCCGGATCCCCGTCGAGTGGGAAGAGAAGCTCGGCGAGTCGGCGTACAAAGATTTTCTCAGTCATCAGGAGGTCCTGAAGGAAGGACCGGCGGTGCAGGCGGTCGAAGAAATGACGCAGCGGCTCGCCGCGCAGATTCCGAACAACCCCTACAAGTTTCAGGTCACGGTCGTGAAAAGCGACGTCGTCAACGCCTTTGCATTGCCCGGCGGGTACGTCGTCGTGTTCACCGGCTTGATGAAAAGGGCCGAGACCGGTGAAGAGGTCGCCGGAGTGCTCGGGCACGAGCTGAATCACGTGCTGCAACGCCACGGGCTAGAACGGATTGTGAAGAGCCTGGGGCTAATGGCGGTGGTGTCCATCGTGCTCGGCGATCAGCAGGGGCTCATCGGATTGATGCGGCAGGTCGGTGTCGAATTGCTCACGTTGAAGTTCGACCGGGCGCAGGAAACGGAAGCGGACGTGACGGGGCTTCGGCTCGTCTCCCGGGCCAAGATCGATCCGAAGGGCATGATTACCTTCTTTCAAAAACTGTCCGAAAAAGACGACGGTCGGCTGGAATGGCTGTCCACCCACCCGATGAGCCAGGCCCGTGCCGAGCGGCTCAAGCAGGAGTTGGCCGCTCTGCCGAAACAGACGTCCGAACCGTTCACCTTCGAATGGACGACCATCCAGGCCGCCCTCGGCGTACAACCGGCCGCGGCGCCGTGACCAGTTCACACACCATGCGCATCGGGGTGATTGCCGATACTCATGGGCGGTTCGATCCGGCGCTCGTGGAGCACTTTGCCGGCGTGAGCGCTATTCTCCACGCGGGCGATATCGGAGATTCCTCCGTCATCCAGGCACTGGAGACCATCGCGCCGGTCATCGCGGTCTCGGGGAACGTCGATGAGTTTGAACGGAGCGGGTATCCACGTCAGCGCGTCATCCGCCGCGCCGGCGTGACCATCGCGCTGCGCCACATTCTGTTCGAGCGGGGACGTTTGACGGACGAGGCGCGTGAATGGCTCGATCGGGAGCAACCCGATGTCTGCGTGTTCGGGCACAGCCATCGGCCGACGGTCGATCGATACGGCGACACGATCCTGTTCAATCCCGGCTCCGCGGGCCCGCGTCGATTTGCCCTCCCCCGCGGTATAGGACTCTTGATCGTGCGCAACGGGCATGTCATGCCGAGCGTGATCCGGTTGCCCGATTCCATCGCCTCGCCGAGAAAGAACAATTAACCAATCATCGGGAAGGAAAGGAGCTTAGAGATGAGCAGACATGTATGGAAGAAAAGCATCACCTCAGCTGTGTTGGCGAGTGTCATGCTGACAAGCACGGCCTGCTACGGGCCGTTCAACCTGACCCGTAATGTCTATCACTGGAACAGCGGTATCAAAGGCAGCGGCGAGGTGAACGACAAATGGATGAAGGAGTTCGTATTCTTCGGCATGATCGTCGTGCCGGTCTACATGTTCTCCGCGTTACTCGACGCGTTTATCTTTAACTCGATCCAGTTCTGGAGCGGCGACAATCCCGTCAAAGTGACGCACGACGATCAGGGCCGTATTCGGGAGGTTCAACTCGGGAAAGTCACCGCAATGGTAACGTGGGCCGACGACGCCCGTTCGGCGCGGGTGCAGTATGTGCGGGATGGGCGGGTCGTGAACGAGACGATAATTTATGACGAAGGGGCGCGTCTTACCCTTCAGGAAAGGTCGGGGCGGGTACTGACCGCAGCGATCGAGCCGGCGTCCGGTCTTCGCTACCGGGCGGCTGATGGGCGAGTCGTCGACCAACTTACGGATGAGCAGGTGCAGTGGGGGATCGGGCAATGGGGAAAGTCGGGCGGCTAGTGTGTCGTGTAAAGCGCGCATGCGGCGGCAATTTTTTTAAGACATTAGGGGGAAATTGGGCTATACTCCGCACTACGTTCCCCTTCATTCATGTTCAGTAGGGGGAAGGAACGTAACTCATTCACTAAGGAGGAGGACTTATGATGAAGCGAGTGCTTATGGCGTCATTGGCAGTGGCCATCGTCGGGATGCAGGCGGGCTTGGCAATGGCCAATGGAAATCCGGATACCGGACCAGGTTGCGGCCTCGGCAAGCTGGCGTGGCAGAACTATCCCCATCAGAAGACCATCGCGGTGCAGACGATGGAAGCCACCACGAACGGGACCTTCTATAGCCAGACGTTCGGCATCAGCAGCGGCACCTCCGGCTGCACCAATGATGGCAAGTTCTGGGCGCAGGAGAAGGTCAACGTTTTCGCCGCGCTCAACTTCGAAAACTTGGCTCAGGACATGGCGCAAGGACAGGGCGAGCACCTCGCGTCTCTCGCAAGCCTGATGGGCATTCCGGCGTCCCAGCAGCCGGCCTTCTTTGCGATGACTCAAGAAAAGTACGCCTCGCTCGTTGCAGCCGGGGAGACTTCTCCGGTGGCGCTCGTCAAGGCATTGAATGACGCAGTGGCCACGCATCCGATGCTGGCCCAAGTGTCGGTTAAGTAGTCGTTGTCTCCGTGGGGTTCCGGTTACAACTACTGGGACCCCACGGACTAGTTCGATTCGCCACGAGGCCCATCCTTCTCGTCGTTTCTCTTCTCTTCAGCGTTCCATTCATAGCCCACGCAACCGATCCTGATCCGCAGTACCTGCACGAACTCATTGTTCAGGCGGCGACCCTCCGCCTGGCGGAGGAACATGAATGGCACGTTTTGCTACATTATCATCGGACGCTGTGGGGCGGTATCGAAAGTATGCAGGACGATCCTGGGTTCTTCATGGCCCCCTCGGGAAAAACCGATCCTCAGGCCGAATTGGCCGCCACCTTGGCCAAATTCTTCTCAGATGATCCTGTCGGACGATCGAAACAGCCGGCGCAATGCGCCTTCGTGGCACGCTACCACTGGCTGAACGAGCGACTCCGGTTCGATTCGACCCGTTTGCCTCCGCTGGCCTGCGAACGCTTCGTCCAGTGGTTCAACGAATTCAATGCGGAGACTATTAGCCTGATATTCCCGACGGGGTTCATGAACAATCCATCGTCGATGTTCGGCCACACGTTTCTCCGCGTCGACTCCAAAGACCAAACCCCGCAAACACGCATTCTGGCCTATACCATCAACTATGCGGCGCAATTGCCGCCCAATGCTGGACCGGAGTATGCGATCAAAGGCGTGTTCGGCGCATATCAAGGGTATTTTTCCACCATTCCGTATTACCTCAAGGTACAGGAATACCGGGATATCGAAAACCGTGATATTTGGGAATACCGGCTGAAGCTCAGTGAACAGCAGGTCAAGCGCCTTCTGATGCATGCCTGGGAGTTGGGCAACAGTTACTTCGACTATTTCTTTTTTGGAGAGAATTGCGCCTACCACATTTTGTCCCTGATTGAAGCGGCGGAACCGTCGGCCCACCTTCTGGATCATTTTCCCGTCTATACGATTCCCGTGGATACCGTCCGATGGATTCAGGATTCGACGGGTCTTGTGGGCGAAGTGGTGGCGCGCCCATCCCGTAGCACCCTCGTTCGTCGAAAGCGCGAGGCAATGAATGGCAACGAACGGCAGTGGCTGATCCGGCTTATCCAAGATCCGGCCGCGTTGCAGGATCCTTCCTTCCGCGACCTGCTTCCTGAGCGCCGAGCGTTCGTCATGGATACCGCTTCCGACTATCTGCTCCTTCGCACGGAAGGGGAAGGAGCCGAGGGCGGTCTCTACCGGGAGAAGAATCGGAAAGTGCTGAGTGCCCGGAGCGAATTGAAAGTCCCTCCCATGAACCTGTCGATCGAGCCGTATGTGAAGCAGCCCGATCTGGGGCACGGCACCAGCCGGATCGGTGTGGGCGGCGGTTGGCGGAACAATCGCGCGTTCGAAGAGATCAACGTGCGCGGGGCCTATCATGATTTGCTCGACTCGGAGACCGGGTACACGCCCGATGCGCAAATTGAGTTGGTCTCGTTCGCTCTTCGGCACTATCACGACCGGTCGCAGGCGCGGATCGAGCGATTCAGCCCGGTGAACATGATTTCATTGTCGCCGATGGACTCCCTATTCCTCGCGCCGTCCTGGAAACTCAATGTCGGGATGAATACGATCACCTACCGCGGGTGCCAGCTGTGTTCGAACGGCAATCTGAATGGCGGGCTCGGGGGAGCCGTGGAGTCGCATGCGTTGCGACGGGAATTGTGGTTCGCATTTGCGGAGGCCGACCTCAATGTCAGCGGGGCGTACGAAGAACGGCATCGGATCGGCGGCGGGGGCACGGCGGGAGTGCTTGCCGATCTGACGGATCGCTGGAAGCTCATGGCATCCGGCAGCTACCTCCGCTATGCCCTTGGGGACAAGTCTGAAGATATTCGGTGGTCGGTGGGGCAACGATTTTCGCTATTCAGTAACCTGACGGTTCGAGTGGAGTATAACCACCGGAGCCATGACAACGACGTGTTAGCGACGCTGCACTTATATTTCTAAGATGGTACGGGAGTGAGGGTGATGAGCAATCTCTCCGCCATTCTCGCCGTTCTACTGTTGTTCTTGTGGGGGGAGTCCGCCTATTCGGAGGAGGCGACTCGTGTTCATGCGGCGGACCCTACCTCCTCTGAAATCTATGGAGGGCTCTATCTGTTCGGGTCGCTTGCGCGGAACCGTCCGCTTGATCTGGGTGGACAGTCTCTGTCTCAGACTGAAGTATTAAACGGGGCCGGAGCGGGATTTCGGGCCGGCATCTTCCCCTCCCTTGCCCGCGGAGTGATCGGAATTCAGGGAGAGACTTTCGGGTTTGGACATGAACTTTCCGCTCCACCTGCCACCGGACCGAACGGGATTCGGTCGGCGAAAGGGACAATCATCGCCGGCAATACGCTGATCAGTCTTGTCGTCCGCTATCCGGGAGAATATGTACAGCCCTATGCGGGGGCGGGCATCGGCCTCTCGTCGGCGCATCTGGCTAATGCGGATCTGGTGCAAGGTACGTCGAGACAGACAGGTATCGCCGGCGATCTGGCTCTGGCATATCAGTTTTTCGCCGGGCTGCGAGCGAACGTAACTTCGAGCCTATTTCTGTTCGGCGAGTATAAATGGTTCAGCGCCCGATACACATGGACGGGTCCGCTCGCGCCCTCGCTGGATTTCCGATCCCAGATGCTGGCGGTCGGTGTGGGCATGTCCTTCCATTGAATTCGGGAACGCAGGCCTCTTGCCCGTATGAAACAGTCCTGATACAAGGATGCCGGCGGACGGAAGCACCTATGAACTACCCCCCAGATTCTCAGCCTGAATCCGTGTCGGTCCGTGTCCCGATGCTCCCGGTCCCGCCGCATCCCCCGCTTCTCCGCTACTATTCCGAAGATGAACACCGGCAGCGGTTTGTAAACGAGCTGTTCAACCGCACGGCTTATCAATACCGCAACATCGACAAAGCCACCGGGCTGGGATCCGGTCTGTGGTATCGCCGTAAGGCGCTACGGGAAGCTGGCTTGAAGCCCGGTATGCGCGTGCTCGATGTCGCCTGTGGCCCGGGTCTGGTGTCGCAGTGTGCCCGTGACATCGTCGGTCCGATGGGGTCTGTCTTCGGGCTGGATCCGAGCTTGGGCATGTTGCGAGAAGCACGGAAAGGCCTCTGTTTGAATGTCGTCCGGGGGATCGGGGAGTTTCTGCCGTTTCCCGACCGGCATTTCGACTTTCTCAGCATGGGGTACGCGCTCCGGCATGTAGCCGATCTGAATACGGCGTTTGCGGAATACCGGCGGGTCTTGAAACCCGGCGGCATCGTGTTGTTGCTCGATATCTGCCGTCCGCGGTCCCCGGTGCTCCTATCGCTGTCACGGTTCTACATTAAGACAGTCATGGGTATCGTCTTCGCCGCCTCGACGGGCAATCGCGATATGAAGACACTGATGGAGTATTGGTGGGACACGACGGAATATTGCGTTCCGCCGGAGACGATTCTCGCCGCCTTGCATGACGCCGGATTTGTCGATTGTTCGTTGCACGAGTTGTTCAGCGGGCTGTTGCGGGATTACCGGGCGATGAGGCCGGAGTAGGCACCATGAAAGAGACTGCATCGCCACTGGAACAGGACGTTGCCACGTTGATCGTCCAGACGTTGAAGCTGAAGGTGAATCCGGCGGGCATTGAGCCGGAGGCTCCTCTGTTCGGGGACGGGCTCGGACTCGACTCGATCGATGCGCTGGAGCTCTCGCTGGCGATCTCCCAGACCTACGGCTATCAACTCAAATCGAGCGATCCCGAGATCAAGTCGATTTTTTCCTCCCTGCGGGCGTTGGCCAAAGCCATCGAGAAGAACCGCACGAAGTAATCATGTGGTGCCATGCAAGACGCTCCACTGATCGGCCCTTATCACCCCGACGACGTGCTGGCCTGGGAATCCGACGGGCCGCGCACCGCACGCCGGTTTCTGTCGGACGTGGCGCGTCTGGCGGGCTCGCTGCCTGATCGTCTGGCCGTTCTGAATCTGCTTACCAGCCGGTACGAATTTCTGGTCGGCTTCGCGGCGGCGATGCTGCGCGGGCAGGTCACGCTGTTGCCCCAGAGTCGCGCCCCCCAGACGTTGCGGCGCATCGCCGGAGAGCATCGGGAGAGTTACTGCCTCACGAATCCGGACGAGCCGCTCGATGGTTTGGAGTCCATTCATCTTTCCGCGCCGTCAGGGACGGCCCCGTGGCCCGACCGGCTGCCGCGCGTTCCTCTCGATCGTGTCGTCGCCGTGGCGTTTACCTCCGGCAGCACCGGCCAGCCGGTCCCGAACAAGAAAACCTGGCGCGCGTTGACCGCGGTCGCGGCGGCCACGGGCGAGAGACTCGGCGTGAAACCCGGTCAACCCACGGCGGTGGTGGCGACGGTGCCGCATCAGCACATGTTCGGGCTCGAAGCCTCGGTGATGCTGCCGATCATGCACGGCGCGGTCATGCATGCCGGACGGCCCCTGTTTCCCGCGGACATTCGGGACGCCCTGGCGGCGGTCCACGGTATGCGCATCCTCGTGACGACGCCGCTTCATCTCAGAGCCTGTGTGGCCGAGGCGGTGCGGGTGCCGCCGGTCGATTTGGTCCTTTCCGCGACGGCCCCGTTGTCACGGATGCTGGCAGAAGCTGCGGAGCGGCAGTGCCGGACGAAGGTCCATGAAATTTTCGGGTTCGCCGAAGCCGGCAGCATTGCAGAACGCCGAACGGTCGCCGGGGACCACTGGAGGCTGCTGGCCGGCGTCCGGCTCGTGCAGGACGGCGCACGGTGGGCCGTGCGCGCCGACTACCTGCCGACTCCCGTCCCGGTGCCGGATCGTCTCATGGTCGAGGCGGACGGACGGTTCGTCGTGCACGGACGCGAGGCGGATCAAGTCAATGTGGCCGGCCATCGCGTGGCACTCGGCGATTTGAATCAAAAATTGCTGGAGATCGACGGTGTTCAAGACGGCGTCTTCGTGTTGCCCGACGAACGGACCGAAACGGTCACACGGCTGATGGCCTGCGTCGTCGCGCCGGGGAAGACGGCGGACGAGATTCATCGCGCGCTGCGCAGCCGCATCGATCCGGTATTCTTACCGCGTCCGCTTCTGCTCGTCCCGAAGCTGCCCCGGAACGAGACGGGCAAGCTCCCCCGCGAAGCCCTCCTCCGGTTTGTCGAGCAGCATATGGAGCGTTCTTCTCATGACGCATAGGCGTGTGTTGTCGATCGGTCCCGATCATCCGTCGCTGCCCGGCCACTTTCCCGGTCATCCCGTCGTGCCCGGCGTGGTGATGATGGACGAGGTGATCGAGACCTTGCGGGACTGTCTCGGCCGGGATCTGGTGATTACCGGACTGCCCGCCGTCAAACTGTCGTCTCCGCTTTTGCCGGGCGAAGCGCTCATCATCGACATCGAACCGGAAGGCGACGACACGGCGGGGTTTACCTGCCGCGTCAAGGATCGACCGGTGGCCGCCGGAACAGTCCGCTTTCGACGTTCGGTTCCCGCTCGGACTAGACCATCGTGAGTGTCGCGTGGAAATCGCAGCAGGAACGCGGCAACCGCGTCGCTATTCGACTGATGGCCTGGGTGGCGAGAACGATGGGCCGCTCGCTCGCTCGCATGCTCCTGTATCCGATTTGTCTCTACTATCTGGTGAGCGCGCCGGAGGCAAATCAGGCGCTGCGGCGGTACTATCAGATGCTACAGGGACGGTTCCCTGGACGCCGGACATTGTTCCGTCACTACCATGTTTTTGCCTCTACAATTCTGGACCGCGTCTTTTTTTTGACGGGACGATTCGATCTTTTCGACATCCGCATGCACGGCACCGAGGTGCTGGACCGGGTCTGTGCCGGCGGGCGGGGGTGTCTCCTGCTGGGATCGCACCTGGGCAGCTTCGAAGCGGTGCGGGTGATGGGCCTGTCGCGCAAGGCGGCCGAAGTCCGTGTGCTGATGGACGAGCAGAATGCGCCGCTGTTTCGCGGACTGATTCAGGAGCTGAATCCGGCGATCGCAGAATCGGTCATTCAGGTCGGCGGTATCGACACGATGTTACAAGTGCAGGAATGTCTCAATCGCGGCGGGGTCGTCGGAATTATGGGCGATCGGCTGGTGGCGGAGGACCACTCCGTCACATGTAAATTTCTCGGCGCGCCGGCCTCGTTTCCGACGGGAGCGATCCGGCTGGCCCATGCCGTGCAGACGCCGGTCGTGCTCTTCTTCGGATTGTATCGGGGCGGCAATCGCTATGAGATCCATCTGGAGCTGTTGAGTGATTCCGTTCGCCTGTCGCCGGAACACCGCCAGGAGGACATCTGTCGATGGACTCAGGCATATGCGGACCGGCTCGCCGACTACTGTCGCGAAGCGCCGGACAACTGGTTCAATTTTTATGAGTTCTGGCATGCGGCCTAGCGGCTCAATCGGCATTCTGGTCTGGGTGATTCTGTGCGGCGGCCTCACGTTCGCGGCGGGCGAGAGTTCGACGGTCGGCCAATCGACTGGCCAATCAGTCGGATGGTCAGTGGATGCGCTGGTCGCCCTGCTCAAAGAGCAGCGCGCGCCGGCTGTGGCATTCGAAGAAGCCACCTATTCCTCCCTGCTGACGGAGCCGCTCACGGTCCGGGGGCAGTTGCGATTCACGCCGCCCGCGACGTTGGAGAAGGTCATCACCAGTCCCTATCGGGAACGATACGTCATCGACGGCGACCGCGTCCTGTTCGAGAGCGAACGCAAGAAGACCGCGCGAACGATCTCGCTCGAGGATTATCCGGCCCTGCGCAGTTTCGTCGAGGCCTTTCGCGCGACATTCACCGGCGACGCCGTGCTCTTGCAACGGATCTACGATGTCACCCTGGATGGCACCCGCGCGCAGTGGTCTCTGCTGTTGCGTCCGCGCGACGCTACGGGGAAATCCATGGTGGACACCATTCTCTTTACCGGCTCCGAAGGCTATGTCGAGACCATCGTCATCCGGTCGCCGGATGGCGACCGGTCAGTCATGACGTTGCGGCAGGATGCGTCCCGATGAACCAGCGCCTGCTCGCCATCGCCTTGTGGGGGCTCGCGATGGCCTGCGGGGTGTGGCTCGTCGCCACGAAGGTGGCGGTGCACAGCGAACTGGCCGACCTGCTGCCTGCCGGCAGCACGCCGACGCAACGGCTATTGCTCACACAGGTCCGGACCGGATTGGCCGGGCGGCTGATGCTGTTGGCGATTGAAGGGGGAACACCCGATGAGCTGGCGCGCGCGAGCAAGGAGCTCGGCATGCGGCTTCGCGACGCCGGACATTTCGATGTCGTCGGGAATGGCGTGCAGGCGCTGGCGAGCGAAGACCGGGCGGTGCTGTTCCGATCCCGCTACCTCCTCAGTCAAGAGATTGGTGCCGATTCGTTTTCAGCCGCTGCGCTCCGCCGGGCGTTGGAGCAACGGCTCGACGATCTCCGGTCGCCGCTCGCGGCGATTGTCAAACCGACGATCCCCGGCGATCCGACGGGCGAATTGCTGAGTCTGCTCAAGGCGTGGGCGGGCCAGGAAGGGCCGGCCAAACATCGCGGTGTCTGGATGTCTGGCGATCAGACGAAGGCGCTGCTGGTGGCGGAAACCAAAGCGGCCGGGTTCGACGCGGACGCGCAAGCGGCGATCCAGCAAGACGTGCGCCGGATCTTCGATGTGTTGCCGGATCGGCCCGCGGGGTTGCGACTGCTGATGAGCGGGCCCGGCGTCTTCGCCGTCGAGATCAAGCAGACCATCGAAGCGGAAATCTGGTGGCTGTCGACCGCCGCCTCGACGCTCGTCTTGCTCTTCTTGTACGCGAGCTACCGGTCGATCACGCTGGTTCTATTGAGCTTGATTCCCCTGTCGACGGGCGTGATCGCCGGGACGTTGGCGGTGGGAGGCTGGTTCGGGTTCATCCATGGCATCACGCTCGGATTCGGGATCACCTTGTTGGGTGTGGTGGACGACTATCCGATTCACTTGTTCAGCCATCTGAATGTCCGCGGGTCTGCGCCGGCGGTGATGCGGGCGATCTGGCCGACCATGCGGCTGGGGGTCCTGACGACGACGATCGGGTTTTCCTCGCTGCTACTGGCCGGGTTTCCGGCGTTGGCTCAGTTGGGGCTGTTCGCGGTAGCCGGGCTCGTCACGGCGGCGCTGACGACCCGATGGGTATTGCCCGCCTGTGTGCCGGCCTCTTTTGTGCCGCGGGACGTCCCGCACCGGATCGTTCCGCTTGTGTCCCGACTGACCCGGCTGAAACTCATCGTGCCCTCGGCGGTCGTCCTTGCGACATTTGCGCTGATGTGGTCAGATACGCCTCTCTGGCAGACCGACCTGGCAAGCGTGAGTCCCGTGTCGGAGGCCAAGAAGCGGCTCGATCAGCAGTTGCGGGAAGCCCTGGGCGCGCCCGATGTCCGGGATCTCCTCGTCATCGCGGGGGACCGGGCCGAAGACGTGCTGCAACGGAGTGAAGCGATCATGACGCGCATGGAACAACTGCGCAGCGACGGCACGCTGGCCGGCTACGACTTGATCTCCGCCTATCTGCCCAGCCGTCGTACGCAACTAGCCCGGCAGCAGCAGCTTCCGGAGCGGGCAGTGCTGGAAGACCATTTGCAAATCGCATCGGCGGGGCTCCCCTTTGCGCCGGGCCTCTTCACGCCCTTTCTCGATGCCGTTGCCGAAGCTCGCACCCAGCCGCCGGTCGATGTGGAGACATTTCGCGGCACCGCTCTCGGCATCAAACTGTCGGCCCTCTTGATCGAACAGTCGGGACAATGGACGGCGGTGGCGCCTCTCCGGGGCGTTGCGGACCGCCGGCGGTTCGGCGAACTCGTGGCCGGCTGGCAGGCGCCGGGCGTGGCCTATGTGGACCTGAAAGCAGAATCCAACGGGTTGATGACGGCCTATCGGGACCGGACTGTGATGATCGTGTGTTGGGGTCTTCTTCTGATCGCCGTCGTGCTGACGGCGGGCATGCGGTCGGTCGCCGTCCTGTGGCCGGTGCTGGTGCCGATGGTGAGCGCGCTCGTGGTGGTGGCGGCCGTGCTCAATCTGTCGGGGGAGTCCCTCTCGCTCTTTCATGTCGCAACGTTTCTGCTGGTGATCGGTCTCGGCCTCGACTATGCCTTGTTCCTGAATCGACCAGAGGGCGGCGAAGACGAACGTGCCCGCACGTTGTTCGGGTTGCTCGTGTGCAGTACCACTACGATTCTGGTTTTCGGCGTCTTGGCGTGGTCGTCGATCCCGGTGTTGCATGCCATCGGCATGACTGCCGCGGTCGGCTCCTGCTGCTGCCTCCTGTTTGCCGGGATGATGGCGAAGCCGGAGGCCGCGAGCCATGCCTAAGTCACCGATGACGCCGCTCACACTGACCGCTTACACGTTGGTCACCGCGAACGGGCGCGGGGTCGGGCCGGTCTTGCGGGCCTTGCGCGAACGGCGCTCCGGGCTGCGGCCCTGCGACTTCGGGGACGCGCGGCTCAAGACCTACATCGGGCGAGTGGATGGACTGGAAGAGTTTTCACTCGGGGCCGGACTCGAACGGTTCGACTGCCGGAACAACCGATTAGCCTGGCTGGGTCTGCAACAAGACGGGTTCCTGGTGGCCGTGGCGGAAGCGGTGCAGCGGTACGGCGCCGATCGCATCGCCGTCATCATGGGGACGAGCACGTCGGGGATTTTGGAAACGGAACAGGCCTATCGACGGCGCGATCCGCAGACCGGGGCGTTGCCGAAATCGTACACCGCCCGGTACCGCTATACCCACAACATGTTTTCACTCGGCCATTTCGTGCGGGCCTGTACGGGCGTGCAGGGGCCGGCCATGGTCGTCTCGACCGCCTGTTCATCGAGCGCCAAGGTGTTCGCGACCGCCGCGCGGTTCATTCAGACGGGGCTCTGCGACGCCGCGATCGTCGGCGGGGTCGACAGCCTGTGCGACACGACCCTCTACGGATTTTCGTCGCTGCAACTCCTGTCGTCCAATCCCTGCCGGCCGTGCGACGAAGACCGCGACGGTCTCTCGCTGGGCGAGGCGGCAGGGTACGCGCTGCTTGAATCCAGTGAATGCATGGGACGAAAGGGCGCGATCGCATTGCTCGGCTACGGCGAGAGCACCGACGGGTATCATATGTCGCATCCGCATCCGGAAGGAGCCGGCGCCATTCGGGCCATTCGCCAGTCGCTGGAGCGCGCGGGTCTGCAGCCGGCGGACATCGACTATATCAATCTGCACGGGACCGCGACGCCGGCCAACGACGCAGTCGAAGATCGGGCCGTGTCTGCGATCTTCGGCGCGGGCCCGGCCTGCAGTTCGACGAAAGGGTGGACGGGTCATACGCTCGGCGCCGCGGGCATCACGGAAGCGGTGATCGCCACATTGTGCTTGAAGGAAGGGTTCGTTCCCGGGACGCTGAATTGCCTACGGTGCGATCCCACCCTGCGCAGCCGGATTCTGTGCGACAACGAACAGCGTCCGATCACGCGGGTGCTCAGCAACATCTTCGGATTCGGGGGGAACAACTGTAGCCTCGTCCTGGGGGTGTTGTAATGCGCGTCGGAATTCTCGGCATCGGGCTCTTGGCCTCCGGCCTCGAGGGGTGGCCGGCCAGCCGTGAGGTGTTAGCGGGGAATCGGCCCTTGACGCCGGGTACGACGCCGGAGCCGGATGCGTCCCTGCTGCCCGCGAATGAACGGCGGCGAAGCAGCGATTGCGTACGCTGGGCCGTGCAGGTTGCGCAGGAAGCCATCGGGCAATCAGGGCTCGATCCTCGTGAGGTGGCGACCGTCTTTGCCTCGTCCGGGGGCGAAATGGATGTGTTGGACCGACTCTGTAAAGCCCTGGCGACCGACGAGCGCGTCGTATCGCCGACCCTGTTTCATCAGTCGGTCCACAACACGGCGGCCGGCTACTGGGGCATCGCGACGAGCTGCCAGCAGTCCTCGACCGCGCTGTCTTGTTACGACGATTCCTGCGCGGCTGGTCTGTTAGAAGCGGTATCCTATGCGGTTGTCGAAGAACGCCCGGTGTTGTTCGTCGCCTATGATCTCCCCGCTCCGGATCCCTTGAATGCCGCACGCCCGATTGCCTGGGGGTTCGCCGCCGCGCTGGTCCTTGCGCCGTCCCCGGATCGGGCCCTTGCGACGCTTGAGGTCACGGTGACGGCGGCGTCCGGTCGACCCATCAGCCGCCTGGCCGCCGACGGGTTGGAGCGACTCCGGCTCGACAACCCTGCCGCGCGATTGCTGCCGATCTTACAGGCGCTGGCTGCCGCGCGGCGCGAGCACGTCGTCATGAATCTGCTCGACGACCAGCGCGTCGTCGTCGAGGTCTCGCCGTGCCGGCGCTGACGCGGGACGAGTTCGGTCATCTGCTTCCGCACGGCGGCGCCATGCGTCTGCTGGACACGGTGGAAGCCTGGAACGACACCACGATCCGTTGTCGCGCGGTGACGCATCGGGACCCGCGCAACCCGCTGCGCGCGCGCGGCCGGCTTGCCGTGTCGGCGGGATTGGAATATGCCGCGCAGGCGATGGGTATCCATATCGGTTTGGTAGAAGGCGGTCACCCGGCGAGCCGGATCGGGTACGTCGGCGGCGTGCGGGACGTGACATTCTCGGTGGAGCGGTTGGACGACGAACCCGACGACCTCGTAATCGACGCGACGCGGCTGGCGGAAGGCGATCAGAGTTATATGTACCAATTTCGTGTTGCGCTCGGCGATCGACCGGTCATCGAAGGCCGCGCGTCGCTTTTTCTCAAGCCGGTGATGACATGACCCAGAAGCGGGTCTTGGTCACGGGCGGCAGCGGCGCCATCGGGGCGGCCATCAGCGAACGGCTGGCCGCCGACGGCTATGCCGTCATCGTGCACGCGCATCGCCATGCCGACGCGGCCGATCGGCTCGTGGAAAGGATCCGCGCCGATGGCGGCACGGCGACGGTCGCGGTCTTCGATATCGTCGACGCCGACGCCACGGCCCGGGCCCTTCACGCGCTGCTGGCCGATGGGCCGATTCAGGCGCTCGTCAACAACGCCGGCATCCACGATGACGCTCCGATGGCCGGCATGACGGACGCGCAGTGGAAGTCGGTCGTCGATCTGTCGTTGAACGGATTTTTTCATGTGACGCAGCCGCTGTTGCTCCCGATGATCGGCACGCGGTGGGGCCGCATCGTGTCCATTTCGTCGCTCGCCGGCGTCGTTGGCAACCGCGGTCAGACGAACTACGCCGCGGCCAAGGCCGGATTGCACGGCGCAAGCAAGTCGCTGGCCATCGAGCTGGCGTCGCGCGGCATCACGGTCAATGTCGTCGCGCCCGGCTTGATCGAATCGCCGGCGACCAGGCAGGCGTTCACGCCCCAACAGATCGACGCAATGGTGCCGATGAAACGTGTCGGCACACCGGCGGAGGTGGCGGCGCTGGTGTCCTTCCTCGCTTCGGAACAATCCGGCTACATCACCGGACAAATCATCGGGGTCAACGGGGGCATGGCGTGATGCTGCCGTGTGCCCATCCCGCATCCTCCTATTGGGTCGTCATTCCCGCCTACAACGAAGCCGATACGGTTCGCGAGGTGGCGCTGCGCGCGAGACGACAGTGCGCTCATGTGATCGTCGTAGACGATGGTTCGACCGACGGGACCGCCGAAGTACTGGCCGGTCTCGACGTCACCGTACTCCGCAATGATGAGAATCTCGGTAAGGCGGGCAGTCTGTGCCGGGGATTTGAGCAGGCGTTGGCAGAAGGCGCGACCGGCGTGATCACGCTGGATGCCGACGGGCAGCATCTTCCCGAAGAAATTCCCTTGTTTCTCACCGCGTCCCTGGACGATCCCAACGCATTCCTGATCGGCGCGCGCCGCCGCGATCAGCGGAAGGCATCTCTCTTGCGATATGCTGCGAATCGCGTGGCGGATTTCTGGATCGGTTGGGCAGCAGGGACGCTGATTGAAGACAGCCAGTCCGGATTTCGTCTGTATCCGTCCACCCTGCTTCGCGCTCTAGACGTACCTCATGAGCGGTCACGCAGTTTCGTGTTCGAAAGCGAGATCCTGATCGAGGCTGCCAGACGGGCCATGGTCATCAGGAAGATTCCCGTGACCGTCATGCCGCGCACAGGCCCCTGTCCAAGCCATTTCCGTCCCGTGTTGGACATCGTCAGAATCACCCGGATGGTGGCCTGGAAGATCCTTTCGAAAGGATTGCCCCTAGGCGGGCTGTGGTGCGTCTTTCGCAGCGCACTGTCTTGGTAACGACGCAACAGGCATGCAGACGGATAGGCGGGAGTCTCACGCAACGAGGCCCGGGTTACGCCCGGGCCTCGACGGTGTGCAAGCGACGGTTACTGCGCGGACGCGGCCATCAGCCGGCCCTTGATGGCGTTATCGAGATTCCGGACCCAGCCGCTGTAGGCTTCGTGAATGGTCTGTTTGTCCGCGTTGAAGTTGAGATTGACGCTGTCTTTGTAGGTGATGCTGTAGGACTTCGTCGTGTAGTCGATGTCAACGACAGCGGTATGGCTGCGGGCGTTCTGGGTCCCGAGAATATGGCCGGGCTTGTCGGGACTCATGATCCACCGTAAGCTCAATCCGGCTTCCACGATGGCTTTTTGAACCTGTTCCATCGTCAGTTCTTTTCCGGTGGCGGTGGCCACGGGCGCTTCTTTGATGTTGTAGATCTGTCCGGCACCCCGGCAGCCTGTGACGACCACGATCATCAAGCAGGCGACGGCAAAAGCGGATAGGATTCGATTCATCGTTGTCCCTCCTCTCGAAAGATAGGTTCGGATTGAAGCCCTCTTGCTCTTAGTATGACTGGCTGCATCAAGTCAAGATGGCGGATGGCCGTATCGGTGACTCGCGTCGCGACATAGTCGGCCTCGCGGATGTGGTGCAGGAGATCGTTCACCAGGCTGAGATTTTCCGGGCGCATGCCCTTCTGATTCCACTTGGACATGGTCTGGGGAAACGTTTGGTGCGCGGCATGGACGAACTCGCTCGGGTGGCAATAGAAGACGAGGTGGCGGGATCGCCGGCCGATCCACCCGATCAGATGGCGTAATTTCCGTAGGCCGATGGTCCGCAAGGTCGCCATGTTGATCGGGAACAGACAGGAGGAGGGCGGCACCTCCACGATCGGACTCTCGCCCGCCTGGTTCAGGTTCTTGCGCGAGGGCCGATACGGATCGCGCGGTGCCCAGAAATATTTCAGGTAATGGACCCGGCCCACCCCCATGTCGAAGCGCCTCGACGGAATGGAAGAATCGTACCGATACCCTTCTTCTTCCAACACCCGCAGCGTCGTCTCGCTGATCCAGAGGTTCGGCGCCCGAAACACGACCGGGCGGACGCCGGCCGCCTTTTCGACGGCATCGGTCGCACGCCTGATCCACAGCCGCTGCTGGTCGTAGGATGCAGCGCGAAAATCCTCGTCATCTTCCAGGCCTCCGTGGGCCCAGCCGTGCGTGCCGAGTTGATGGCCGCGGTGCAAACATTCCCGGACGAGGTCCGGATAGGTTTCCGCGAACCGGCCGGCGAAGAAGACGGTCGCCTTCACCCCATGTCGGTCGCAACAGTCCAACAGAGATTCCAGTCCGACGTGCGAGCCCGGGACCCAGTCGCAGTCGATCGTAAAATAAAACTGCTTCACGAGCGCGTTGCTGTGTCCGTGATCGTGCCGGTTGGTAGACGGGTGGGACATGGGTGCGATCAATCCGTCGTCAGGAGGCCTTCGATTTCGACCAACAGTTCCCGGCGACAGAGATCGCCCTGGAGATACAGCAGCCGGCTCTCGGCGAAGAAGGGAATGTTCAGCGCTTGTTGAATCGCCGTTAGGTGTTCGGGGTGGCGTACGTACACTTTGTACAGGCCTGCCGGCGCAGGGTTTCCCGCGAGCGGTTCCGCGACCGCACCGGCGTGGGCGATGAGAGCGCGAAGGTTTTCCGCCGTCTCCCGGACTTGCGCATCGGGGTTGCCGCGGTGGCGGCTTTCGTGGCCGACGACGCTGGCGGTTCCGGCGATGAACAATTGGGAGCCGCGCTCGGTCCGGGCCAGCGTGGCGCGCGCGAAGGATGGACTACAGGGGCCGTATTCGTCCGGGTACTCGTATGCGTGGACCTGGCGCGGATTGCCCAGGTGCAAGGCCGGGTGGATACCGGCGAGCACATAGAGTTGCAGGGGGCCCGATCGGGTGCCGACTGCAGTGCCGGCCGGGAGCGAAGCCGGGAATCCGGAGAGTGCCTCGGCAAGCGCTTGATGGCGGCCCACACAAAATTGCCGGTACCGTTCCAGGCCCTGGTCTTCCTCGTTGATGCCGGGGAAAAAGTTCCAAACTCGCCACAGGTACGGAAAGCCCAACGTTCGGAGATGCTGCAGGAGCTGCCGATACGCCGTTTCCGTCGCCCGGCGCAAACCCCCGTTCGGAGTTTCTTCGACCTGCAACGTGCCGAAGAGCAAGTCGCCGCTCGTGGTGGCAGTCAAGTCCCCCATCCGGTGGACGGTTGCCGGCTGATCGCTGCTCCACACTTCCAGCTGGGCGCGTCCG
Source organism: Nitrospira sp. (assembly GCA_046350995.1). GTDB lineage: Bacteria > Nitrospirota > Nitrospiria > Nitrospirales > Nitrospiraceae > Nitrospira_D. The sequence continues at coordinate 47,673 of JAXLZJ010000030.1, forward strand.
TTCAGTTCCGGAAGATCGAGCGTGAGAACGGGGCACGGTGGCGACGACGGGATCGGCGTGCCGAACGACACGACCGCGAGCGGAGATTCGTTGGCCGTCGCCAACCAGCGCGGGAGGTCCGTCGTATCGAGATAGTCCAGCCGGACGCGGCCCGGGGCATCGAGGACACGTTGAGCGGATGGTTCCCTGCGAGGGGCGTGGCGCTGTCCCATGTCGTTGTCCCGGTGGCTAGTTGGGAGCATTGGCCTGGTTGATGGCGTAATCGCGCACTTCGGTCACGACCGTCTGGGTTCCCTGTTTCCGGCGGCGGGCCACGGCCCAATTGTCTTTCCAATTCAACAAGAAAACGATGTAGTAGACAACTTTAAACAGGAAAAGGGGGAATCGCGCTTTCGATTGGGCAAACACGTCGCCCGCGAGCAAGGAGAGGACTGCCCGTTCCATTTCGGGGGGACGAGTCCGAGAAACGAATAGTTGTTGGAACGCCGGCTGATTGAATCGATGGATGAACCAGGAAAAGGTTTCGATGCCCTTTCGTACGGTCTGTTCGAAGGTCCGGAGTTGGGTCGCATAATCCGGCGAGCGGCGTAAGTAGGCGTCGACCACTTGGGCTCCCATGGTGCCGCTGTTCAACGCCAGATGGACGCCGCTGGAGAAGACCGGGTCGATGAAGGCGAAGGCGTCTCCGATCATGAGGTAGCCGTCGCCGGACATGGTGTCCCGCCGGTAGGAAAAATTCGCGGCGGCGTAGGTCGGCGTCAGCGGTTTGGCTCGTTCCATCCTCTTGGCGATCGGCGGCGATTGCCGGAGCGTGTCGAGTAGGAACTGGTCGAGCGAGCCGGTTCTGGTCTTGATGTAGTCGGGATAACACACGACGCCGACGCTGGTCGTGCCGTCTTTGAAGGGAATCAGCCAACACCAACCATCGTTCAGCCAGCCGGCGGTGATGTTTCCTTCGTCCTTACCGGGTAGCCGGCCGACGCCTTCGAAATGCCCGAAGATCGCCGCGCTGTTGTGCTGCTGGCTGCGCCGCTTCCCACCGAGTTGACCGGACAGAAACGTATCGCGTCCGCTGGCATCGACCAGGAATTTGGCTTCCCACGTTCTCGGCTGACCGGCCTGGTCTTCCGCATGGATCAGCGTGGTCTGGCCTGGTCGGAACTCGACGCGCTGCGCCTTGACTCCCTGATGCACGACCGCGCCCTTGCCGATCGCGCTATTCAACAGAATGCTGTCGAATTCGGATCGCTTCACTTCGAAGGCATAGGGTTGGGATTCGTCGAACGCTTTAGCGAAATAGAACATTTGCGAGCGGCCGAACCGGTGGGAAACCATTTCGGCGCCGTACTTCACGATGCCGATTCGTTCGACTTCTTCCAGGACGCCGAGGCGTTTGAGCATCGGCAGTGTCTGAGGCAACAGGGACTCGCCGATATGGAACCGCGGGTAGGGGTCTTTCTCCAAGACGTGAACGGTCCAGCCCTGCTCGCACAGCAAGGCCGAGATGGTCGCTCCCGCTGGACCGCCTCCCACGACGAGGACATCGCAGGTGGTCGGCGACGACTGAGGATGAGTCGGGGAATGGTCGGACATCGAAAACCTCGCCAGAGAGGGTGAAGAGGCCTCGAAGTATACCCAAGCATCACAAGGATGGCTAGGTCGGAAATTTCTCGGTGGCGCGGTCAAGCTGAGGCGATGTGGGACGAGCAAGATTGAACGACCCGTGGTGCCATGCTAGCATCCTGCTGCCGAAAGAGTATTTTGAAGGAAGGTGAAGCTCGATTTTCAAACCCACATCGTGTCGGCCGGACCGGTCGTTCTAATGGCCGGTGCGGCGTCCCTCTCCGTGGCAACGGCATGAGTCTCCTCGATCAATTCTTCGTCTACCATCCCGAGCCGTGGGAGGATCGCGATTGGAAGAGCCTCAGCGGACTTCCCCTGGAAGACGTGTGGTTCCCGTCGGCCGACGGCGTGAAGCTTTTCGGGTGGTATGTCGAGGCCCGGGCGGATGCGGGCGTCTTGCTCTGGTGCCACGGCAATGCCGGGACGGTCATCAATCGAGTGGAGAATTTGCGGGAGCTCCACCGGCTTGGCTTGTCCCTCTTCATCTTCGACTATCGCGGGTACGGGCGCAGCCAAGGGAGACCGTCTGAGGTGGGGCTCTATCTCGACGCGACCGGCGCGTACGACTACCTGACCCGCACGAGGATGATCCGTCCCGAACGGCTCGTCATCTTTGGCCGCTCCTTGGGGGCGGCAGTGGCGACGGATCTGGCCGCGCTCAAGCCGGCCGCCGGATTGATCCTCGAATCACCGTTTCCATCCATTGAAGCCGTCGCGAAGCATCATTACGGCGGCATGCCGGTGCACTGGTTGTTGGGGGCGGAATTCAGGTTGATTGACCGGCTACCATACCTCTCTCTCCCGAAACTGATTCTCCATGGCGATCGGGACGATGTGATTCCCATCCAACTGGGCCGCCAGGTCTTCGAGGCCGCTAAGCCGCCGAAGTGGTGGTACACGATCGCCGGCGCGGATCATAACAACACCTACCAGGTCGGCGGCGCGCCGTACTTCCGTTGCGTTGCCGAGTTCGTCCAGTACGCCCTTCGGGCCTGAGCCGCTCCTGCGCACGAAATATTTGGCGATCGCCATGACTTTTGGTACAGTGCGCCCCGTGTCTGGGAATGGTGCCGTCGATCTGAACTGATTGCATCGGACTCAAGGAGGCCGTGTTGGGAACCGATCAAGCAAGAATGAGTGTCGGGTTGCATGTTTTCGTCGGGGCGTTGCTGCTCTCTGGGTGCACGACTTGGTCGAGTCCCGTGTCGGGGGGGGATCGGTCGTCTGCCGTCGTTCTCTCCGACGGGCCGACGCTCTCAGTGATCGCACCCAGCGCTCCCGTCATCTTGGTCGCGAACAGTCCCGCTTCTGCCGACGGCACAGCGGTGCCGCCTGACGAACCCTTCGATCCCTTTGCCAAGTCCGGCGAAGGTCCCATCGAGGAGTACGATCCCTGGGAGCCGGTGAACGCGAAGGTATTCGAGTTCAATCGGCAAGTGGATCGGTGGGTCCTCAAACCGGTCGCGAAAGCCTACGATGCCGTCGTGCCGAATCCCGTGCAGATTGGCGTCAGCAACGTGTTTGCCAACATCCGATTCCCATCCCGCTTCTTGAACAATATTTTCCAAGGGAAGATTCACGGGGCCGGCACGGAGCTGGGAAGGTTCCTGTTGAACAGCACGTTCGGGCTCGGCGGTGTGTACGACGTCGCCAAGGATATGAACATCACGACGCCCGAAGAAGATACCGGCCAGACGTTGGGATTCTATGGCGTGAAGCCGGGGCCGTACGTCGTCCTGCCGCTCCTCCCGCCGTTCAACGCGCGGGACTTGGTCGGCTTTGTGGGCGACATCGCCTTGAATCCCATCAACTGGATGGTGGCGCCGATCATCGAAGTGCAGGGCATCCCCTCGGTCATCGCCCACAAGAACCGGATGACATCGACCTCCGTGCAGCTCGGCGGCCGTGTCTTCGAGATCCTGAACGATCGCTCGTTGAATCTGGAAAAATTCCAGGGCGTGGAAGAAGCGACACTCGATCTCTACACCGCTGTGCGGAATGCCTACCTCCAGAAGCGGGCTCGGGCCATTCAGGAATAACTGCGGCTAACGGACTTCAACAGTACCTCAACCTGGGACCCCGCCGGTCCGACTGATCGCTCTGCCGCCGTCGCCGCTTCAGTTCCTCGTCCAACAGCCGACAAGAAGAGACAGATCCCCTGAAGTAGGACGGGAGGTTCATCTCTGTCATGCACACGCCGGCGTTCAGCCACAGCCCTGGTTTTGCGTCCGCGGTCCATACCGCACCGCCGGAGGTGTCCGTCTACGACGCCGCCCGGATCATGCAATGGCGGAAGGTGGGGATCGTCGTGATCGTGAAAGACCATCGGCCGCTGGGGATCGTAACAGACCGCGACCTGGCGACGCGTGTGGTCGCCAACGGACTCGATCCTCGTACCACCCCGCTCGCTCGTGTGATGACCGCTCCGGTAGTGACGATCGGAGCCGACGTGTCCGATGAGCAGGTTATTCGGCAATTGATGCAGAGTCAGGTGCGCCAACTTCCGATGGTGGATGGCACGGGACATGTCGTCGGGCTTGCAGCCTGGGTGGTCGCGGAAGACGGGGCACCGGCACGGTCATTCAGCGCAGTAGTGGCGCGCTCGACGGTGCTTGTTCCCATGGTGAAGCGGAAGAAGTTCCGGCGGATGCTCTACGGCATGAAGCAAGAGGTCACGCTGCATCTGCGATGGGTCGGCGCGGCGGTCGCCTTGGCCGCGATCGGCGCCGTCATGACACTCATCCTGGCCGGCCATTGGAATCCCTGGAGTCCCGTTCCGAAGACAGTTCTCCATTCGACCAACTCCTCACGCGTCCAGTCTCCGATTTCCGGCGCTCGTGCGCCGGAGCAACCCGATCCGAACCGCCCGTCGGTTACGTCGGCCCGATAACGCCCAATTCTCGGCCGACTTTCACCATCGCGGCTACGGCCCGTTCCAACTGTGCTCTTGTGTGGGCTGCCGACATCTGGACGCGAATCCGCGCCTGCCCCTTCGGCACGACCGGGTAGCTGAATCCGACGACGTACACGCCTTCTCGAAGCAGCCGGTCGGCCATGGCCGTGGCCAGCGTCGCCTCTCCCAGCATGATCGGAATGATGGGATGATCGCCCGGCACGAGTCGGAAGCCGAGCGCCGTCAACTGCGCGCGGAAGAACGCAGCGTTGTCCCGCAACCGAGCCCGCAACTCCTCGCCCTGCGCGACCAACTTCACGGCCTGCAGGGCTGCGGCGGCAATCACGGGCGGAAGAGCGTTGGAAAATAAATAGGGGCGCGACCGTTGCCGCAGCAATTCGACGATCTCGGCGCGGCCCGACGTAAATCCGCCGGCCGCTCCGCCGAGACTCTTGCCCAGCGTACTGGTCACGATGTCCACGCGGTCTGCCACGCCGAAATGTGCCGGAGTGCCGCGCCCGTTCGGGCCCAGGACACCGGTGGCGTGGCTGTCGTCCACCATCACGACGGCGTCGTAACGGTCGGCCAGTTCCACGATCCGGTCCAACTTGGCCAGGTCGCCGTCCATCGAGAAGACGCCGTCGGTGGCGATCAGACGCAGACGGCAGGCACGGGCTTCCTGGAGTTTCATTTCCAGATCGGCCATGTCGGCATGAGCGTAGCGCAGACGCTGCGCTTTGCACAGGCGAATGCCGTCGATGACGCTGGCGTGATTCAGCGTGTCGCTGATGACGGCGTCCTGCTCGTCGAGCAACGTTTCGAACAACCCTCCGTTGGCATCGAAACAGGAGCTGTAGAGGATCGTCGCGTCGGTGCCGAGAAACGTACTGATCGCCTGCTCCAATTGGGTGTGCAGAGCCTGCGTGCCGCAGATGAAGCGCACGGATGCCATGCCGTAGCCGTATCGCTCCAGCCCTTCAGTCGCGGCGCGGCGGATGTCGGGGTGATTGGCCAGGCCCAGATAATTGTTGGCGCAGAGGTTCAGGACCGATCCCTGCGCCACCTGAATTTCCGCCCCTTGGGGACTCAGGAGCTGCCGCTCGGCTTTATACAAGCCGGCCGATCGGATGTCGGCCAGTTGTTGTTGAAGCACCTTCTTCAGCGAGGCGTAGGCCATCGGCGGTCTAGGGAAACAAGACAACCTTCCCGCACTGTCCCGAGTTGATCAAGTCGAACCCTTTGGCGTAGTCGCTCAACGGGAAGGTGTGGGTGACCACGGGTTTGATGTTGAGACCGGCCTTGAAAAGACCGGCGAGGCGGTACCATGTGCTGAACAAGCGCCGGCCGGTGATGCCGTGGACACGGATGCCCTTGAAAATGATCTCGTTGGCCAGGTCGAACGAAATCGGGCCGGTAGGAATGCCGAACAGCGTGACCCGCCCGCCGTTTTTCACGGCGCCGAATGCGAGGTGTAAGGCGCTGGGATTGCCGGACATTTCCAACGAAGCGTCCACACCCTCCCCGGCGGTAATGTCACGGATGGCCGCGGCGATGTGCGGGGGGGCCTCGGTCTTGACGTTCAGCACATGGTCCGCGCCGACCTGTTTCGCCAGACCGAGCCGATAGTCGCTGACGTCGGTGGCAATAATGGTGGCGGCGCCTGCCGTTCGGGCGACCGCAGCCGAAAAGAGACCGGTCGGCCCGCAGCCGGTGATCAGGACTGTATGGCCGGTGAGGTCTTCGGCCAGCGCGGCGTCGACCGCGTTACCGAGCGGTTCCTGCACCGAGGCATATTGCGGTGGAATGGACGGCGACGTATTCCAGAGGACGTTTTCAGGGAGGACCACGTACTCCGCGAACGAGCCGTCACGATCCACACCGAGAATGCGGTAGTTCCGGCACACATGCGCCTGTCCGGTTCGGCATTGGAAACAGTGGCCACAGGTGATGTGCGATTCGGCCGCGACATAGTCGCCGATCTTCACCAGCGTGACGTTGCGGCCGATCTCGACGACTTCACCGCACATCTCGTGGCCGATGATGCGCGGGGGATGGATGCGGCTGTGCGCCCAGGGGTCCCAATTGTAGATGTGCGCGTCGGTCCCGCACAGCGAGGTGGCCTTGACCTGCACGATCACGTCGTGCGGCCCCGGCGTCGGGTCCGCACAGGTCGTTGCCGTTAGGCCTGGCCCGGCGGAGGTTTTCATCAGCGCGCGCATGGACCTATTCTAACGTATGTGTGCGGGAGAGACACGAGGGACGCAGAAAAAACGGGTTGCACTCGTTCCCGGCCCTGAGTAGGATGCCCGTATGCCTCCCTCCGCGCCCAAAGGTCTGGTTTTGCTGGCCGGCGCGCTCGGGTTCTGTGCCCTCTCGTTGAGCGTGCTCCCAACCGGATTTACCGCAGATAATCAGACGGATGCGCCGTCGCCCGCGGCCCAGAGACGCTGGGTCAAGATCGCTCTGGCGTCGGATGCGACCGGTGACATTCCGATCGGGAAGCCGATCGAACTGTCCGTGGCCATCGGAGGGGTGGCGCAGGGCAGTACGCCCCTTGTGGCGATTTGCGAGTCGGTCCTGTTTCAACGCCAGGTCGTCACCCTCGAACCCGACAGTCTGCCGATGGTCATGAAGGGTTCCGCGACGCTGGAGCCGATTCTGCCCGGGAAACTTTCCGTTCCGCCGAAAGCGGCGCGCGTGCAAGTAACCTTCGCGCGTGCCAAAAAAGACAAATATGAACGAGTGCTCACGCGGGTTGTCTATGTAACGCTCGGCAAGCAGGAGGCGGCCAGCGACAGCAGCGAAACGCTTCTTCCGATCGCCGATGACCCGCCGTCTGTGAATGAAGGGGTGCAGGAAGAGGTACAGCCGGATGTGCTGCCGGTCGCCAGCGGACCGGTCGCCGAAGAGGATCTGCTGCCGTTGCCGGCACCGGGACAACAGCGGGCCTATTGGCAGCAGATCAGTCAGCTGGTGAGCCGGAGCTGGAGCCGCACAGTTCGGCATGTCCGGCATGCCCCGACCAGCGAGACGGTTCGGGTCAAGTTCCGGCTTTATCCCAGCGGTCGGGCGCAGTTGATCGAAATCGAAAAAGGATCGGGGGCGCGGGAAGTCGATGAGGCCGGGATCTACGCCGTCGTCCATGCGCAACCGTTCCCGCCGTTCCCCGACGACATCGCGTCGGAAGCGGTCGATGTGCATGTCCGGATGCGGACCGGCGCCAAAGCGGGTTCCCGCGATGTGCAATCGGTCCTGAACAAACAGACCGGCGGGTCCGAGAACGGCGGCGGTTCGTCCAAGAAATAATGCCGCGAAGCATTCGAGCCGGGAGAGCCTGACAATCGAGACGGAGGAGGTCGCATGATTCGACGAGTAGTGCTGAGCATAGGGTTGTGGTGCAGTGCGGCGATGGTCGGGCTGCCGGCGGGAGCCGGGGCGGAGATGGCCCGATGGGATCTCGATCCCGATCATTCCATCATCGAATTTCGCGTCGCGCACATGGTCGTCTCGAAGACGGCGGGCAAGTTTATGGACTACACCGGCGTGGTGGAGATGGATCCGGACGCGCACCAGTTCAAGACCATCGAAGCCTCGATCAATACGGCGTCGGTCAATACCAACCATGAGAAGCGCGACGCGCATCTGCGCAACGCGGACTTCTTCGACGTGGAGAAGTATCCGACCATGACGTACAAGATGAAAAGTTACAAAAAGACCGGCGACAGCTATACGGCGCTCGGCGATCTGACGCTGCACGGCGTCACCAAGGAGATCGCGCTCGTCGGAACCTTCAACGGCGTGACGAAAGATCCTTGGGGCAACACGCGCGCCGGCTTCACCGCCGAGGGGAAGCTGAACCGCAAGGATTTCGGCATGGTGTGGAATAAGACGCTCGATACCGGCGGATTCGTCGTCGGCGAGGAGGTGCAGATCCGGCTGGATATCGAATGCATCAAGTCGAAGAAGCCGTAACGCACTCCCTGCTCATAGAGTCATATATCGCCGGCCGCCGCATCGTATGGGGCGGCCGGTGATGTTTTTGCCGTCTTCCCGGTGGCGGCGCACAGGCAAGCCATGAGAGCCATGGTCCTTGATCGGAGCGGGGACGTTTCGACGAATCCGCTCCATCCTCGCGATGTCCCGGTGCCGGAGCCGGGTCCCGGCGACCTATTGGTCAAAGTCCGGGTCTGCGGCGTCTGCCGGACGGATCTGCACGTGGTCGAAGGGGAACTGCCGGACGTTCGGTTGCCGCTGATTCCTGGGCACCAAGTCGTCGGAACGGTCGCGCGGCTTGGCGCCGGGGTGTCCGAACTTCGGGAGGGGGATCGTGTCGGTATCGCGTGGCTACAAGGGACCTGCAATCGGTGCGAATTCTGCACGAGCGGGCGGGAGAACCTCTGTTTGAGCGCGCGGTTCACCGGGTATCAGGCGGACGGTGGGTATGCGGAATATGCCATAGTGCCTGCGCGGTTCGCCTATCCGATTCCTCCGGTGTTTGCCGACGACGAAGCGGCCCCGCTGCTTTGCGCGGGGATCATCGGCTATCGCGCGCTCCGCTTGAGCGGGATCAAGCCCGGGCAGCGGCTGGGGCTCTACGGATTCGGGGCCTCGGCCCACATCGCGATCCAAATTGCCCGGCACTGGGGGTGCCGGGTCTATGTCAGCTCGCTGAAGCCCGAACATCAGGCGCTCGCGCGGTCACTCGGTGCGGCTTGGGTCGGCGGCGCTCAGGACATGCCGCCGGATCCTTTGCACGGATCGATCATCTTTGCACCGGCGGGCGAACTGGTCCCGCCCGCCCTGCGGGCGCTGGAGCGGGGCGGTACGTTGGCGCTGGCGGGCATCCACATGTCGCCGATTCCTTCGCTCGATTACGACCGTGAGGTTTTCGGCGAACGGGTGCTGCGCAGCGTCACGGCGAACACCAGGCAAGACGGGCTCGATCTTCTGCGGGAGGCCGCCGCGATTCCCATCAGACCGCACACCGTCCGGTTCCCTCTCGACGCGGCCAACCAGGCGCTGCAGGCCCTCAAGGCCGGTTCGTTTTCTGGCGCCGCTGTGCTCACTGTCTAAGACGTTGACCATCTAGCAATCGGGCCATGAGATTGGGTAGAGTGAAACGATATGCGTTACATCGTGTCCGCACTGATCTTCCCTCTATGTCTCGCTGTCGGGTCGGCCGCCTGGGCGTTGGAGTTTACCGCCGATCGGATCACCAAGATCGACGGGCGAACCGGCAAGGCCAACATCTACTATCGCGACAACATGTGGCGCATTGAGCACCACACGATGGGGCCGGTGAACGTCAGCATCGTCCGGAAGGATAAGCAGGTGGTTTGGATGCTGCTGTCCCGCATGAAACACTTCAAAACCGTCCCGTACACCGCGGATCAGGACCTGTTGGTAACGGAAAAGCTGGACGGGGAAGTGTCCCGCGAGGAGATCGGACAAGAGACGCGCGAAGGGCATCCGACGGTGCTCTACGAAGTGGTGACGAAACACGGAGAGAGGACGGAGGTCTACTATCAGTGGCTGGCGACGGATATACATTTCCCCATGAAACTGGCGAAAAAGGACGGCAGTTGGATCGTGGAGTATCAGCACGTGAAACTGCGTCCGGTGACGGATTATCTGTTCCAGTTGCCGCTGAACTTTCAGCCGTTGGAGGACTTCAACAAGGGAGCGGAAGCGCAAGCGTCCCCGCAACCGAGCATGTAACACGTAAGGAGGAGGAGTCGTGCGAAGGGCAATTACCTTGGCCGGTGCCGTCGTCGCAGGGCTGTTGGGAATCGATGGAATCGTTCACGCAATGGATGTCGGGGACGTCAAGCAGGAGTGGACGTCCGAAGGGAGACAACTCGCCGCCGAACGGGTGAAACTGCCTGCCTACGACGAGAGGGTCCTCATTCCAGCCGGACCATTTACGATGGGCAGCGACAAACGGGTCGATAAGAACGCCTATCTGGTCGAAATGCCGCAGCGGCAGGTCCATCTCGACGCGTACGAGATCGACAAGTATGAAGTTTCGACCGTCCAATATCTGAAGTTCGTGCTCGCGACCAACCGGCCGCCGCAGGTCGATTGGAAATTCGACGGCGGGAATTTTCAGGACACGATGGTCGCGCATCCGATCATGCACGTGACCTGGTATGAGGCCGAGGAATACTGCAAGTGGGCCGGGAAGCGTCTCCCGACCGAAGCCGAATGGGAAAAGGCTGCGCGAGGCGACAAAGATGCGCGGATCTACCCCTGGGGCAACGAGATGGCCGGCCTCTCGCGCGCGAACTACGGGCGGACCGGCTTGTCGGGTCCGGTGCGCGACCGGCCCGAGCGATTACTCTTGTATCCCCCCATCATCTCCGTCTTTAAGTACGACAATTCGGCGAGTCCCTACGGCGTTTCCCAGATGGCCGGCAATGTGGCCGAGTGGGTTGCCGACTGGTACGACAAGGACTATTACAAGACCGCGCCGGACCGGAATCCCAAAGGTCCCGATAAGGGGACGCAGAAGGCGTTTCGCGGCGGCGGCTGGATCGACAGCACGCCCAGCGTGCGCGTGTCGCAACGCAACGGGACCGACCCCAAGACCTCGATGAACTGGATGGGATTCCGCTGCGCCCGCGACGTCAAAGACGGCGGGTCGTCCGAGGCAACACCCGCGCCGACGAGCGTTGCACCCTGATCGTCGGTCGTTCTTCGAAGAGGCCCGGCCGGGTAAACCGGTCGGGCTTTTTCAATACTCTCTCGATTCTTTTCCGCGAAGCGTCCCCTCTCGACTCCCCTTGCCGACTCAGGTACAGTCCGCCCGGTCGGTCTTGTTAGCCATCCTCATTCACCGTCGGGAGGCGTGTTCATGGCCATCGTACGAAGGGGGACGGCCGCCGTCCTGCTCCTGGTTTCGTTGTCTGGCTGCGCGTCCGATCAGGCCGCTCGCCCACCGGACTCGTCGCAGACCTCCGCCCTTGAAGATGTGATCCCGTTGACCTCGGCCAACCTCCGCGGCCATCGGATGCTCTATGACGAAGGCTGGTTCGTCATCACCTCCAGCCGCAAGGCCCTCGAATTCGCCAAAGAGAAGTCGATTCTTTCATCCCGCGCCACGATTCAGGAGGCGTCCCGCCGCGTGGCCGGCCGCTCCTCCGATTACAAAGCCTCGTTGGGAACGGATCTCCAACGGTCGTATGAGACCGGGGCGTCGCTGCTGCAATCCGGCACCGAGCGCAGCGGTGCGATCCTCGACCGCACGAAGTCGATGACGGCGCGCGAATGGACCTACGCGACGCACCAGTTCGGCGAGGCGTGGGAAACGTTCATCCAGGGCAATCTCTCGCTCGGCAAGCGCACGGAGCGGGATCGGGACGCATTGCTTGCCCTGCCCGGCCGTGAATATGTCGGGCTAAAGCGGGACTTCAGCAACCTCTGGGATATCACTACAGTCATTCGTGAGAACTTTTCGGGACGGATTCAGGTGTCGTGGGATGCGGCGTTCGAGCAGGCGGGCCGCGATTTTCGAACGGAGTACGAGCGGTCCGGCGCCCAGGCGAACAGTCTGCAGGCGCTCGGCCCGATTCTGTGGGGCTATCTCAAAGCGCTCTACCACGGCGGCCTGGCGCCGGCGGCCAAGACCATCGTGCGAACCGGCGCCAAGGGCACCGGGACCGCCGCGGGTTCCGTGTTTCTTCCCGTCACGGCGACCTCCGTCGTGGCGGGACGAACCATTCAGTCCGTCGGTCTGACGCTGTTCTACACGGGGAAGACCGGCGTCGCGCTGATTTCGCCGACGGTCGAAAGCGGATTGCTCACGAGTCTGGCCGTCCTCTCGGCCGGATCGATGCCCGCGACCGCGGCCGGGGGCATGATGTTCGGCGCGGTCAATCAAGTCGCCTTCACGGCGGCGGGACCGACGGTGGCGGTCGGGGAAGCGGCGGCGCGTACGACCATGGATACGGGCAAGTACGTCGGCTTCGTGACCTACGATGCCCTGGCCGGATCGACGACGGTGCTGATCAATCAGGCCTCCTCCGGTGTGGTGCTCGGCTATAACGCACTCTCAGCCTTGCCCGCGCATCTCTTCATGGGAGCGGAAGACGCGGCGATTCTCTTGGCGTGGGAAGGGCCCAAGCTGCTCCTCGTGAAAGCGAGCGGCCGGCTGAAATCCACATCGGGCCACGCCGATTCCTCGGCGGGTGATCTCCCAGTCGGGACGGTCATCAACTTGAAACAACTGCAATCGACGGAGGGGGTCACGGTCGAAGTTCTTTCCGACGATCCCAAGCAGATTCGCGACGTGTTGCAACAACTCCCCTGCGATGTGAGGGATACCGATGGCTCGTGCCCTGCAGAATAAGCTGACTCGTCCCTGTGCGCTGACGATGCTGCTGATGGTGCTGGGTGGCTGCGCCACGACCGACCCCGCCGACGATCCGCTCAAGCACACCAGGAAGCTGGTCGTGGAAGGCCATGTGTCGCTCTACGAGAACGGCGCGTTCAATGTGCCGCAGACCTCGATCCGGTTGATCCCAGCCGGTCCCAGCGCCTGGGAACTGGTCGGCGAGCTGATGGGATTGCGGGCCCGGCAGGCGTTCCTCCTGGCCGTTTCAAAAGCGAAAGAGTCGGTCACCATTCTGGCGGAAGGCACCACGCTCAGCTATCACATGGCCGAGGGCATTCATCAGGCGACGGATACGCTGACGGATGAACTCAAGAAGGCAACCCGCGAGAACAGCGTGCTTCTCGCCTCCCGGTCCTGGGCGGACGCCAAGGGGATCGTCGGGAAGTCGTGGGAACTGTCGAAAGAGACCGCCGCCGATATGGACCGGCTGGGCATCGCGATGATCGAACGCTCGCTCCAGCGCGGCGACGCCCTGTCTGGCCGGATGAGCGAGCAGGGCCGGCGTCTTGTCCGCCGGTCGCTCGAGCAGGCGCAGGACCTGTCTAAAGGCGGGACGACCAGAGCCTCCGATGCCCTCTCGTTCGCCGGCGAGCGATTCGTCAAAGGCTATGCGGCGGTGCCCGCGAATGCGAAGGCCCGCGCGAAGACTGTGGGCGACGACATTCGGGAGTTGAATCTGCCCGGCATCGTCGATGAAGAAAGCGAGCGCCGTCGCCGTTGGTCCAAGCAGATGACGGACTTGGCCGGTGAGACGGTGTCCAGCTATCGCGAGGACGTCGCCCACTCTTTCAAAGAAGCGAAGCGGGAGATCGCGGACTACCGTACCTCCGGCATCAGCCTGGCCACGCTGCGGTCGTTGCGGTGGGTGTTGCAGGGGCTCTTCTGGGACGCGGCCATCGAACCGATCGGCAAAATCTCAGCGGCCTCCGTCGGCTACCTCAGCGTCAATACCCTGGCCTATCCCACGCTGGTCGCCGTGCGCGAAGGCAAGGCCATGACGGAGATCGCCGTCGAAGTCGCCTGGAACGCCTCCAAATCCGGTTACGATCTGGTCGCTCCGTCCGCGACCGCCGCAGTCGCCTCGCTCTACGGCGTGCTCGATTTCACCGGGTCGAACCTGGCGGCGGGAGCCGTGGCGGGCGGAGGTTCGCTCGCGGGCTTGAGCGAACGGGCGACCAGCCAGGTCGTCGGTGTGACGATCAAGGGATCAGGTTACGCGGCGGGGAAGACCGTCCAGTACGTCGGCGTGCCTCTTGCGGCGGCCGGAGTGGCAGTCGGCCGGGGTACGTTGGGTGTCGTGGCCGGCACGACGGAAGCGGCGGCCGCGAGCACGGTGCTGGTCGCCGGTGGAACCGGGATGGCCGCGACCTACATAACGGGCAATGCGATTGCCGGAACGACCCTGCTGGGCGGCACCGCTGCAACCGTCGGCGCAGCAGCCTGGCAGAGTTACTATCAGTTGGCGAAAGCCGTTGTGTTGCCGGCCGGGTTCCAATTCGCAGGCGGCATGGTCCTCAGCTACGGCACCATGGCGCATCTCGGCGCGCACACCATCCTCGCGGCAGCGGACATGTCCTATCTCGTCCTCTCCCTCGAAGGCCCCCGCTGGGTGCTCTACGCCGTGAAAGGCAAGCTCGGCAAAGGCGAAGACCTCGTGCCTGGCACGATGCTCGATCTGAAGTCGATGCAGGACGCCGGCGAAGAAATCTACAACATCCCGGTGTCTGACGAGGAAATGAAGAATGTGGTGGAGTCAGTGTACGGAGAACTGCCGGAGGTGGAGTGATTAGTCATCCTGCAGATTCATTCCTGGAAATACTTCCGCTGATTTTTAGAGGTGCCGTCAGTTCTTGAACGGGCAGTTCTTTTCCTGGGGCCGGAATGAACAAGTGATTGTCTTGAAGGGGGATAGGAGAATGATGGCAAAATCTCTATGCATATGTGTTGGAACTGCCGCGAGTGTAGCAACACTCGGTGGCTGCTCCGCTAACGAGATAAAAATTAATCCGACGACACGGAGTCTGCTTGCAGGGCAACAGGAAATTGCCGCGATTCAC
>JAXLZJ010000031.1:0-53119 GCA_046350995.1 Nitrospira sp.
GCCATATTCTGTTGCTTCAAGTAGATTTCCCCCAAGTGTTCGTAAATCACAGGGTCATCGCCCACCAATGCTACGGCACGCTTAAGCTCCACCAAAGCTTCATTGAACCGGCCGAGCTTGTAAAATGCCCAGCCGAGGCTGTCCACGTAATACCCGTTATCGGGCTTCAGAGCCACAGCCTGCTTGGTTAATGAGAGGGCCTGCTCCACCTTGATCCCCCGCTCAGCGTAGCTGTACCCGAGATAGTTGAGCGCATCGGCATGATGGGGGTCGAGAGCAAGTGCGGATTCCATGGCCTTCACAACATCGTCGAACCGATTGAGCTTGTCGTAGGCTGTCCCGAGATTGAACTGTAAATCAGCATTCTTGGGGTGATGCCGAATCCCCTCTTCAAAGATGCCCGTCGCCTTCTCGAATTGTTCGGTCTGGAGATATGCCAAACCCAACACGATGTACGGTTCCGGCTGTTTCGGATTAATCCGGGTCGCTTCCGTCAGATGCGCGATCGCCTCGGCATAATTCTTCAGGCGATACTGCAAGACTCCGAGATGCACATGGCTTTCCGCATAGGAAGGATCGAGTTGGATGTTGAATTGATAGGCTTCCAGCGCTTGCGGAATCTCCTTGGTCTCTTCGTAGAGATAGCCGAGGTAGTCGCGGACTTTCAGTTCGGCCGGCCGGACCTTGAGTACAGCCCGTAGCATCTCAATCGCCTTCAGAAAGTCCTTCTTCTCGCCATAGATCAGCGCCATTCGCAGTTGCGCGTCGAGATCTCCCGGATCGTCCGCCAGCATCTTTTCAAGTTCGGCGAGTCCACCGGCATAATCCTTCATGTTGATGTACAGCTGAATGAGATGTTGGCGAATGTCCTTATTGTTCGGGTTGACCCGATCCAAGTATCGTTTAAGGGTCGCAATAGCCCTCTCCCGGTCCTGGCGCGTTTCATAGAGTGAAGCCAAGGCCAGGTAGGCCGGCTCAAACGCTGAATTGAGTGCCATGGCTCGCTCAAAGCTGGCGATGGCCTGGTCTGAGTTACCGGACTCGATGTAGATTCGCCCCAAATAATAGTGTCCAATGGGGGAATCAGGCGCGACCTTCAACCCTTGTTTAGCCGCCTGCTCCGCTTCGGCCAATCGCTTTTGGTTGACCAACAAGATCGCCTTGGGGAAATAGGGGTCACTTTGGTTCGGGTCTCGCTCGATCGCCATATCCAAGAAACGGAGCGCACGATCGGGTTTCCCGGCGCTGGCCAAGATGCTCGCCATTTGCGTAAGTTGCTGAGCTTCTTGACCGGTTCCTTGCCCAACTTCTTCCGCGTACCGAACGGCCGTGTTGAGATCGCCCAAACTGAAATAAATTCCCGCCAGTCTCGCCTTCACCGCGCGGGAACCCGGGTCGGTCTTGAGCACTGCCTGATATTCTTGAATAGCCCGGTCCGTGTCCTGCGCCAGCTCGGCTTGATACCCCAGCATGAAGTGATACGCTGCCGCCGCATCGGCTGGCTTTGTTGTTTGGGCTGCCGTCGAGACGGGGGCGACCTGATGTGGCGCCGCCGCACAAGCCGCGACGAGCAGCGGGAACAACCCGCCGAGGAGCCCCTTACTCACGCGAGTCCTTCGGAGAGAAACGGTTGATGAAGTCATGCGGAATGTCGTCACGTTGTCCTTTAGGGGGGCACGTTCGGAGTGGACTATCGACTGGCGAGAATTATACCGAGCGAAGAAAAGACCCGTCAAACGAGTTCACGATTCACGAACGTCGAGACTTTCAAACTTCGCGTACCGGTCGTGGAAGAAGAGATCTTTCTTCCCGATCGGCCCGTTACGATGCTTACTAACAATGATTTCGGCAATGCCTTTCCGCTCTGAATTTTGATCGTACACTTCCTCGCGATAGATAAACATGACGACGTCTGCATCCTGTTCGATCGCGCCGCTCTCACGCAGGTCGGCCAACATCGGCACCGGCGGCTTTCTTGCCTCGACCGCTCGACTCAGCTGCGACAGCGCCACGACCGGCACGTTTAGTTCCTTCGCCAAAGCCTTGAGGGACCGAGAGATGTCTGAGATTTCCTGTTGACGAGACTCTGAATCGCTCCGCCCCTGCATCAGTTGCAGATAGTCCACGATGAGCAGATCCAAGCCCTTTTCTGCTTTAAGTCGGCGTGCTTTCCCGCGCATTTGCTGCACGGTGATCCCGCCCGTGTCATCGATGTAGATCGGAGCCTGTTCCAGCCGACCGGCCGCCTCTGCCAAACGCCACCAGTCTTCTTTCTGCAATTTCCCGGTTCGTAACCCGTGCGAATCGACGCGAGCCTCGGAACTCAACATGCGCAGCACGATCTGCGGCTTCGACATTTCGAGGCTGAAAATACCAACGACCGCATTGGCGTGAATCGCGGCATGCGTCGCAAACCCAAGAGCCAGACTGGTCTTGCCCATGCTGGGGCGACCCGCGACGATGACCAAATCAGAAGGCTGCAGTCCGGCGGTCAGATCGTCGAGGTCGTAGTAGCCCGTCGGCACACCGGTCACATGTTCTTTTCGCTTCGAGAGTTGGTCGACGAGATCGAGGCTTTCTTTGATGATCTGATTGATGGGGCTGAACGATCGCTCGAGCTTGCCCTGTGCGATGCTGAACACGGAGCGTTCGGCAAAATCCAGCAGATCGTCGATTGACGTCGTTCCCTCGTAGCCCTTCGTGAGCACTTCCGTGGAGGTATGGATCAATTCGCGGGCGACAGCTTTGTCGCGGACGATCTTGCAGTGATATCGGATGTTGGCCGCACTGGGGACGGCCTGCACCAGTTCAGCAAGATAGGCGGCGCCGCCAACCGACTCCAATTCCCCCTTGGCCTTCAGTCGTTCCGTCAGGGTGATCTGATCGATCACCTCGCCGACGTCGGAGAGATCGAGCATCGCCCGATAGATTTTTCGATGGGCCGTCCGATAAAAATCCTCCTCGACGAGCAATTCCATCGCTTTCGGCATCGCCTGATTGTCCAGGAGAATGGCACCGAGGACGGATTGCTCCGCTTCGAGGTTTTGAGGTGGGAGTTTGGGCTGCGAGAGATCGACTGCTGTCAGTGGCTTCATGATCCTGCCGTCGCCTCGCTGCTAGCGGTTACGTGCGGTCGCTGCCGGTCGCTTGTGCACTCCGTGCGCGGAAAAGTCGGTCAACGTTCAACGCAAACCCGGTTGAAGGAATATTGCGGCCGAATCGCCCGATCAGATGATCATAGCGACCGCCGCCGCCGAGTTCCACCCCGACCCCTTCGGCGAATACGTCGAAGACCACGCCGTCGTAGTAGTCGAATCCCCGAAATTCACCGAGATCCAGTAGCAGCGCCTGGCCATGGCCAGCCTGGGAAAGTAGCCGATAAACTTTCGTGAGCCGCGCGAGCGCCTGCGTCACAAGTTTATCGCCCGCCGCCAATTCACGTCCGCGAGCCAGCACATCCTCCCGTCCGCAGAGTTCCGGCGCCTCGAGAATGGCTTTTGCGGCACGCTTGGCCACACCTTCTTCTTCGAGGATCTCCTGCAATCGCGGAAGATCCTTGCGCGCGGCGGCCTGCTCCGCACGCTTCTGTCCTTCAGGAGATAGCCCGGCCCGGATCAGCAACCCTTTGAAAAACCCGACGTGCCCCAGAGAGATTCTGAACGTCTCCACGCCGGCTTCTTTCAGACATTCGATGAGGAGGGCGATGATCTCCGCATCGGACTTCGCATCATCCGCTCCGATGAACTCAGCCCCGACTTGAAAGATTTCCCGATCCCGCCCCGCGTGTTCCGGCTCATAGCGGAACACCGACGTCCGGTAGGATAGCCTTAACGGAAGCTTCGCCCCCATCATCCCCATCGCGACGGTGCGGGCGATTTGGGCCGTTGCATCAGGCCGGAGCAACAGCATCCGGCCGGTCGTCCGATCGGCGAATTTATAACACTTCTCGATCAGCTCGGGCGCCAAGCCAGGAGCCAACACATCGAGGTATTCGAACGTAGGCAGGATGATTTCGTCGTATCCACGACGTGTCAACTGGCCGAGCAGCTGTGATTCGATCCGGCGGACTTGCTTGGCCGCAACGGGCAGAATGGTCGCCATCCCGGAGGGGACCAACGACCGGTCGCGGAGGGGATGGGAATGCCCCTGATCACCGCGCGGCTTCACAACAGCAGGGGGCATAGCAGACCGAGCGCGCCGATCCCCATTACGACAGGTTGGCGACTTTCACGGAAAGAATGTTCGAGCCGGCTTTGATCTTCTCCAGCACGTTCGCCGGGAAAACCGTATCCGAGCCGATGATCAACAAGGCGTTGCCGCCACGCTTTTCGAGAGCGCACTGCATCCGGACGATATTGATGTTGTTCTCACCCAGGACATGCCCGACCATGCCGATCACACCGGGGCGATCGACGTTGTGGATGAGCAGCATATGCCCTTCGGGGACGACTTCGACCTTGAAGCTGTCGATTTCGACGACGCGGGCGTCCTTCTTATGATAGAGCGTGCCGGCCACTTGGCGTGTGGTCTTGCCGGACTCGACCCGGACACGAATGAGGCTCGTGTAATCTCCGGCATCGGAACTCTTGACCTCTTTGACCTCAATGCCACGTTCCTTCGCGACAATGGGGGCGTTCACATAGTTGACGGCGTATTCCATGATCGGGGTCAGCAGCCCTTTGAGCACCCCGATGGTGAGCGGCGCAATCGAAAGCCCGGCCACTTCACCACTGTATTCGACGGTCACGCGTTCGATCCCGCCCTGACATAGTTGCGATTGGAGCGAGCCGAGCTTTTCCGCCAGCGTCAGATATGGCTGCAGTCGAGGCAACAACTCCGGCGCAATCGACGGAATGTTCACCGCGCCTCTGGCGACGCCCTTCGTAAAGTAGTCCACCACCTGTTCGGCGATCCCGACCGCGACATTTTCCTGTGCTTCCGTCGTTTGCGCACCGATGTGCGGGGTGCAAATAAAATTATCCAAGGCCAAGAGAGGATTATCCACCTTGACGGGCTCCTCTTCAAACACATCGAACGCCGCTGCCGCCACTTTCTTGCTCTTCAAAGCCTCAACAAGATCGGCCTCGTTGATGATTCCGCCGCGAGCGCAGTTCACAATCATCACACCGGACTTCATCGTCGCAATCGCCTGTGCATTGATGATGCCCTTGGTTTCAGGCGTCAACGGGGTATGGACCGAGATGATGTCGGCGCTCTTGAACAGGTCAGCCAACGCCATCATCGTGACGCCCATTTTCTCCGCGCGTTCCGCCGCTAGATAGGGATCGTACGCGATCACCCGCATGCCGATGCCTTGTGCCATCTTCGTCAAGTGGCTGCCGATCTGGCCGACGCCGACGATGCCGAGCACCTTATTATAGAGCTCGACCCCCATGAACTTGTCCTTCTCCCACTTGCCGGCTTTAACGGACGCCGTGGCCTGCGGAATCCGTCGGCTCATGGCGCAGATCATCGACATCGTATGTTCCGCCGTGGTGACGGTATTACCGCCGGGAGTGTTCATCACGACGATGCCACGTTTGGTTGCCGCCGGCGTATCGACATTGTCGAGGCCGGAGCCCGCACGACCCACGATCTTCAAGTTCGGAGCGGCTTCGATCAACTCCGCGGTCACCTTGGTGCCGGACCGGACGATCAGCCCATCGGCGTCCTTGATCTCTTTGAGCAACTCATCCTTCGGCATCTTGGACTTCACCACTACGGTGAAACCCGCCTTCTGGAGAAGTTCGACGCCCTGCGTAGACAGACTGTCGCTGATCAGAATCTTCAATCCGGTATTCGCGCTCATCGTGATCCTCAACCCCTACTTGGCCATCAAAATTTCTTGTGCTTTACCGACTCCGCTTCCCAACTTCACGGGATGGCCGAGTCCCTTCAACACCATCTCCGTCGCGGCCACCGCCGTGATCACATCAAACCGATCGGCATAGCCCATATGCGACAGACGGAACACCTTCCCCTTCAATTGGTCCTGGCCGCCAGCCGCCGTAATTCCGTATTGCACACGAAGGTTCTTATAAATGGCCTGCCCGTCCACTCCATCCGGGGCACAGACCGTCGTCAACGCATCGCTGGGAGAATTCTTCGGGAACAGGGTCAATCCCGCGGCCTTCACCCCTTCACGCATCGCGTGGGCCAGCTGCCCTTGCCGGGCAAACATCTTCTCGAGCCCTTCGGCCTTCATCATCTTGAACACTTCCTGGAGGCCGATAATCAGGGACACTGTCGGCGTGAACAAGGTCTGATTCTTTGCCTGGTTCTCACGCTCTTTCTTGAAGTTGAAATAGAAGGCGGCGTTCTTAGCCTTGTCGGCCAAGGCCCACGCCTTGTCGCTGACGCTGACGAAGGCCATCCCCGGCGGCAACATGAGCGCCTTCTGGGAACCGGTGATCACAATATCCAGGCCCCAGGCATCCGTCTTAATATCGAATACACCCAACGCCGTGATCGCGTCGACCACGAGGATGGTGTTCTCGTACCCCTTGACGATCTCACCCAGGGCTTTGACGTCATGCGACACGCCGGTCGACGTTTCGCTCGCCTGTACGTAGACGGCTTTGATGGACGGATCGTTCTTGAGCGCGTCAGCAACCAACTGCGGGTTGACCGCGTTGCCCCATTCTACTTTGATTTCGGTGGCCTGAACGCCGAACGCTTTGCAGATCTTGCCCCACCGTTCGCCGAACTTCCCGCCGTTCACAAACAGGGCTTTATCTCCGGGAGAGAGAAAGTTCGAAACGGCTCCTTCCATGCCGCCCGTCCCGGAGGACGCCAGCATCAGGACATCGTTTCTGGTCTGGAATAGCCATTTGAGCCCTTCGCGCACTTCCGCAAATATCGGATCGAACTCAGGTGCCCGGTGGTGAATCATGGGGCGGGCCATCGCCAACAATACTTCTGGGGGCACAGGCGTAGGTCCTGGAGCCAATAGATACCGCTTCAACATTGACCGATCCTCCTTCGATATCACCCGGTAGGGAATTGACCAGAAAAGAGGCGGTACGCTACCACTAGGACGACGAAACTGTCAAGAAATCGCAGGGCGCAAGAGACGGGAATCGCGGGGGTTTCAAACCGTTCTCCGCTTCACACGTTCGTGGTACACCGCTCAACGCCGTTTCGAGCGCGTCATGACCGCACCCCCGAAAGAGGCATGGCCTAACCCATTCAATTTCTTGACATCAGCGGGGTCGATCGATAGTCTAGCCCCAAGTCACGCACTTCACCCGATTCCAGAGGTCTATGTTGGATTACCGACGAACACGATTGGCACTCTTAGCATGTGGCTTTATGATTGGAGGCCTCCTCTTCACGGCTCCGAGCTTCGCTCAAACGGCTCAACAGGACCTGGCCATCGATCTGGCTCCTGCCGAAGAAGACGACGAGCCGGATGCCAACCTGGTTCCATTAGAACCGGAATTGACGATCACCCCACCCGAAGCTATGCAAGGGGCTGAGGCCACGATTGGAACAACCCCAACGGACTCTTCGTCCCAGTCCCAAGCAGCTACCTCCCTCCAGGCAGCCGCAAACGGCGGAACGATCTATAACATTCCCGTCGTCATCGACCCCACGGTTCAGAACCATATCCGTTTCTTCAACACCTCGATTCGCTCCCGTTTCGAGCAATGGCTGGTGCGACTCAGCCGCTATCGCCCCATCGTCGAAAACATCTTCTCGGAGTTCAATCTGCCGAGCGACCTGGTATACCTGTCGCTCGTCGAAAGCGGCTTCAACCCCTACGCGTACTCCCGCGCCAAGGCCACTGGCCCCTGGCAGTTCATGAAGGGAACCGGCAAGCTCTACGGCCTGCGGATCGATCACTACGTCGACGAACGGCGCGATCCGATCAAGTCGACCGTCGCCGCCGCCCGGTATTTGCGGGACCTCTACGACCTGTTCGGCACCTGGCCGCTGGCGATGGCCGCCTACAATGCGGGCGAAGGCAAGGTTATGCGGGCGCTGCACAAGGCCCAAGCCGAAACCTTTTCGGACATCTCCAAAACCAAGCTGATCCGTAGCGAAACAAAACAGTATGTGCCCCGGATCATGGCCGCCACGGTCATCGCGAGAAACCCCGATCAATACGGCTTCTCGCAGGACCCGGTCGCGCCACACCAGTTCGAAGAAGTGGTCGTCAACCGACCGCTGCACTTCCGTGCCATCTCCAATACGACGGGGATTCCTTACGAAGAGCTGCGTCTGTTGAATCCAGAACTGCGCCGAGACGCCACTCCGCCGGGAGAATCGGCTTACCATCTCAAGGTGCCGATTGGGACCAGCGGCAAAGTGATCCAGTTGCTTGATCGGGTCCCGACCTATAAGTTTCCGCCGCTTCCCCCCGCGAAAACGCACCAAGTGAAGGCCGACGGCGGACGGTGGTACCGGGTCCGAGTCGGTGACACACTGGAAAAGGTATCCAAGCGATTTCGAGTCCCTCTCAAGACCCTCAAGGCCAAGAACAACTTGACCGGCCCCGTCATCAAGCCGGGAGAGTTTCTGATCATCACCCGCTAAGGCGGGCGACGATGCATCTCTGACGCTTCTCCAATCGCAATCGATTGTGAAGTCTGAAACGGCCTCCTCACGAGAGGCCAGGGATGACTACGGCTTCTTCTGACCAGCGGGCGCCGGGGTTGCCGGGGTCGGAGAGGAGGATACTGCGGGGGTGGATTCGGGAGACTTCTTGACCTCAAGCACCTTCACGCGAACAGCCGCCTCGTTGGCCAGCGGCGAGTTCGGATAGTTCTTGATCAAATCCTGGTAATGGGCCAGCGCCCCTTCGGGACGGGACAAACTCTCTTCGAGTCGGGCCAATTCAAACAATGCATGATCGCGGTTCAAGGAACCAGGAATCTCCAGAACCGCCGAATAGGCTTTTGCCGCCTGATCGCGATCGCCTTTCAACAGATAGGCATACCCGAGCCGTTGCTGCACGAGGCCCAGCAGCGAAGAATTCGATCCGTACAACAACACAAACCGCTTATAGGACTCAATCGCGGCATCGATCTCGTTGGCCTGCACCTGGGCATTGCCCAAATGAAACAGCGCCAGCGGCGCAGTCGACGTGCGGGGGAATTCCTCGACGACCCGCTTATACAGCGCCATCGCCTCTTTCAAATTGATGTCGGCTTTTTTCGGATCGTCGGCCGGCCGAGTGAAATAATGGAGCGTCGCTTCCCGCTCGAGATCTTGCGCCTTCTGTCCGGTCTGGGCGTCGTACCACAACACCCCTCCGACGATGCCAGCCGCCAGAACTACGATCGCCACGCCAACCAGCAGCGGGCCACGATAGGTCTTTGCGCCCTCCAACAGATGTTCGAGGTTGCTGACGAGATGGGCTTCGTCGACCGGCAGCGTACGAGGCGGCACTTTGATGCGATACGTCATAAAATCACGACCCAGGCATTCCTTTCAGGATAACCTGCGCCTTATACTAGGGATTCCTTTATCTTGTCAATGCAATCGACTCGAATTCGGGACAACGGATAAGACGCGTGGACAGCCCCGGGAAAGGGCCTATGTTTCAAGACCGCCTCCAGCGGCTGGCCGATCAATCGCTGCTCCGCCGACTCCGTATGATCGAATCAGCGACTGGTCCCACTGTCAGTCTGGCTGGCCAGACTGTCGTTCTTCTCGCGTCCAATGATTATCTGGGACTCGCCTCCCATCCCGATATCGTACGAGCCGCCGTCGACGCCACCGAACGGTACGGCGCCGGCGCCGGCGCCTCGCGCCTCGTCTGCGGCACCCTGCCTCCGCACGGCAAGCTCGAATCGGCCCTGGCCGACTTCAAACATACCGAGGCCGCATTAACCTTCGGCTCCGGCTATCTGGCCAATCTGGGCATGATTCCGGCGCTGGTGGGACGAGGCGGGCTCATCCTCGCCGATCGGCTCAGTCACGCCAGCCTGATCGATGGAGCCCGCCTGAGCGGCGCCGACTTCCGCGTGTTCAAGCACCGCGACCTGAACCATCTTGAATCGCTACTGACGCGCCGCACTGCGAAGGGTCCAACTCTCATCCTGACGGACGGCCTGTTCAGCATGGACGGCGATCTGGCGCCGCTGGCCGAGCTGATCGATCTCGCAGAACGATTCGAGGCCACCCTTTACGTCGACGATGCGCACGGCACCGGCGTCATGGGACCGTCCGGACGCGGCAGCGCGGAATACTTTGGCGTCGAGGCACGCCTTCCCTTTCACATGGGCACGCTCGGTAAAGCCCTGGGCAGCAGCGGGGCGTATGTCGCCGGCCCTGCGGACACCGTCGCGTACCTGCTCAACTCCTGTCGTTCCTTCCTCTTTACAACCGCTCCACCGCCGGGAGCCGTAGCAGCCGCTCACGCCGCATTGGGCGTGATTGACCGTGAGCCGGCACGTCGCGAACGGCTCTGGCGCAACCGGGCACACCTCCACACCGGCCTCGTGAAGCTCGGCTTCCGTCTCACCGAGACCGTCAGTCCCATCCTGCCCGTACTGATCGGCAAGGCCGACGACGCCCTGACATTCGCCGACCAGCTGCTTGCCAACGGCGTGTTCGCGCCGGCGATTCGCCCCCCGACGGTCCCGGAAGAATCCAGCCGCATTCGCGTGACCGTCACCTCGGAACACACACCGGAGCAGATCGACCACGCACTCGTCGCCTTCGAACGGGCGGGCAGGGCGGCGCGTCTCATCTGACCCCCCCCGCATCTTCCTGCGAATCGCTTGCTTTACCATCTTGCTATGGCAAGATGCTCGCAAGACGTTCGTTCGCCGAGTCGCAGCCATCCGACCGGAGTGCCGCGCGACCCGCCGCAGACAGTCTCATCTTTATACGGAGTCATTTTCATGGATATTTCCAAACTGCTGACCTTTTCAGTCAAGGAAGGGGCGTCCGACTGCCACATTAGTGCCGGTGAACCGCCGATGATCCGCATCCACGGCGACCTGAAGAAGCTGGATCACCCCGCCCTCACGCCCGACGAAACGCACGCCTTGATCTACGATCTGATGAACGACGCGCAACGAAAGAGCTTTGAAGAGAAGCGGGAATGCGACTTCTCGTTCGAACTCGGCGACATCGCCCGTTTCCGCGTCAACGTGTTCGTGCAACAGCGCGGCTTAGGCGCCGTGTTCCGGAACATTCCCACCGAAATTTTGCCGCTCGAAAAACTTGGCATGCCCCCGATCCTCCGGCAGCTCTGCGACAAGGAAAAGGGGTTGATTCTCGTCACGGGCCCGACCGGATCCGGTAAATCGACCACCTTGGCCGGCATGGTGGACTACCTCAACAACACCTTCGAAGGTCACATCATCACCATCGAAGACCCCATCGAATTCGTGCACAAAACGAAAAAGTGCCTCGTGAACCAACGGGAGTTGGGCGTACACACCCTCTCGTTCGCTAACGCGCTGAAGTCCGCCCTCCGCGAAGACCCCGACATCGTCCTCGTGGGCGAAATGCGGGACCTTGAAACGATTCAGTTGGCGCTGACCGCCGCTGAAACCGGCCACTTGGTCTTTGGCACCTTGCACACCTCGAGCGCCCCGAAAACCATCGACCGTATCATCGACGCGTTTCCGCCAGCTCAGCAGGCGCAGATCCGCACGCAGCTGTCGGAGGCCTTGGAAGCCGTCATCACACAGACCCTGCTGAAGAAGAAGAGCGGCGGGCGCGTCGCCGCGCTCGAGATCATGGTGGCCACCACAGCCGTGCGCAACCTCATCCGTGAAGCCAAGCTGCATCAGATCCCCGGCATCATGCAAGCCAGCCAGAAAGACGGCATGCAGACGATGGATATGGCCTTGCTGGACCTGGCGACCCGCGGCGTGGTCACGAAGGCAGAAGCCCAGTCCCGCAGCATGAACCCGAACCTGTTCGGCTCGGCGATCGCCGGCGCGGCTTAGCCCTAACGGAACGACGGAGACACCGTATGGATATTCGCAGCCTCTTGAAGGTGATGGTCGATCGGGAAGCCTCGGACTTGTATCTCACCGTGGAAGCCCCGCCGATCTACCGCATTCACGGCGCCACCCAGCAGACCGACGCGCCACCGTTCAGCAACGAACAGCTCGAGGCCTTGGCCTTAGCCCTGATGCGCGGCCCGCAGCGGGGCGAATTCGAAGAAAAGATGGAAATGAACCTGGCGCTCTACTACAAAGAGCTCGGCCGGTTCCGCGTGAACATCTTCCGGCAAAAAGGGAATGTCGGCTTGGTTTTCCGCCATATCAAGGCGGACATTCAAACCGTCGAACAACTCCAACTGCCGCCCATTGTCAAAGACATCGCCATGACGAAGCGCGGGCTCGTCCTCGTCGTTGGCGCGACCGGCTCCGGTAAGTCCACCTCGCTGGCAGCGATGATCGACCACCGCAACACGATCCATCCCGGCCACATCATCACCGTCGAGGACCCGATCGAGTTCGTGCACAGCCACAAAAAGTCGCTGATCACACAGCGCGAAATCGGCTTCGATACGCTGAACTACCAGAACGCCCTCAAGAACACGCTCCGGCAGGCCCCCGACGTCATTCTCATCGGCGAAATCCGGGATACGGAAACCATGGAAGCCGCGATCACCTTCGCGGAAACCGGTCACCTCTGCATCGGGACCCTACACTCGAATAACGCCAACCAGGCAATCGAACGCATCATGAACTTCTTCCCCGTGGAGCGGCACGCGCAGATCTATCTCCAGCTGTCGCTCAACCTGCGCGCGATCATTTCCCAGCGCCTGATTCCCTCGACGGACGGCCGCCGCGTACCGGCCCTCGAAATCATGCTGGACACGCCGCGCATCAAGGACCTGATCAAGAAGGCGGAAGTGGACGTCCTGAAGGAAGCGATGGAACAGGGCATCGACGAAGGCTGTCAGACCTTCGACCACGTGCTCTTCCAACTCTATAAGGCCAACAAGATCAGCCTCGAGCAGGCGCTCATTAACGCCGACAGCGCGAACAATCTCCGGTTGAAGATCAAGCTGGAAGGATTGAAGGGCGACGACGCCGTGAACGCGCTCCTGGATAAGCATCCGTCGAGCTCCCAGAGCGACGCGTTCAAGATTCAGGGCGGCGGCAGTGGCAACGTCACGCCGCTGAGAAAACGCTAGGTCGACCGGGCCGGCAATTACTTCGCGCCGCCCTGGTCGGTCTGCTGTTCGAGATAGTATGCGATCTTCTGGAGCGCCAACGCGCTCAGCTTCGAACCGTACCAGGTCGGCATCGTCCGTTCGGGATACCCCGGTACCACATACACCCCCGGTTCCACCACCGACTCCACCACATACTCGTGCACGGTCTTCGCTGGCCCTTTGTAGGACGCGTCGGCCAGGCGCTGCGGCCCCGTCGTTCCCAAAAGCAGCGGCGGGCCCACCTGCCCATTCGCGCCGGGCACTCCGGGAATCACATGGCAGACCGGGCAACCAGCCTTGGTGAAAATCTCCACGATCGACTCCTCGCCCGACACTAGCGGAATCATCTCCGCGGTGAGCGCGGTCGCCGGTGCGCTCCGCTCTGCCTCCGCCTGGCGCGGAACCCGCTCCGGCTCCCGCAAGGACCAGGCGGCGTAGAGACACACCAGCGCCATCACGACGAGGATCGCCCGCCGCTCTTTCGAGGCCACGGACGGAACCGGTTTGTTGGAGGATTGAGACGAGTCGCTCTGCATCGTGATATCAGATCATGGCGCGGGAGGAACCGGACCGGGCCCGGCTACCTCCCCGCATCCATCGCACACCGAAAGCCGATCGTGCGTTCCTCAAAATCAGGTTCGGCAGAAAACCGCGCCGTCACACGTAGCGCCGTCGGCAGATCCGCCCAGGATCCACCCCGCAACACCCGCTTCTCGCCGGTCGTCGGTCCAGCCGGATCGGCGGCGGAAGCGTGCTGATAATACTCGCGGTCGTACCAGTCATTCACCCACTCAGCAGCGTTGCCAGCCATGTGATACAGACCGTAAGGGCTTTTGCCCCCTTCCTTTAAGCCATGGCGCACGCTCATGCCTTCAACGCCGCTACCGACCGGCACCAAGGTAATCGCGTCACTTACCCACAGCCCCCGGTTATAATTCGCGATATCCACAAACGGCTGCATCTGCCCCCAGGGATAACGACGGCCGTCCGTACCCCGCGCGGCTTTCTCCCACTCCGCCTCAGTGGGCAATCGCTTCCCCGCCCAGCGGCAGTAGCCGTCGGCCTCTTTCCACGTGACCCCGACCACCGGACGATCCTCGGACACGCGCCCGTCATCTTCCCCTGAACCGCTCGGCGCCGTTTGTTTGCCGGACTCTAGATATTTCTCGTACCGCCCGGCCGTGACTTCGAACAGATCGATATAAAATGCCTTCACCGTCACCGTATGTTCGGGCCGCTCGTTCGGCAACCCGTCATTGCTTCCCATCAGAAAGGGACCGGCCGGAATCAACACCATCGGCGCACCATCTTTTCCCTTTACCGACCCAGCCACGCCCGGAACGGCCGCCGGATCAGCCGCGGCAGCGGACGACACCAGCATCAGGCAGAGTCCCAGAATCCACCAACCGCGCAGTTGCGTCATCATGGTCTCTCTTCCCTCCATCGAGCGATTGTCGTATGGGATGCACCGGCGTGTGTCGGAGAAAAAGTCTACCCGTCATCGGAGCCAAACTCAACGGAGGGAGCGGAAGAAGATCAAACCGGCGGGAAAAGCGCGTGGTGTCCCCAACGGGATTTGAACCCGTGTTACTGCCTTGAAAGGGCAATGTCCTAGGCCAGGCTAGACGATGGGGACGTTACACAACCACGGTCAAAGAACGGGAGGATTCTTACCACACTCACCGCGCCGCTGTCACTACACCGGAGGCCCCAATTCCACGAAGCGGGGAAGCGTCCCGTCCTCGCCCTCTTCCCCCGCGATGGGAAGAGTATGCTAGACTGACGCCGCGACCGCGTATTCGATCGGCGATCCCATGAAAGGATGTCGCACATGATCTGGTCTACGAATCGGCTCCTCGCCCTCGGAATAGGTATGCTTTTGATAGCGTCCGCCGGCTGCGCGACTGACACCTACCAGCAGCGCGCCGATCTCGTGAAGGACCACGTCGAATCGTTTTACGGCCACCTCAAGGCCAACCGCGTCGAAGCCGCCGTGCACGAAAACGAGCAGATCGAAGCGATGGCCACGCAGATGGCCGACACTGTCCGCAAGCGGGCGCAGCAGCAGGGCACCACGCAGGTCGAACGGGAATTCGCCCTCATGAAGACAGCCCGGGACGCCGCGGGGCAGAACTGGCTTGCGCTGGCTCAATACTTCTCGATCAAGAAACAATACCCGCAGGCCCGCGCCACCTATCAGCGCATCATCGAGACCTATACCAACGACACCGAGCGCGCCACGCGCGACCAGGCCCAGCGCGCGATCAAAGACCTCGACATCCTGGCGCCCTCGGCTTCGAAGCCGGCATCCTAAACGGCGTCCGATTTCCCGCATGCCCCACCTCGTACTACATTCCCGTTGGACCGGCCGCCGCACGACGCTCGCTGTCTGGCCCCTCGTGCTTTGCATCCTATCTCTCACCGGCTGCATGCATCGTATCGAAGTACACCCGACACCCGGACAGACGGCAAGCACGACCATTCCCCGTTCAGCCCAGATCCTCGTCGGCGACTTTGCCATTCAAGGCGCCGACCACATGCCGGGCATTACCCTGCTGGAATGGACGCCGCGCGACTTTTCTCGGGGTGTAATCGACTACTTCCGTCAGCGGGGGACCTTCGCTTCCGTCGCAGCCGACTCGGCCGACCTCACTCTCACCATCGCGGCCAAACTCTCGATGGATGTCCGATCCGGACACTACGCGTACCGCGTGCGACTCCATGCCGACATCGCAAGCGGCGCCACGCCGGTCAAATCCTACGTCACCGACCGGTCCGCCGACGGATCCAGAGTCCGTTGGGTGACGAACTCCGACCGCGATCCGATCGAAGCCGCTCTCCAACTGGCATTGGACGACCTGGCCGTCGCCATCGAAACCGACCGCGCGTTGTATGCGGGAAAGTGACGGGTACATGGCCACAGGGAGCCGCGCTAGCGCGGCTCCCTATGGAGAAGAGAGGCTACGCGGACTTCGCTTGCAGAAACTTTTCCCAGGCCTGCTTGGCCGCCGGAGCCGCCGCCGGCACATATTCCGGACAATCCAATCGTAGCGACTGGTCGGCCAACGAGACGTCGAGCAACTGACAATGGTGCGGCGTCGCGCTGCCCGGCTGGGCCTGCGGGCGGAAGTGTTCGCAGGACACGCACATCCGCGCCAGCGGGATCTCCCCCTGCAGCTGCAAGGCCCTGATCATCTTCACGAGAATGGTGAGCAACTGGGCTTGTTCTTCACGGGTCAATTGCTGTGTCGCCGCCGACAGGGCTTCCGGCCATCCGGTTACCACTTCACTGGCCCTCATTCCCTTGGCGGTCAGATGCACCGTCACGACACGATTATCCGTTTCCGATCGGCGGCGGCGGACCAACTGTTTCTGTTCCAGCGTCCGGATCACTTCCGACGCCGTCGGCAGCTTCACCGACAGTTCCTTGGCGATGATCGAAACCATCGCGCAGCGATTCGGCTGCGATCGCAAGAACGTTAAGACCTGCACCTGGAGCGGCCCAACACCCTGTCGGCCTTGCCGACGCCAGGGACGGCTTTTCATCGCGAGCCCGATCTTCGACAGGCCGGCAACCAGGCGGTTCGGAAGATCGTCCCGATCATTTTTTGTCAGTTGCATAGCGAACCCTCGTGCTAAGTGTGGGGGAACCAAGCGTATCGGAGTCCTAGTGTATTGGTTGTATTAATCCAGCGTCAAGCCACCCCCCTCTTTGTCGTTATCCGGATACGATGTCACACAGAGCGGCGGTGTCCGTTCGCGCTCGTTAGGAGATGCGTGACCGATGGGGTGTGGAACAAAGGGAGAAGTGGTGAGCCGGCTGGGACTCGAACCCAGGGCCCTCGCCTTAAAAGGGCGATGCTCTACCGACTGAGCTACCGGCTCACCGATGTAGGATGCTGTCACTCGGTCCGGCGATTGTCAACCCCGCTGCAGAGCGACGGGACGCCGTTCCAGCTGATTAGGCACGGGGACGACGACGGGAACAGTTCAGCGGATTGCGCAGCGTGATCGTCTCGTGGCGCTTGGATCCGGTCGAGACCATGTCGATCCGGCAGCCGGACAGTTCCGCGATCCGATCGAGATACCGTTTGGCTTCGGCCGGCAGTTGTGCGTACTTCGTCGCACCGGTCGTAGAGGCGGTCCAACCCTTCATGCGCTGATACACCGGCTGGCAGTTGGTCAATACATCGAGATCCGACGGCATCTCTTTATACAACACGCCGTCGTACTTATACCCGGTACAGATCTTCAGTTCTTTGCAGCCGTCGAGGACGTCGAGCTTGGTGACGGCCAGCGAGGTCAAGCCGTTCACCTGCGCCGCATGTCGGACGACGACCGCGTCGTACCAGCCGCACCGCCGCGCGCGCCCGGTAGTCGAACCGAATTCCCGCCCTCGCTCCTGCAAGCCCTGCCCGACTTCGTCCGTCAGCTCAGTCGGGAACGGGCCGCTGCCCACCCGCGTGGTGTAGGCCTTGGCGATACCCATGACGGCATCGATCATCGTGGGACCGACACCCGTCCCGGTGCAGGCGCCGCCCGCAGCGGAACTGGACGAGGTAACGAACGGATAGGTTCCGAAATCAACGTCCAGATGCGTCCCCTGCGCGCCTTCGAACAACACGGTCTTGTCTTTGCCGATGGCCCGGTTGAGCAGCGTCGTTGTGTCGACGATATGGCTCTTGAGCCGATCGGCGT
Organism: Nitrospira sp.; assembly: GCA_046350995.1. Taxonomy (GTDB): domain Bacteria; phylum Nitrospirota; class Nitrospiria; order Nitrospirales; family Nitrospiraceae; genus Nitrospira_D. The sequence continues at coordinate 17,834 of JAXLZJ010000031.1, forward strand.
AGCCCATGTATTGATCGAACACCTTGTCGACCTGGAAGGTTTCGACTTTGTAGAGCCGTTCCAGGAACCAGTTCATCTCGACCAGATTTTCTTCCAGCTTCTTCCGGAAGAGCGGCGGATTGAGCAGATCGCCCATGCGAATACCGATGCGGGCCATCTTGTCGGCATACGACGGTCCAATGCCCCGGCCAGTGGTACCGATCTTCCGCGATCCCTTCGATTGCTCCGACGCCCGGTCGATCGCCTTGTGATACGGGAGAATCAGGTGCGCCCGCTGGCTGACGGCGAAATTTTTTCCGATCGGAATTCCCTTGGACTGGAGTTGGTCCATTTCCTCGATCAATGCGCCGGGATCGACGACGACGCCGTTGCCGATGATGCAGGTGGTGCCCCGATACAGGATGCCCGACGGAATCAGATGGAAGATGTACGTCCCGCGCTCGTTGATGACGGTGTGGCCGGCATTGGAGCCGCCCTGATAGCGGACGACGATGTCGGCGTCGTGGGCCAGGATGTCCACGATCTTGCCCTTCCCTTCATCGCCCCATTGCGCGCCGATGATGACGAGATTGCCCATAAGATTCCGCCGTTCCGATGGTCTTGTGGTCACGAAAAAATGGCTCCGACCTGACGAAGATCAGAGCCAAGGGGCCTCATGGTAGGTGCGGCTCCCTCGTTTGTCAAGCCAGAGCACTGCGCGACCGATACCGTTGGCGCGTGCGGCGGGGTGAGACAAATGCCCGGCTGGTTCCTTGACTGGTCGGCGGTCGCGTGTTAGCATGCCCAGACTTCTCGCGGAGTTCGCTTACTCAAGACCAGCAGAGAGTGGGGCTGTGGCGCAGCTGGGAGCGCGCGTGAATGGCATTCACGAGGTCGCGGGTTCAATCCCCGCCAGCTCCACCAAACCCATCTTCGGTTGAACCGCGCACCCGAGAACATATGTAAACGGGCTGGTGCGCGCGAGTCGCAGATTCGGGTCTACCTCCCGCGTTTCAAGTCATTGCCATGCTGCAAATCGAATCGGTTCATAAACAATATTCCACGAAAGTCCTGTTGACCGGCGCGTCAGCGCACCTGCGCCCAAACTCGCGGGTCGGGCTCGTCGGGCCGAACGGCGCCGGCAAAACGACGCTGTTCCGGATGATCCTCGGCGAAGAATCGCCGGACAAAGGCGGCATCCGCAAGCGCCCGCGGCTCCGGATAGGCTACCTGCCGCAGGAGCTCGAATCCATTCCGGGCAAGACGGTGCTGGAAGCCACCCATCGCGACGAATATCCGGAGTACGAAGCCAAACGCATCCTGATGGGCCTCGGGTTCTCAGAGCTCGACTTTGAGCGGCCGATGGAGAAACTCTCCGGCGGCTATCGCATGCGAGTCGCGCTCGCGCATCTGCTGCTTTCGAACCCCGACGTGCTGATGCTGGACGAACCGACGAACCACCTGGACAAGCCGACCCAGCGCTGGTTCGAGCAGTTCCTGCTCAACTCGAACATGACGCTCCTGATCATCAGCCACGACACGGCGTTCCTCGATCAGGTCGTCACGCACATCTGGGAGCTGCGGCACCACAAGATCGAGGAGTACCGCGGCAACTACTCAAAATTCAAAGAACTCCGGGCGGAACGCGACGCGCAATTACAATCGTCGGCGACCCGGCAGCAGAAGGAAGTGGCCCGCGTTCAGAAATTCGTGGACCGGTTCCGTTACCAGGCCAATAAGGCGAGCCAGGTGCAGTCGCGCATCAAGCAGCTGGAGAAGGTCAAGATGATCGAGGTCCAGCGCGATCCGAAGCGGGTGAAGTTCCGCTTCCCTACGCCCGCGGCGAGCGGACGGCAGGTGCTGGAGCTGAAAAACGTCGCCAAGAGTTACGGCGAAAAAGTCATCTACCGTTCTCTCGACTTCTCCGTCGAACGCGGGCAGCGGATCGCACTCGTGGGCGAGAACGGCGCCGGCAAGAGCACGCTGCTCAAGATGCTGGCGGACGTGCTGCCGTTCGAGAAAGGCACCCGCAGCGTAGGCCACGGCGTAACGCTGCACTATTTCGCCCAGCACCAGGCCGACACGCTGAACCCCGAACACACGATTCTCGAATCGCTGGAGGAAGTGACCAAACATGCGGAGATGAATTTCCTCCGCGGCATCGCCGGCGCGTTTCTTTTCTCCGGACAGGACCAAAAGAAGCCGATCAAGGCCCTCAGCGGCGGCGAACGCAACCGCGTCGCCCTCGCCCGCATGCTCGTCGAGCCGGCCAATACGCTGCTCCTGGACGAGCCGACGAACCATTTGGACCCGGCTTCGGTGGACGTGTTGACCGACGCCATGGTGGAGTTTCCCGGCACGATCGTCTTCATCTCGCACGACCCGACCTTCCTGGCCCGCATCGCCACCCGGGTCGTCGAAATCGAAGACGGCCGCGCGCGCGACTTCATGGGCGACTACGAATACTACTTGTGGAAGAAAGCCCAGGAGCTGGAATCGATCAAGGAATCGCAGGAGGAATTGAACGGCAAATCGGCGTCGAAGGGCTCAGGCCCGACGAGAGCCATGGATGTGCAGGTCCAGTCCGCGCCCAAGGAGTCAGCCGGCGAGCGTCGCGACCTCACGAAGACGCAGGCCCGGCTCGAAAAGCAAGTTGCGCGCGCGGAGTCGGACATCGCCGAGATGGAAACCAAGGTCAAAGCGCGTGAGATCGAGCTCGCCGACCCGGGGCTGTACAAAGAGTTCACTAAGTGGACCGCGTTCCATCAGGAGCAAGAGGAGTGGAAGCGCAACCTGGAACGCTTGACAGCCCGTTGGGAGTCGCTATCGGCTGAACTGGAAGGCGTGAAGCAGAAGCTCGGCGCGTTGCGGTAAGTTCAAGATCTGAGCGTTTCTTCAAGGTAGTAGCAGAGCCAGCGGTTCTTTTCCTTCGTCACCAAGTCGTCCCAGACCACCCCGATCAAGAACCCCTTTTCCCAGGGCTTGACCCAGGCAACCGTGCCGTCCAGCTTTTCCTGCTGATCGGCCCCGTCTGAATCCAGGAACGCCAGCGACACCGTGACTTTTTCGTTGGCAGGAAACCGTTCCTTCGTGTGCAAGCCCGCGCCGATTTTATTGACGTTGTCGAGCACGGCGGTACTCGCGCGACCGCCGCTTTTCGGCGCCACCAAGGCCGAACCCACTAACGTTGCGCGGACGAACTTCCGACGCTCACTGGCCACGGCGGATGTTCCCGATTGCTTCGGTTCCCCTCGTTTCATGCGGCCTAAGTATAACCGATTAGAAAACTTTGTAAACCACCAAAAACAGCCGAGCGTTTATGATTTGGGCCGATAGTACTTCCGCCCCGACAAAGGGTCTGGCAGGTGGGTTTGCTGCTGTTGGGCTTGGGGATCGTCGTGTACATAGCGATACCCCTGGCCATAACCCAGCCCTTTCATCAGGGAGGTCACTGCGTTGCGAAGATGCAGCGGAACGCCAAGATTTCCATGGACTTGGGCATCTTTGACCGCTTCCTGCAAGCCGACATAGGAGGCGTTGTCCTTGGGACAAGACGCCAGGTAGGTCGTCCCGTGAGCCAGATTGATCTGAGCTTCCGGTAACCCGACAAACTGGACGGCCGAGGCCACAGCCGTAGCGACGACGAGGCCCATCGGATCGGCGTTCCCGATGTCTTCTGACGCGAATACCACCATCCGGCGAGCGATAAACTTAGGGTCTTCTCCCGCCTCAAGCATCCGCGCAAGCCAATAGAGCGCGCCGTCCGGATCGGAGTCCCGCAGGCTCTTGATGTAGGCGGAGATGACGTTGTAATGCTCCTCGCCGGTTTTATCGTAGCGCAGGGCCTGTTTGTTCAGTGCGGCGGCCAGGAAGGCTTCGTCGATCGGTCTGGTCCCGTCCGGACCGGCCGGGGCCTGAGCCACGACAAACTCCGTCGCGGTCAGCATGGCTCGCGCATCGCCGTTCCCGCAGGCGATCAACCGCTGTCGGGCATCCGACGTGAGGCGCGCCTGGAGCGCGCCCAATCCGATCTCGGTATCGCCGAGCGCCCGGTCGAGAATCCGCCCCAACGCCTCTTCCGTCAGCGGATTCAGTACCACCAGGATCGACCGGGAGAGCAGCGGACTGATGACCTCGAACGACGGGTTCTCGGTCGTCGCCCCGACGAGCACGATCGTGCCGCGTTCGACGTGCGGAAGAAACGCGTCCTGCTGCGCTTTGTTGAACCGATGAATTTCGTCGACGAACAGCACCGTCTTCTGATGCCGCAGGGCCAGCCGGTGTTCGGCGGCTTTGATGATCTCGCGCAGTTCCGGAATTCCTCCGGTCACGGCGGAGAAGGCGACGAAATGGGCTTTCGTGTGGCGCGCGATGAGGTGCGCGAGGGTCGTCTTCCCGGACCCGGGCGGTCCCCAGAAAATGACGGAGGACAGGCGATCGGCCTCGATGGCTTTACGGAGCGGGCGGTCCGGTCCGACGATATCCTCCTGCCCGACGAAATCAGCGAACTCTTTCGGCCGCATCCGTTCCGCCAGTGGTGCCCGGGCGTGGCTGGCGGCGGCCGGTGCGGCGAACAAATCGAGGCCTGGATCGCGCGGAGTCGACATCGTGCTCTCCTGATCGTACGCGGATTGTATACGCCGACTCGGGCGATCGCAAACAGCCTCTTGACCGGCCCTGCCGTGGATGTTACGAACGGCACAGGCCATCGAGAGAAGGAGATGGAACAGTGCGGGCGACGATCAACGGCATCAACCTGGCCTACAGCGACAGCGGAAGCGGGCTCCCGCTCGTCTTGCTGCACGCCTTTCCGTTGAGCCGCGCCATGTGGGCGGCGCAGGAAGCGGCGCTTGCCGCCTCATTCCGCGTCGTCACGATCGACTTGCGCGGGCACGGCGAATCCGACGCCCCGCTCTGGCGCTACACACTGGAGCAGGCCGCCGACGACGTCCGGACGTTGCTCGATCACTTGGCGATCCGCCGGGCGGTGTTCGTGGGGCTCTCGATGGGCGGCTATATCCTCTTTGCGTTCTACCGGAAGTATGCGGACCGCGTGAAGGGTCTGGTCCTGGCCGACACTCGCGCGCAGGCGGACACGGAAGAAGGCAGGGCGGGACGCTTTCAGCTGGCGCAGACGGCCTATCGGCAGGGTGCCTCGGCCGTCGCGGATCTCATGATTCCCAAACTCCTGAGCCCCGCCACGATTCAGACGAGACCGGAGATCGTCCGGCAGGTGCGAACGATGATCGAGGGCAACGAGATCAGCGGGATCGCGGGGAATTTGATGGCCATGGCCGAGCGGCCCGACTCCGTGCCGATGCTCGCGCAGATCGCCTGCCCCGTGCAGATCATCGTGGGTGAGTCGGACCAGGCGACCCCGCCGGCCGATGCCCGATTGATGGCGGAGCGAATCCCCGGCGCGCGGCTGGCGCTGGTTCCCGACGCCGGCCATCTGGCGAACCTCGAACAGCCGGACATATTCACGAATCTCGTCGCGGCCTTCGCCCGCGACCTGGCATGACGGAAGAGGCCGGACACTGAGCGGAGCCGATACGCTTGACGGCTAGTCGGAGTCGCCGACGCTGCCGCGCCGGATCAATTTCAAGAACTCCAGGCGGGTCTGTTGCTGCGTTCGGAACGCGCCGAGCATCGCGCTGCTGACAGCGACGGTGTTCTGTTTTTCGACGCCGCGCATCATCATACAAAGGTGGCGCGCTTCGACGACGACCCCCACACCATGGGCGTTGAGCTTGGTCTTCAACGTCTCGGCGATCTGCTTGGTCAGCCGCTCCTGGACCTGGAGCCGGCGGGCGAACACGTCCACGATGCGAGGGATCTTGCTGAGCCCGACGACCTTCTTGTTGGGCAGATACCCCACGTGCACCTTGCCGAAGAACGGCAGCATGTGGTGCTCGCACATGCTGAAGAAATCGATGTCCTTCACGATGACCATCTCGTCGTACTCGATCGGGAACAGCGCCCCGTTGAGCAGATGGTCGATGTCGCGCTGATACCCCTGCGTCATGAAGGCGAGCGCCTTGGCGACGCGCTCGGGCGTCTTGAGCAGGCCGTTTCGGCCCGGATTCTCGCCGAGTGCCAGCAGCATTTCGGTCACGAGCGACCGCAGGACGTCCACATCAGCCGGCCGCCCCGTCCCGTTCGCTTCCTCCGCTTCCGACCGCTGTCGCACCGATACACGCTTCGCCATATGATCTCCCTACGAATGGGCCGCCACGGCGGCCGGACCGGAATATTCGAAATAGTTGTCCCGGGTTTCGATGACGCCCACCTTTTTCAAACGCGCCAGCGGTAACGCCTCCACCAACAGATCCCAGATGAGCAGGACGAGGTTCTCCCCGGTCGTGGTGCGTGTCGCGAATCCGGGATCGAGATTCAAATCGTGATGGTCGAAGCGCGTCACGATCCGGTCGGCGACGATGCGGTCCAGCTCTTCGATGGCCGTCGGAGGATCGAGCGCGACCGGACCGGACGGCCCGACCGTGACGAACACGATGTAGTTGTGCCCGTGCCCGTTCGGGTTGTTGCATTTCCCGAACGCGGCCCAGTTTTCGTCCTCGGACAAATGATCGGTGTGCAGCCGGTGCGCCGCGCAGAACCGATAGCGTCTGGTGATGCTTCCCTGTCCCATCGTCGCCTCCACGAGGCACGAAAACGACAAAGCCAGGATCGGCCCGTCAGAGGCGATCCTGGCTTTGCGTTATCTCACGTCTCTCGGCAGAATGACCCGTTCCGGTTTAGGCGCTGAAGGAACTGCCGCAGCCGCAGGTCGTCTTCGCTTGCGGGTTCTTGATGGAGAACCCGGACCCCTGCACGCTGTCCACGTAATCGACTTCGGCCCCCTGGAGCAGGGGCGCGCTCTGCGAATCCATGATGACCTTCACTTCGCCCTTCTCGATGACCGTGTCGTCCTCGGCCGTCTTGGACTCGAACGCCATGCCGTATTGATAGCCGTGGCAGCCGCCGCCACGGACATAGATCCGCAGCCCGACAACGTCTTTTTCCTCTGCCATCAGCTCACGAATCTTCTGTTCCGCCACCGCCGTAATGGTTACCATCGTACCCTCCTCTATGGATCCAGGTCTTGCAGATTCCCTGGGTTGGCTTAGTGTAACACCTCTCTACCGAATATCAACAGCCTTGGACTCGGGTTGTACCCGCGTCGGCGCCGCGAACTTGGATTCCGGCACCCGCACCACCACGTCCCCCAAGACGCGCGCCTGACAGCCGAGCCGGTGCCAGGGCTCGCGGAGCGCCTCCCGATCGAGCAGATCCTGCTCGTCGAAATCGATCTCCGAGAGGTTCTCCGCGCCGGACTGCACTTCGACCCGGCAGGTCGTGCAGGAGGCGTTGCCGCCGCAGTCGTGATTGAGCGGGAAGCCCAATTCCTTGGCGGCGTCCAAGAGCGTCAGATTCCTGGTCACGGTGCCGCTTTTCCCCTGGGGATGCAGAAACGTCACGCGCGGCATGGCAACCCTTTACACACGAACTCCCGCCGCAGCGGGCTTGAACGGACAGCGCTGCAGCCGGAGGTGTTCTTCATATTCCTTCTGGAACAGTTTCACACTGCTCTGTACCAGCACGGCCGCCCCGGTCACTAAGGTGCAATAGCCGGTACCCTTCACGAACCCACAGAGCTGCAGCAGACTGTCCAGATCCTTTTGCGTTCCCTGCCCGTCTTCGATCTTCGCCATCAGGGTTGCCAGGTTGTTCGTGCCCATCCGGCAGGGCGGACATTGCCCACAACTCTCGCCCTTGAAAAAGTTCGAATACTTGAGGGTCGCCGCCACCATGCAGGTGGCATCGTCGATCACGATCGTGCCTGCCGAGCCCAGTCCGGTCCCGGCCTTTTTGAGCGAATCGAAGTCCATGGGCAGATCCAGTTGATCGGCCGTCACCATCGAAAACGCCGGGCCGCCCGGAAACACCGCTTTGATGCCCCGGCCGCCGGGGACACCCCCGCCGCATTTCTCGATCAAGTCGCGGATCGTGACACCCATCGGCATTTCGTATACACCGGGACGATTCACCGATCCGCTGAGCGAAAACATCATCGTGCCCGGGCATTTCTCCGTACCGACCTGGGTGAACCAGGCCGCGCCTTTATAGAGAATGCGTGGGATGTTGCAGAGCGTTTCAACGTTGTTGACCAACGTCGGCTTGCCGTAAAGGCCGAAGTCGGTCGGATAGAACGGCGGCTTCTGCCGCGGCATGGCGGGGCGGCCCTGCATCGACTCCAGCATGGCCGTCTCCTCACCGGCAACGTAGCTGCCGTAGCCGTCGAAGACCTGCAGTTCGACGTCGTATCCGCTTCCCAGAACGTTCTTGCCGAGAAGACCGCGAGACCGGGCCTGCTCCAGCGCTTTCTTGAGATTGTTCCGCTCGTCTTCGTACTCGTGATTGACGTAGATGAACGCGGCCTTGGCCTGCACCGTATGGGCGGCAATCAAGCAGCCCTCGATCAACTGATGGGGCAGCGTCTTGAGCAGGAAGCGATCCTTGAACGTCCCCGGTTCGTGTTCGCCCGCGTTGCAGACAAAGTAGTGTTCCTTCACCCGGTGGTTCAGGACCTTGTCCCACTTCACGCCGGTCGGGAACCCGGCGCCGCCCCGGCCCCGGAGACCGGCCTTCTTCAACTCGGCGACGATCTCGTCTGCCTTCCAACCGGCAATGCAGCGTTTCCAGGCTTCGTAGCCCCCGACTTTCAGGTAGCCGTCGATCTCCCAGGGTTGCCCGTCCAGCTTCTGGACCAGACGCGGTTCAGTCACAGTCGACATAGACATTCCTTCGAAAAAATCCGCGAGTTTAGAGGCTGTACTATACGGCTGCCCCCCCACTGCCGTCAAGGCAACAGCGTGGGAATGGGCCTGAATCTCAAGCAGTTAGGGCGAGCGACCTATGGGTCTGATGGGCAAGGAGGGGAATGTGCGGATCGGGACGGCCGAGAAGGGTCGAGCCCGCCGGTGGAATACTTTCCACCGACGGGCTCCGAGAACGTTACTTGAAGTGGCTACCGGCCCCCATGAAGAACAACATGGGGATCGAAAGCAGAAAATTCACGCGGGACGCGAGCAGCGCGGTCCGGCCCCACTGGGCCATTTCCGGCGGCGCTGGGGTCCCCTGAGCCGCCGCCGCCACTGCGGCGATAATCTTCTTCTGGTTCGGCCAGATGATCCCGTGCACGTTTCCCATCATGATGATGCCCAGCAGCCCGCCGATCGCCAGCGCATAGGCGCCTGTGCCACCCTGGCTGTAGAGCTTGCCGTAGAGCACGAGCCCGGCCAGCACCGTCACCGTCGCGCCGTGACGGAACCAGTTCAGTGCTGACGGCATGAGCTTCGGAATGACGATGTTCTTGGTGGGTCCGTCGAGACTCTTGAGAAACGCCGCGTTGATCAGGTTGAAGAAATACAGCAACCCAATCCAGGTGATCCCCGCCAGAAAATGGATCCATCGGACGATCATGCCCACCCAATCGGCATCCCCCGCACCCACGCCGGTAATCCCGAGGTACACCACTATCAATACGACAGCGAGCGCGAATCCCGCGCCCATTGTCTGCATCGGATCTTCGAGAAATTTCATAGCTCCCCTCTCCTCCTAAACGGTTGACTGCTAGACCGCACTCTCTACGGCAGGCCCTCCACGGTTGTCAAGCAACCGGCCTGCCGCCGCCCACGCGTCACGCCATGAGGCGATCGACGTTGGCGCACAACTCCCGAACAGCGCTGGCCGACACGTCCAAGGCCGCGCGCTCGTCCGCCGTGAGCTCGTATTCGACGATTTGTTCCGCGCCGGCCCGGCCCAGCTTGACCGGCACACCCACGATTACATTCTTCAATCCGTATTCCCCGTCGCACAGCACCGCCGAGGGCAGAACCCGCTTCTGATCCTGCATGATCGCATCGACCATATCGACCGCGGACGCCGACGGCGCATAGAACGCGCTGCCGGTCTTCAGCAATCCCACGATCTCGGCCCCGCCCTCGCGCGTGCGCTTGACGATTCCCTCCAGACGATCCTTGGGAATCAACTCGGACACCGGCCGCCCCTTCACGGTGGTGTAGCGAGGCAGCGGCACCATCGTGTCGCCGTGACCGCCAAGCACCATGGCCTGCACGTCCGGCCCGGGAACGTTGAGCTCGTGGGCGATGAAGGTGCGCATCCGCGCGGAATCGAGCACGCCGGCCATCCCGATCACACGGGACTTGGGCAATCGGCTGACTTTCAACGCCACATGCACCATCGCGTCGAGTGGATTGGTGACGAGAATGAGGATGATCTCCGGGGAGCGCGTCACCAGCTCCGAGACGACCGATTTCACGATCTTGGCGTTCGTCGCCAGCAAATCATCCCGGCTCATGCCCGGCTTCCGGGCGATCCCGGACGTGATCACGGCGACGGAGGATCCGGCCGTCTCGTCGTAGCCGTTCGTCCCGACCACCTTCGTACTGTAGCCGCAAACCGGTCCGGCCTGCGCGATATCCAGCGCCTTGCCTTGCGGGACACCGTCCACGATGTCCACCAGCACCACATCGTACCGGTCCCGTTCGGCCAACCGCTGTGCCGCCGTCCCGCCGACATTTCCCGCACCCACCACTGTAATCTTCGGTCGCCCCATCATCACCACCTCAGTTCCTCAATCGTGTCCTGTGCGCGTTCTCTCTCCCAACCCGTAACGGGCTCCGCATATCCTGTCCGGCACGCAAACACCGGACGCCGCCGTTCGACGACGGGGCCCGTCAATGGCCCCCCTCGTGCTCCGTCCAACCCGCGACTTTGAAATTGATCGTACAGACGAAATTTTCCCCGTCGTAGAAATTCACTTTGATCTTCTTCTTGCCGTAGGTCTTGGCGAGGAACTCTTCCGGATTGTCCACCAGGGGCTGAAAGCCGCCGGGCTGATATTCCCCGAGATCGTGAAAGACCACGATCATACCCTGCTTGACCTCTTGCAGAAGCTTCGCCGAACACCGGGGATAGACCTCCCAGAACTTCGCTTCGATCATCTCCTTCGTCGGCTCCGGCCGGTCTTCGCCGGGCGTCACGGACTGCGCGAACTTTGCCAGCCGGCGGACATACGGATACTGATGGCCCGTGAACAGCTTGTACAACCACGGCGGCACGGTCGGTCTATCTGCGGACTGCGTCATACTCGTTTCGTTCCTTTGCGGCGCGCCCCGGGCCGTCGCCCCCGTTCAGGCTGTCAATCGCTGATAAATCCGCGGCAGCTTCGCCGGCAGTGACTCCACCCGATCGATTACCGCGAAGTTCACGTCGCCGTACATGCGCCGCAGATACGCGTCGGCGTCATGGTCAATCGTCACACAAAACGGATCGACCCCCGCCTGACGGGCCTCCCGAAGCGCGGCCCTCGTATCTTCGAGGGAGTACTCTTCCTTATAGTCCCCGTCCAACGGCCGACCGTCGCTGACGAGGATCAAGAGCCTCGTGCGCGCGGCGCACGCGCGGACTTTCGCCGTCGCGTGGCGGATCGCGGCGCCGTCCCGATTCTGCTGGCGCGGCACCAACCCGCCGACGCGGTCGGCCGTCGTGCGCCCCAATCGTTCACCGAAGTCTTTGACGACCGCGAAATCGACCTGGCCCCGCCCCTGGCCGGAATAGGTGTAGACCGCATACTGGTCGCCGACCGCCTCAAGCGCTTCGCAGAGAAGTACCAGACTTTCCTTCTCGATGTCGATCACCCGCCGCCCATTTTCTATCTGCCGGCCGGTCGACCCGCTCACGTCCACAAGGAACGCCACCGCCACGTCCCGCTCCCGCTTCTCATGGCGCACGTAGATGCGGTCGCTTCCTTCCATGCCGGCCTGCTGCTCCGCCACCCGGCGGACCAGCGCATCCAGGTCCAGATCCTCGCCGTCGGCTTGAGCCGCCGTCCGCCGAAACGCGGGAGGACGCAGGCTTTCGAAAAACCGCCGCAGCGACTTGATCCCACTCTGATGCCGACTTAGCGTCGAGGCCACCACGTCGTCCGACCCCGATTCCGCCACCCGCTCGACTACTTCGCACCACTGCACCCGGTAATCCCGGATAGTCGCGTCCCACTCGGGATAGCGGATCCGTTTGGCGCTGTCCGCGACAGACTCGGGAAGCGCCCGCTGTTCGACCGGCAAGGCCAACAGTTCATCCACGACGGATGGCAGGCTACGTCCCCCGCCCAGCACATCGCTCATCGCACTATGCTGATCCCCGGCGCCGCCGGATCGTCCGCTGGCGCTCTCTTTGGAGCCGCCGCCCCCGCTCGCCACCCGCTCGACCTCCGGCTGGCCCTCGCCGGTTGAGTCCGCCTGATCGCGATCCCGGGCGATAAACTCCGGATTCAATTCCCCGCGATAGACCCAATTCGTCATCGGCCGATAGGCCTCGCCCGACTGTTCGGACCCGGTCGGGCCGACGCCGATCTCCGTCTCCTCATCCGGCGACGGTTCGCCGCGAATCATCTCCGCTTTGGGCGCCAGCAACTCCTCCATGCGCACATAGACGCGGTGCGCCACGCGCACCGTCTCTTCCGCGGACGCCGTCGGAGACAGAACCGGCTGACACAACGCCCAGAGTTCCGCCGCTTCGCCCTGGAGCGCACGGGGCACCGCCGACTCCGCCGATTCACCGGTCGATAGGCGCAGCAGGCAGTCCACGAGCAGTTCTTTCACCGTCAACCCGTGGGCGGGATCGCGCGGGGTCACGGCCTCGCTCGCCAGCCGCTGCAAATCCTCCCGCAGGCCGGGATATTCCCGGCGCAGATGGCATTCGACCCGCGCATCCTCCAGTACCGTCCAGAGGTCCTGCATCAACCGCGGATGGGAATAGAGCCGGAACAACGAGGCGAGCGACGCCGGTCGTGCGGTCCGTCCGTATCGTCTACAGACCTCCGCCACCACATCAGGAAGCAGATCGAGCGTCAACCGGTAGGTGCCGAACTCGATGTGACCCGCTTCATGCGCCGCCATGACCAGATACAAACGGACATTGTCGTCGTATGCCGGATAGCGCCGCAACAGCGCCGGCAGGGAAATCGTCCGGCCGTCGGCACTGACAGTGGCCCGGGCGTTGGGATCGGTGACGGACTCGGGCAGCGCTTGAATCACGAGATCGGTCCCGCATAATCCCTGGACGAACAGCTTGACCGTCCTGGCCACATCGCGCAACGGAACGCCGCTAAGCGCCTGTTCGACCGAAGCGAGAGACTGTTGCGACTCCAGCCCGAAATACGCGCGCGCGCCTTCGAGGCTGTACGAGAGGACCTCCATCCCGGCCTTGAACCACTGCTCGAAACGCGCGACCGCCTCCGGCGACGACCCGATCAACCGGACCATTTCCGGTGCCCGCCGGAGGTAGGATAGCGCGGCTTCCGCGTCTTTTTCCGCCAACAACGCGCCGTATTGCACAATTCTGGTCTGCCATTCCGGCGTCCCGACGGTTCGGCACATGGCCGGTGACTCGGCCAGCCAGGCGATCGCGGCTTCCGGCGAATGTTCGGCAAGCAGCGCCCCCAGCGAGACGGCCTTCGCCCGCATGGCCGACGACTCAATATCGCCGAGGATCGCGGGGCTCATGCGCAGGAACTCCATCGTGCCCAGATAGTCTGGCTTCCCGATGGCGTTCGGTCGAATCAGCTTCATGCCGAACTCGACCCACCGACGCGCCTCGCTCAAGGGCAGCACGGGGGCGATCAACGCGATCTGTCGGATGTATTCCAATCCGACGACGACGTCGATCTGAGTGAGTTCGACACCGATATCCAGCCAGGCGGGCAGCTGTTCCGTCGGAACCACACCTAGGACCAGCGGCGCGGCGCGCAGATACTCCAGCGTGACATTGACGTCCTGTTCCGCCAGTTCCAACCCGGCCCGCAGAATCGCCAGGCGCGCCTCCGGCGCCTCCACGATCCCGAGCATCCGCGGACTTTCCTTGAAATACTTCAGGGCCGTGGCGCCGGAGGATTCGGCCAAGGCAATGCCGAGATCGAGCCAGGGAACCACTGGGCCGAACCCGGCCCGGCGCTGCAATTCCGGCAGGGCCTCAATCGCGGCACGCCCGACTTTTTCGGAAATATCGTGCAACTCGTGCAGCAACGCACAGACCGCGGAGACCGGATCGGGCTTGCCACCGGCCGCGGCCAGTTGTGTCACCAGATGCTCGGCGGACGCCGGCCCGAGCTCGGGAGCGAGCCGTCGGACGAGTTCCATATCGGCGCGAGAGGGTGCCATGGCGATGTCGTTCGAATTCGAGAAGTGGTGGATTGTAAAGGACGCCCTGGCGCTTGTAAACTAGCGGCTCGGAGCATCAGCCGGATCGGAGGAAGGGAACCAGCATGGCCGAGCCCAAGCAAGACAGCCTCGACAAAATGTGGAAATATGTGAAGGGCTTCGCCGAGAAAAGCGGGACCACCATGCATCCCAATCCCGCCGTGACGGAGGCCGTCGTGAAGGGCCTGGCCATGCACGTGGACGAACTGGGCAAGCCCCTGTGCCCGTGCAATTTCTATAAGGACAAGCAGGCCGAAGCCAAACTCCGCCGCTGGATCTGCGCCTGCGATGAAATGCAGATCTACAAGTACTGCCACTGCCTCCTGTTCGTCCGGGAAGATGGCATGCCAATCACCGAATATCTGCCCGAGGGCCACGAGGGACGGGAAGTGTACGGCATCGTGACCGACCCGACGCCGGACAAGGGACGAGCCCTCAAGCACAAAGCCGCACCGCCCCAACCCCAGTCGGACGACCCCCACGCCACCACAACATAAGGGCCATATCCATGCATCCCACAAAGCGCTCCGCACAACTTCTACAGTCAGGAATCCTACTCGCTTTCGTCCTCTGGGCGACTCACGGCGTTGCGATCGACCTCCCTCAAGGACGACCGCCGGTCTTCAATGAAAAGGAGCTCGCCGCATACAGGCAGAAGGGACGGGGATCGTTGACGGGACAGGCGTTCCTCACATCGCCAGCCGGCAAAGCCATCACTCAAGCCGGAGAACCGGTCCACCTGATTCCCGCCACCCGGTCCACGCGCGCCTGGTTCGAGCACGCGGTCCGCATTCCCGTCTGCCCCGCGACAGACCCCACACCGACGAAGCAGGACGCGGCTGCATGCGCTGCCGAAGCCGTCCGGGAACTCCTGGCGGATAAGAAACTGCTCCCGTTCGTCCGCACGACGAGAGCGAACCCGACCGGCCATTTCTGGTTTACAAAAATTCCCGCGGGCCAGTACTACGTGCTGAGCGTGATCAACGGAGGGAGCGGCTCACACCAAGACGAGCGTATCAGCGGCGTCGCCTGGTTGCTTATCGACCTCGAAACAGGAGAAAAAGCCACAAACCTGGTTGTGACCGACTGCAAGAGCGGACTCTGCTAGCTGGTCTTTCTTCTTCCTCTTCGGTGGCCGTCGGTGCCGGGATCCCTGCGCTTTCCTTGATTTTCTCATTACACCGGCGGAGCAAAGCGGTCACCCCGCCCTGCGCGCATTGCCCGATCACTCATCTTCCCTTATTTCAGACCTGGCTATCGGGCTGGTTTCGAATGCGCGCGTCCAACGAGGGTCTTCCGAGGCCGCGCGTTGCGCGAGCAGGAAACCAGCCCAAGGGCCAGCTCCCCTCACTGCCATCCGCTGACTTCATAACCCTTCTCGATCAAACAGCGGACCACCGCATCAGCGTAGGGCGGTTCCGGTGTTGCCGGGCCATAGGCGCCGCCGGCCGTTCCCATAATCAACCCGAGTCCGCCGCCAACCGTAGCGCCGATGACAACCCCCGCCCCGCCCCCGAGCAATCCGGCCGAGGCACCGCCGCCGGCGCCCACGATCGCCCCCAACACCCCGCCTTTGAGGGCACGGCTCGTGCGATTGACGCCTGACCGCAATCCCGCCCGCTCGGCCTGCTCCTCGCAGACTTCGATATCCTGCTGCGCCGCCTCTTTTCCCGTCAGCTGCAAATGCTTATTCGACCGCAATACCGGCCCCGTCTCTGCGCAGGCTCCAAGGTTTATCAGCAACATCACCGCAACACATGTCCGCCAAAATGGATTCGACACAACGAGCACCCTCCGATTTCTTTTCGCTTCGCATGGTGAATCGGTGGGGGTCCGACTGCGCGCATTGTCCGGGCACTCACCTTCTCCTCTTTCAGAGCTGGCTATCGGGCTGGTTTCGAATGCGCGCGTCCAACGAGGGCCTTCCGAGACCGCGCATCGCGCGAGCAGGAAACCAGCCCGATGCCCAGGCCCCCTCACTGCCACCCCGTCACCTCATACCCTTTTTCCTGCAAGCACCGATCGACGAAATTCGTGTAGGCCTGATTGGGCTGGGACGAACCAGTCATGGCGTGGTAGACCCCGCTGAACAACCCCCAGACCGCCCCACTGGCAGCGCCGATGGCGGACCCGCGGCCCGCCGCCCCGGAGATGGCCCCGCCGACTGCGCCCGCCGCCGCGCCGATTCCCGCACCCGCTGCCGTGCCGCCGGCCACACGGCCGGCCGTACCGGCGCCCTCCTCGGCTCCGGCGGATTCCGCCATCTGCCGGCAGGCTTCGATATCCTGCTCCGCCACATCCTTCCCGACGGACCGGAAATGCGGGTTGGGATACAGCACCGGTTTGACGCTCGAACACCCAGCCAGCGTCAGAACCGCCAGACTGACCGCCGTCACCACGAACGATTTCATGCGGGAATTCCTCCACGCCCGTCCAGTTCGAAGCACCGGATCACCTCCTGCGCCGTGCGGCCCTGAACGAGTACCCGTTTGTGCCGACCCGTCGCGCCAGCTCGAATGGACACGGCAGACGGCGTGACAAGCAGCCGCTCCGCGAGAAACGCGATCACGGCTTCGTTGGCCTTGCCGTCCACCGGCGGCGCGGCGACCCGGATTTTCAACGCGTTTCCGTGAACCCCGACGCACTCGGTCCGCGACGCCTTGGGCTGAACTTGAATGGTGAGGATCGCGCCGCCTTTGGTGTCCTGCACGATCGACGACGTCATTTGGAGGAAAGACGGCGAACGGTCACGCTAAAAGATGGCCTTCACGAGCTCGTGAATACTCCGCTGCATATCGCCGTCGTCCGTGATCGGACGGGCGATGGCCACGTCGCAGGCCTGCGCATGCGGCACCCCTTGCTTGATCAACGTGCCGGCGTAGATGAGCAACCGCGTGCTCACTCCCTCTTCCAACCCGTGGTTCTTGAGATTGCGGACTTTGCCGCCGAGTCTGACCAGTTTCTCCGCGACCTCCCGGCTCACGCCGGACTCCCGTTCGACGACGGTCGTTTCAATCGCCGGAGAGGGATAATCGAACTCGATCGCCATGAACCGCTGTTTGGTGCTCTGTTTCAAATCCTTGAGGACGCTCTGGTAGCCGGGATTGTAGGAAATAACCAGCATGAACTCGTCGGACGCCTCGACGATCTGCCCCTTCTTTTCGATGGGCAGCACCCGCCGGTCGTCGCTGAGCGGATGGATGATGACCGTCGTGTCTTTGCGCGCCTCGACCACTTCGTCGAGGTAGACAATCGCGCCGTGCTTGACTCCGACCGTGAGGGGACCGTCCACCCAGACGGTTTCCTGCCCCTTGAGCAGATACCGCCCGACCAGATCCGATGCAGTCAGGTCTTCATGGCACGCGACCGTGATCAACGGCCGGCCCAGCTTGTAGGCCATGTGCTGCACGAATCGGGTCTTCCCACAACCGGTCGGCCCTTTCAGCATCACCGGCATTTTGTTCTTCGCGGCGACTGTGAATAGCCCGACCTCGCCGCGCACGTCGGCGTAGAAGGGCTCCCGGTCGATCTGGAAGGATTGAATATCGAGTTCTCGTCCGTGCACAGTCATGGGATGCGTCGCTCCGCGTGATGCGAGGGTCACGATAAACGGAACGGAGGCAGAAGATCAAGCCGAGACCGCACCGGAGGCTCCGACCCGGCTAGGCGACCTTCGCGCCATCTAGCACTTCGCGCACCTTCTGCGCGAGCACGTTCGGGGTGAACGGCTTCTGGAGAAAGGCGGTATCGCGTTTGATACCGCCCTGCGAAAAGACGGGATGGTCGGGATAGCCCGACATGTATAGCACTTTGAGCTCGGGCCGGACCGTGGTCAGTTTTTCGGCCACCTCCGGTCCGCTCATCTGGGGCATAACCACGTCGGTCAACAGCAGATGAATCGGGCCCAGATGTTTGGTGCCCGTGAGGAGTGCCTCAATTCCGTGACGCGCCTCGAGGACGGTGTAACCGTGCAGCCGCAGCGTCTCGTGCACGAGCCCGCGCACCGCCGGTTCATCCTCGACGAGCAGAATCGTCTCACGCCCTTGCACCCGATCGCCGCCAGCGGAAGCCTGCTGAGCGCCCTGAGCCACCCCGTCCACCCGAGGAAAATAAATCTTGAACGTGGTCCCCTTCCCGAGCTTGCTTTCTACCCCGATCACACCGCCACTCTGCTTGACGATCCCGTAGACAGTGGACAACCCGAGGCCGGTCCCCTTGCCTTTGGCCTTGGTGGTGAAAAACGGCTCGAAGAGATGTGACTGCGTCTCCTCATCCATCCCGTGCCCTGTGTCTTTCACCGCGAGCAGTACGTATTCACCCTGCTCGAGCGGCATCGTCTCGCGGCGCGGCCCCTTGCCGATTGACACGTTCTTCGTTTCCACCGTCAGTCGCCCGCCAGTGGGCATGGCATCCCGAGCATTAACCGCGAGATTCATAATGACCTGCTCGACCTGGCCAGGATCGGCCTTGATCGATCCGAGATGCTGATCGAGTTCTGCACAGAGTTCGATGATGTCCTCACCCAGCAGTCGGCGCAACATGCCGTCCATGTTCATAACGAGCGCGTTCAAGTCGACCACTTTCGTGGCGACGAACTGCCGCCGACTGAAAGCCAGTAGCTGCCCCGTCAGACCGGCCGCACGGTCTGCGGCTTTCTTCACCTCTTCCATCTCGCGACGGGCGGGATCGCCAGGGGCGAGCCGGCCTAGAATCAATTCGCTGTACCCTCGAATGACGGTGAGGAGATTATTGAAATCGTGGGCGACCCCGCCGGCGAGCCGGCCGACCGCCTCCATTTTCTGGGACTGCCGGAGTTGTGCCTCCGTTTGATGCAACGCTTCTTCGGCTTTGGTCCGTTCTCCAAACTGCCCGATCTTCAGGCCGATATCGGCCACCATCTTGAGCAACTCATCGTCCGGTTGCCGAACGTAGCGGCTGAAAAATTCGACGACCCCTTCCACGTCGCTGCCGACCCGGATGGGAAATCCGAACGCGCCGTGGAGCCCCACCTGCTGCGCCGCCTCTGCCCGGACAAAATCCGGATCCGCGAGCACGTCCGACACCCATGAGGGCTGTCCGCTCGCCAGAATCCGGCCCGGCAATCCCTGTCCGGATTGGATCGAGTGCTGCCAGGTGGCCATCGCAAATGCATCGCCTTTGAACGAGGGCGCCTGCCATTGATCGAGACAGCGCAGCACGCCGGTCGCTTTATCGAACCGCCAGAACACGCCTTGATCCCACTCCAGGCTTTCCCCCACCGCTTGGATGATCCGCGGCACCGCCTCTTCCAGCGTGGCGGACTCGCTCAAGACCCGCGTCACCGCATACTGGGACGCCAGCCGCCGTTCGGCACGCCGGCGATCGGTGATATCGCGGATGAAGGCGCTGAAAATATATGCTTCCCCGATACGGGCCGGGGAGACGGACAGCTCAACGGGGAATTCCCGACCATCGTGGTGCCGGGCCGTAATTTCAACCCGGCGGTTCAGAATGGGGCCTTCGCCGGTCCGGAGAAACTCCCGCAACCCGTTCTTGTGCGCCTCACGGTCCCGTTCGGGGATGATGGTGTCCGTCAGCAATCGCCCCAGGACTTCATCGCGGGACCAGCCAAAAATCGTCGTCGCCTGCGCGTTCCAATCGGTGATGATGCCTGCCGCATCGATCGTGATGACGCCGTCCAGCGCCGTATCGACGATCGCGCGGTTACGTTCCTGACTTTGCAATAACGCAGCTTCGGCAGCGCGCGCCCAGGCACTTTCCTGCTGAGCCTGTCGGTATTCCTCCCGGAGCCGCATCGTCGACCACAGAAGCAACACGAAAAGGGGCACCCAAATGACCAGCGCCGCCATGCCCACCTTCCAGAGCACGACCGATCGGATCGGCGACAGAATCGCATCGCGGTCCATCCGCACCAGCACAGTCCATCCGAACCCCGGGAATTCACCGAACCCTCTGGTCACCGCATACCCGGTCACCACCTGGATATGCCGACGCAGATGCTCTTCGATCGCATACCCAGGCTCGCCGGACTGCGCCATCTGCGCGGAGGGCAGCCTCATTTCCAGAAGATTGAACTTCCCTTTGTGGTCGAGATCGGAGTCCACGAACACATCGCCGGTCTTTGTCAGCATCTGATATTCGATTGCCCCGGCGAATCCTTCGTGGGCCTGCAACGAGCGGATAGTGCGCGTCGTGACGTCTTCCAGCACCGGGACCGCAACCCGCGTCGTGATCACACCCAAAAAGGTGCCTTCGGCATCCAAAATCGGTGCGGCGAACGCGACCGTCTCCACCCCCTGGTCGGCTTCGTGACTAGCGACATCCCCGACGAACACCCGTCGCGCATCGTGCGCGGCCCGAAACCATTCACTCCGGCTGAAGTCCTGACCGAGAAGGCCCGAATCGGTAGTAGCAATCATGATCCCGTGCTGGTTGGTCACCCCGAGCGAGTGGTACATCGGCTCGTAGGTGGCTTTCATCCAGTTCAGGTAACTGGTCAGATACGCCCGATCGGACGCACGGATTGCAAAGGCCCGTGCCATCATGTGCACATCACCGTATCGTTCGAACAACAGTCGATCGAGCTTGTCCGTCACCTCGGCCGCGGCCAAGGTAAGCTGTTCTCCCGATGCCCACACCAGCCGACGTTCGACGTACCGCAGCAACACCGCCCCCATCGCCAATGCTAACACCGTCATAAAGACGATCAGAAACGGCAGCCAGCCGTAGCGCCGGGGCCGCTGAGCTTCTGGCGTGATGGGAGGAAAACTCATAGGGGCACTGGGCTCGCGATCCAACTGCGCAACAGGGCGACCGGATGATACGCGGTCTTGGCCGCGCGCAATCCTTCGAGCCCGCTATCGTCCATGGCGTTGATGAACTCAGCTCCGCCCTGCACGGCCATCCGGCAGGTGTCACGGAACAGATACTGAGCCAGCCCGGTTGCCGACCGGTCGGCGACTTCAAACAACACGGCGAACGTTTCCGGAGCGAGGCGATACCCGAAGGTATACCCGGCGACCCGGCCGTCCACACATAGCACGCGCCCAGTCACTCCCAGTCGCTCGCCCAACGACCAGACGAGTTCGTGGGCGGCTCGGGCGTCCTCCAGCAGATACCGTCCCATGGTGTCGAGCGAACCTTCATGTTTTTGTGCCGTCCATCGATCAAATAGGGCGCGGCAAGCGGCGCGATCGTCGAGTCGATACGACCGAACCTCAAGTGCACCCAACCGCTCCGCCTTATTGCAGAGTGCCCGCTGGGACTTGTAAGCGTCACCGGCCAAGTTGGCCACAGCTTCGGCACGATACACATAGTCGGGGTGCTTGGAGGCCCACCGCCACTCCCGTTCACCCAGAACCGCTTTCTGGCCATCCGTCAGATTCTCGATTCGGATGACCGGAGAGTCACCGTTCCATTGCCGCATCAACGCCGCCGCCTCGCGGCAGGTTTCGGCGAGCGGACGCGGTCCCAGCGGAGGCAGCGGCATGAACCATCCATCAGGCGACTGTGCGAACAGGAAGAATACACCGTCTTGCTCCAACCACCAATAGGGAAGCACCCTCGTCCACACATAATGATAGGGAAACGCGGCCGCCGCCAGTACCTCTCGGCCCGGATATTCGGACCTCCCGATGGCCTGTGCCATCAGACTTGCGTGGTCCAGACGAAGGGGCCGAAGCCGGCGATCAGGCTGGGCCTGTCTCAGCCGCAGGGTCACCGATGGTAGCTCGGTCAGGACGATCACGTCGTCTTGAAATCGGCCGATCAGCTGGGGATGGCGGGCCAGCGTCCGCACGGTCGATTCCTGCGTCAATGTTTCTTCGACTCGGGCCGCATGGCGCCGGATTGCCTCCGGAACAGCCTCCCGCATGAATGGACATTTCGCATCCCAGCCCAGCACGATCTGGTCGCCCTCGGCGTTCCACATCAAGGCCAGCGGATAGAGTCGACAGTCCAGCGGACGGCGGTCATAGATGCCGCACCGGGATGTCACCTGGTCGAAGGCCGGGCAGTGGTATCCCTGCCCCTCCGCATCTTTGGCCACCGCGATCTGCGAACCGGCCGGATCGGCAAACCAGGAGGGCGCCACCCCCAGTTGGACAGCCTCGGCAATTTCCTCTTCAGTGAAGTAGGGACGGAGGAAGCTATCGGATTCCGGGAATCGGCAACACACGTCGCATTGCAGACACACTGATCCACAGACGATCTGGGGCAGCAGATCGAACGCGTCCGGGAGTAAAGGGGATAGGCCCTCGACCGTCGCCATTGGAAAGTCATCATACGATGGGCACTAGCATCGAGCAAGAAAGGAACGCGATAGAGTAGATCGAAGATCGGGGGGGACGTTGAATTCCACCGGTTGCTTGACCATCCGCCGGACCGCTGAAATACTCACACGGCGTGTGATACGAAGGAATATTCCATGGCCGACTCCGCTCCGGAAACACCCCAGTACGATCTCCAGGCGCTTTTGAATGCGCACCCATTGATCATCACGGTTGTCGATCCGCTGACTCACAAAGTGGTATTCCAGAACCGCCCCTCGCAAGACCGATTCGGCCCTATCGTCAACCAACTGTGCCACGAAAATATCGCCGGCTGCGCCACCCCATGCGAATTCTGCAAAATGCCGCAGGCCGTGCAGGAGTCTCGGATGCGGAGCAACGAGATGCCGCTCCCGAACAGCGACCATCTGCTCGTCCAGTGGGCGCCGGTCACGACGAGCGACGGCAGTACCCATGTGATCGAAACCATCACGGATATCTCCGGCTACAAGCGCGAGCAAACGCGAGCCGAGCTGCTGCTTAAAAAACTCTCCGACGCCAACCGCGATCTCCAGCACTCCAACGAGCAGTTGCGGGATCAATCCATCCGGGACAGTTTGACGGGGCTCTTTAACCATTCTCACTTTCAGCACACCCTGGCACAGATGTGCTCTCAATCGCTCCGATCCATGCGGCCGCTGTCGCTACTATTCATCGATCTGGACAATTTCAAGCGCATCAACGACACCTACGGCCACGCGACCGGCGATCAGGTCCTGAAGGAAATGGGCTGGCTGCTCGACAGCCAGAATCCCCCCAAGCAGGGGCTGGCACGCACGAGCGACATCGCGGCCCGCTACGGCGGGGAAGAATTCGCGCTGATCCTGCCCGACACCTCGATGGACGGTGCCTTGAGCGCGGCCGAACGGATTCGCCATCGCGTCACCACTCTGGCACTATTGCCCGAACTGGCCACACTCATCCAGCCACCGTTCCCGATCACCTGCAGCATCGGCATCGCCAGCTTCCCGATCCACGCCGCCTCGTCGCATGAACTCGTGGCGGCCGCCGATACAGCCGTGTATGCCGCGAAACACGCGGGAAAGAACTGCGTCCGCATGGCCTCGCCGGCGGTTCCCAAGCCTCTTGTCGGCTTCTGAGACGCGTGGTAGCATCCTCCGCATCCGTTCCGTCGACGAACTGAGTACTCCACCGGGATATCCTTCTTGGCACCGCCGGAACCGTACTGCACGTCACTCGCGTCTGAGCTCGCCGCCCGTCGCTGCGCCGACCTCCGCGCACATCTGACGGATGCCGGGCTCTTTGCCTCGCCGGAGATCGGCGATGGAACGGCCTCGCAGGCAACCACGTCCTGGCGGATCAGTCCTTGTCCGCTCTTCCTGTCGCCGGATCAGCTGGCGTTTTTCAGGAAACTCGGCCCGCAGCTGCTGACCTTCTATCAGGCTCTCAACCGTCTCTACCTCGACAGTGTCAAAGGCGCGCAGCCTGCCTGGATTGCCCGTTACCTGGACCAAGGCAAACCCGATGCTTTGGTGACCTACAGCCGTATGAAACGGTTCCGGGACGATCTGCCAGCCGTCATTCGCCCGGATGTGATCCCGACGCAGGACGGCATGGTGATCACCGAACTGGATTCGGTCCCGGGCGGCATCGGCCTCACGGCGTGCCTCTCGACGCTTTACGGCAACCTCGACGACCCGTCACTGGCACTCGTCGGCGGAAACGACGGCATGATCCGGGGATTCGCAGCGATGCTGCAGGCGCAGCAAGGAACCAAGCCGGGGTGCATCGCCGTGGTCGTCTCCGAGGAGGCCAAGGACTACCGGCCGGAGATGACTTGGCTGGCGGCCAGACTGCGAGAGCGAGGGCTGTCGGCCTATTGCGTGGAACCGCGGGAGGTCCGTTTCACCGAAGAAGGGCTCCGTCTGCACCGCGACGGGAGCGACCAGCCGATCGCGCTCATTTACCGTTTTTACGAGCTCTTCGATCTGCTGAACATTCCTAAGGCGGAGTTGATCCAATACGCGGTGAAGAAGGACTGGGCCTCGGTCACGCCTCCGTATAAACCGGCCCTGGAAGAAAAGTCGGCCTTCGCGCTGTTACACCATCCGGTCTTGCGACCGTTCTGGGAAAAAGAACTCGGCAGCACCGCCTTCTTGGAACTCACCACGATCATGCCGCGCACCTGGCTGCTGGACCCGACAGCGATTCCGCCATCCGCCACCATTCCTGGACTTCACGTTAGCGGACGGGCCGTCGCGGATTGGCGAGAGTTGGCGACAGCCACCCAGAAAGAACGTCACTACGTGATTAAGCCCTCGGGGTTCTCCGAACTCGCCTGGGGCAGCCGCGGCGTATCGGTCGGCCACGATCTTCCACAGGCAGAATGGGCGGCGGCGATCGATCAGGCCCTGGCGTCGTTTCCGCGGACGCCCCATATCCTGCAGGAATTCCACAAGGGCAAACTGTTCGAGCTGGATTACTGGAACCCGCAGACCAACACGATGGAACACATGAGGGGACGCGCCCGATTGTCGCCCTATTATTTCGTAGTCGAGGGCAAGGCCGAGCTCGCCGGCATCCTGGCCACCGTCTGTTCCGCCGAGAAGAAAGTGATCCATGGGATGAAAGACGCCATCATGGTTCCCTGCGCAATCCATTAGGGAGCGGCCAATGCCGCCCCGCCTCAATTTCTCTCATTCCACTTTGCCAAATTTCCTGGTAGCCTAAGGGCACGATGGCCGTCACGCTCTACCACGTCGACTGGTGCCCAGACTGCGAGGTCGTCCGCGACAAACTGGCAGAACTCGGGGTCGCGTACGAGGGCGTCATCGTGCCGGACATCCGGCCAATGCGAAAGATCGTGCACGAAGTCTCCGGCCAATACTATGTCCCCGTCCTCAAGGACGGTGAGACGGTGCTGACCGAAACCCACGACATCCTGGCCCATCTCGATACGCACTATGCCAAGTCGTCGTCATAAGGACACTCCCATCCCTTCGTTCCAATCCGAGCCGCGCCGGGACTTCCGCCCCGCCGCACACGAGTCCACTGTCTAAGCAGGAAGGAGACTCCCCGCTCATGGAAGAATGGAGACGCATCCTCGCCGACAGCATCGTCAAGCCCAAGGATCTTGCCGACCGGTTCGGCCTGGATGAAAAAGAGATCGAGGCGATCGTCGGGCCCTATCCGATGCGCATCACGCCGACCGTGCTCGGAACTATCAAGGAGAAGGGTGATGCGATCTGGAAACAGGTCGTCCCGGACATCGTGGAGATGGACGACATCGACGCGGAGGACGATCCGCTCGAAGAAGATTTAATGAGCCCGGTGCCCCATCTGGTCCACCGCTATCCGGACCGTGTGCTGCTGATGGTCACAAATCAATGTCCGATCTACTGCCGCTTCTGCACACGCAAACGGCTGGTCGGGAAGCCTGGCTTTCTGAAAAAAGGCGAACTGGATCGCGCCATCGCCTACTTGCGTGCGCACACCGAAGTCCGCGACGTCATTCTGTCCGGTGGCGATCCCTTGTTGCTCCCGGACCATTTGCTGGAACGCATTCTCAAGGCGTTGCGGACAATCCCTCATTTGGAGCTCATCCGCATCGGATCCCGCGTGCCGGGCACGTTGCCGCAACGGATCACGCCGAAGCTCTGCGAGATCGTCAAAAAGTACCACCCTATTTATATGAACCTGCATTTCAATCACCCGGACGAGCTGACGCCCGAGGTAAAAGCCGCCTGCGGCATGTTGGCCGACGCGGGCGTGCCGCTCGGTGCTCAAACGGTGCTGTTGAAAGGGGTGAACGACGATCCGGAAGTGATGAAGCGCCTGGTGCATCAACTCTTGCTGGCGCGGGTGAAACCATACTATCTCTACCAGGCGGACTTGACGAAGGGCACGAACCATTTCCGCACAACCGTAGAAACCGGGCTGAGCATCATCAAGACCCTGCAGGGCCACACCAGCGGTATGGCAGTGCCGCATTTCGTCATCGACGCACCCGGCGGCGGTGGAAAGATCCCACTCCTGCCCGGCGACTACCTCGTCAACCTGGATGAAGACGGCGCGGTACTGCGGAACTACGAACACAAGACCTTCCACTACCCGCAACCGAAATCCGGACACAGCCGCGAACTACCGATGGTCGGTGCGCGGGCGAGCTTCGACTACGAGGCGAGTGAAAACAGCTATCCCGATCGCGACGGATTCTCCTCGTGGGGGAACAGTTGCGGGGGAGATACGGACGAACCGTGAGCAGAACACCAACCCAAGGCATTCTCCCTTATCAGGACATCAAGCAGCTGATCGCTGCACGGGCCATCACGGCGTCACCGAGCATCGAAGACCGGCAAATCCAGCCGGCGAGCCTCGATCTCCGACTCGGCCGGAAAGCCTATCGACTGATCAGCAGTTTTCTACCGGAACTGTCGGCCATCTCCTCGCGCCTAGACGTGCTCGACTTTTACCAGTCCGATCTCGTCATGTACGAGATGGATCTGACGGAAGGCGCCATCCTGGAAAAGGGCCACGTCTATCTGGTACCGCTGCTCGAACACCTGAAGCTACCGAAAACCCTCCGCGCTCGGGCGAACCCGAAAAGCACGACCGGCCGGCTGGACGTCTTTACCCGTATCGTAACGGACCTGAACGCCGGCTTCGACGAGATCCGCGCCGGCTACCATGGTCCGCTGTTCCTGGAGGTTGTGCCTCGTTCGTTTGCCATCAAAGTGCGGACCGGGCAGTCGCTGAACCAAATCCGATTCGTCCGTGGTGAGGCGGCGGTATCCGACGCCGCGCTGCAGACCATCCACAAACGGTGTCCGCTGCTCTACCACAACAGCGCGGCGCGAAAGCCGGTCGGCTCGCGTGATTTCCGCACCGAGCGCGGCCTGTTCCTCCGAATCGATCTCAAAGGAGAGGACCGGGCAGACTCGACCGTGATCGGCTATCGGGCAAAGAAGAATAGCCACGTGATCGATCTTTCCAAGGTCGGCCACTATGCCGCCGCCGACTTCTGGGAGCCGCTCTACCGCCACCGGCACGACAGTCTGCTGCTGGAGCCGGAAGAATTTTACATTCTCGCGTCGAAAGAGCGGATCCGTGTCCCGGCCGGGTATGCCGCCGAAATGGTCGCCTACGAGGCGGCCTGCGGCGAACTCCGGACCCATTACGCCGGCTTCTTCGATCCCGGATTCGGCTACGGCGCCGACGGCGAGATCAAGGGCACGCAGGTCGTTCTGGAGGTCCGGCCGCACGATGTTCCGTTCCTGATCCACGACGGCCAGACGTTTTTTAAGGTTGTATATGACCGCATGCTCGACGTACCCTCTCAATTGTACGGCGCCACGTTAGGCTCGTCCTACCAGCGCCAGGCGCTCACGCTCAGCAAACATTTTAAAGTGTAATCATGGCTCCCACAGATTTGCCGTCCAAAGACCCCGCACAGGCCACTACGCCCCCCTCTACGGAAGAGGACTCGGGCGGCGACAAGCAGTTGAGCGTCGCCGGCATGATGACCGGCACCGCGCTGATGTTCATCGGCTTTTTGAATGTCTTCCTGTCCATCAGCGGGGGATTCGAAATCAACGTCGTCCCGTTGCTGATCTACTTCGGCGGCTTGGCCGTCTGGGCCAATGCCGTAATCGAAAATCCGACGATCCGCTACAGCGTCATGATCGGCGCCATCGCCCTCGGTCTAGGCTTCTTCCACTACGGCGAAGTGCTGTTCTGGCACAAGCAGGTCGTCTTCTGGTCGACCGTCGTCATCGTCATGTTCTTCATGTTCAAAGAACCGAAGAAGCCGGACCGGTAACCGGTTCCCCCCTGCGCCGATGACGATCTCCGTCATCATCCCGACGTTGAACGAGTCCTCGACCATCGCCCGGACGTTGACGCGCACGGTAGCGCTGGGATTCGACGACATCGTCGTGAGCGACGGCGGCAGCACCGACGCCACCCCCGTGATGGTCCAGGCGTGCTGCGATCGCGTCCCCTCCACCAGAATGGTGCACACCGCCACCGGACGGGCTCGCCAGATGAACGAGGGAGCCAAAGCCGCCGGCGGTCAGGTGCTCGTGTTTCTCCACGCCGATACCGAGTTGCCTGCCGACGCCAAGAGCCTTATCGAAACCGCCATGGCCGATACGCAGTTCGTCGGCGGCCGGTTCGATGTCCGCTTCGATCGGCCATCCCGCTGGGGTTCCATGATCCGCTGGTTCATGAACCAGCGGTCGCGCGTCACGGGAATCGCTACCGGCGATCAAGCCATCTTTGTCCGCCGGGACGTGTTCGAACGGATGGGGGGCTTCGCGGACATCCCGCTGATGGAGGACATCGAGTTCAGCCGCCGCTTGAAACGGCAGGGTCCCACAGCGGCGCTGAGGCAGACGGTCACCACCTCGTTCCGCCGCTGGGAACAGCAGGGCCCCTTGCGCACAATTCTCTTGATGTGGACCCTCCGCTTCCTGTATTGGCTCGGCGTACACCCGATCCGCCTCAATACCTGGTATCGCGCCGTACGATGAAACCTTCCGCTCTCCAGCCCGCTGGTCCATCCCAAGCCGCCGTGGCCGTCTTTGCCAAGGCGCCCGTTCCCGGCGAAGTCAAAACCCGTCTGTGTCCGCCATTGACCGGCGATGAGGCCGCAACCCTGCATGGCAGCTTCGTGATCGACATGCTGGAGCGGACGAAGCTCGCCGCAGCCAAACTCAAACTGTCGCTCGATCGTTATCTGGCCTGTTCCCCTTCTTCGACGTTCGTGTTCTTCAAGATCATGGAAGAACGGCAGAATGTGAAGCTCATCGATCAGGTCGGCGAGGATCTGGGCGAGCGCATGCATCGGGCCTTCGAGACACTGTTCGGAAAGGGCTACAAACAGGTCCTGATTATCGGCAGCGATATTCCCACGCTGCCGCTCGACTATTACAAACAGGCGCTGGCTTTGCTCGAAACCAACGATCTGGTACTGGGCCCCGCGGAAGATGGTGGCTACTACCTGATCGGGCTCACGCGTCCGACCCCCGAACTTTTTACCGACATCGCCTGGTCGACCGACCAGGTACTGGCCGCGACGCAGGAGAAGGCGGTGCGGTTGAGGCTCAAGACCGCTCTGCTCCCCTCCTGGCGCGACGTCGATACGGTCGAGGACCTCAAGGCACTGATCGTTGCCGCCGCCCTCGACGCCAAGAAGCCCAAGCACGAACAAGCCTTTTCTCAACGAACCGCCGGCGCGCTGCAGTTCATCGGGAAGAAGCTGCGTGCGCAGGGGATATAGGAACTACGGATGAACGAACGAGTCGCATTGATCACCGGCGGCGCGAAGGGCATCGGGCGCGGAATCGCACTCGACCTGGCCGCACAAGGGTGGCAAATCGCGTTCTGCTATCGCACGAGCGAGGCAGCGGCCCAGGACACCGCCCGGGCTGTCACCGAGCGGGGCGGCCAGGCGCTGGCTGTGCGTTGCGACGTATCTGATCCAACGGCGGCCCGGCAACTGGTGGCACAGGTCGAACAACGTTGGGGCCGGATCGATGTACTCGTCAACGGCGCCGGTCCCTACCACCGCATCAATCTGTTCGAGGAAACGGTCGAAGGCTGGAACGAGATGTTCGATGGGAATCTCCATCCCATCTTCTATCTCGCGAAGGCGGTCGCCCCCGGGATGAAGGCCCGCAAGGCGGGGCGCATCATCACCTTCAGCATGGCCAACGCCGACCAGATGATTTCGCAACCGGACGTGACCGGCCACTATATCGCCAAAGCCGGCGTTCTCATTCTGACCAGGACGCTCGCCAAACTGCTGGCCCCATACGGGATCACCGTCAACGCCGTCTCGCCGGGGTTCATCGACTCGGGGAGCGCACCCCCCGACGAGCTGGCCGGCATGACCAAACGCATCCCCGCCGGCTACATCGGCACCGTCGACGACACCGTGGCTGCGGTGCGATACTTACTGAGCGACGACGCCCGGTACGTGAACGGGGCGAATATTCAGATTTCCGGCGCCTGGGGAATTTAGCGGGAGGCCCTGATGACCGAGGCAGAACGAGCCGCACATCATCGATTCGTGCAAGCCCTGCAGCATGAGCATCTGACCTGCGCCAAGCCGGGTTGCGCCGGCCCGATGGACGTCGTCGACCACACCCCGCACAGCGCGCGCATCAAAAGCTACGAAGCCACCTGCGAGCACTGCCACACCGTAGAGAAAATCACCGGCAAGGAAGAGCATCACCCGTCCTGGGACGTCGCCTCGGTCACAATGATGGCGGAGATGCACCTCCTCCACGATCAACCGACCTGTCCGTTCGACGACACCCCGATCACATTCATCTCGATGCCGAATCCCCGCCGGAGAGCCCGATACCGACTACAGTGCTATTACTGCGGGCGCCACACCGAAATGAACTGGCCGCCGCCGGAAGCCAAGCGCTGAGCATCCCGGTGCCAAACGACACCGGCGGATGCCCTTTCCGAGCATCCGCCGGCTGCCTCTTCGCACGCCACGATTAAACCGCTATTTCCCGAACGCCTTCTTGAGCAGCGGCTCGATTTCGCCTTTCGCCGCCATGGGGTCCAGAATGTCGGTGTCACCGTAGAACGTGCCGTCGATGAAAACTTTGGGAAGCGTCGGCCAGTTCGTAATCTTGGTGAGCATCTCGCGCTTCGTCGGCTGCGACAACACGTCGATCACTTCGTAGGGATAGCCGTAGCGATCGAAAAACTGCATCGTCTCCCGTGTAAAGCCGCACATCGGCATCTGCTTGGTCCCCTTGCCATAAATCAGGATCTTGTGCGCCTTCACTTCCTTTTGAATCTCGTCCTCGATCGGGTCTGCCATCGCCGGCCTCCTTTTCCTATTCGCCCTTCGTCCGAGCTGTCAATTCGAGCGCATGAATCCGCCCATCCTTCATCGGCCCATCCAGCGCCTGATAGATCATCCGATGCCGATCCAGCAGATTCTTCCCGTGAAACGCATCGGACACAACGGTCACTTTCAAATGATCCATGGTCCCGGTACGATCCACCACCGTCACCACCGCATCAGGCATGGTCTTTCGCACATAGTCCGTCAAGACTTCAGGAGTAATCATCTCACGCCTCCCTCATTCTTTCGGAGAATACCGCAGCCTCCTCGCCAAAGGCAATTCGCCTGCAATCACGAAGAGATCGACGGAAACCGATCCATTCTCCTCTCCGCTCAAACACTGATTCGATCTCTTCGAGTTGGTGGTTTTCACCAAGTGGTGGTGCATAGCGACCAATTCGATATCCGATGGTCTCTGCGCCCAACAGAAATCAGCGAAATTTCACAGGCAAGCCGTTGCTCTCCGAGGGCACAGCCTTTGCCATTCCTCAACGCAGGACAAGGAAACGAGCGTGATGATTCTCTCACCGTCCTTACTATCCACTCTTTCACCCGGGAGGCTGCCATGATGGAGTTCAAATCGGGATTCTTTGTCGGAGGGGAAGGGTCCAACGGGCGCGTCCTCATCGTGGACGATGAAGCGGACATCCGCAAGGTCGTGCGGATGTCGTTACAGAAGGCGGGGTACGAAGTTTTGGAGGCCGAGAACGGCGAAAAGGCGATCGAGGTGATCAACACCGGAGAAAACCGGCTTCTTCTCGATATCGTGATCTGTGACATCCGGATGCCGAAAGTCAACGGCATCGAGGCAATTGCGTACTTCCGCCAGAATTATCCGCGGGTGCCGCTGATCGTGCTGACCGGCTTCCCGGACACGGACATGGCCACCTCCTTGCTGCGGCAGGGCGTCGTCGATTACCTGGTGAAACCCGTCGAGGGTGAGAAACTGCGGGCCGCCGTCGCCCGTGCCATGGAGCAACGGGAACTCGCCCCGTTGTAACCACGATGTCGGATACCCGGACACACAGCGCCGCGGGGAGGAGTGTCGTATCCTCCTCCCCGCCGACACCACCGGAGGCGTATGCCGAGGGGAGGAAGACAATGGCGCTCGATTCGTCGCTGCCGATCAAAGTCGGGATTCTCGGAGCCGGGCGCGGTGGCACTGCGCTCATCGACCTGTTGCACCAGATTCCATCCATCGAGATCGTCGGCATCGCCGACCACGACCCAGGCGCCCCCGGGTTGCAGCGCGCCCGCGACTTACAGCTCCCCGTGTTCCCGAAACCCACTGCTCTGATCACCCACCAAGACCTCCATATACTCATGGACGTCACCGGCGACCCGGGTATGGAGAAGACACTGCAAGACTACGCCCCGCAGGACGTCGAAATTCTCAGCGGCCCGGCCTCGCGAATACTCTGGGAACTCGTCAGGCATGAAGCCGCACTCCAGGCGGAACTGCTGCACGCCGAAAAGCTGGCCGGCATCGGCTCCTTCGCCGCCGGCATCGCCCACGACATCAACAATCCGCTGCAGCTCATCCTCGGCCTCGCGGAAAACCTCACGGACGAGCAGGATCTCGACGCCGTGCACGCCCAAGCGCGCGAGATCGTCGAGGCGGTGAAGCGGACGACGGCCATCTGCCGGGACCTTACGTCGTATTCACGGCGGGCGTCACCGCATCACGCCGGCATGGTCGATCTGAACGCCAAACTGGACGACGCGCTCAAGATCGCCCGATACGCCGTCGCGTTTCACGACATTACCGTTGTGAAAGACTACACGCCGGGGGCCAGCGTCATCGGCAATCCCGACGAACTGCTACACGTGTTCGTCAATCTCATCACCAACGCCGTCCAGGCGATGGAGCAGGGCGGGACGCTGACCGTCGGCTCCGCGCTGACGCCGGAAGGCGTGCAGATCCGCGTTGTGGACACCGGCTGCGGCATTCCTCCGGAACTCCTGGGGCAAATCTTCGAGCCGTTCTTTACCACCAAACCCCCGGGGAAAGGTACGGGATTGGGCTTGTACAATATCAAACACGTCATCCATCAAATGCACGGCTCGATCGGCGTCGAGAGTCGGCCCGGCGCGGGCAGCACCTTCACCATCACGTTTCCGCCAGCGCGGTCGGATTGATCCGAGGATCGACGTCATGGACGCACTGACTACACCACCCCCCCGCCCACGAGGTTGGGGTCTGAAAACGAAGTTGATCCTCTCGATGCTGTTCGTCGGCGTCGTGCCGCTCGTCATCGGCCTCGGCATGGCGTTCTGGCGTGGATCGGAAGAAATCCGCGACGTGAGCGGGGAAAGCTTCAAGGCCCTGGCCACCGAAGCGGCGCGCAAGATCGATCTCGTCATGGCCGAGGAAGTCGCCCGCACCTCTCGGATCGCCGGTGATCCGACGATCGTCCGGGAGCTAGAACGACGGCGGGATGGACTGGCAGCGACACCTGCGCCGCTTGCCAGATTCTCCGACACCGAGCAGGCCGCGCGGTGGGCCAGGAGAGACCCCGAGATCGTCAAAGCCGTCACGGAGAACCCATTGGCCGCGCTCTTGCGGGAGTACTATTCCGGCGCACACAGCGAGCCGGATCAGCTGCTCCCGCAGGTCATGCGGTCGGCGACCAAACTGCTGTTTTTCACCGACACGCAGGGAACGCTGGTGGCCGCCATGAGCACCAAGCCCGAATACCAGCACAAGCAGACCGTGTGGTGGCAGGGCGCCTTCAACAACGGGGTCGGCAAACTCTACATCGAAGACGTCCACTTCAGTCCTCAGGCCGATACGTATGTATTTACGATCTCCGTTCCGATCATGGACAGCCTCCGCTACGAAGTGGTGGGCGTCCTGCACCGCGTCATCGATGCCAAGGAGTTCTTCTCCCCGTCCACGCACGTCATCCGTTTCGGTAAGACGGGACATGTCATGCTGATCGACAGCCGCGGGAGCGTGATGAGCTGCCCGATTCTCCCCACCGGCGTCGCGATCTCCGATACGACTCTGCTGCCCCTCGTCACACCATTGCATCCCGGATGGGTCCACGCCCCGAGCGACGGGCATGGCGGCCGGTCGCGCTCGATCATCGGCTTCGCCCCACTGCCTGAAACGAGCCGGGCCACCAACGGG
Source organism: Nitrospira sp. (assembly GCA_046350995.1). Classification (GTDB taxonomy): domain Bacteria; phylum Nitrospirota; class Nitrospiria; order Nitrospirales; family Nitrospiraceae; genus Nitrospira_D. The sequence goes on from JAXLZJ010000031.1 coordinate 52,388, forward strand.
TCGATCGACGGCGGCAGTTGGCACACCTTCGTCTGGCAATCGTCCGACGAACTGTTCGCACCCATCGGACACCTGTTCACATGGATGACCATCTTCGGCGGCGTGGGGATCGCCCTACTCGTCTCGCTGGGCTACCTCGCGGCCAGTCGGATCGTGACGCCGGTGCGGCAACTCCAGCAGGCCGCCCGCTCCATCGGGCGCGGCGAACTGCATACGCCGATCGATATCCGCACCGGCGACGAACTGCAAGACCTGGCGGAGGAGTTCCGTCGCATGAACGGACAGCTCGAGGCTGCGTTCACCGGACTGACCGATCAGGTCACCCTCAAAACGCAGGAAGTCCAGTACCTCCGGCAATCGACGGATCAGATTCTCGACGCCGTGCCGACCCCGATCTTCCTCGTCGACGCCGACGAATCGGTCCACTACGTGAACCGTGCCGGACAGGAGACGTTCGGCATCCGGTTCGACCCGGCAACGCCGGTCCCGCTCGCCGAGCTTCTGCCGCTCGACGCCGCCGTGCAACGCCGGCTTCACCAGGAATTCGGCACCGCCCAAGCGACGGCAACCGGACCGACCGAGTTGCCCATGGGAGCCTCGCCTCGAGACCCGCTCGCGCCGGCAACCGCAGATAGTCCCACCTCCCAGCGACAGGAGCTGCTGATCGGCACACGGCTGTATCAACACCAATGGTTCCGCCTGCCGGGCAAACCGGGAGAGCGATTCCACGTC
>JAXLZJ010000032.1:0-51129 GCA_046350995.1 Nitrospira sp.
CAACGATCACAAGCTACATTCAGATGTGTGTGGGATTGACCACTAAAATAGGTCAAAAAACTGGCGCATTCTATCAGACCTCTTCTTCTGAAGAAAAGAGGATGGGACAGATTGACCCTCCAGGGGCTTCGTGCTAGAAAGAAGCCCCGCTAGCGTACGATGATTTTCGAGTTGTGTTTGAATGCCCGGATGGCGGAACTGGCAGACGCGCCGGACTCAAAATCCGGTTCTCGCAAGAGAGTGGGAGTTCGACCCTCCCTCTGGGCACCACACGTATCCGTCGACAAGAGAACGTGACTCACGGCAAGCTAAGGGCTTTTAATAACTCAATTTCTTGTGGGGGGCCTATTGACAGGCCCTTGGTATTGGCCTATAGTGCCGGCGTTCTTTTAGAGGATTCTAATGCACGTACCCATTCACGGAATTTCGTCGTTCATCATCCCTACACTTCATCATTTAACTCACAAGGAGGCAGCACATGCGTAAGGTGTTGGCACTAGGAGCCGCGGCTCTTATCGTAGGCTCTGTGAGTGTTGCAATGGCGCAAGAGCGTCTGCAGCAGTCGTCTGGTGGTTCGGCCATGGGCGTGGGAACCGGAGTCGGTGACGTGTCGGGAAGCCCAAACCGGGTTTCCGCGTTCGATCGGAACAGCTTCCTTGATCGGCTCTCCCAACCGGAGACCATCTATGGCCGTGTGTTGGCGATCGACTTCCCTGCCGGGAAGATGCATCTCGAGACCGGCGGTAGCTCTCACGATGAAGGTCGTGCAGGCGCCGGCTCAATGAACTCGTTGACGGTGTATTTTGACGACAAGACCAACATGGATCAGCTCAAGACTTTGAACCATGGCGACGACATCTCGTTGCAGGTCGTCGAAGCGACAACCGCTACTCAGCAGTACGGAATCGGCAAGAAGATCGTTCGCGAAGTGTACCTCCTTCGCGGAAACGAAAAGCTCGCCGGCTTCGGTGGCCTCGGACAGCGCCCGAATCCTGGGACCGAGCGCGCAATTGAAACCAACAGCGGTGGAATCACCGGCGGTGTCGCTGGCGCGGTTCTTCCTGGCAAGATCACCGGTGTCGTGGATACCACGATCGGCGAATTTACCGGAACGGCTCCGTGCTGGAACTGTGAACCGCAGCCGGGCTGGGGCTATCAGACCGTTGCTCCGGAAACCAAGGTTCAGAACAAGTCTGACTATGGAACGGATGCGGCCAAGCCCAACCTGGTTAAGGGCTTGAACTAAACCGATTCGTAAGATTCGATGAGTGAAGGGGCAGCTTCGGCTGCCCCTTCTTTTTTTTGAAGGCTAGGTCTGCGCCCTTGTCAGAGTCGGACCAAGTGGTTACTGTAATGCAGGTCGGTGTATTAGATACCGGTTCTAGAGGGTGACGAGGCGAGAATGGACCAATCGAGCGAGCCTAGGGAAGCGATCGTGTCGGATGTCGAGTTGGATCTCCGAGGAGTCATCTGTCCCTATAACTTCGTGAAGACCAAGCTCAAGTTGGAAACGATGGCTGAAGGGCAGATCCTGGCCGTGCTGTTGGATGATGGCGATCCGATCAAGAATGTCCCGCGTAGCGTGGAAAACGAAGGGCACACCGTACTCGCTCAAGATCGGGTCGGACCCACCTATCGGGTCCTGATCAGACGGGAAGAGACAGACTAATCCTCGGGTATCGGTTACCTCCTGCCTGACCGCGGTCCTGGGCCTATCACAATCGTGATCGTTTCCGACGGCTGGATCGGCTCGACTATTCGAGCTATTCGTCGGGCCGTGCCTTTCCGGACGCACTCGCTCGCCAGACCCAGATTCTCACAAACAGCAATAGATCGACGTGGCGATTCCTGTGCGATGAAAGACACGACGCTGGTTAGATATTCGGCTTCGACAAATAAGACGACGGGCTCTCTGTGTTTCAAGGTGGCGGTGAGTTTCCGTTTTAGTGCCGTATTCGTTGCCGGAAGATTTCCGTAGAAATGACCGGCGTCCCCGTGAAAACCGGCTGCGGCGATCGCAGCGGTCAGGGCCGAGGGACCGGGAATCGATCGGATGGGAATTCGGTGGCGATGTGCGGCTGCGACTAACAGACTTCCCGGGTCCGCCACGACCGGCGATCCGCAATCCGATACCAGCGCCACGGAACGACCGAAACGCAATTGCTGGATCAGGAGCGCGACCTTCTCCTTGATCTTGACCGGACCATAGCTCGTCAGCGCGGCGGATGTGCGGTAATGACGCAGTAACCGCTGAGTGGCACGGGGATCTTCAGTGGCGATGATGTCGACAGTCCGAAGGATAGACAAGGCTCGTCGACCGAGATCGTCCGGGTGTCCGATCGGCATCCCCACGAGGTACAGCGTTCCGGTCCTCTTTTGACTGTCGTCAGGCCGTCGGCGTTCATGCATGGTTTATTGACTCTCTTCTCGTCGCATCGCTATACTTTTCTGTTAATCCGGTACGATACGCGTTGAGTTTGTCGCAAGGAGAGGGACCGCCCGTATGGCAGTAGTCTGTTTCATGGTGACGATGGCTCTCTACTTCGTCGCCACGATCTCCTTTCTGGCGTATCTGCTCAGACGATCCGAAGCGTTGTCGAAGGTCTCGCTGGGCCTGACGGCGGCTGGATTCGTCATGCACACGCTAGCTCTGGTCACCCGTATGATCGGGAGCACCGCCGCCTCACCGCCCAGCTTCCATGAAGCGCTGTCGTTCTTTTCGTGGATGCTCATCTTGGTTTTCCTGGCGGTGGAGTTCCGCCATCGCATCCACGTGCTCGGTTCCTTCATCGTTCCGCTGGCCCTGGTGTCCTTGATTTCGGCCGCGGCCCTCCCGGATACCGTCCCGACCTTGCAACCGATGTTCCGGACGTTGTGGGTGCACGTCACCTTAAGCATGTTGGGGACCGTCGGGTTTGCGGTCGCGTTCGTCGCGGGAGTGATGTATCTGATTCAAGACCGCCTTCTCAAGTCGAAACGCTTCAATGTGCTCTATACCAAACTGCCGGCGTTGGATTTTCTCGACCATCTGAACCAACAGTCGATCGTGTTGGGGTTCCCGCTCCTGACGCTCGGCATTATCACCGGTGCCATCTCCGCCCAGTTTGCGAGCGGGACGTTTGTCAGTTGGAATCCGGAGCAAACCTGGGCACTGGTCACCTGGCTCTTCTACTTCGTCGTGCTGGTGGGACGATTGACCGTCGGCTGGCGGGCCAAACGCGCGGCCTATCTGACCGTCATCGGCTTTGCCGGCGTCATCCTCACCCTAGTCGGCGTCGTGCTGAAAAGCTACGGGACGGTGTCGTGACATGCACCTGATCGTTGTCGGCTTGAGTCATAAGACCGCACCCGTCGAAATTCGAGAAAAACTCGCCGTGCCGGAAAGCCGGATGGGGGAAGCGCTCAGCCGTCTGTGTTCGTATCCCGGGATCAAAGAAGGACTGTTGCTGTCGACCTGCAACCGCGTCGAGGTCTATTCCGTTGTCGACGATCTCGATCAGGGGTACGGGCGGATTCAAGAGTTTCTCGCCGATACGCACCTGTCGCTCTCTTCCGAGCAATTGACGCCGCATCTGTATTGGCATACCGGAGACCGGGCGATCACCCATTTGTTCCGGGTTGCCGCGAGCCTCGACTCGATGATTGTGGGTGAATCGCAGATTCTTGGACAACTCAAAGATGCGTTCGAAGTGGCACTGGCGCACAAGGCGACCGGGTTGATCATGAACAAGGTCGTCAAGAAGGCCATCTCCGTCGCGAAACGGGTTCGCACGGAAACCAAGATTGCCGAAATGGCCGTCTCGGTCAGTTATGCCGCGGTCGAGTTGGCCAAGAAGATTTTCTCGGATCTCGCTCAACGGACGGTCTTGCTCGTCGGCGCGGGAGAAATGGCGAAGTTAGCCGCACAGCACCTCATTGCCCACGGGGTCGGACAAGTCCGCATCACCACGAGGACGCCGCAGCACGCGGTCGAACTGGCGGAGAAATTCGGCGGTACGGCAGTACCGTTCGAACAATTCAAGGACGATATGGCGTCGGCGGACATCGTGCTCGTGTCGACGGGTGCGGCGCACTATCTGGTGACCGCCGACGATGTTCAGCGCGCCGTCCGAGAGCGGATGAATCGCCCGATGTTCCTGATCGACATCTCCGTCCCGCGGAACATCGATCCGGCCGTTCGGCACGTCGACAACGCCTTTCTCTTCGACATCGACGATCTCAAACAGCGGGTCGAGCAGAATCGCGCCGAACGGCTTCAGGAAGCCGACAAGGCTGAACGCATGGTCGTGGAGGAAGTCGGCGTCTTGCTCGAATGGATGAAGTCACTCGAAGTTACGCCGACGATCGTGGCGTTGAAGAATCGCGTCGACGAAATCAAACGGAGCGAGCTGGATAAGACGTTGGGGCGGCTCGGCCATCTGTCGGCGCAAGACCGAGAATTGGTCGAGAGTCTCGCGTCGTCGATCGTGAACAAGCTCATTCATAACACCATGGTGACGCTGAAGTCGGAGGTCAACACCTCTTCCGGATCGGCTTTTGTCGAAGCCGCGCGCCGGTTTTACAATCTGGAACCGACACCGCCTGCGGATTTGCGGAACCGGGACGGCGGTGACCCGTCGGACTGTCTCCGTCATGGAGAATCCACACCCGTTTCGGAAACACTCCCGCCTCAGCCGGCCAGTCCGAAACGCATCGTCTAACTGGAGGGGGAGTGCCTACCGTGTCCACGCCAACCGGTCATCGAACGAATCTCGTCTTGGGGACGCGCGCGAGCAAGCTTGCCTTGCAGCAGAGCCAGTGGTTTCAGGCGCGTGTGCAGGAAGCGGCGCCCGGGACTACCGTCACGTTGAAACGCATTCAAACGTCGGGCGACAAGATTCTCGACGTGCCGCTCGCCAAGATCGGGGGCAAGGGGCTGTTCGTCAAAGAAATCGAAGATGCGCTAATGACAGGCGAGATCGATTTCGCCGTTCACAGCATGAAAGACGTACCAACCCAGCTGCCTGCCGGGTTGGACATTCTTTGCGTTCCTCCGCGCGAGGACCCACGCGATGCGCTGATCAGCCGGGACGGCCGCCGGTTCAAAGACCTTCCGGCAGGCGCCCGCATCGGGACCAGCAGTCTTCGGCGGCAGGCACAGTTTCTCAATGCCCGTCCGGATCTGCACATTGAGATGCTTCGCGGTAATCTTGACACTCGATTGCGGAAACTACGCGAAGGTCAGTTCGACGCCATCATCCTGGCGGCGGCCGGCCTCCGGCGCCTCGACTGGACGCATGAAATCACTGAGTATTTGGATCCAGCTCTCAGCCTTCCGGCCATTGGGCAAGGTGCGCTCGGCATCGAAGGCCGGACGGATGATACCTTTGTTCGGGAGATTTTGGGCCGCTTGAATCACGAGCCGACCCGGATTGCGGTCACCGCTGAACGAGCGTTGCTGCATCGGCTGGAAGGGGGCTGCCAAGTTCCGATCGCGGCGTACGCCACGCTGGGAACCGGCGACATGAAGGTAGACGGGTTGGTGGCGAGCGTGGATGGCAAGACTATCATCCGGGACACGGTCCAAGGGCCGACAGCGAATGCGCACGCCCTAGGCACGCAATTGGCCGAGCGATTGTTGGCGCGAGGAGCTGGCGAGATTTTACGCGCCATTTACGGATCAACGTGATGTCGCCGATTACACGAAAGGGGCACGTCTATCTTGTCGGAGCGGGACCGGGGGATCCGAAGCTGCTCACCCTGCGCGGCAAAGAATGCCTCGAACAAGCCGATGTTGTGTTCTATGACTATCTGGCTAACCCCGTGTTGCTCGACCACGCGCGGCCGGATGCCGAGCGTGTCTATGTCGGACGACGTGGAACGGGGCAGTATCAAGCGCAGAGCGAGATCAATCGGCGGTTGATCGAGCGGGCACGGCAAGGACAGACTGTCGTGCGCTTGAAGGGCGGCGACCCCTTCGTCTTCGGCCGAGGCGGCGAAGAGGCGGAGGCCCTGGCTGCTGCCGGTGTCGTGTTCGATATCGTCCCCGGCGTGACTGCCGCTGTTGCGGCGCCGGCCTATGCCGGCATTCCCGTAACGCACCGGACTATGGCCTCGACCGTCACAATCGTTACGGGCCATGAAGATCCCGAGAAGAAAGAGACGGCGCTTGAATGGCCGAAGCTGGCCAGCAGTCACGGGACTCTCGTGTTCATGATGGGAATGAAAAATCTGCCTTCGATCGTGGCGAATCTCACGGCCGAGGGGCGTCCAGCGTCCACTCCTGTTGCGCTGATTCGGTGGGGAACCAGAGCGTCGCAACGCACCGTCGTCGGGACGTTGGCCGACATCATCGACAAGGCACGCGCGGCCAAATTGGAACCGCCGACGGTCATCGTTGTCGGCGAGGTGGTTCGCCTGCGCGAGCAGTTGAACTGGTTTGAGCGGCGTCCGCTCTTCGGTAAGCGGGTATTGATGACGCGCGCTAAAGAGCAGGCCGGCGAGTTGGCCGCATTGTTGTCTGCTGCGGGTGCGGAGCCGTTGGACGGCGCCACGATTCAGATCGTTCCCCCGGCTGATTGGACGGCCGTCGATCGCGCAATGGAGTCGATCGGTATCTATGACTGGATCATCTTTACCAGCGTCAACGGTGTGCAGCGGTTCATGGATCGTTTTCGTGCAAGTGGACGGGATGCCCGAAGCTTAGCCGGTCGCCGTCTCTGTTGCATCGGTCCGCGGACCGCACAGGAATTGTTGCGGTACGGGGTGATTGCCGACGTCGTTCCGGATGAGTTTCAGGCCGAAGGCGTCCTGGCAGCCCTGGCGACGGCGGATCTGTCGACAGCACGTGTTTTGATTCCTCGTGCCGAAGTGGCCAGGGAGATCCTCCCTGAGGAACTGCGAGCGAAAGGCGCCGTGGTGGATGTCGTTCCCGTCTATCGGACGGTGACGCCGGACGAGTCGAACGAGGGCTGGAAGCGGCGGTTGGCCGACCGCCAGATCGATGCGATCACGTTCACGAGTTCCTCCACGGTGCGGAACTTTATCGATCTGGTGGGTGGTGAAGCGCCGGCCCGACTCCTGGTACAATCGGTGGCGGTCGCTTGCATCGGTCCTATTACGGCCCGCACGGCGCAAGCGGCCGGGTTGACCGTTGCGATCATGCCCGGAGACAATACGATTCCCGCGCTCGTCGAAGCAATGTGTCGGTATTATGAGAAACAGGATCGGGCGGCGGCCTCCCGATCCTGACGCAACACCACAGTCCGTCGTGTAACCCGCAAAGGAGGGCATCCCGCATGGTTCCCGTAAAATCGTTCATGATTCCGCGAGAGAAGTTTGTCACCGTAGCCCGCGATACCGACGCCCAGACGGCGGCGAGGATTATGCGGGACAAGGGCATCGGCAGCGTGTTCGTGATGAACGACAAGGAAATCATCGGCATTTTGACGGATACGGACATGATGCGTCGGATTGTGGCTTCCGGGTCGGACGCGACCAAGACGACGGTCGAGCAGATCATGTCCGCCCCGATCATGACGATTGAAGAGAATAAGACCTTGCTCGATGCCAACGACCTGATGGCGCAAGCTCATGTGCGGCACTTGGGTGTGACGCGGGAGGGAAAACTGGTCGGCGTCATTTCCGTACGAGATCTGGTGGTGTTTCTCACGAACCTGCCGAGAAAGTAGGCGCGCATGGCGTTTCCGATTCAGCGGTTGCGGCGATTACGACAGCACGAATCGCTCCGGCGTATGGTCCGCGAGACCAGCCTCTCCCCGGCGGATTTCATCTATCCGCTGTTCGTGGTGGAAGGGCGCGACCGGCGCGAGGAGATCGGTTCGATGCCGGGACAGTTCCGGCTCTCGATCGATCTTCTCGTCAAAGAAGCGGCCGAGGTGAAGGATCTCGGTATCCCCGCGATCATTTTGTTCGGCATTCCAGACAAAAAAGACGACCGGGGCAGTTCCGGGTACGATCCGAACGGCATTGTGCAGCGGGCCATCAAAGCCGTCAAGGATCGGGTGCCGGGGTTGGCGGTGATCACGGACGTCTGCATCGACGAGTATACCGACCACGGACATTGCGGCATCGTTAAGGACGGGAAGATTCTCAACGACGACACGCTGGTCTGCCTGCGCGCGATGGCCCGCACGCACGCGGAAGCGGGGGCCGACATGGTTGCACCGTCCGATATGATGGATGGTCGCGTGGCCGCGATTCGTGTCGAACTCGATCAGGCCGGGTTCGAAGAATTGCCCATCATGGCCTATGCCGCAAAATTCTCGTCGTGTTTCTATGCCCCGTTCCGCGACGCGGCCTATTCCAGTCCCCAATTCGGCGACCGACAGTCCTATCAGATGGATCCGGCCAACGGTCGGGAGGCGTTGCGTGAAATCGACTTGGATGTGGAGGAGGGGGCCGACATCGTCATGGTCAAGCCAGCCATGCCGTATCTCGACATCATTAGCCAGGCCCGCGCGCGGACCTTGCTTCCGCTCGCCGCCTATCAGGTCAGTGGCGAATACAGCATGATCAAAGCCGCCGGCCGTGCCGGGTGGCTTGATGAGCCGCGCGCGATGATGGAGTCGCTCCTCTCGATCAAGCGGGCGGGAGCCGATCTCATCCTGACCTATTTCGCCAAAGACGCGGTCCGCCGGTTGCGCTGATGCCGGTATGGCCATGAACGTCACGCGCGGATACGCGGGCAGAGAGCGGCAGCCATTTCCGGTCGTGACGATCGGTAACTTCGACGGCCACCACCTTGGCCATCGGGCATTGCTCGACCAGGTGGTGCAGACGGCCCGCCGGATGGAAGGGACGGCCATGGTGCTGACCTTCGACCCCCATCCAGTCAAGATCCTGGCTCCTCACGTCGATCTGAAGTTTCTGACGAGTCCCGAGGAAAAGTTGCAGCGGTTCGAAGATGCGGGGATCGACGAAGTGGTGTTCCTCGAGTTCACCCCTGCCTTTGCCGCGCTGTCTCCTGAAGCGTTCGCCCAGGAGGTGTTGTATCGGGGGCTCCATGTCCGGCAGATTTTCGTGGGGCAGCATTTTGCATTCGGCAAGGGCCGGACAGGAACGGTGGCGACGCTGAGCTCGCTCGGCCGGCAATTCGGGTTCTCGGTCGATCCGGTCAACCCTGTCTTGGCGGAAGGCGGCGTCGTCAGTTCCACACGTGTCCGGAAATTGATTCAAGAAGGGCAGGTGGCGCAGGCCGCCCGTTTGCTCGGACGGCAGTATGCGCTCAGCGGATCGGTTGTTCGCGGTGCGCAACGGGGGCAGGAATTGGGTTGGCCGACGGCCAATCTGAAAGTGCCGTCCGAGCGGGTTCTGCCTCGCGACGGGGTCTATGCGACACTGACGTGCTGGAAGCAGCGACTGTTCGACTCAGTAGCCTACATCGGAAAACGTCCGACGTTCGATGCCGGGGAGCGGTTGCTGGAAGTCTATTTGCTGGACGAACGGCAGGAACTCTACGGGGAACGCATCGACGTTCAGTTTCTGGATCGGCTCCGGGGCGACGTCCATTTCCCGACGGCAGACGACTTGAGTCGCCAGATTGCAGTGGATGTGGCGAACGCCAAGGCTATCCTGTCGCAGTACCGGAACACCCTCTCCACCGGATGATATCCATGGCGGTGACGATGGATTCTCGCATCGTTCGGACCCCTTGGCCGTCGCTGTTGCATCGTGTGGTGAAGACGGTTCGGTCACGAGACCTCTTCGAGCCGGGACATCATCTATTAATTGCGGTATCCGGTGGGCCCGACTCGGTAGCGCTCCTGCGGCTCCTCCACCGCTTGGCACCTCAGTGGCGGCTGACGCTCATGGCGGTCCATTTCAATTACGGATTGCGGGGAACAGAGTCCGAAGAGGATCAAGCCTTTGTCGTCGCATTGTGCCGGGCGCTTGCGGTCCCCCTTCGCTGTGTTGCTCTGAATGTCGCGACGCGACCGAAGGGCACCTCGCTCCAGGCACATGCCCGCGCCTTGCGGTATCGTGAAATGACGGCGCTGGCCGGAGAACTCGCCGCCGATCGCATTGCGCTCGGGCACACTGCCGACGATCAGGCGGAAACCATCCTGCTCTGGATGGTCAGGGGAAGCGGCCTTGCCGGGCTGTCCGGTATGCCGGCGCAGCGGGAAGGCCTGTTCATCCGTCCCCTCTATGACGTTCGCCGCCGGGAAATCCTGGCATATCTGCAGGATGCCGGACAGTCCTACCGGTTTGACTCCAGCAACGCCAAACCACTCTACACCCGCAACCGCATCCGGCACGACCTGCTTCCGGTGATCGAACGTGTCGTCCCGTCGGCTCTCGACGCACTCTGTCGGTTGGGCGATTTGTGTCGTGAAGATGAACGCTACCTGGAAGATCGAACCACGCAGCTCGGCGTGGCGTACTTCCATGATAATGGCCGTGGTACCTCTTCGATCGATCGGCGACAGTTGCTGGATCAGCCGGTTGCGATTCAACGGCGTCTGCTGCGGGCTCTTCTGAAGCAGGTTGACCCCCAGCACCGTCCCGCCGGGTTCTCCACGGTCGAAATCCTGCGTGCCCGGCTTACGCGAACCCGATCCGGCTTCACGATGAGGCTCGCCGGCGCTCTCGTTTCCGTGACAGGGGGCCGGGTGCTCGTGTCATGTCGCCAGGAGCCGTTCGACAGCGGGCAGGCCGGCTATTCTCAGGCACCGATCATGGTCGCATCGCCGACACTGGGCGGAGCACCGACTCTGGTCGAATGGACTGGCACGGGGCAGCAAATTCAAGTACAAATGGTCCTGCGTCGGGAGCTTTCACAACCGGCCCGTACACCGGAGTGGTTCATGGCAGTGGATGCCGATCGAGTGTCCGGCCCGTTGATGATTCGATCCTGGCGGGCGGGAGACCGGTTCGTTCCCATCGGCATGAAGCAGTGTTCAAAGAAGCTGCAGGATTTCTTTGTGGACCGCAAGGTGCCGAAGGCCCAGCGGCCGCTGATCCCGATTTTGGAAGCGCCGGAGGGCATTCTTGGGGTCCTTGGCTTTCGGCAGGATGAACGGTTCATCATCACGGACGAGACGCGACGGTGTCTGGTAATTAGCTTGATCGATTCGTCGCAGACAAAAGGAGTGCAGTAAATGGAGCGTGTGTTTGGACGGCCGATAGTCACGCAGGAACAAATGCGGTCCCGCATTCGTGAACTGGGCAAGCAGATCAGTACGGATTACGCGGGGAAGGACCTTGTCCTTGTCGGGGTGCTCAAGGGCGCGTATGCGTTTTACGCCGATCTGGCCCGGGCCATCCGTATTCCGATCCGGGTCGATTTCATCGTCGTGTCCAGTTACGGCTCCAAGTCGAAAACCTCCGGCAAGGTGAAACTGGTGACCGACCTGACCGAGCCGATCAAAGGGAAAGACGTTCTGCTGGTCGAGGACATCGTCGATTCGGGTCTGACGGTGCAGCAGCTGGTAAAAACCCTCTCGAAAAAGAAGCCGCGGTCGCTCAAGGTCTGTACCTTGTTGAGCAAACCGGAGCGCCGGCAGGTCGACGTCCAGCTTGCATACGAAGGATTCAAAATCCCGAATCACTATGTGGTCGGCTATGGGCTAGACTATCAGCAGAAGTATCGAAACTTGCCGTATCTGGCCGTCTTGGATCAGGTGGATGAGGACGAGTAGACTTTTCACGCGATATTGTCAGCTTTGACAGGCGTGTGTTAACATCATTGACAATTATCCGATTAAGCTCGCGTCTTCGTCATCTAATGTTTCCACAAGGAGATCTGGATGAATTCCAGGGTGAAGAACCTACTCTTCTGGGTGGTCGTCGGCCTGTTCATGATTCTCTTGTTCAATCTGTTCAGCGTCCCGACGCATGCGCCGGAGGAAGAAGTCATATTCAGCGATTTCATGGCTAAAATCGACAAGGGCGATGTCGAGAAGGCCATTATCAAGGGGAATCACATCAGCGCCGTCTTGAAGGACAAGACGAGAATCCGCACCTTCTCGCCGGATTATCCCGATCTGGTGAAGGTTCTGCGTGAAAAGGACGTGCAGATCGAAGTCAAGCCGCCGGACGAGAGTCCGTGGTACATCACGTTTTTGGTGACCTGGGGGCCGTTCATCCTGTTCCTCGGACTCTGGTTCTTCCTCATGCGCCAGATGCAGATTGGCGGCAATAAAGCGTTGTCGTTCGGGAAGAGCCGCGCCCGCATGCTCACGGAGGAGCGGAAGAAAGTGACGTTCTCCGACGTCGCCGGGATCGAGGAAGCCAAGGAAGAAGTGTTGGAGATCATCGAGTTTCTCAAGGACCCGAGAAAGTTCCAGAAGCTCGGCGGACGCATTCCCAAAGGCGTGTTGATCGTCGGACCTCCGGGGACCGGTAAAACGCTGTTGGCGAAAGCGATTGCGGGGGAAGCGGGAGTGCCGTTCTTCAGCATCAGCGGATCGGATTTCGTGGAGATGTTCGTCGGTGTCGGCGCGTCGCGCGTGCGCGACTTATTCGAGCAGGGCAAGAAGCACGCGCCCTGCATCATCTTTATCGATGAAATCGATGCGGTCGGTCGGTTGCGTGGGGCTGGACTCGGCGGCGGCCACGATGAACGGGAGCAAACGCTTAATCAATTGCTTGTCGAGATGGACGGTTTCGATACCACCGAGGGTGTCATTCTCATTGCGGCGACGAACCGGCCCGACGTCTTGGATCCGGCTTTGCTCCGACCGGGCCGTTTCGATCGGCAGGTCGTGGTCAATCGGCCGGACCTTCGCGGGCGGGCGGAGATTCTCAAGGTTCATACGAAGAAGGTGCCCGTGGCCGCCAATGTGGAACTGGAAAAGATCGCCCGTGGCACGCCCGGGTTCTCCGGCGCGGACTTGGAAAACCTCGTCAACGAGGCCGCGTTGTGGGCGGCCCGTCAGAATAAGAAAGAAGTCGAAGTGATCGACTTCGAAATGGCAAAGGACAAGGTCCTGATGGGCGCCGAGCGAAAGAGCCTGATGCTCACGGACGAGGAAAAGCGCACGACGGCCTATCATGAGGCCGGTCACGCCTTGATCGCCAAGTTGCTGCCGGGGACCGATCCGGTTCACAAAGTGACGATCATTCCCCGAGGTCGCGCCTTGGGCGTCACGATGCAACTCCCGACGGACGACCGACACAATTATTCACGGGACTTCCTGTACAACAACCTGGCCATCCTGATGGGCGGGCGCGTGGCGGAAGAGCTTGTGTTGCATCATGTGACGACCGGCGCCGGAAACGATCTTGAGCGGGCTACCGAACTGGCTCGTAAAATGGTGTGCGAGTGGGGAATGAGCGAGAAACTCGGACCGCTGACCTTCGGCCGAAAGGAAGAGGAGATTTTCCTCGGTCGTGAAATCGCCACGAAGCGGGACTTCAGCGAGCAGGTTGCGCTTGAGATCGATCATGAAATCAAGCGGCTTGTGACCGAGAACTACGAGCGGACGAAGCGCCTGCTCACGGAGCATATGACGAGCCTCAAGGCGTTGGCAGAAGCGCTGCTGGAAAAGGAAGTGCTCGACGCCACCGAGATCGATCAGATTTTGCTGCAATCGTCCTCACAGACAGTCCCTGCCTAGGTCTCAGCCTCGGCCGCGCTTCTTGTCGGGCACCGGAAGCGCGGCCTCAATGGACGTATTCAAATTGCCGGGAGGCCGTGGGGTCTCCTCGGTTGTATGTGCGGTAGCTTTCGACGGGTGCCTGTTCCCTCTGAACGAACATTCCATGGCGTGCGACCCCATACAGGCAGTCGAGGCATGCACGCTGCTCGCGTGCGGCAGGCGGATTCCGATCCACGATCGCCCGCTGATCATGGGCATCGTGAATGTGACGCCGGATTCGTTTTTCGATGGTGGGGCCTACTTGTCCGCCGAACAGGCGGTGGCGCATGCGCTTGAGCTTGCGGAACAAGGCGCCGATCTTTTGGACTTGGGCGCAGAGTCGACTAGGCCCGGCGCCACTCCGGTTTCTGAAGAAGAAGAAATTACGCGGTTGCTTCCTGTTGTGAGAGAACTCGTCAAACGGACCACAGTGCCGCTTTCCGTCGACACGATGAAAGCGCGTGTCGCGCGGGTGATGGTGGAGATGGGCGCGTGCATCATCAACGATGTCACGGCGCTACGGTTTGATTCGGAGATGGTTCGGGTGGTGGCCGAATCTGGGGCCGGCGTCGTGTTGATGCATATGCAGGGAATGCCGCAAACGATGCAGGATGCGCCATACTATACCCATGTTGTCGATGAGGTTGCGGCCTTCTTCGACGAACGGATGAGGTTTGCGCAATCGGCCGGAATCACGAAAAGCCAGATCGTGCTTGATCCAGGAATCGGTTTTGGTAAGCTGCAGGCACATAACCTGACGTTATTGGCGGAATTGAATCGATTCAGTCGCTTTGAGCGCCCCATCGCTGTCGGAGTTTCTCGAAAAGGATTCATCGGCCAGATCGTGGGGCGGCCGGTTCATGAACGGACTTGGGGAACCGCTGCGGCGGTTGCCGTCGCGATCGATCACGGCGCACATATTCTGCGCGTTCACGATGTGGCGAGCATGAAAGACGTGGTCCGAGTGGCCGCCGCAATTCGAACAGCACCTCACTCAGCAAGGCAGGAAGACCATGCGTAAACTTTTCGGAACCGACGGCGTCCGCGGGGTGGCCAATCTGGAGCCCATGACCAGCGAGATGGCGATGCAGTTGGGGCGGGCGGCCGCGCATCTGTTCATGCGTCGCGCCGGACGACATCAGATCGTCATCGGCAAGGATACGCGTATTTCCGGATACATGTTGGAGTCCGCCCTGACGGCTGGGATTTGCTCTATGGGTGTCGACGTGTTGTTGGTCGGTCCGATGCCGACGCCGGCCATCGCGTTTCTCACGCGCAGTTTGCGCGCCGATGCCGGCGTGGTAATTTCAGCGTCGCATAATCCCTACCAGGACAACGGGATCAAATTTTTCTCCAACGACGGTTTTAAACTGCCGGATGAAGTGGAGGCGCGTATCGAAGAGCTGATCGTTTCCAACGAGATCAGCCATTTGCGTCCCACGGCCGATCTGATCGGGAAAGCGTTCCGCATCGACGATGCCGAAGGTCGGTATATCGAATTCGCCAAACGCTCTTTACCGCGCGATCTCGACTTTCAGGGGATCAAGCTGGTCGTGGATTGCGCGAACGGCGCCGCCTATAAACTGGCGCCGAAGGTCTTGCGGGAACTGGGTGCGAAGGTCGATGTGATCGGAAATGAGCCGAACGGCATGAATATCAATGCCGGCTGCGGTGCGGTGCATCCCGAACAGCTGCAAGAGGCCGTTCGCCGTCATAAAGCTGATGTCGGTATTGCCCTCGACGGCGATGCCGACCGAGCCATCTTCGTCTGCGAGCAAGGCACCATCATCGACGGCGATCACGTCATGGCCGCGTTGGGTTTGGATCTCCATCAGAATAATCTGCTGGCCAATCGTACGATGGTCGGTACGGTCATGAGCAATTTTGGGTTGGAATTATCGATGGCCAAGGCCGGCATCAAGCTGGTTCGTACTCCGGTGGGTGACCGGTATCTGTTGGAACGTATGTTGGCAGAGGGGTACAATTTCGGCGGCGAACAATCCGGCCATTTTATTTTCCTCGATCACAACACCACGGGTGACGGACTCATTTCTGCGCTGCAGATGATTTCCCTCATGAAGCGCACGGGGAAGCCGCTGTCTGAACTGGCATCCGCCATGTCGGCCGTTCCGCAGATTTTGGTCAATGTGAAGGTCAAGCAGAAGCCGGACTTGGAGTCGGTTCCCGACATCGATCGGGCGATTCGTGAGTGTGAACGGCGCCTAAACGGGAGCGGACGTGTCGTCGTGCGCTATTCCGGAACGGAACCGTTACTCCGGATCATGGTGGAAGGCGAGCGGGATTCGTTGATCAAAGAAGTAGCCGAGGACCTCGCTCGGCTTGTACGAACCCATCTCGGGTAGTCGCTCTACCTTGACGGGAAGGCCTATGCTGCCATCCCTCTGTGTCGCATTTCTGCTCGGTCTGGTTGCCGGATCATTTCTTTCCTATTTCCCCATCACACTCGTGTTGCTGCTGGGCCTGGCCGCCGTCGGTTTGGCCATCGGCGAGCGAACTGAACAGATTTCTCCCTCCGTCGGCTTGGCATGGTACGGCGCGCTTTGCGTCGGCGTCATCTACTGGCATTTGGTAACTCCTCCAGCGAAGTTCGAAGAGTCTAAGACCAACTGGATCGCAAGGGGGCATATCGCGCGCATCGTTGCGCCGGTTCAGCATGCGCCTCATCGGATGACTTTGTTGGTGCAGCTACAGAGCGCCGAGGCGGATCGTGGATGGCCCATACAGCTTCGCCTGACTTGGCGCGAACCCGATCATCAGGTGTATGAAGGGGAACTGATTTCATTCCATGCCAAACTACAGGCTCCTTCAGGGTCGCGTAACCCCCGCGGCTTCGACTATGCCGCTTATCTCGAACATCAGGGTATCGATATGGTGGCGACCGTGTCTGGTGCCGACGCAATACGGATGGTCAATTCACCTGGGGTGGGTGAATGGCGATGGCGGATATGGCGATCCGTTGATCGATGGCGGGGAGTGATACGGGAAGCGGCGATCCGTTCGGTGAGTCAGCCGGCGCTTGGACTCTTTCTGGGGATCGTCATCGGCGAGCGGGGATATCTCGAGGACGACCTTCGAGAATGGTTCATGACCACAGGAACGGTTCATCTGCTCTCGATCTCCGGGTCGCATCTCGGGTTCGTGGCGCTCGTGCTTTTCGGAGGCATCCGAGCCGCCGTCAAAATCTTGCCGGCCGGATGGTTGCTGCTTCTTTCCCGTCGCATCACGCCGACCCGGTTGGCCATTCTTGGAACCGGCATTGGTACAACGTTCTATACACTGTTGGCCGGTGCGGAAATCGCCACCGTACGCGCATGGATCATGATCGTGCTCGGTCTTGCCGCCGTATGGATGGGATCGGCGCGACGCCTGCCCTTCGCCTTAGCCGGAGCCGCGTTCCTGATTCTGCTTCACGACCCCCGTGCCGTTTTCGATATTTCGTTTCAGCTGTCGTTTCTTTCCGTCCTGGCCATGTTGTGGATCACCGAATTCGTCGCTCGGATGGACGAGCCCTCCGACCTCTCTCTGACCTCCAGGCGACGATATGTGCGGTTACTTGCTGAAACCATCGCCGCTGGCGCCGCCATCACAGTCGTCACGGCGCCAGTCGTAGCCTGGTATTTCAATCAGATTCCATGGCTGGGACTCGGAACTAATCTTCTTGCCGTTCCCTTCACGGGGTTTCTACTAGTCCCGTTCGGCGTGTGTAGCGGATTGCTCAGTCTGATGAACGGAATCGATCAACTTCCAGGCGCTATATTCCAGACGTGGCTGATGGAGTGGCTGGTGGACGGTTTGCGATGGTGCGCCGCCTTGCCAGGGGCCGACTGGTGGGTCGCATCCCCGTTGCGGCGCTGCTGCTGTTCCCATCGGTCTGTTCGTCGTGTCCGGGCTACGAAGAGCGACAACGGTGTGGCGTCTCGGAGGCATCTGTCTTATCGTGACTTCCCTGGGATGGTGGTGGTGGGGCTCGGCGCCCTTCGTAGACCACGATCGGTGGCGAGTCACCTTCCTCGACGACGTGGGCCAGGGAGACGGTACCGTCCTCAATTTCCCGGATGGGCAGACGGTCTTAATCGATGGAGGCGCAAAGTACGAACGGTTCGATATGGGGCGCGGTGTCATCGCCCCGTTCCGCAATGGAACCATGGAATCCGCCGCATCGATCATGTCATCGCCACGCATCCACAGCAGGATCATGTCGGGGGACTGATCTGGCTCATCCGTCATCTTGACGTCAGCGCGTATTGGCATCTCGGCATTGAGCGGAAGGAGCCGCTGTTATTCTTCGGCAAGTCTCCAACAGAAGCAGGTCGCGGTTTATCGGGCTTCTCGCAGCCAGGAGGTTGTAGGCGGAGACATGTCGACTGGTGGTGTTGAATCCTGCGGATGCCGGCGTCGCTACTTCCGATCGCTTTCCCGGAGGTACACAGCTCAACAACCAATCTATCGCGACGCAATTGGTTTGTGGATTCCACTGATCTGATCTTCGCCGCCGATCTTGAGTCGACGGACTCCAACGTCTGGAGCTTGCTACGCAGATCCCGACGACCGTTCTCAAAGTCCCGCACCATGGCGCGAGGAGTTCCCTGGATCGGGAATGGATCGCGCGTGTCCGCCCGCAATACGCCGTACTGTCGGCTGGGCGGCACAATTCCTACGGGCATCCCACCCCGGAAGTGATCGCTGCGGCGCACGGCTGTCGGCGGTACGATCGAACGAACGGATCGGGATAACGCCGTCACCGTTACGGGACGGCTCTCTTCTCCGGACATCCGGGTACGAACCGTCCGAGACCTGCTCCTACGCCCTATCGATATTCACAGATCCATCTGGGATGCCGAACGAGCGAATTGGCGTCACTTCTGGGAGATGGCCATAGTGTTTTAATCTCTACATTGTTTTTCCTACGCACGGACCTGCCTCCGGTTCTTTCTAGCCTAGCTCATTTCCGTACATTCCAGCTTGACGAATGGCCATTTGTGTCCATTCTTGTCCACCGTGCTGACAATCTTCATCGGAAGTACGCGAGTTTACTCAAAATTGTCACAATGCTAGCAAGGCATAGCATGTGCACACATATGTCGCTGGAAAGTTATGACCGGAGGAGCATAGCCATCATGCCTAATCTTATTCGCATCGTCATTCAGTTGCCGGTTGAATTGAAAGAACAGTTGGATGCGCTGAAGTCTCAAGGCTACACGACCAGTGGGTTCATTCGCGCAATGCTCGAGCGGGAACTCAAGAAGCCCGAACTCAAACTGGTTGCCAATACCCGTCGTGTACCGGGCAAGACTTCCTAACCCTTAGCCGGAGAAAGGCCGCCATGCGGCTGTCGGACCTCGTGCGAGAACAAGCTCCAGAGCCCTCCCGTCGACCGGAAGGACCGCCTGTCACAACGACGGGGCCATCAAGGACTGCTCAGAGATCGGAAACGACGGCTGCCAGTACTCCGTCTTCGCAGGTGGCGGAGGCGCAGGACTGGTATCGGTCCGCACACGAATTGATGGCTGTCGTGCGGCAGGCTGTTCGGGGAAGCGCTTCTATTCCCCTGGATCGGTGTGCAGCGGTCGTGAAGCAACTGGTCTGTGCGCTTGAGACAAGCGATGAACCGATTAGGCAAGTGCTCACCGGTCACACCGAGGATTATCAAATTTCAAATGCTGTTCATGTTGCCGTCTTGAGCGTCAAAATCGGGATGGGGCTTCATGCGGAAGCCCCGGTGCTTCAACGCCTAGCCTTGGCGGGCTTGCTGCACGATGTGGGGATGTGGCTGGTGCCGGACACTGTCATTCGAAAGTCTGACGCGTTGACCTCGGACGAACGGGCCTTGATCCGTGCCCATCCGGAGCAGGGGCGACGACTAGCCGCCTCTTGGGGCGACAGTTCGGATTGGCTGGCCACGACCATTGCGCAGGAACATGAACGATGGGACGGCAGCGGCTACCCATGCCATCTACGGGGGGGAGCCATCCATGAATACGCGCAAATCGTGGGACTCGCAGATACCCTTGATGCGCTCATTACGGCACGGCCCTATCGTAAACGGCTGACACCGCATCATGCTTTGCGAAATCTGGTCACGGAGCACAAGCAGGCCTTCAGTCCGCAGGTACTGAAAGCCGTCATGGATCAGGTTTCTCTTTATCCGGTCGGTACCACCGTTCGGCTGAACGACGGGCAGGTCGGTGTCGTCTCCAAGGTCAATCCTCGGCTCCCGCTCCGTCCGGTGATTGTCATGATGCGAACCGCGGCCGGTGACGGGCGATCGGAACGGATTCCGGTGGATCTCCGTCAGGAGTCGACGATCCACGTCGTTGAAGTCATCCCGTCGGAACAGGCAGCGTAAGAGCAGCTGGGAGGAACTATGGCGCAGCGAATGACATACCCCTTCATAGTCGTGCTTCTGGCGGCAGGTGTCTGCCTCTCGGCGATGGTGGGCTGTAGAAATCCGGCTCAATCCACATTGCCGCCGTCGGCTATTAGTCCGGCCGCACAGACGCTGCCCCCTATGCCGAAGGGTGACGTGTATGCCGACGAAGCGGTTCCGACCGCGGAGACCCCTATCGAGCCTGGCGATACGTTGGACATCGTCATTCGGCGAGGCGCCGGCGAAGAGAAGTACACCAGCGTCGTTCGAGAGAACGGGGTCATTGGCGCTTCGTTTCTTGAAGTCGCCGTCGGAGGACTCACGGCACAGCAGGCGGAGGGACGCATACAAGAGCAGGCCATCCCGTATATGCGGAGTCCGCGCGTTCAGGTGGTTCTCAAGAAGAAGTCGATGAAGGTGAAACGGGTCTTTGTATTCGGCGACGTGCGCAAACCGGGGCCAGTGCCCATGCCAAGAAACATGACCGTGTTGCAGGCGTTGGCTGCCGTCGAGAATTACAACGAAACCGCGTTACTGGAAGAAATTCGCATTGTGCGCGGCTCCCTGGATCGGCCCTACATCGTGACGGCGGATTTAGCCAGAACCTTTACCTACGGCGATCTTTCGCGCAATGTCGCGCTCGAAGAAAACGACGTCATTTTTGTGCCGCGTGAACATCTGGGCGATGCGTCGGAGGCGGCCAAAAAGATCATGCCGATTGTGCAGGTCGCCATTGCCCCATTTTATCCGGCGTACCTGATTCCAGCCTTCTTCCCCACGGCAGCGGTGCGCTAGCAAGGAGACGACTGTTCGATGGCACAATATGAGCTGAACGTAATCGACTATTGGCTGATCGTCAAAAAGCGGAAGTATCTCATTGCGCTGGCTACCCTCTTGGTCGTGGGGTTCACGCTGCTGTTTTCCGAGCTGTTGCAGCCGCCTCCGATCTACGAAGCTTCTGCACGGGTCAAATTCGACCGGTCGACGACCGTCGTCCAGCAATTATTGGAATCGATGTCGTTCTCAAATGCCAACGACCTGATCACGCAAACCGAGTTCATCCGCAGCTTTCCGGTGATGGAACGTGTGGCGATCGACATGGGCGTGGTTCAGGCGGATCTCTCGTCCGAACAGAAGCGGTCCGCCGAATATCTGAATACCATTTATAACTTCGGCCAGCAGGTCAGAACCCAGCGCGAAGGCGAAACCAACATCATTCGGATTACCGCGACGGCTGGGGAAGCTGCCACGGCGGAACGGATGGCCAATCTCGTCGCCGATTCCTACCGGCTGGAAAACATCGCAGCCCGCAACCGACTGGTGACCGAATCACGCCGGTTTGTCGAAGAGCAGGTGCACGAATTGGAGAAGCGGCTTGCCGACGCAGAGGAAGCGTTGCGCGGTTTCAAAGAACGGGAAGGGCAGGTTTTTCTGACTGACGAAGCCCGCGCCGCCTTGGAAACCTTCACGAAGCTGGAAGACCAATACAACGCTGTCTTGCGCCATCGCGGCGAGGCGGAACGGCAGATCGCCATCCTCAGTCGGGCCGACGGAGCCTTGGATAATGTCCGTATCTTCACTGAGGAACAGTATGCGCAATTGACGGCGTTGAATCAGCGACTGCTCGATCTCGGCCAGGAACGGACAGCGTTGTTGATCAACTATACGGACAGCCACCCGGCGGTCAAAGAACTCAGCCTCAAGATCGATGGCGTCAAAGCGGAGATGGTCCGCGAATTGCGATCGAAGCAAAAGACGCTCGATGAGCGCGCCAAGGCGCTGGATCAGCAGGTCCGCGTCTATCGCGATCGGTATTTGGGGTTTCCGAAGGCGGCGATTCAAATGAGCCGCCTGGAACGTGACGTCAAAGTGAACGCCGACTTGCTGGAATCACTGAAGATCAAGCATCAGGAGTTACTGATCAAGAGCGCCGGCCAGATTGAAGAGGTCACCATCATTGCGCCGGCCGTCCTGCCGACGGCACCGGTCAATGCCTCGAACTCCGCCTTGAACGTCATGGTCAGCGCGCTCATGGGGCTCTTTATGGGGCTCGTGCTGGCGTTTGCTCGCGAGTCGTTCGATACGTCGATCGGGACGATCGAAGGGGTCGAAGAATTCCTGAAAGTGCCGGTATTGGGCATCATTCCCCAATTCGACCATCGCGAACTGGTCGAGCAGGCTAAAGCGGCATTGCCCGCCTCCACGCCACCGTCCACGGTCGAAAGCCTGTCTCGTCTGATCTGCTTGATCGATCCCAAATCGGTTCTCTCCGAAAGCCTGCGCTCGCTGCGGACCAACATCCAATTCGCCAGCATGGATCGAAAAGTAAAAACCATTCTCTTCACTAGCGCGGGGCTAGGCGAGGGCAAGAGCACGTCGGTCATCAATCTCGCCATTACGATGGCCCAGGAAGGTCAGCGCGTGCTGCTCGTGGACGCGGATCTCCGGAAGCCGATCGTGCACCAACGGTTGGGACTGGACCGGGAACCCGGATTGGTCGATGCGCTGGTGGGCACGACCTCGTGGCGTTCCTACGTGCGGTCGGCTTCCGACTTGATGTTGGGACCGATCGGCGCCGATCGCATGATGAATACGCCAGGCTTGGACAATCTCCACGTCCTGACCAGCGGGTCCGAGTCCGGCAATCCGAACGAGTTTTTGAATCTCAACAAGATCAAGACGATTGTCACCGAGATGCAGCAGGACTACGACATGGTGCTCTTCGACACGCCGCCGATCTTGCCGGTCACCGATGCGGTGGCCTTCAGCTCGCGCGTAGACGGCACGATCCTCGTGTACCAAGTTGGCCGGATCGGCCGGAACGCCCTTAAGCGCGCCAAGTTCCTCCTAGACCATGCACAGGCCAACATCATGGGTGTTGTCTTGACCAACGTGAAAGCGGAAGTGACGCCGGAATATGGGTTGTATCGGTACGAGTACCGGTGAACGAGTCAGGGGAGCCAATGTATCGTGCAGGCCGCCGCGGTTAAACCGAACGATGCCATCGCCGTCACGGCATTAGCCGTCATTCTGGCTCTCGGGTTGACACTGACCACTCCGACCATCGGTCTCCAGGCGGTGCTCGGCTGTATCCTGGTGTTCACCGCCTTCGCGTCGGTTCCCGCCGCATTGTATCTGCTCATCTTCTCGATGCTTCTTTCGCCGGAGATCGCAGTCGGTCGTGTCGAGGGCCGAGGCGTGGGCGTTCGCGAACTGTCGTTCCGGTTAGATGACGTGTTGCTGGTCATCATCGGATTCGGGTGGTTGGTTAAAACTGCCGTGTATCGGGAATTGGGATTGTTCCGGAAGACACCGCTGAACCGGCCCATCACCGCCTACATGGTGGTCTGCGTCGTCGCCACGCTGCTGGGCATTTTGGCGGGACGCGTCCAACCGACGACCGGATTCTTCTTCGTCTTGAAATATTTCGAGTATTTTTTCGTCTATTTCATGGTGGTCAACCACGTCACGTCGAAACAGCAGGTCGTGGCGTTGGTCATCGCCTTGCTCCTCACCGGATTCATCATCAGCTTGTACGCCATCTATCAAATTCCCAGCGGCCAACGCGCGACTGCGCCGTTCGAAGGCGAGGTGGGGGAGCCGAATACGCTGGGTGGGTACCTCGTGTTTCTGCTGGCCATCGTGACAGGCTTGTTCATTCACATCAAGACCGGACCGATCCGAATCGTTCTGCTGATCCTGGCCGGGTGCGGTGTATTGGCGCTCATGGCGACGTTGTCGCGCTCCTCGTATTTGGCCGGAGCCGTCATGCTGATGGCGGTTGCCGCATTGCAATGGCGGAAGCCGCGAGTACTCGTCCTGTTGTTGTTGGTCGTGGCATTGATGCCCATCTTCGCGCCGGACAACGTGAAAACCCGCATCAGTGAAACCTTCTTCGGCCGTCAGTACGGCGGTGAGATCAAGGTCGGCACCGTTGGCCTGGACTTGTCGACTTCCGAACGGCTGCGTTCGTGGGGCTATGTGTTGAAGGATTGGGTGCACGATCCCATCCTCGGCCGAGGTATCACGGGCTATGCCTGGGCTGATGCCCAATACGTGAAGATCATCGGCGAGACCGGACTCGCCGGTCTGGTGGCCTTCGGTTTCATCGTGTTCCAGCTGTGGCGGACTTCCCGCGAGGTGTACGAGCGGGAAGACGATCCGTTTGCGAAGGGGCTGGCGTTGGGCTTCAGTCTGGGGTTGATCGCCATGCTGGCGCACGCCGTCGGAGCCAATACCTTCATCATCATCCGGATCATGGAACCGTTCTGGCTCTGTGCCGGCCTGTTGATGATCATGGCGCGGTTGTCGCCGGCCCCTCCGCCCGAGGAGGCGGCACACGCGCGATGAACTGGTGGATCGGTTGCTACTGGCACGAACCGGACGCACCGCAGGATCCGGTCGGCCTCGTCCGCATCTGGGCTCTGGCCGATGCCCTCGTTGCAGGTGGGGAGCAGGTCACGGTGTTTGCGCCGCGTTACCGTTCGGCGTTGATGCGCCGGCGAGCGAGCGTGATTCCGATCCCCATGCTTCCGCTACGTGGGTTTCGCCCTATCAGTTATGCGATCGCGGGGTTCCTGGCCGGACTCTGGGCCGGATTACGTGCGAAACCATCGGTCATCTATTACCGCTGGATGGAGAGCCCCCATCCGATCGTCCTGGCGAAGCTGTTCGGTGCCGCTTGTATCTGTGAGATCAACGGGGAGCCCGTGCCACCCTGGCAGGCCTCCGGATGGAAAAGTGGCCTCACGCATGCACTGGCGGGATGGGCGCTTCGGCGATGCGATCGCGTCGTGACCTTGACCGACGGCCTGGCTCGCCTGGTGACCGCCAGATACGGCGTCGATACGGCTCGGCTCTCGGTGTTGCCCAGCGGATCGGATCTGAAGGCGTTTCGCCCTCTGGAGAAAGCATTCTGCCGGCGGGAAGCGAACCTCGATCCTACGGGTGAGTACATCGGGTTTGTCGGGACGTTCTATCGCTACCAGGGTTTGGATACGCTTCTCCACGCGTTCGCGCGTATTCGCGCGAGCCGTCCGGCCGCGCGATTGGTACTCGTCGGAGACGGCGAAGAGTCGGCAGCGCTCAGGCAACAAGCCGATCGTCTCGGGCTGGCCCCATTCGTGATCTGGACTGGCCGGGTGCCCTACGAACAGGTTCCTCTCTTCATCGGGGCGATGGATGTTTGCGTCGCGCCGTTCCGTGGCGGCCGGGGGGAAACCTCTCCAGTCAAGCTGTTCGATTACCTGGCTTGCGGGAAGCCCGTTGTGGCAAGCGCGATTCCGTCGGTGACGAATCTCTTTTCGCCAGCCACCGGGGTGGTGTTCGTCGAGCCGGATCGCGACGAGGCGCTGGCCGACGTGCTCGGCGGCCTGCTGGCCGATCCGGACCACGGATTCCGCTTAGGACAAGTCGGCAGAGCGGCCGTCGAGCAGCGTTTTGGCTGGGACGGCATCGCAGCCCAACTCCGCGAGGTCGTCGCAGCCGTCGACCGGACGACCAAGAATCCAGGCACTCAACCGCCGCCGACCGTGGCGGCGAACAATGCAGGTGGGAGACCATGACGCACAGAATGCCGGCGCTTTCGAACCAAACCGGTCCAGAGGAACTCTATCTGGAACTGATGAAACATTGTCTTACCAGGCTGCTCTGGAAGGAGAAGTATCGGCCGCTGGACCGTGCGCTCCGAGGGTGGCGTCGCGCGCTTGTCGCGCCGATGCACGCGCTTGCCAGCCGGATGGGCTTGGAGATCGTACAACTCGAGCCAGATCGGACGGCAGACCGGCGGGAGGGACGGGATTGGCCCCTCGAAGCGGAGACCATGGTGGGGTTAAAGCGATTGAACAGCCTCCAACACTGCGTCACCGAAGTGATTCGCCGGCGTATTCCCGGCGACTTGATCGAAACGGGCGTCTGGCGGGGCGGCTCGTCCATTTTCATGCGCGCCGTCTTGAAAGCCTACGGTGATCGGTCGCGTACCGTGTGGCTGGCCGACTCGTTTCGCGGGCTTCCGCCGCCGGACCCGAAACGGTATCCGGTCGATCGCGGCGACACCTTGTGGCAGTACTCGGAACTGGCCATTCCGATGGCGCAGGTGCAGGCGAACTTCGAGCGCTATGGGCTCCTGGACGAGCAAGTGGCCTTCCTGCCTGGCTGGTTTCGGGACACGCTTCCCACGGCGCCGATCAATCAGCTTGCGGTGCTGCGTCTGGACGGCGATCTCTACGAGTCGACGATGGACGCGTTGGGAGCGCTGTATCCGAAAGTATCGGCGGGCGGATTCGTCATCGTGGATGACTACGGATTGCCGACTTGTCGCGCGGCGGTCGACGAGTTTCGGCGGATGCACGGCATCACGGAGCCGCTCCAACAGATCGATTGGACCGGCGCTTTCTGGCAGCGATCGAGTGAAACCATGAGGGCCCATTCCGAGCAGCACGGGGATGTGCTTCAACGAACGTCGTAACCGAACGGTGGCCATGAACATCATTGTGTTCTGCGATGAGGATCTGGGCGTTTCCGGCGGCGGCAGCCGCCAGGTGATCGAGTTGTCGCGGGCGCTCCTTGCCCGCGGCCATCGACTTCGCCTCGTCGCGCCGATCTCGGTGAGCGGATCCAAGGATGTCCGTGAGTTGGCCGGCGCGCAGATCGCCTGGGTTCCGGTCCTCCGCTTGCCGGTGGTTAGACCGTTGACCTACCTCTTCGCATCCGCGCTAACGTTGTTCCGCATGATACGGCGGGAGAAACCGGACATGGTCTTGTGGTTTGACTCCCCCGGTCAGTCGGCCCCGCTTTGGTGCGCGACGGTCATGGCGTGTCCGTACGTGCTCTTCGTCAACGGATTGCCTTCCGAGGAACTCATGGGTGTATGGCGTATGCCGCCGATCCGTTGGCTTGTGCAATGGGCGCTCAAGTGCGCTGTGCGGCGGGCGGAGGCGGTCGTCAGTGTGTGCCGGGAGATTCCGCTGTGGATGCAGCGCGAATGGGGTCTCGACCCTTTGCGCTGGGCTGTGATTCGGAACGGGGTCGATTCTGCCGTCAATGTGCCGTGCGACAAATCGGCTGCTCGCCGGCGTCTCGGCCTCGAGGCGGATCGCCTCTATATCGGCTTCGTCGGAGGGTTCTTTCCTTGGCATGGATTGGACACGTTGGTCGAGGCGATGGCGATCGTCCGCCGGGAAGCTCCCGACGCGACCCTACTCCTCGTCGGCGAGGGGCAAACGAAACCATCACTCGAATCGCTGGTCCGTGAGCGTAAGCTCGAGGATTCGATCCGGTTCGTCGGTCGGGTGGATTTCGGCGATGTGTCCTCGTGGATCGGTGCCAGCGACATCTGTGTGGTACTTCATCGGCCGGTCCGGTTTTATGCCGGCGACTCGATGAAGCTGTGGGAATACCTTGCCTGTGCCAGGCCGATCGTCGCGTCGGAAGGCGAAGGCTACGGCGACTTCGTCGTGCAGCTCGGGGCCGGTCTCTCCGTGAAGGGGGATTGCGCTGCCGATCTGGCTGAGGCCTTGTTGCGGCTGCTCGGCGATCCGCAGATGGCGGAACGGATGGGCCTGGCCGGCCGAGCGGCAGTCGTGCATGCTCATACTTGGGATGTCCGCGCGAGAGAGCTGGAGCGAGTGATGGGTATTCCGGCGATCGAACCGCAACACGAACGGGTGTGTGCCTGATGACGCCTGTCGAACACCAGTCGGATACTTTGATCGGCGGCTCGGTGCGCATTCGGCATCAAGTCCTTCAGGCCGGCGGATGGGCAGTGGCCGGATTTGTGCTCGAAAAAGGCATCGGGTTCCTTCAACTCGTGATCCTGACAAGGCTGCTGCTGCCGGGCGATTTCGGACTCATGGCTGCGTCTGCTGCCGTACTGATGGCCATTCAGACGTTTTCGGAGTTGGGATTGGAACCGGCGGTCATTGCCAAACCGCATGTGACGGACGACGATTTGCGGGTGGCCTGGACGTTGTCGGTCCTGCGGGGGGTGCTGCTCGCGGCCGGCGTCTTTGCCCTGGCGGATGCCATTGCGAGCGCGTTGCGCATGACGGCGCTGGCGCCGTTCCTGCGGATTCACGCGGTTGGAGTCGTGCTCCAATCGCTACACAGTCCGGCCCTCTTCGTGCTTCTCAAAAAACTGGATCTGAAGCGACGCGTGTCTTTCGATTTGTGCCGCCGGGTGGTCGAATGTACGGCAACCGTCGGACTAGCCTGGTGGTGGCACAGCGCCTGGGCGTTGGTCGGCGGGCAATTGGTGGCGTTCGCATTCGGTTCGCTGACGTCGTACGTCGTCGCTCCGTGCCCTGTCCGTTGGTCGCTGCATCGGCCAGCCTTGCGGAGTCTGTGGAGTTACGGCCGGTACCAAAATCTGACGGCGTGGTTTTTGTTCACCGTCATGAGCGGGGGAGACTTCGTAATCGGCCGGCTGTTGGGAATCGACGCACTGGGCCAATTTCAGTTGGCCATGGCCATTCCGACGATGATCGGCATCCGGGCCATGAGCGTCATCTCGCAAATCAGTCTGCCGACGTATGCGTTGCTTCAGCGCGACCGTCCCGCGGTCCTGCGCGCGTTGAGCCTCCAGATGAGTCTGACCGGGGTCATCGTGGTGCCGGTCGCCATCGCCGTGGCCATCGGGGCACCCTGGTTGGTGCCGACCCTGTTCGGTCCCGCATGGACCGCGGCGGTCGATCCGTTACGGGTGCTTTGTCTGTTCGCCGCCGCGGCGGCGTTCTGCAGCGTCATGGCTTCGTTCCACTGTGGCGCGAATCATCCCGAACTGCAAACGAAGATTTGGGCCGTCATGTGCGCCTGTTACGTCACCGCGGTGATTCCACTGTCGCTGAGCTGGGGCTTGGTCGGAGCCGCCTGGGCCTTGTCCGGGACCTTCGTCCTCGGCGTGATGCTGCATCTGCAGGCTACGGTCAGACTGTTGGGCGACGACGTCAAGCCGGCATTCGAACCGGTGCGGTGGGCTGCGGCGATCGGCTGTCTGGTCGCTGCCGGATTAAGCATCGGTCAGGCGATGCCCTCTCTCTGGGTGGCGCAGTGGGCCGCGGGATTCTGCGGTCTGCTCGGCATCGGATTGTACGGCTGGCATCTCTGGACGCGGGAGTCGCATCGGCTGCGCCTGCTCTGGGGCTCATAACGGTATCGCGAGTGGAACCAAGAATGGATGTCACAATCATCATTGTGAACTGGAACACGCGACCGCTGCTGCAGGCCTGCCTGCGTGCCGTCACCCGTGCGGTGGAGGGGCTGGCGGCACAGGTGATCGTCGTCGACAACGGATCGACAGACGG
Organism: Nitrospira sp.; assembly: GCA_046350995.1. Taxonomy (GTDB): domain Bacteria; phylum Nitrospirota; class Nitrospiria; order Nitrospirales; family Nitrospiraceae; genus Nitrospira_D. The sequence goes on from JAXLZJ010000032.1 coordinate 29,271, forward strand.
GAGCAGCACGATGGTCGCCGAAGTGTTTCCGCAGATCGAGCTGATGCGCAACGTGGACAACGTCGGATTCGCCCGTGCCAACAATCAGGCGTGCGTCAGAGCGACGGGACGCTATGTGCTGCTGTTGAATCCCGACACGGAAGTGCAGCCCAAGGCCGTGAGCCGCATGGTGCAGTATCTCGATGCGACGCCCGCGTGCGCAGGCGTGACAGCGGTGTTGCGCAATCCCGACGGGTCGCTCCAGCGATACCACAAACAATTGCCCCGGTGGATGTCGATCCTGTGGTCTGAAACCGTCTTGCGCAATCTCAGTCCGGCCAACCGCTGGTTGCGCGAGTTCTACATGTTGGATGTTCCATTCGATACGGTGACCGACGTCGAGCAGCCGCCGGCGGCCTGTTTGATGCTCCGACGTTCACTCTTTGGCCGGGAACCGATTTTCGACGACCGGTTTCCCATCTTTTATAACGACGTCGATCTCTGCCGTCGGCTCTATGACGCCGGCCGACCGTTGCGCATCCTGCCTGAGGCCGAAGTCCTGCATCACGGCGGTGCGGGAGGGGTCGGATCACTACCCGATCAGGGTGTCGCCGATTGTCTGATCGGTCTCGTGCGGTACTACCGGAAGCACGAGGGTGTCGTGGCAGCCGCGCTTCTCTGGTCGGTGCTGACGCTCAATTCGCTGCTGGTATTGTCGATCGGCCTCGGTAAAGTCATCTATGCGCGGCGGCCGCTGTCATGGTGGAGGCAGGAAGCCGCGAAGCGTTTGCGCATGGCGGCCGGGCGCGAGACTTTTCAGTATCCGTTATCCGAGGAGGGCAGGTTGGTTGCCTGCACGGCCCCATGCCGACACTGATGACCGAACTGGTCGCACACTGCCTGCTGTGTGGAACTCCTGGCAAGACGCTGTTTCGGGGGTTGCACGACCGCCTCTATTCGGTGGAAGGGGAGTTCGGCTTCGCACGTTGTGAGGCCTGCGGCTTGGTGTGGCAGAGCCCACGGCCCATCCTGTCGGCGCTCTCCCAGTGCTACCCGGACGACTATGAACCCCATGAAGGAGGAGGCGTCGGGCCGGTGTCATTCCGTCCGGCAGCCGGCATGCGCGATGCGTTACGTGGTCTCATCCTCAGCGAGATCTTCGGGTACACCCGCTTCCGGAGGGCCGAGTGGTGGGCTTCCGTGACCGGTCGACTCCTAGGCCGGCTTCGCCCCTTACAGGATAGGGCTCGCTATGGTCGAGACGAACTCTGCCCGCCCTTTGTGGACGGCGGTCTGTTGGTCGACATCGGCTGCGGAGCAGGCGGGTATCTTGCCGCGATGAAGGAGTTGGGTTGGAAGGTGATGGGGATCGATCCGTCCCTCTTGGCAGCTCGCATCGCGCGGGAGACCTATGATGTTCCGGTCACGGTCGGCACGGTCGAGTCGGCGGGCTTGGCCGATAGCAGTGTCGCGGTGATCACCATGGTGCATGCGATCGAACACGTACCGGATCCTATCGCGCACCTCCGCCATTGTCATCGGATTCTGCAGGATGGAGGACGCATTGTGTTGACGACGCCGAACATGGCGGGACTCATGAGTCGTCTGTTCCAGGACGACTGGATGGCGCTGGAGCCGCCGCGGCATTTGTGGCTCTTCACGCCGCATACTCTGAAGACGTGCCTTGAGCGGGCGGGGTTCCGGATCGAACGGATGCTGACGCGCCCTTTTCTGTCGCACGTGAACTACGAGAAGAGTCTGCGTATCCGCCGCCACGGGCATGCCCGCGGCAATCTGACGCCGCAGGACGCCGGACCGATTGCGCGCGGCCTCGATCGGTTGGAGCGGGGGCTCTTGCCGTTCTGGCGGTGGGCGGGTAACGAGTTGATGCTCAGCGCGGTGAAACGCTAGGACCCGGTGCGTATGGATCTCACGATCGCTCTCATCAGTTACAACACACGTGAGTTGCTGCTTGCGTGCTTGCGGTCGATCGAAGAGACGAGCGCGGATGTGGCATATGAAGTGATCGTCGTCGACAATGCGTCGTCGGACGGGAGCGCGGCGGCCGTGTCTGACGCTTATCCGCAGGTGCGGGTGATTGCGAATAGGGGCAACGTCGGCTATGCGGCTGCGTGCAATCAAACAGCAGGGAGCGCGCGAGGTCGGTATCTGCTCCTGTTGAACAGCGATACGGTGATGAAGCCTGGGACGCTGCGGTCGATGGTCGACTGCATGGATGCACAGCCCGATGTGGGCGCACTGAGTTGCCTGCAGCGGGACGAGCAGGGGCGTGCAGTGCAATCCTGTTTCCCTTTTCCCTCGATCCGCGACCACATCGTGCATGCTGAAGTCTTGCCGCGAGTCATCCGTGGGTTGGCGGGTGCCGCGCCAGTGATGGATGCAACTCAGTCGCAGGACGTCGACTGGGCCAATGGCGCCTGCCTCATGCTGCGCAAAGAGGTGTTCGAGCGAGTGGGTGGGATGGACGAGCGGTTCTTCATGTATTTCGAAGACGTCGATCTCTGCCGGCGCATCCATCAATTCGGCTATCGGGTACGGCATGTGGCGGATGTCGAGATCGTGCATTTGCTGGGAAAGAGCAGCGAACGGACCCGGGGACAGTTGAACGTGCAGTGGGAATTGAGTCGCATCCGGTACGTTGAGAAACACTTTGCACAGCCCTGGCGGCTGTTGATGAAAGGCTGGATCGCCGGCGGTGTGTTCCGCAAACTGATCCTCATCCTTTGTTTCCGGGCCGCCGATCGCCGGCAGGAGTTGCGCACCATGATCGCGACGTTACGGCGAGTGTGGATTGGGTATGACGATGTCCACCGGACGGCCGTGTGGCCGGCGGGGCAGAGAGGGTAACCGATGACAGAGTCCGTGTCGGCCATGGCTCATTATGAGGAACTGCCCTACAAGCTGACGCGTTCGCGGTTCGCGCGCGTCATGCAGGAGTTCCGCCCCTCTCGTTACGAGATTTTTGCGATGGATGATCCGCGATTTACGACACCGATGCACCATGCTTTGAAATGTCGCGATCGCTTGTATGTCGCGCTCCGGAGTGGCCTGGGCTGGCTGCCTGAGGGGTCGAACGCCGTCGTTGATTTCGGTCCGTATCCGGGAAGTCTGCTGCGGTTACTGCGGTTGATCGAGCCCACCCGATCGGCCAGACTCGTTGGGGCCGGTCTTATGGCCGAGGCTGAATTCGTGCACTTGATGAAGCAGGATGTCGATGTCGACATCCTGACGGTGAACCTGGATCCGGCGGCCAAACACTTTGCGCACAAGTCGTATCCCACGACCGTGCCGCTGGCAAATGGCGCCGCGCGGCTGGTATTCGCGCTGGAGATTGTCGAGCATTTGACGTCGCCGTTCCATCTGCTGGCGGAAGCCCATCGCATCTTGCAGCCGGGTGGGTGCCTTGTCATTACGACCCCGAACGTGACGCGGATCGGCAACGTGCTGAAGCTGCTCGCCGGCCGGACGCTCAACGATCGTCTCGCGCCGCCCGGGTACGACAACCCCGACGACGAATGGCGTCCCCATGTCCGCGAGTACGCCATGCACGAATTGCGCGAGATGCTGCGGGGGGCCGGATTCGACGTCGTCGAGGCACGGCATTTTCTCGGGGAAGACACGCAGGATTGCCGGCAGACGGCGCAACAACAGGCGATCGATTGGGTGAAATGGCCGTTCTATGCCCTGCCGCACCTACGGGGCAGCTTGCTGATTGTCGGGAGGAAACCGTGAGCCGCATCGTCCTTGCCGAGTTGGCCGGCAGTGCCTCTTATGGGGGCGGTGAACGTTATTTGGAATTGCTCTGCAAACATCTGGACGCGACCCGCTTTCGAACGGTTCTGATCTGTCCGGAGCCTGGGTCCTTCGTTGGTCGTATGCAGGCGCAGGGTGTTGATACCCGAGTTATCGAACTGGCGCCGCTGTTCAATCCTGTCGCGTTAATGCGGTTGGTTCGGTTACTCAAACGCGAAGGGGTAACAATCCTCCAGACACACGGGGCGCGAGCCAACTTCTACGGGCGTGTGGCTGGTTGGTTGGCGGGCGTACCTATTGTGGTCTCCACCGTACACAATTTAATAGCGGACTATGAAGTCAACGCGTTCAAACGGTGGATATATGCAGCGCTGTTGCGACTGACCGCGCCTTGGGCTGATCGAATCATTTGCGTCTCGGATGCCATCCGGCGCCATGTTGTTCGCGACGATCCTTCGGCCACAGCGATGGCCATGACCGTGCACAATGGCATCGACCGTGCCCAACTGGTTTCGGGCCGGGATCGGACGACCCTGCGCCGTGCGTTGGAAGTCGGGGATGGCCCATTGGTGGTTGTCGTCGCCCGGTTAACGCTTCCCAAAGGGCATCGGTACTTGATTGACGCACTTGCATTGCTACGACAAAAATGGCCAACACTACAGTGCATTTGTGTTGGGGAAGGGGAATTGCATGATTTACTGAAAGCGTATGCGGTCGTGAAGGGAATTGCGGACCGGTGTTGGTTCGTCGGAGCTACAAACCATGTCGCGGAGTGGTATGACGCGGCGGACGTCGTGGTCTTGCCTTCGCTGTCTGAGGGGTTTCCATTCGTCGTGCTCGAAGCACTTGCGATGGCGAAGCCTTTAGTCGCGACCAACGTCAATGGTGTACCAGAGGTAATCGAGCATGGTCAGACGGGATTGCTGGTCGATCCGAGGGATTCTGAAGGGCTAGCTAGGGCAATCCAGGTAATGCTGGAGCAGCCGGAATTGGCGGCGGAGATGGGTCGTGCCGGATCTGCGATCGTCCAAGAGCGATTTACCGTTGATCGTATGGTTGACCGCACTGTCGCAGTGTTTGAATCGGCACTTCGTGAACGAGTCAATACAACATCTGCAGAGAGATTGAATGCCGCATGAGCCACGCTGCTACCATGGAACTCGAAGAAATTGTCTGTCCTTGTGGGAGCACCGGCACTCCGACCGAGGCTTTCCGCACCGTGACCAGGCGGTACCTGGCCTGCTCCTCCTGCGGCCTGGTGTTTCTCAGCCCGCGCCCGTTGCCGGGGAAAGTTGAAGAATACTATCGGGAGTCGTACGACGGCTCGTATGGCGCGGCGGAGAGTTCGGCGGACCGTCGACCGGTGTTTGCCAGCGTGCTGCGGCATCTTTCCGCGTTTCGGCGTGCGCCCGGTCGGCTGCTGGATATCGGCTGCGGTGACGGCGCATTCATGGCGATCTGTCGGGATGCCGGATGGACCTGTACCGGGGTGGAGGTCTCTCAGGGTGCAGCCGCGCGCGGACGGGCGAAAGGGCTCGACGTGCTCTTGCCGGACGAGCTCGATCGAGCGGGCGTCCCGCCGTTCGATGTGGTGACGTTGGTCAACGTACTCGAAACGGTTACGGACCCCACGATGGTGATCCAGGCGGTCGCCCGGTCGGTTGCTCAGCAAGGACTTATCGCGATCCGCGTGTCCAACGGCACGTTTCATCAATGGATCAGAAAGCCGGCCCGTTGGTTCGGCGCCCAATACGATCAGGCCTTCCATCTCTTCTGCTACACGCCCTCGGCTCTGCGAGTATTGCTGGAGGCCAACGGGTTCGAGGTGTTGTCGATGCGCAACTCCGCGCCGAGCCTCGGTCCGGTAACCGAGGCGACGTCGATCGGGCGGCGCATAAAGTGGCGATTGCTGGGCGGTCTGTTTTCGTTCGCGGCGGCCGTGGCATACGGGGTGAGCGGTGGGCGATTGATCTGGGCGCCGTCGATCGAATTGGTGGCAAGACCCTCGTCGGGGACACGATGACACTTGCTCCCTGGCAGCGGCGGCGGCACTGGAAGCAGCGGTTGGGTTTCTGGGGAACGGTGGTGGTGGTCTGTTTGTTGGGAGCCTTGGCCGCACTCGGTGTGCGCCTGTTGCTGATGTCGGTTGGATCGGCCAAGTACACGCGATATGAGCCGGTGGATGTTCCGCCTCAGACCGTCTCGCCCAGGCACGAACGGGAACGGGCTGAAATCGAGCGGCGCGAGCGACAGGCAGTCGAAGGGAAGGACCGGTAAGCATGTGCGGGATCAGCGGTATCATCGGCGCGGATGATGAGGAGCTTGTCGCCCGCATGCTCCAACGACTGGTCCATCGCGGCCCGGACGAGGCAGGTCTGCACCGGGAACCAGGCGTCACGCTCGGCGCGCGGCGGCTGCGGGTCATCGATCCGGCCGGCGGCAGCCAACCGGTCAGAAACGAAACCGGCTCGGTGTGGGCGGTGATGAACGGGGAACTCTACAACTACCGGGCGTTGCGCGAAGCCTTGCTGCAGAAGGGCCACCGCTTGTCGTCGCAGGGGGACACGGAGGTGCTGGCGCATCTGTACGAAGACGAGGGGATGCACCTGGTCTCCCGATTGAGGGGAATGTACGCCTGTGCGATATGGGATCGGGAGCGGCAAGAGGCACTGCTGCTGCGGGATCCCCTCGGCATCAAGCCGCTGTACTATGCCGTGTTGCCGGCCTCCGGTTCGGAGCCTGTACGAGTGGCGTTCTCTTCAGAACTGCCGTCGCTTCTTGAGGCGGTTCCGGATGCGCGCCTGCGTCTCGATGCGATCGCCGACTACCTCGCCCATCTGTACGTCCCGGGTCCCGAAACCATCTATGAAGGCATCTATCAACTTCGTCCGGGGGAGGGATTGAGTGTTGGCCGGGGTCGGTTGGAAGTGTTCCGCTATTACCGGCCTGACGAGGTCGCGGCGAATGCACAGTCGCTCTCGAAGGAAGAGATGGGAGCGCGGGTGTTGGAGGCCTTGCGGGATAGCGTACGGATGCACCTCGTCAGCGATGTGCCGATCGGACTGTTCTTGTCCGGCGGCGTCGACTCGGCGGCGTTGTTGGCCCTGATGAGAGAACAGGGGCCGGTCAATACCTTCTCGATCGGCTACGATCACCCCGCGGACCAGTCTTATAATGAGTTGAGCCGCGCCCGGCTTGCCGCCACACACTTTGGTGCCAACCATACGGAAGCGTTGATCCGTCCGGATATCGCCACGTTGATTCCCCGGGTGGTGGCATCCATGGGGGAACCCTTCGCCGATTCGTCGACCATTCCTACCTACCTGATCTCAGAAGTTGCCCGTCGTTCGGTGACAGTCGCGTTGTCCGGCATTGGCGGCGACGAGTTGTTCGGGGGCTATCCCCGGTACCTCGGCATCCGTGCGGCTGCGTCCTATCAAACAGTCCCGGTGGGTATTCGATCCTGGCTCGCTGGCCGCGGAGCGGCCACGTGTCGGGAGAGCGGTTCCGGACGCGATTACATCGGACGGGTAGGACGGTTTCTACGAGACGGGCATCGTGATCTGGGAGAACAATACCGGCGCTGGACGACCTTCGTTCCGTCGGAATGGGAGGCGCAGCTCTGGAGTCCTGAACTGGCCGCCGCATTACCATACCGGTCAGCCGCCACGCCAGTGGCATCCCTGTTCGATCAATGGCCGTCCGACAATCCAGCCGATCGGGCCATGGGGCTCGACCTGCGCACGTATCTGCCGGACGATCTGTTGCGGATGGGCGACCGGATGAGCATGGCCCATTCACTCGAACTGCGCGTTCCGTTCTGCGATCGCGAACTACTTGCGACGGCGCTGCGCATTCCGGCCGACCGGCGGCTGGCCGGGTGGCAACTCAAGAGTTGTTTGAAATCGACCCTGCGCGGGTTGGTTCCGGCCGCCATTCTCGACGCTCCGAAGCAAGGCTTCATGATCCCCTTGGCCCGCTGGCTGAGAGAGGATGTGCGTGAGATGGCGCAGGACCTGCTCTCCGAGGACACGATCCGCCGGCGGGGCTATCTCAAGCCTGCCTACGCGCAATGGCTGCTGAACGAACACCAGAGCGGGCGGCGCAATTTCGCGGATCAAATATATGCGTTGATGGTGTTGGAGTTGTGGCACGAGCTCCGGGCGCCCGCGCCGGCGCAGTCGGCGATCGCCGTGGAGGCGCTGTGAGAATTCTTCTGGTCGCTGAAGTCTCGGCGGAAAGAGTCATCGGCGGCGCCGAGCGGGTGTTGCGTGAACAGGCCGTCGGGCTGGCAGCAAGGGGCCATGCGGTGCATCTGCTCACCCGCGCGCTCGACGAGATGAGTGTGGACGAGGTACGAGTCGGCGGGGCGACCGAGCATCGGTATCCTGTCGACGAGACCGATACCTGGTCGCATATCCGGTCGACGATCCGCGAAACCGTCCGGCAGCTCGATCGAATGACGGAATCGGGACCATTCGATGTTGCGATCATTCATCAGGCGCTGGCCGGGCTCGGTCCGCTTTGGTTGCGGAGGCGGGCGGCGACGGAGTGGGTCTACGTGTGTCATTCCCTGGCCCATGAAGAATATCGCACGCGCACTCAGCTGGCTGTGACGATGATCGGGCGAATCCGGCAGGGCCTCCATGCGTGGGCGCGTCGGGCCGTCGAGTGGCTGGTGATGCGACGCTGTGCCCGCGTGATCGTCCTGAGCGAATTCATGCGTCAACGGATTCTTTCGATCCACGGCATTCCAGCCGATCGAATTGTGCTGGTGCCCGGTGCTGCGGATCCCGGTATCTTCCGTCCGGCGGCCAACCGGACGGATGCGCGGCGGGCGCTCGGGTTGCCGACCGACCGCACCATCCTGTTTACGGTCAGAAACCTGGTCCCACGCATGGGGCTGGAGACCTTGCTCGATGCCCTCGATGCCGTGCCGGTCATTCGCGAACGCTGCCTGGTGGTGATCGGCGGGGCGGGGCCGTTGCGTGCGACGTTGGAGGCCGGGATTCGCCGTAGAGGATTAGATCGTGTGGTGCAGTTGGTCGGGTTCATTCCCGAAGCCCGTCTCGCAGACTATTATCGGGCCTCCGACTTGGTGGTGATGCCGACGGCGCAACTCGAAGGATTCGGATTGGTGACGGTCGAAGCGCTTGCCTGCGGCACGCCGGTCATCGGTACCCCGGTCGGGGCCATTCCCGAGGTTCTGAACCAGATCGATCCGGTGCTGGTCTCGCACGGTGCCGACAGCCGCGCGCTGGCCGACGCACTCAGCCTGGTGCTCACACGGTTGCGCGAACCGGGCCAACAGGACCGGTGGTCCCAAACCGGCCGCCGGTTGGTCGAACAGCGATATAACTGGACCCGACATTGTACGGACTTGTTGCAAGCGGCGTCGACTCAGCCCGCAACGAGAAAGGCGGCGTAAAGCAAGCCATGGCGGCCCGGACGATCGTCCATATCATCACCCGGCTGGATCGCGGCGGCTCAGCGCAGAACACCATGCTGACCGTGCTGGGGCATGATCGCACGGAGTTCGAACCGGTTGTCGTGGCCGGCGATCCCGGCCGGTGGGATGCGCAAGGCGGTATGGCGGCGACGGAGGAACACCGCCGTCGTCTGGAAGAGAAAGGAATCCGTCTCGTGCTGCTGCCCTCGCTGGTGCGGCCGATCAGTCTATGGAATGATCTCCGCGCCCTTTGGGCGCTGGTCGGACTCCTCCGTGCACTGCGCCCCGCAATCGTCCACACGCACACGTCGAAAGCCGGGGTGTTGGGCCGGCTGGCCGCCTGGATTGCGAGGGTTCCCACCGTCGTCCATACGCCGCACGGACATGTGTTCTACGGCCACTTCGGTCCCTGGAAATCTCGGGTGTTCTTGACGATCGAACGGATGTTGGCGCCCTTGACGACGACGTTGATCGCGCTGACCGGATCGGAACGGGCGGATCACCTGGAGCGGGGCGTCGGTGTTCCTGAACGCTTCACCGTCATTCCGAGCGGCATCGACGTCACCCGGTTTCACCGTGCACGAGTCGACGGTCGGCGGATTCCTGAATGGTTCGGATGCCCGGACGACGCGCTCGTGATCGGATCGATCGGTTGGCTGACCGATATCAAGGGGCACCGTGTGTTGATCGACGCGCTCGGGCTCCTGCATCGGGAGTTTCCTCGTGCCCATGTGGTGGTGGTCGGCAGCGGGGATCAGTATGACGCGTTGCGCACACAGGCCGAGCGACTGGGGTTGCGCGAGCGTGTGCATCTGGTCGGCCATCGCGAGCAGGTCGAGGCGTGTCTGGCCGGCATGGATTGTTTCGTGTTGCCCTCGCTCAATGAGGGGATGGGCCGGGCCTTGATCGAAGCGATGGCGGCAGGGCTTCCGGTCGTGGCCAGCCGGGTCGGGGGAATTCCGGCCATCGTCGAGCATGATGTGAACGGACTCCTGGTGGAAGCGGGCGACAGCCGCGCGCTGGCCGATGCGATCTGCCGGATTCTGAGCCGGCCGGAATGGGCCGAGATGCTCGGCCGCCGCGCCGCGCAGCGGATCGGGGAGGAATTTGGAGCCAGATCGATGGTCCTGGCGATCGAACAGGTGTATCGGGATGCCACGCAGAGCCCGCCTCGCCCGTCGACGCTTGCACAGGGCTTGGCCCGTACGGTGCTAGCGCTTTCTGTCCTGGGGGCGGTGTCGCCGGCGGATGCGGCGTCGCGCATGCCGTTGCGCGTGGCGCTGCATGTCCACAGTACCGCCAGCACGGGAACGTTGTCGTTGGAGGAGCTCGCGACACGAGCGGAACAGCGGGGCTTGGATGCGCTCGTCCTCTCCGACAACTTCACGCTGGACTATGAATATGGCCTGTGGCCGTTTCGCTCCCTGATCCGCAAGACGGTCTCCTATCCCTCGGTCCTGGCCTATGGCCTCGATAAATATTTGGCCGAGGTTGAGGTCGTGCAGGCGCGGCATCCCCGATTGGTGATTGTGCCCGGCGTGGAAGTGGCGCCGTTTTATTACTGGACCGGTTCTCTGATGAGCGGCGACCTGACGATGCACGATGCGCAGCGCAATCTGCTGGTTGTGGGATTGACGCGTGCCGATGACTACCGGGCGCTGCCGGCCCGGGGCAATCCGGATTCATTTCGCAAGGACAGGCGGATGTGGCAATGGGCTCCGCTGCTGCTGATGGTTCCTGCCGTGGCGTTGTGGAATCCGTTCCGGCGGACCTCACGGGGATGGCATGAACCGGTCGGTCCCTTTCGACGTGCGACGGCGGGACTATGCGCGATTCTCGCCGTCACACCGTTGGTGCAGGCCCGTCCGTTCGGGACGCCGGTCTTCAGTTCCTACGATGCGCAGCAGGGATATCGGCCTTATCAGGCGCTGATCGATGCGGCCGTCGAGCGGGGTGCGGTGGTGTTGTGGTCGATGACCGAAGCCCATGATTTCAGAGCCCACACGTTCGGTCCGCTCGGAACTGTCACAGTTCGTACCGATCCCGCACCCGGAGGCGTTGGCCTTGACGACCGCCCATACCGGCTTCGGTGGCGTGTATCCGGTTTGCGAGAACTGTCACGCAGTTCGGGGGCCTCTGGGACCGTACGATTCCTGCAGGCCTTGCCGGACCCAGGCGAGCGGGACCGACTGTGGTCGGTGAGATTGCGTTTCACGGTCTTGCGGATCAGGGGAAAGATTTGGATCGGGTCGTCACGGTGGTCGACGTGACGGAACGGTCGATCTCGGGCGTCCTGGACGCCATCCGATCCGGTCATGCTTACGCGGTCGCCGAGGAGATCAGCATGTTCAACTCATGCTGGAAGGCTTGCAGGTTCTGGATGACAACGGTTCGGTTGCCGCAGGCTCGGAAACGTCTCGGCGTTCCGGTCGGCGCGCATCCGGTCGTCGCGAACCCGCATCGCGGCGAGAGATGGGAATACGCATCCGGCGACACTCCGGGTGATTCGTTCCGGCTCGGTGATCGGCTCGTTTACGGGAGACACGCCGTTCGACTATCAGGTGGTCGACGAACAGGCCGTCACCCGCGACGGGGCGTACTATCGTCTCGCGATTTCCGGAGCGAGCGGCGAGTTGCTGACCAATCCGGTCTATGTGGACGCTGTGGCAGGGGAACGGGGATAACGCGATGCGCGTCACGATTCATCAACCGCAATTTCTGCCCTGGTTGGGATATCTGGACAAGATCGACCGCGCCGATCTGTTCATCGTTCTCGAGACGGTCAATTCAAGAAGAACGAATGGCAGAACCGCAATCGCATCCGGACGTCTGAGGGCTGGCAATGGCTGACGGTGCCGGTGCTGCATCGGTTCGGTCAACGTATTCACGAGTGCAGATCAACTCCACTGCGGCGTGGCGCGATCGGCATCTTCGCGCCTTGGAGATGCACTATGCGCGGGCGCCTTTTCGCGACCGGTATCTTCCGGAATTGCGCGCTGTGTACGAGCGGTCGTGGACAGTCTAGCCGAGCTCAACTTGACGGTGATCCGATGGTTGCTCGGAGCCTATGGCGATGACGCGGAATCCGGTGCGCGGGGGAATTCTCCGCACGCGAGGAACCGACGGATCGCTTGATCGATCTGTGCCGGACCGTGGGCGCCGGCTATCCTAGCCGGCCCCGGAGCCGGGCTGCCTATATGGATAAACCGCGTTTCAGGCCTCGGGCGTGGCGTTGGAGATTCAGGCGTTTCAGCATCCGATCTATCGCCAGGTCTACGAGCCGTTCGAACCGAATCTGTCGGCCATCGATTTGCTGTTGTGCACGGGGCCGGACGCCCTGTCCCGTTTACGCGGGAACCACGCCACGACCATGGATGCAGTAGGGGCTTCGCGATGAGGCCAAGGAGGCAGGTATGACATTCGACGGAACCGAACCGTGCGGATCCCTGGCGATCCGGCGCCCATCCTGACGACATCGAAGCCGGCTGCGGCGGCGCGCTGATCAAAGTACGCGCAGAACGGCCATCGGGTCTTTCTGATGGTCATGACCGAGGGAGCAGGGCGGGGCCGGTGAGATGCGAAAGTTCGAGCAGGAGCAGGCGGCGAAACGATTGCGCGCCGAGCGGATTTTCTGGGGTGGCTATCAGGACACGGCGGTGCCGATGGGGCGGGAGACCATCCAAACGATCGAATCCGTCGTCAAACAGGTCGATCCTCATTTCATTTTCGTCAAAAAGTACGGCATTACGCATCAGGACCATCGGCATCTCGCGATGGGCACGATTTCCGCGACGCGCTATACCAAGAATGTCTTGTTCTACGAAGGGCCGACGACGCAGAACTTCGCCCCGACAGTGTTCGTCGACATCGATCAGGTGTTGGAGGACAAGCTGGCTGCGATTCAGGCGCACGCCTCTCAGGTGAAGAAGACGAATATCGAAGACCTGAGCATCGTCGATGTGATCCGCTCGTCGGCCCATTTCCGGGGCATCCGGGGCCGGGTGAAAAACGCGGAAGGGTTTCTTCCTTGCAGGTGTTGGCCAATATCGGCACATGACCGTCGGCACTGCCATGATCACGCATTCACGCCCATCGATCGGATCGGAAGACCTCCGCGCCGTCACCGAGGTGCTCGCCTCCGGCCATCTCGCCCAGGGCCCGCTGGTGGATCACGGTTCGAGCGGAGCCTGGCCGCTTCGTTCGGGTTGGCCGGCGGTGGCGGTCAATTCGGGAACGGTCGCGCTGGAACTCGCGTTACGGGTTCTGGGGATCGGACCTGGCGATGAGGTGATTCTGCCGAGTTACGTTTGTGCGCGCCGTGGCAGGCCGTTCAGCGGGTCCAGGCTCAAGGGCCGGCTTGTCGATATCGAACCGGATACCTTCCGTCAGCGCGCCCGCTCGCGCGCGATGACCTCGAACCCGGCGCGATCATCGTGCCGCATCTGTTCGGCTTGCCCGCGGATCTGACAGCGCTCGCCTCGCTGGGCGTGCCGCTTATCGAGGATTGTGCGCAGACCTTAGGCGCAAGAGAGCGGGGACGTCTGGTGGGGTCCGTGGGCACATGACCGTGTGTTCGTTCTATGCGAACAAATTGCTCTGTGCCGGAGAGGGCGGCATGGTGTTGTCTCGCGATACCGCGTTGCTCGAACGAGCGTGCATTGCGGGAATTGCGACGGCGCGCCATCCTCACGCCCATGGCCACCAATCTAAAGATGACCGATCTGCAGGCGGCCATCGGTCTTGCGCAATTGGACCGATTCACGGAGTTTCTCGAACAGCGGGCGTGCTGGCCGAACGCTACTGCGATGCATTGGTGGGAACGGCGGTCGGGCTGCCGATCGTTCCTGATGAGCGCACGCATGTGTACCGCTTTGTGGTCCGGGTACCGGCTGAGGCGAGCTCTGTACCTTCCGTACAGGATTGGATCGTGCGTTTGGAGCAGCGGGGGTTCAGTGTCGGAAGCCGGTGTTCCGGTCGTTGCATCGGTATCTGGGGCTGGATGGATTCCCGGCCAGCGAAGCGGCAGGCGCCGGGCTCTTTCCATTCCGCTGTATCCCGCGTTGGCCGGACGACGAGGCCGCTCAGGTCATTACGGCGATGAGGGACGAATGGCGTTGAGAACGATGGAAACGGACTTGCCGGTTCCGGTCGTCGATCAGGTCTGGCGGTGGCTTGAACCGGGCACGATTCTGGCGCTGCTCGGCGCACTGACTCTGGCGTTGCCGGACACGCGCGCTTGGTTTCAATTCGAAGGGTTGCGCTGGCTCTATGTGTGCTACTCTTTGCCTTTCTCGGTAACTTCGCGCTGACACCGATCCTGACGCAGGCAAGCCATCACTGGCAGCTCGTCGATGTTCCCACTGACCGGAAAAATTCATGCCTGGCCGACGCCGCGATTAGGTGAACGTGGCAGTGTATATTGGGTTCGTCGGATCCGCGTGCTCCTGAATTCATTCTGCGGATTGGATGACCGGCATCATGCTCGCCGGTTCACTGTTGCTCCTCGTCGGGGTGATTGACGACATCAGGGAAATGCCAGCCTCCCTCAAACTTACAGTTCAGGTGGTGGCGGCAAAGCATCGTCATCGGCACGGGTAAGGTCCTCACGCTGTTTCCGGCGGCTGGAATCGGGGAGGCGGCGAATATCGCGCTCACTATGCTGTGGATCGTCGGTATCACGAATGCCTTCAATTTCTTCGACGGGATGGATGGACTGGCATCCGGTCTTGCGATGCTGATGGCGGGCTTCATGGGATTCGTTGCCTTCGAGACGGACCAGGCCGGACTCGGCTGGCTGGCGATGGCGATCATCGGCGCTGCAGCGGGATTCTTCCCGCACAATTTCCGCAGTACAGAAACCGGCCAAGATCTTCTTGGGAGACGGAGTTCGACGTTCCTGATTCTATAGCCTGTTTGGCCGTGAAAGGCAACTGGGCCGATCACAGTCCGCTTCAAATTATCGTTCAGCAACCCCGCTGCTGATTTTCAGGTGCTCATCTACGACGCGATCCATATCACCGTGGAGTGATCGTTACCGGCAAGGTGCCTCGGTCAGGTGGCTCGTGTATCGGCAAAGACCATCACCATCATCAGGCAGGCGTTGGGGGTCGCGCCAAGCCAGCGTCGCCATGATTTTTCTGCTCACCATCTGCCTGGGCTTGTCGGCCATGGCGCTGCGTGATGCCGGACCCGCAGAAGGCGGTGTTTCTCCTCGTTCAAGCCGGGTTGATTGTCGCGATGATCACCGTGTTGGAGATCACCGGCCGCCGCCGACAATAGTCTCTTGCAGTCTCCCCATTCCCGCTACAAGATGCCGCCATGGTTCACTACCGTCGAATGGAAGAACGGCATGGTGCGGCTGCTCGATCAAAGAGCCCGCCTGCCGGAACATGTCGGTGTCCTGGATTGCTGCCGCGACTATCGTGCTGTGGCCGATGCCATCCGTGAATTGAAAGTCCGGGGGCGCCCGCGATCGGCGGCAATACGGCGTTTGGTGTTACGTTAAACGCGCAGGCGGTTTCCGGCAGGTTCTCCGCATTCGCCAAGAACTTCTGCCCGATGATCATCTGGCCGCCGCAGGCCGACCGCCGTCAATCTGTTTTGGGCGATCGACCGGATGAAAAAGAAGCTCGCGTCCTGAGCGATCAACCGGTCGTAGACGTGAAAGCTGCACTGCTGGCCGAAGCCCGGGCGATTCACGATGAAGACATTGCCTCTACCAAAACGATGGGAAAACACGGGGGCCAAAACTGATCGCATTCCGGGCAGACCGTGCTGACACTGCAATGCCGGCGCTGGCGACGGCCGGGATATGGCACTGCCCTGGGTGTGATCCAGGCGGCCTGGGAGGAAGGCAAGCAGGTCAAGGTGATCGCCGACGAAGCACGACCCGTGCTGCAGGGTGCCAGGCTGACGGCGTGGAGTTGATGCGGGACCGGATTCCCGTCACGGCACGATCACGGACAACATGGCCGGCTCATTGATGCGGCGGGCAAGATTCATCCTGCATCGATATGAGGCCGACCGCATCGCGGCGAACAGGGACGTGGCGAACAGATCGGGACCTATTCGTGCGGTGCTGGCGAAGGCTCATGGGATTCCGTTCTATGTGGCGGCGCCGTGTTCGTTGATCGATCTCCAGACGAAAGCCGGAGCCGACATTCCAATCGAGCAGCGCAATCCCTTAAGTGACTGGCATCCACGGCAGCCAATCGCGCCGGCCGGCGTCGCCGTTTACAACCCCGCGTTCGACGTGACGCCGGCCGAGTTGATCACCGGGATCATCACGGAACGCGGCGTGTTCAAGCCGAGCGAGCTGGCCAAGCAGTTCCAGTCTTAATTGTCTCCACCTCTCCCTCGTCGGATCGCTTCCATCGTCACGGTCATTGCCGCATGGCGGTTCTCCACGCCGAGACGTGCGTAAATCCGTTCCAAGTGTTTGTGGACTGTTCGACGGCTGATGCCCAGGATGTGTCCGATTTCCGGGTTCGTCTTACCCTGAATCACCCACCGAAGAATTTCCGTTTCTCGTGTGGTCAAGCCGAAATGGGCTAAGTCATCTGTTACCTGTGGCCTGTCCTCTTGTAAGAGTAAGAGGTGGTGTGTGTCCTGGCGAACATGCCGGATTCGGAGCGTGCCAGCCTTTCCGGCAATGGTCAGTGGTTGCACCGCCGGCGCAATATCGTCCGCTTGGACAAGTTGGTCGATCTGCTTCCGCAGCCAGGTACGTAACGCTTGCGGAAGCCAGTCGGTTCCGCGTTTCGTGTGGACGCCGTACTTGTTCAACAATCGTTGGGCCGTTGGTGTTGAGGTAAGAATACGGCCCTCGCCAGTTACCGAGAGAATGGCCTGTTGGCCTGTTTCGATTGCCTGATTCAGCGCAGCGAGTTGGTCGCGCATCGTCGTCACAGCTAAGGCGTTCGTCAGGGCCTGTTGGAGATGAGGGCGAATGGCATCTAGAACAGTCTTGTCCGAGTCATGAAATTCTCGGTCATTCCGGTGGCGGCTGATGGACAACAATCGTTTGTTGGTGGCCTTCAGTCCGATAAATAGCAGATAGGACATTTTGAGCGGCTTGTAGAATTCGTTGTGCAGCGTCGTCTTGTGAAATCGGCTCGGCGGGACAAAGTCAGAAATAATGTGCGCGGACTCATCGTGGGCTATGAGCCACTGGGTGACGACGGGATGTTCTTGAATGTATTGCTGGAGCACCCCGGCATAGTGTAACGGGTCGGGACAGTACGGGAGTTGATCGGACTTGAAGAGGATTGTTTCGCCGCCCGATACATACTCATTATAGGAGGTGAACTCGCCTTCCGTGATCGTCGGCAAGGCCTTTATGAGATGGCTTGTGAATTCGTCATGCGTGCGTAGTTGGTAGAGGTCGAGCAAGAATTCAGAGATCCTCCGCAGCTTCCTTCCCGTTAGTCGTTCCATTCTCTCGCAGTCTCTTTCCTGTTTGTGGGCTAGGCCTGCTCTAGGTAGAACCATGTACGCCAGGTGGCGTATTTCGTCGCCCGCAGTTCGTCTGATACATGTTTCGCCATCCAAGATGGTGCAGAGGAAGCCAATGCAGAATCGTGTTGGAGATCCAGAAGCAAAATTGTCTCTGGGGCAGCGGCGTGCGCAATCTTCGCAGGCGATGGCTCCAGTGGATTTCGTGATGCCGGGGGTAACGGCTCGGGAAGCGCAGGTGGTGGAGTGGCTGACAAAGGGGCTGACAAACAAGGAGATTGCATCGCAGCTGCAGATCAGTTCACGAACGGTTCAAACGCACATGGAAAGGATGTTCAAGAAACTCGGCGTCCGCTCTCGGGCCGAATTAGTCGCGCGAGCATACATGAGCCGGAGTTTGACTGGCAATTAGGAAGGATTGCGTAGCGGGCCATTCGTGTAGCGAATCATATCCGCCATTTGGCGGACACCATTAGTAGGATGGCGAGCGATGGAGCGATTGTGAGACCGTCGCGCCGCATTCTGAGAGAGGGAAATGTGTGGCTCCGCTGCGACAGTATCGGTTCGGGGAAACCGCATTAAGAAAGGCGGGGGGGACGAATGGTTTTGGATGGCAAGGGCAGATTTGGTTGGTCTGCGTTCAGGGCATGGACGTACATGGTCGTCGTGCTGGCCATGACGGGTTGCGGTTCAAATCCGCCACAGTATGAAGGGGCGTTTTCTGCAAGTCAGCAAGTCAAAGGCAATTCGGACTCGATTCCTGCCTCTATGGAGTCCACATGGGGGAGCGTTCTAGAAGTCCTTTCTCAGCAGGGGTTTCTTGTTCAGCAGGCTGACACGAAGAGCCATATCATTCTGGCAACCAGGGAGATTCGGTCGAAGGAGGATAAGTCTCTCTCTCATACGGTGACGGCAACGCTCACGTTGTTTCCGGTCTCCGAACAAGTCACGCGTGTGATGTTGGCGGCCAATCAAGCGACCAACTTGCACAAGAAAAGCTATACCTGGTGGCATTTGTTCTGGTTGATTCCAATCTTTCCTACTGGGACTGAATATACGACGGTAGTGGTCGATCGCGATACGGTGCGCAGCCCGCAGTTCTATGGGGATTTTTTTGAGGCGCTGAAAAAACAGCAAGAGGGAAAGTCATAAAGGTCTAGGCAGTTTACGCCTTCGTCTAACGAACTGCGACCGCCGTTTGGCATGGGAGGGCAACCTGAAGAGAGTATGTGGCAATGCTGCTGGGAGCAGAGGGGATGACTACTTGAATGACTTGGGGTACGGCAGAGGGACTCGTCGCGGAACTGTTCCGGGGACGTTCTCCTTTCAGGAGAGGGGATGTGCCTTTGTATTAGTAATAGTTCCGTCTTTGAACAACGACTTCAAGGGGCATTCAGCTCCCCGAAAGTTGCCCCTGTAAAGCAACCATCTGTTGATTTTCCGTTCATGGAGATCGCTACATGAAGTGCAAGGATGAGTACCTTGGGCGATGGCAGCATCGGGCCTTGTGTCAGGTCAATGTATTAGCCGGTGTGCTCTTCTGTGTAGTGCTAGCCAGTTGCTCCGGTGGTGATGGTGCGAGCGGAGTCAGCAGAGGGAGCGAGGCTTTGGGGCTAGATAAGGTCACTGCCTCTGCTTCACAGACCGTTGGGGAAGCAGGGGGAGGAGTTGTATTGCCAGGTCTGGCAACTGCGTTCATTCCACCGGGCGTAACAGGGAATAATCCGATTGCTGTGGAAGCCCTTTCCTCTCCAATGATGGACGCGCTTGCTCCTGAGGCGACTCCTGGATTTGAGTTCTTGACTGATGTTCCTAAGTTCCGTGTGCGCACAACTCAGCAGCCCTCTGAGATAATTGAATTGGCCATTGCGATTCCCAACCTTCCAGCACTATTGCCAGCGACCCACCAATTGGTTCTTGCTATGTTGACAGATAGCTCGGAGTCGGACGAGGAGGCTCCATCCATGGGGCTAACGACAATCGTTGGGGAGGTGTGTGAAGAAAGCACTGCGGTGTGTGTGACATTGCTTCCGGAATGGTTCATGGGGGCGGCCGGATCAAGTGAGGTGCAGGTGCAGATCGGCATAGGGCGAAAACGTAGTGCTGGACAAACCGTTTCACTAAACTGGTGGGACAAGCTCTTGATGGTGGCCGAAGCATATGCTGCGGAGGAGCGCTGGCATCTTTGGGTGATATCCGATTTGTTTCCTTCTCAGGGGGATATTGTATTTCCTGACCAAGCGGGTACGGTCTCTATTGGTGCGACCGTAACTCTCTCTAGCAACGTTCCATCAACAGGTCAGCCGCTAAGTGGCGTAATCATGACCTCAGATTTCGGGCCACGAGATTCTGCAAATCCATCGGCGTCAAAATATCATAAGGGAAACGATTTCCGTGCAAATGAGCCCATGGATGTCTATTCCGTAATGGATGGGAGTTTGAAGGCGCTTGTTGAGAGTGGAAAAGTTCGAAGCTGTCCCGACCCCTCAGATCCTGAACCTGTTCAATCAAAAAAGAGAAAGGTGGAGACAGAGCCTGAAAAAAGTATAACCATCGATAGCGGCTCTGGTGCCATTCTGACGACCTATCGGCATCTCAGCAAGATTCTGCTGAGTCCTGAACACCTAGGCCAGCAACTAAGCGGGATTTTCCTCTCGCCCCAGACCTTTAGGATTGGGTTAAGCGGTAATACTGGTACCTGCCCCATGCATCTCCACGTCGAGATGGAGTTTTCTGATAGTTTCGGTGGGATAGGCAAGATCGATCCTTGGCCGATTTTAAGTAATAACGTTAACAGGTTTGTTAGAGATGATCTTTCAGACCCTGTGGACCGAGCCCCGAAAGATTCTAAAGATGAAAGCAAGTGTAATGGGTGCCGGGAAGTTTTCAAGTTCAAGCTTAGGCTAAGTTTGGCGGACGGCATTTATAGAGACCCGGGTTCTGAATTCGATAAGTCTCTCCCACTTGCTCGTGAGTTGCCATGGGCCGATGGGGAATTAAGTCGTGTTGTCGCGCCAATAGAGGGGACTTTCAACCTAGGACCGTCTGCCGCGAAATGGGCTAATGGAAAGCATTCTCTCCGTCTGTCACTTTGCTCACCAAGCATTGGAGGGTGTCGAAAACTAAAAGATTGGAAGATAAATGGAGTATTAGGGACATGGTCAGGGACAGCTAGTGCTACATCAAGTTATTCTGGAGTTCGTGTTATCAGTACTAATCACCTAATCGAAGAGCCGTATACCTGCAACTGGTCATTTTCTGGAACGATCAGTATGTTTGTAGATTCAATTCAGGCGAATACCGGTAACGGAGTAATCGAAAGCTTTAGCGGGACTACCAAGCAGAGTAGATATATGCTGGTTAATACAGTCGATTGTTCAGTCGCCTATGATGGTCCGGCAGAAGGGACATTTTCAGCTGTTGTTGAGTCGGTATCTGGGGGAGTTCTTAGATTCTCAATGTCAACTCAACTAAAGGCTGCAGGAGGATTTAGTAGACTTAGCCGTACTGGAACTATTTCTGGTACTGCAATGAACGCAAGTACCTCTTTCTCCGGTGGTTTTACTGGGACCAGTTTACTCAATCTGACTAAAGAAGCTCAGGAGTCTCCACTCCCATCGCCCCCCGCGTTGCCGTGAGGTGCTGAATTTTATTGAAGAAGGAAGGGAGGTGGATAGACTGGGCTGTGTACCCTCGCATTCATTGCTCATGGGAAATAATGGTCGAAAATGGTTAGAGAGTCTTTTCTCGTCAAAACACCATTCGCCATGGGCTTGAAGGCACATGGCCGGTAAGTTTCAGGTCTCCCACCACGGTCTAGAGATAGTACATTACTGAAGAGGCTACCGAAGGGTTCATCGATTTCTCCGAAGGGGTGCACACTCCTTTTGCTGGCTTTGCTTGTATTTCCTTCCATTTGGTAGTTCTGACCTGCTGGGCCAATGCGCAGGGGTTATCCTGCTTAGCCGATTGGACTTATAGGCCGCCTCAAGGGGGAGTGGGCCAAGCCAGCATGCTGTGTCTGTTTCGAACGGCATCTCCAGGGACAGTTTGCTCAGAAAAGCTTGTAGTTCTTTCAGGAAGTTAGTTCAAGCCATGCATCTCGTCTTCACAGTTGCAAGCCCATTCGCTGCCTCTTTATAATGCCTCGACACTATTCAATTTATTCTTTAACTGTTCGGAGGAACCGTAGCCACGATGAGT
>JAXLZJ010000033.1:0-49861 GCA_046350995.1 Nitrospira sp.
AATCGACTTTGACGAGGGCCCTGTAGGCCTTCCCCCTGACCGACGGAATCCAGCCAGGATTCGGCTTGAATCCCGCAGACTTAAACACACATCCTTTTGCTCGTTTGCTCCGTAGAGTGCTATAGTTGTGGCGTGTTCCGGACAGCTTGCCGAAAGTCGTGAGTTAGTTTTCTCTATGGACGCCTCGTCGCAACACGCCGCATCGAACATCGACCCTAAACTACTGGCCCGGGTGGTCAAAGGCGACCATCAGGCGTTCAGTCAACTCTACGATCAGTCCAGCACGCTCTTGTATACGATAGCCCTCCGGATTCTTGGCAATCGTGAAGAAGCGGCGGAACTGCTGCAGGATGTGTATTTGGAGGTCTGGCGAAAAGTCTCGCGCTACGATGTCGGCCGCGGAACGCCGGCGGCCTGGCTCATCACGCTGACCCGAAGCCGTGCTATCGATCGGCTTCGGGCTCGTGCTTCGCGGGGGCAACACCGGACGACGGACTCGCTCGATAGTCCTTCGGCCGCGCAGGTCGCGGACCGCAATCCGAATCCGTTCGACGCACAAGCGGATCAGGAGATCCGCACGCTGGTCGGCGGCGCGCTGGCAGCGTTGCCTCAGGCCCAGCAACAGGCGCTGGAGTTGGCGTACTACGAAGGTTTGTCGCACGCGGAAATCGCGGCAAAGCTCAACCAACCGTTGGGCACCGTAAAAACGCGGATCAAGCTCGGTATGGCGAAGTTGCGGGAGTCGCTCAGAAATTGTTGGGATCACGGTGACCACACATGACCCACGAAGAACTTGAAGAAGCCGTTCCCTTGTACGCCGCCGGCGCGCTGGAGCGTCCGGAGCGTCAGGCGCTCGAAGCCCATTTGCTCTCCGGCTGCGTGTCCTGCCACACGGCGCTGAAAGACTATCAGGCCGTAGCCGCCTTGTTGCCATTCGGACTGAACTCGGTGCAGCCCCCGCGCGGACTCAAAGCCAAGATCATGGCGGCCCGCATACCGACTCCCGTGACGGAAGAAGCAATCGCCGAGAAACCCGCGCAGAAACCCAGCCTCGAACCGGGCGAATGGATGAATCACCTGTTTCCGCCGGAATCCTCGAGCTCTTCCTGGTCGCTCGGATGGGCCCTGGGGGCCGCTGCCGTCGTTGTTCTCGCAACGGGACTGTATTTCGGCTGGGACGCCTTTCTTCAGGGCGCGACCGGCCCAAACAAGGTGCAACAACTCCAGACGGCGTCCGATCAGCAGGCCACCAAGTTGGCGTCGCTGCAGCACGAACTAGCCGATCGTGAGCGCACTATCGCGCAGTTGAAGGACGACGTTCAGCAGCGCACCGCCGATATGACGGAATTGAAGGATCAACTCATCCAGCGGGAAGCGGAGCTCGACGACCTTCGGCAGCAGCTCACCTCGCGCGGCGGAACGGTCGCCGTGCGCGGGCCAGAAGACGAACTCGCAGCGTTGCTGCGCGCCCCGACGGCCCAGGCTATCTCGCTGACCGGATCCGACGCGGCCACGCGCGCCGCCGGCATGCTCATGTACGACGCCCGAACGAAAAAAGTGTGGCTCTACGCAGTCAACCTCCCCGAATGTCCCAGCGGAACGACCTATCAGTTGTGGGCGATCAATGATCGCCCCGTCAGCGTCGGCACCTTCCACATGGACAGTGGCGAGACCGCACATCTGCTGGTCAACCGCCTTAGCAATTTCGCCAAAGCCAAAAAGTTCGCAGTCAGTCTCGAACCATCCGGGGGACGTCCCGCTCCGACCGGTCCGATCTATCTCGTCAGCCAGTCGTAGCCCCTGGTTCTCCGTCGGAATACACCAGCATGCCCAGCCATCGAGACACCGACCACACATTCATGCGACTCGCGCTCGATCAGGCGCGACTCGCGCCGATGACCGGCGAAGTTCCGATCGGCGCCGTCCTGGTGCGTAACGGAGAGGTGATTGCGCAGGCGCAAAACGCCCGAGAAACCACGCAGGACCCGACCGCCCACGCGGAAATGTTGGTGATACGCGAGGTCGCGGCGAGCTTGCAGAGCTGGCGGCTGACGGATTGCACGCTCTATGTCACGCTGGAACCCTGCCCGATGTGCGCCGGTGCGATCGTGCAAGCCCGGATCGCACGGCTAGTCTTCGGCGCCTGGGACCCCAAAGCCGGTGCCTGCGGATCATTGATGGACATTCCGGCTGAACCGAGACTGAATCACCGCGTCGAGGTCACGGGGGGGATCATGGAAGCGGAGAGCCAACGATTGTTGCAGGAGTTTTTCCAGCGAAGGCGGGTGGCCGCCACGACGGAGAAACCAGCAGAGCAGTCGGATTAGGACGACGGCCACTCGTCAAGTTGCACCGACCAGTCCGTTCCCTGAGCGGAAACGGCTCCGACCCATCCTTCTGGCAAAGACAAGTATTTGACATGTCCCCTTTCACGTTCAGTCGGCCCACCCTCCCACTCAATCTCGGCAGTCGCCCCGTCCGCCGCAAGGACGACCTGGCACCGGTCGAGGGGAAAGGCCAGTCCAGTTCCGACAAATTTGAGGTAGGCCTCTTTCGCCACCCAGTACCGGAAAAATCGCACGTAGCGGGCATGGTCCTCACACCGGCGCAGATCTATCCGCTCCGCCTGGCTGAAAAACCGGTCGGCTAACGATTGAACCGGGACATCCTCACGCAACCGTTCGATATCGACGCCCACTTCTCCCGACAGGCCGACCGCGACGACTCCGCGGCCGTGTGAATGGGCCAGATTGAACGCCAGTGTTCCGGCCGATCTGCCTGCAAGACGGGGCTTGCCCGTCTTCGACGTCTCAATGCTGATCGAAGCCGGAGTCTCTCGAAGATACGCCGCCAGAATCTCCCGCATGAAGCCGTGCGCAACGATAAACCGCTGCCGATCGATTCCGAAACGAAACCGTTCGGCCCGCGCCCGTTCGGCTATGGATAGATAGCGTTCGAGCCGGTTGCTTAGGTCGACGGATCTCTCTAACTCGAACGTCCAGATATGAAGCACACCTCGAATGAGATCCGGCAACATAGAATCACACCCGCGGTTGGATTGAGGTCCGGAACCGTTACATCACCCCCCGACCCATGGAGGCATTATAACGCAGCCGGCATTGGATCGGTCCGGATATTCTGGACACCGGCGACTCGCCCATCTTCGATTTTGACCACACGATCGCCCAAATTGAAATAGCGGTCGTCATGAGTGATGACGATCACCAGCTTCCCCTGACGGCGAAGTTCTGGCAGGAAGGTCCGATAGAACATGTCTTTGTAATGTGGGTCCTGATCGGCCGCCCATTCGTCGAGCACGTACACGGCCCGATCCTCGAGGAAGGCGTTTACCAGTGCCAAGCGTTTCCGTTGTCCTTGTGATAGCGCAGTCGTCGAAAATGTTTTCCCTCGCATAGTCACTTTTTCCTGCATTTCCAACAACCGCAGGTATTCGTGTGCCTGGGATGAGACCCGATCCTCCGGAATGCCGTAGAGCTTGTCGAACAACATAAAATCGGAAAATACTGCCGCAAACATCTGGCGATACGAGTCGATCTCATCCTGTGCGACCGGCTTACCATTCAGTCGAAGTTCCCCCGAAGTGGGCGCGTAGAGCCCGGTCACGAGCTTGACGAACGTCGATTTGCCTGCGCCATTGCCTCCGACGACGAAGATGATCTCTCCTGACCGCATGCGGAGATCAAACGGTCCTACGCGAAACCCCGGCTCCGATGCTACCCCGGTCGGATAGACATACGTAACCCCGACCAATTCAATCGTCACGGGCGCCTCAAGGTTATTCCGATCTCCCTTCCGTCGAGCCGGTTCCGCCAATAGCGATGTCAGCGACCCTCCCAATTCCTCGATTTTCTCCAGACCGACCCGGCCACGACTCACGGTCGGAACCGCTCCGATGACACCCCAGACTGGGCCCATGATGTAGAGCATGGCAAAAACATATCCCGTCAGGGCTTCGCCTTCCAACTGCGCTACATGGGCGAACACCCCCATCAACAGGCCCAGCATCAGATAGAACAACCCGTGCGCCCAGGCGTCCATGAGTGCCTGACAGGAAGTCGCGGAGAGATTCAGCCGTCGATACTCGTCCGCCGCCTGCCGAATCTCACCAAGGACGAATTCATCGCGGCGGGCTCGATTCATCAGCAGTTCTTTGATCCCGTCCGTCAGTTCTCTGAAGCGGCGGAACAGAATGGCCCGTGACTCGCGCGAAGCGTGAATGTAGTCGAATGTCTTGCTGTGCAACAGTTGGTAGCCGACGGCTCCGACGACCGTGATGGCCGCCACCCCAGCCGCCGCCTGCCAGGACAGCCAGGTGAGATACAATCCGCATCCGACGATGACTGCCCCGTTCATGATCAACTGTGGGGTGCATTGCAAGGCCCAGACGACCCAGCTCACGTCGTCGGTCAGGACCGTCAATAGTTGGGCCGTCCCCTTCCGCTCCAGCAATTCGAGCGGGGCCGTGGAAATACGCTCACACAACGCCAAGGACAGCTTGATAATGGCGTCCTGCGAAAACCGCACGACGAGTATCTGTGAAAAAGTCGTGGCAGCCATCTTAGTCAGTACGAGCAGACCGAACAGGACCAGCAACCACGTTCCGTCGTGGGGACGGTGGAGAAACCGATTGATGACGATAAGTACACCCGCACCGGCTGCGCCCGACAGAATCCCCGCCCCCAACATCAGCAGGGACGCCCCGGGCGCGTGCGTAAACAGGAAGTTGGCAAAGCGAATCATGGTCATCGGAATGCCTGACGGTGCGCAGCCGCGCTGTGGAACCGATTACCCAAGGAGGTGGCGAGCCATCCCTGCCTCGGCGTCAATTTGACCGGCCATGTACTGACTCAGGACCTCGGCGACAACCTCGACGTGAGGCGAAACGAACAATCGCCCGGAATTTTCCGCTGGAATCGGAATGGTTAACACTTTCCCTTGCGCCAAGAGCGACCAGGTATTTCGGGTATCCGTCACATCCTCGCCGAAAACCCGGTGCGACGCGATCACGTTTAGAAGTTCCCCGGCATAGGCCGTGGTTTGATAGGTGGCAACCGCGTGGAACGTCGCCCTCGATACCCGGTCAAAAATAACCTCGGGATTCTGGCTTTCCATCGCCGCCTCTGCTCGAACTATCCGAAGGACCGCCGACAGACCCCGGCGAACGAGCCCCTTCCATTCGCTCACCGGCGATGTCAGGAGGTTGGCTACCGCACGAGGAATCGCGGCAACCACCTGGAGCAACCTCCGCCACCCGGCCGCCGGTCGGGTCCGGTACGATTCGTATGACGACGGATGCCAGGACTCAAGCACCATCAGGACGACCCGGTGCCCGGCAGCCTTCAACTGCTGGGCGATTTCGAACGCAATCACCCCGCCCGTGCATGTCCCCATGATCACATAGGGTCCTTCGGGACGGATCGATCTGATTTCCGCGATGTAGCGCGTTGCAATGTCTTCGATCGAAGTCAGCGGCGTCTGACGCCCATCCAACCCGATCGCCTGCAAGCCATAGAACGGCTGGTCTCGCCCCATCAGTGCCGCCAGCTTGGCGAATACGAGCACATTGCCCCCGACACCGGGAACCGCAAAGATGGGAACGGCCGAACCCATCGGTTGAATCGTAACGAGAGAACTCCACTGGGTGAGACACTCTTCGCGCTCTAACACCGCCGCCAATTGCGCGATCGTAGGCGCCTGAAATAAGGTCGCGAGCGGAAGCTGCTTTCCGAACACCTGCTCAAGGCCAGCAAACAACTGGACTGCCGCCAGCGAGTGTCCGCCCATCTCGAAGAAATCGTCATGAATCCCGATTTCGGAGCGCCCCAACACCTGCTGCCATAATGCAGCCACCTGAACTTCCAGCGGATTGCGAGGAGCGACACCGGTAGCCTGGGCTCCGGCCTGCTCAAGGGAAGGGTCCGGCAGAGCCAGCCGATTCACCTTGCCGTTGGCTGTCAACGGAAATGCATCGAGTATCGTAACGGTGGACGGAACCATATAGTCAGGCAATCGAGCCCGAAGAAAAGTTCGCAAGTCTCCGACACCGAGACTCGCGCCCGTCTCGACAACGAGGTAGGCGGCCAGTTGCCGCCCACCCAAACGGTCTGGACGGGCCATTACGACTGCCTCAGAGACCTGGGGATGCGCGGCCAGCGCGGCCTCAACCTCGCCGAGTTCGATCCTGAATCCACGGATTTTTACCTGATGATCGAGCCGTCCGAGATGAAGGAGCCGTCCGTCAGGAAGATAGCGGGCCTGATCGCCCGTCCGGTAGAGTCGCGCCGCCGGATCCCGTGAAAACGGATCGGGGATGAACCGTTCCGCCGTCAACTCCGGACGATTACGATAGCCTCGTGCCAATCCGGTCCCTCCGATATACAGTTCCCCCGGCACACCGACCGGAACCGGTTGAAGCGCCCCGTCTAGAATATAGACCTGAGTGTTGGCGATCGGTCGGCCGATCGTGATCTCGGGCTCTTCACGCTCCACACGCGCCAGCGTCGACCAGATCGTCGTTTCGGTCGGCCCATACATATTCCACAGCCCACGAACGCGAGGGGCCAACTGGTCCGCTAAATCTCTGGACAGCGCTTCGCCCCCGCAGAGGGCGGTCATATGCTGCGCCCCACTCCAGCCCGCATCGAGCAGCATCCGCCAGGTCACCGGCGTCGCCTGCATGATGGTTGGCTGTACTGCATCGAGCCGCTTCTTGAGCAACCGGCCGTCTGATGCCGTCCGACGGTCTGCCACTTCGACTCTGCCCCCCACGATCAAGGGGAGATACAGTTCCAGCCCGGCGATGTCGAACGACAAGGTCGTGACCGCCAACACGACGTCGTCCTCGGTGCAGCCAGGGGACGCCGCCATAGAATGGAGAAAGTTCGTCAGGGCTCCATGGGTGATTTCGACGCCTTTGGGACGCCCAGTGGATCCCGAGGTATAGATCACATACGCCAGATCGCCGGGCGACGGTTCTTCCGGAGCAGCCGCCGATTCCTGCCTGATCGACGGGGCATCACGATCGAGACAGACGATCTCGCGGCCATCGGACGGGAGACGCGACGAGATTGCATACGTCGTGACGATGACCGGACTGGCTGAATCCTCCAGCATATAGCCGAGTCGATCCGCGGGATAATCGGGATCGAGCGGAACATAGGCGGCGCCGGCCTTCCAAATACCCAACAGCCCGACGACCATC
Source organism: Nitrospira sp. (assembly GCA_046350995.1). Classification (GTDB taxonomy): domain Bacteria; phylum Nitrospirota; class Nitrospiria; order Nitrospirales; family Nitrospiraceae; genus Nitrospira_D. Next base: position 7,223 of record JAXLZJ010000033.1, read on the forward strand.
ATCGGCGACCGATCCACGCAAAGTCCAACCAGCGCGCCACGCTGCACGCCTTTCCGAATCAGATACCGGGCCACCTGATTGGAACGACATTCCAGTTCGGCATAGGTTATTTCATCACCGCTCATGGAAACCGCCACCGCTTGAGGCCGCCGCTGTGCCTGGGTTCGCACGAGTCGGGGAACACCCGCGGCGAGATCGTACTCCGCCCGCGTAGCGTTCCAATCGGTCACCATCAACCGACGTTCGGGCTCTGTCAGAATCCCGTACTCGGCATGGCGCAGATCCGGATGATCGGCAATCGTCCGAAGCAATTGCGCATACTGTTCGAGCATTCGCTCGATGGTCGTCCCGTTAAAGAGATCGGTCCGATACGACATCGTCGCCAGCCCGGTCAGTTCGGTATCGACCGTCAACGTCAGATCGAATTGAGCGGCTCCTCCGTCGAAGTGGAAAGGCTCCCACTTGAGTCCGTCGAATTCCACGTTTCCGACGGGCGCATTGGCGACGTTGAACAATACCTGCACCAGCGGTGAATGGCTCAGATCCCGCTTGACGCTCAACTCTTCGACCAACCGCTCGAACGGCATATCCTGATGTTCATATGCATCCACCGCCGTCCGTCGCACGTTCGCCAGCAATTCACGGAATGTGAGGCCCTGCAGGAGATTGTTGCGCATCACCAGTGTATTGACGAATGTTCCGACGATGCCTTCCGTCGCAACCTGAGTCCGATTGGCGATGGGGACGCCGACGGCGACATCGGTCTGGCCGGTATACCGGCCCAATAGCACCTGGAACCCAGCCAGTAATGCCATAAACAAGGTGCCGTCGCACTCGGCAGCCAACCGGGTGAGTCGCTGCATCACGTCATCCGGGATCCTCACGGACCGATGACTGCCGAGATACCGCTGAACCTGAGGGCGAGGATAGTCCGTCGGCAACGCCAACACCGCGACGTCGCGCAGCTGTTCCTTCCAGTAGACTAGATGTCTCTGGACGATTGCCTCCGTGAGCCACCGCCGCTGCCATAGGGCATAGTCGGGATACTGCGGCGCGGGAGCCAGGCTCGACTCTACGGCGCCCCGACAGGCGGCGCTATAGAGCGCGCCGAATTCACGACCGATGATGCCGAAGGACCATTGATCCCCAATAATGTGATGCATATTCAGGAGAAGGACATGCTCGTCATCGTGCAACTGGACGAGAAGCACTCGAATCAGCGGGGGACGGGCGAGATCAAACGGCCTAGCCGCCTCCTCCCGCAGAATCCGTGCCGCTTCGGTTTCGCGCTGTTCTGTCGGAAACAGGCGGAGGTCCACCTCGCTCCAGGGCAACAACACCCCCTCCTGAACCGCTTGCACTGGGCCGCCCGCTTCGAGATGAAACGACGAACGAAACGCCTCGTGGCGACGCACCATTTCGTTCGCCGCCCACTTCAACGCCTTCCGGTTCAGCTTTCCCGCCACCCGGGTGGCGATAGGCATGTTGTAGGCAGTGCCCTCGGGGGCCAACCGGTACATGAACCACATGCGCTGCTGAGAAAATGACAGCGGCAGCGGACCCGTGCGGGGACCAGTCGCCATCACCGGAGTTGCGGTGTCATCTGTGGACTCGTGGCGCAATGCATCGAGCGCGGTCGCCAGCCGTCGGATCGTCGGGTAATCGAATAGCATCCTGAGCGGAATCTCCACTCGAAAGCGTTCGCGAATTCTTGCCACCACCTGCGTGGCCAGTAGCGAATGTCCCCCCAGGTGAAAGAAGTTTTGGTCGAGACCGATCTTTTCGATATGCAGCAATGTCGTCCAGATCTCCGCCAACCCGACCTCGACCGCCGTGCTCGGCAGTGCGTCTTTATGAATCGGCCCCTCCGACGTCGCCGGGGCAGGCAATCCGCGGCGATCGAGCTTTCCTCCCACAGTCTTCGGCATGTCGGGCAGCCATACAAACACGGAGGGAACCATGACGGCGGGCAGTTGTGCCTCCAGAGCTGCTCGCGTCCGAGTTTCCGTTCCAACATCGGCTGCACCTTGCACATACGCGACGAGCCTGGGCTGCCCCGGCTGATCTTCCCGGAGCAGAACGGCGGCTTCCTGAACACCGGGGCACGCGCGCAACGCCGTCTCGATCTCACCCAATTCGATTCGATAACCGCGAAGCTTCACCTGGTAATCGACTCGCCCGACAAACTCGAGTTCGCCGTCGGAACGCCATCGAGCAAGGTCGCCGGTTCGATAGAGCCGTTCACCCTGCTTCCATGGATGGGGTATGAACCGCTCTTGGGTCAGTTCAGGACGGTTAAGATACCCGCGGGCCAATCCGGCTCCGCCGATGTACAACTCGCCTTGCGCCATCACGGGTACGGGTTGCAGGTAGGAATCGAGCACCAGCAATTGCACGTTCGCAATCGGCCGGCCGATCGGAACCAGCGGACCGGGTTCATCCGGTCGTGTCCGGTAGACTGCACTCCAGACCGTCGCCTCGGTCGGACCGTACTCATTGAACAACGCGGCCGCTGGGAGACGGAGATGATGTGCGCGAACCAACTCGCACGGCAGCCGCTCGCCAGCCGAAATGACGACGCGCAACGTTTCCAATTCTCGCGCGGAGGTTTCCCGCAGAACCGCCTCGTAGAGAGACGGAACCCAGACGACATGCGTAACCCCATGCGCCTGTATCAACGCGCCGATCGCACGTGGGTCGCGATGCGCGGTTTCCGTCGGAATGACCAGACACCCACCCTGTAGCAGCGTCCAGTAGATGCCGGTGACCGCTCCATCGAATGCCAGTGAAAATGTCAGCAGGAATCTCTCGACAGCCTCTGGATAATACCGCGCCCTCGCGTCCATCGAATACGCCAGCCCGCGATGCGTGACTTCAACGCCTTTAGGTGTTCCGGTGGATCCTGAGGTATAGATGACGTAGGCCAGGCTGTCGAGCGGGACTTCGGCATTATCGGTGAATCCCGCCGTCCCCCCGTCCTGCAACATGTGATCGAGTCTGACGTGCGGCTTTCCCAAGCCGGCCACCAATTGCTCGCATGTCGCATCGGTGATTACGAGCGGCACCGCCGCATCGTCCACTTGAAATCGGAGGCGGCCCTCAGGGGATCCGGGATCCAACGGAACGTACGCGGCCCCTGCTTTCAGAACGCCGAGAATCGCCGCAATTCCGTCGACTGACCGCGCGACACAGAGCCCGACGCGATGTCCGACTCCCACACCGAGCCGACGAAGCGCCCTGGCCACGCGGCGTGCATCGGCAAGGAGTTCCCGATACGTCACGGTTCGCTCTCCGCAGATCACTGCGGGGCGATCCTGGACGCGAGACGCCTGCAACTCAATCGCGTCGTGCACACACCGAAGATCGGAAATTGGTTCGAAGCTCGTGTTCCACTCATGAACGACCAGATGACGCTCGGACTCCGACATCATCGGAAGCGTCTGCCATCGAGATTCCGGACCGGTAACCATCGCGCGCAACACCGCCTGCAGTTGCCCGAACCAGCCCCGTACCGTCTGGGGTGCGAACAGGTCGGCATCGTACACACAAGCCAGTTCGCATCCATGCGCCCCATTCAATACCATCACCACCAAATCGAATTCCGTCGCGGTGACGGTGAGGGGCAGCCGGCCGAGTTGCAGTCCAGGGATCTGCAACTCAGGCAACGGATCGTCCTCCGCCACGATCATGGCCGAAAACAATGGGAAGCGCGCTCCCTCTCGCTTGAGCTGCAACGCCTCGACAACGTCGTCGAAGGGAATTTCCTGATGGTCATAGGCTTCCGACACGGTTTGGCGAGCCGAATCCCACAAATCGAGTACCGTGGAGCATTGAGACAGATCGAGTCGAAGCGCGACTGTATTCGCGAAGTATCCGAACAGGCCTTCGAGTTCGGCGCGGCGACGATTGGCCGCCACCGAACCCACCACGACGTCCGAGCCCCCGCTTCGACGAGCCAACCACACACTCAATGCCGCATACAGCACCATGAAACGAGTCATGTTCCGCTCGCGACAGATACGGGTAATCCCCGCCAACACCTCCTCCGGCACCGGTTCGACATGGAGCCGGCCGCGGAAACGGCCGCCTGTCGACAGTGGACCGTCCGGCGGCAAGGTGATTGGAGACGGCGGATCGGAAAGCTTGCTTTTCCAATAGGTCAACTGACTGGCTCGACGGGCGGGCGAGAGGGGGATGCGTTCGCATGAACGGTCCACCGATACCGGCTCCAGCGCTCCTCCCGAATAGGCCCGTCCGAGATCCCGACAAAACAGTCTGATCGACCATCCGTCTGCGACTAAGCGATGGAATGTGACGTAGACGTGATGCACGCCCGCAGCCAGGGTGAGGAGAGCGACCCGGACACCGGGCTCGCGCCCCAAGTCAAACGGGCGCGTCGTCACTTCATGGACGATCCGACTGCGTTCCGCATTTCGTTTGTCTTCGGAGACCCCGCTCAGATCAACATAGGTGAACGCACCTGTGCTTTGTGGATCTACTTGAATCCGAACCCGTTCCCCCTCTTCCAGAAAGCGGGCCCGCAGCATCTCATGGCGTTGAGCCACGAGAGCAAGACTGTGCTGAAACCGAGAGAGGGACAGATCTCCCCGCAGCTCAATCCCTAGATTCAGGTGATTGATCGTCGTCCCAGGATTGAGCTGTTCGAGAAACCACAGTCGCGCCTGCCCTCGAGTCATTAATCCGGTTGCAGGGGCATCACAAGCAAACGAGCTTGCTGGATGCTCCGACACAACCTGGCTCTGCTCGGTCGCACCAGACCGACGGTGATCCCACATGAAGTCCACCAGAGTCCCGACAGACCCCTCGCTCAGGAGCTGGACAAATGATGGGCTGACTCCAAACCGATCTTCAAACCGATTTCGAATCATGTTGATCATCAGCGAATCCAACCCCAACTGGGCGAGCGGCGCATTGCAATCAATGCGGTCAGGAGACAGCCCTGTCTGTTCGGCCAGGATGGCACGCACAACCTGTTCGAGGTCCGCTCTGGTCATATCCGTAAGAGCCACTCCGCGCATCGGATCGGACAGGTCGGGATCACGCGCCTCCGGCGCGGTGCTCAGGTGTACCAGCGACAAGGTCTTGTCGAGAAATGCCGTCCGGCAAGCCCGTCGCTGAACTTTTCCGCTGGAAGTCTTGGGGAGACTTCCAGCCTTGATTAGCGCGACTTGGGCCACGTGCACCTCGTGCTGTTCCGCCACTGTCTGACGAATGGCTGCCACAATTTCCTCGACGGCGGACGTATCGGCCGATCGCTTCAGCTCCTGCACGACAATCAATTCTTCACCCCGGCCGACATCGATGGAAAACGCGGCGGTGCCGGTGGCCCGCAGGGACGGATGTGCCTGCTCGGCAGTCAGTTCGATGTCCTGCGGATACAAATTCCGCCCCCGGACGATGATGAGGTCCTTTAGACGGCCCGTGATGAAGAGTTCTCCATCCTGAATGAATCCCAGATCACCGGTCCGCAGGAACGGACCGGCACTCTCGTCGACCAATCGTGCGCCGAACGTCTCTTCGCTCTCTTCCTGTCTTCTCCAGTACCCGCTGGCTGCACTGGCGCCCGAGAGCCAGATTTCTCCCACGTGGTCAGGCGGCATCGCCAGACGAGACTGCGGGTCCACAATGAGGATCTTCGCATCGCCGGCCGGTACCCCGCACCCAACGACGATTCTAGTGCCGGCCCTGGACGAATCCTCTTGCACAATCCTTCCGGCTTCCAGCGCGGCAGCTTGAAGGCTGAGACAGGAGTGGTTCATGCCGGGCTGCTTCAAGGAGGCAAGCAACGTAAACTCGGCCAAACCATAGGCCGGCGAGAGCGCCGAACGGAGAAACCCAAATGGGGCGCAGCGATCGGCAAACGCCGCCATCGTCGCGGCGCGCACCGGTTCGGCTCCACAGCTGGCCACCGTCCACGAACTCAAATCGATATCGGGCACCTTACCGTTCCGCAAGGCTTGCGCGCAGAGTTCATAGGCGAAATTGGGCGCTCCGCTATGGGTAATCCGGTACGCCGAAATCGCCTCCAGCCATCGTATCGGGCGACGAAGAAACGTAAGCGGCGAGAACAAGTAGGAGGAATTGCCCAGCATCACTGGTGCGATCACTCCATGGACAAGCCCGTAATCATGGAAATATGGAAGCCATGTCAGCCACCGGCTTTCCGCCTCTGCCTGCGAGGCAGAGGCGACTGCGCGCGCCTGAGCCGCCATATTGGCATGGGTAACCATGACTCCTTTCGGCGCCGATGTGGAGCCGGATGTGTACTGGAGGTACGCCAAGGTGCCCGGGTTGGTCGTCGATTCGTGCCAGGTTGAGATTGCTTGTGGCAGGGCCGCCGCCGTATCTACGCAAGGGATCGCCTCGCTCAACCCGAGGTCTGCCCGATTGGACTGAATCTGTCCGATTGTGTCGGCATCCCCGAGGACCACAGTCACCCGGGCGTCTTCGATGATACTTTTGAGCCGAGGCAGACTAGGTCGGATTCTCACCGGATCGGGAGGAGGAGCCGGAATCGCAACGATGCCGGCGTACAAGCAGGCCCAGAAAGCTACGACGACATCGAGCCCCCTGGAGTAGACGAGCACCGCACGGTCGCCGGCGGGAACGTACTGTTGCAGCACACCCGCGAGAGCCCGGGCTCGAGTGTCGAGCATTCGGTAGGTCAGAATGTCATCGACTGCCAGGCCATCCTTCAAATACAAGTAGGCAGGCTTATCGGCCTCGTGTTCGGCTCGCCAACGGAGAATATCCGTCAGCAGTGCGGCCTGGGAAGGAAACCCGTGATGCTCGGGAAATCTGATTTCCTCGGTCACAATATATCTATATCTTTCGCCAAAACAGTCAGCATAGCCGCTGCGAGCTCAGCTGTGCAGGCTGCCCAAACCTAATTCTTATCGATGGCTCGCGTTATTACAGACATTGTCGTCGGCTCTTCGCACTTAAGGGTATCTTATGAAACGGCTTCGTCAAAACAAATACCTCTTCTCTCGGACTTACTCCCCCCGAAAGTAGTGATTGTATTTTTACGCGGCGTATGATTTGGGGCCAGCATGTCTAGCCAAAGGCACGGTCTATAAGGAAGGATGTGTCCTTCGACGAGGCTCGAGGAATTCGTTTGAAAACGCAGAAGGCTCGCGCTACACTCCGCAGGGTTTTGTCATGGGCGCTCACGGAGAGGTGCCAGAGCGGCCGAATGGGCTCGCCTCGAAAGCGAGTGTCCTCGTAAGGGGACCGTGGGTTCAAATCCCACCCTCTCCGCCACAACCGGCCATCGCGCAATCCGCTTAATCTTTGTCGTCTTCTCGTGATCGATCTGCGCTGATAACCACCTTCAGGAGCGTTTCGCTTTCTCCGCCAGCACCCTTCGCAATTCCACCATCGCCAGCGTGTCCCGTTTGCAATAGGCCAACAAGGCTTCTTGAATCCTGGCTCGTTCAATCCAGTCGGTTTCGACAAAGACCATCTTGTAGTACTCCAACGCCGCCTGCCCGCCCTCTCTGATTCCCAAATCGTCGTATCGAAGCGACGGCACCAGCGCAGGCAACACTTCTTTCAATGAATAGGATCCGCCGAAATCGGGATGGTAGTAATGCTCTTTCACGATCGGGTGCAGGTCCCAAATGCGCTTGACCAAGGCCCGCAACGCAGTCCGAAGATCCGGGAGCGCCTCGGCCAGTTGCTCGATCACGGATTTTTCATAGGGGGAATAGACGCAAATACTGCCCCGCTCGCCCAACGACGCTAACAAGGCTTCGGCCAGGGTCCGGCGCGGATCGCTTCCCTCCGCATGCAAAAACTCCTGATGGATCAGCTCTCCACCATCATGCTCGATATGATTCGACCACTGCACCGGCAACGCCTGATAGGGACGCGTGCCGGCGAAGCGCGGAACCGCCAGCATCATCGTCTCGAAATCCAGATGGTGAACGGGAAACTTCACGGTCTCCAGCGCCGCGGCCAACTTCTCCGAGATCCATTCGACGTTGTCTTTGACCTTTCGTTGCACCGGCGTGAGCCTGGTCCCGGTCGGAATCTCGTCGATCGTCACGATACCGCGCGTCGCCAATTCACCGGCCAGCTGTTTAGACCCCGGCAGGTAAAAGATCCAGCGCGCCGGCTTTGGACTTGTGCAATGGGCCCAGAACGGACACTCGTAGGGACTGAGACAATGGTCGTCCGGCTCGACGACCGGGACTGACGGCTCCCGCAACATCCGCTTCATCGCCGCCAACTTGTCGGGCACCGTCTGCTGACGCTCGGCAACCGAACCCGATACATCGTCGATTGCGAAAAGTTGACTCAAGTCTGGATTGCCACCCGCATACACGTAGCCCGTATTGATTCGCATCAGATGGCTGCCGACGATGGTCAGTCCGGCGCTGACGAGGACATGCCGCTGCAACGCCAGATCGTCGAGATGGACATCCTTCACCTTCGTGGAAGACTTCACCTCAATCAGTCGCCAGCCCTCCCCGCCCCCATCAGCCGACCGCACTCGTTCAAGAATATCCACCCGGACCAGGACCCCGTCTGCCTGAATCGCCGCCTCAAAGATCGCCGGCACGGACGGATCGGCCATCAGCGCCGCGGTTTCGGCCAACGCCGCCTCACTCTGCCGATAGCCGGCCGTGACGAGGCGGCCGTCTTCGAAACGTTGCCGCGCCAGTTCCCCCACTTCAGTCCCCATGTCGAGAATCGCTTGCGTACTGGCATCCGGGGGCGTCGCCAACTGCGGCTGATAGATCTCCAGATAAAGGCGCTTGTGACACTGCAGGCCTGAGATGAATTTCGATTTGGACAGACGAGGCGTGTTGGCTGATTCAGTCGCGCCGGAGCCCTGCAGATTCTGAGACATACTGTGACCCTATGCGAACGAGGATGGATTTGTCTAGGTGGAGCGAGGTGGCGTTCTGTTAGGATAGGCGCCCATGGCCGCCCGGATCAGAAAATCAGTGCTGACACTTGCGCTGCCAGTCACCGTCAGCAGTTTGCTGCAACGGACCGAAGGCATTCTCGCCGTCTTCCTCGTGGGCGGCCTGGGCGCGACCTCCATCGCCGCAGTCGGCTTGGGGCAATTGCTGGCCTTCATCGCCACGACGCTGGTCTCGGGCCTCTCGGTCGGTGCCAACGTGTTGGTGGCGCAGCTCTGCGGCGCCCGCCGTACCCGCGACGTCGGTGAAGCTGCGACTCACTTGATGGGGCTTGCCGGGCTGGTGTCCTGCGTGCTGGTTGCGCTCGGTGTCCTGCTGAACCGGCCGGCGATGGAGCTGTTGGGTGCCGAAGCCTCGGTCATCGAGCGGGCCTTACCCTATTCCACACTCATTTTTCTGGTCATTCCCTGCACGATCTACCTCCATGTCTTATCGTCGATTCTGCAAGGTACCGGCGACACGAAGACGCCGATGTATGCGCTCATCGGTGTCAACGCCTTGTATCTCCTCCTCGCCTATCCATTGATCTACGGACAATGGGGGTTGCCGAACCTCGGAATCACGGGAGCCGGCATCGCGGTCGGACTCGCGGAGGGGGCCGGGGTCGCGTTTCTTCTCTGGCGATGCCGAACCATCTTCAAACGATCATCGGCCGTTCGGAAAGATCTTCTGCACTCCATCTGGCATGTCGGAGCCCCGGTCTCGGGCGAACGGATGTTTCAGCAGGCCGGCATCATGGTCTACACGAAGATCGTCCTGCTCTACGGTACCGTGGCCTATGCCGCTCACCAGGTCGGGCTGTCGATTGAATCGCTCTCGTTCCTGCCGGGATACGGCTTTGCCATCGCCGCCTCGACGATGGTCGGCCAGAGCATCGGTGCGGGGAAGTACGTGCGGGCCAAGCTCGAAAACTGGGAGGCCAACCGCCTGGCGACCGTCGCGATGGCCTCCATGGGCGTCGTGTTCTTCTTCTTTCCCTATGCGCTGCTCCGCGCGTTCACGAGCGACGACGCGGTCATCGAGCTGGGAACCGCCTTTCTCCGGATTGTCGCCGTCCTCCAGATTCCGCTCGCGCTCACGATGGTACTTGCCGGCTCACTACGCGGCGCCGGCGACACGCGGTTCATCATGTGGGCCACGACCATCGGCATGTGGGGCGTGCGGGTGCCGATCGCCGTGATCACCGGCCACCTGATGCAGCTGGGTGTGTTGTTCGTGTGGAGCGCGATGATCGCAGACTGGACCGTGCGCATGGCGCTCTTGGTGTGGCGCTATCAATCAGAGCGGTGGAAGCAGATCACCGTAATTAAAAGCGCGCGCGAGGCATGATCGCCGCAGTCGACAGGGGCAGACATCAGCAGTGGGTTCGCTCCTCCGCTGGCGGTCTGGTATCTTTTCCGTTGCCGATCCGCACTTCGATCCGACCGACCCCTTTGACGTTCGCACAGAGATCGCCTAATCCCGGCGTGACCAACCGATAAGGCCCGCCCTTCCCGTCCGGCAGCGGCTGCCCGTTCAGTTCATACAGCAGCAACCCAAAGTCGCAGGCCTGTTTCAGCGTCAACGTCGCCGCGTACTTGCCGTCGAGCGAGTGAAACGTCACATGATCGGCGTTGATCTCCAAGGCCGGCACGTCAAGCAATCCCTTGACCCGGATCGCCTTCCCCGCCATCCCCGGCATGACCGTGCCGATATCCTCCACATGATGCTCAGCCGGCAGTTGTCGTAACGCATCGCGATCGAGCGCCACCGGCTGCACCACCGTCCCATCGATCCGCACGATGCCTGGTCCGGCCTTTTCCCGTTCTGTGATGGTCTTGATCATCGCCGTCAACGCCTCATTCACCGGGGTGGGGACACCCAACTCTCGTCCCTTTTGCACCACATAGCCGTTCAAGTACGCGATCTCGGTCTGCCGACCCGCCTTCCAATCGTCGTACATCGACGTATGGATGTCCCTGATCTCCTGCGTGGCCTTGATGACCCGTTCAGTCATATCGGGAGGCAACGGCACTTTCATCCCGGCGGACACCGCGACCACCTCTCCGACGATCTGCCGGATAACGCCCATCATCTCCGGATGATCGAGGGCCTTGGATACGCGATCATTGATCAAAACGGTCACAGGATTGAAGACGCAGTTCCAGCACATTTTTTCCCACTTGCTGCGCCGAATGTCCTTGGAGAGATGGCAGGGCAACTCGGCGGCGGCAAACAGATCGCGGATCTTCAGCAGCCGGGTGCTTTCATGGCCCATCAATTCGCCGATCGCGACCGCGCCTTTTTTATAATGATCGATAAGGCCGGGTGCGGCGATCTTCGAATAGATGTAGGCCACGCCGCCGACCACGCAGTCGCGGTTGACACGGGCGAGAATACGGTCTTCGGTCTCGATCCCATTCTGCAGGGTCAGGATGACGGTTTCATCGGTCAGCACCGGCTCCAACTGCCCTATCACTTCATCGAGATCAAACGCTTTGACCCCCAAAATAACCAAATCGGGCTTCGGCAACTCACGCGGGTCGGACGCGGCTTGCGGGTGAACCGTGAATGTTCCGGACGCGCTGCGTATCGTGAGTCCATTCTGCTTCACGGCGGCCAGCGTCTTCGGCCTCAGCAAGAACGACACATTCGGATTGTTCTTCGCGAGATGGGCGCCGAAGAACCCGCCTACCGACCCGGCACCGACCATCAAAATGTTTTTCATCGTCACGCTCCCATTTCAGAGAGGCGTACTATAGCAGGGCGACGAATTCAGATAAAATAGCGAACGATGAGTCTATCCGAAGCCCGATCTCGCATAGCCTCGGCCCGCGCGGTCACAATTCTCACCGGCGCCGGCATTTCAGCCGACAGCGGAGTGCCGACCTTTCGCGGAGCCGACGGCCTTTGGCGGAATTTCCGCGCTGAAGAACTCGCCACCCCGGAAGCCTTCGAACGTGACCCTCGATTGGTCTGGGAATGGTACAACTGGCGACGGGAACTCATCGCAACGAAACACCCCAACGAGGCGCACGACGCCGTGGCCGCGCTGGAAGGCCGTTGCCCTGACTTTTGGCTGATCACCCAGAACGTGGATGGGCTTCACCGGCAAGCCGGCTCGCGGAAATTATCCGAAATTCACGGCAACATCTGGATGGTCCGCTGCACGCAATGCCACGCAGTGACAGAGAACCACGACGTCCCGCTGAGCTTGCTGCCAACCTGCCCAACCTGCGGCGGGTTGTTGCGCCCACATATCGTCTGGTTTGGGGAATCCCTCTTTCAGGAAGACCTGACGCGCTGCGCGCGGCAACTGCAGACCTGTGACGTCCTGATCGTAATCGGCACATCCGGCGTCGTCTACCCAGCCGCCAGATTCGCCTCCGTAGCAAAAGATTCCGGAGCGTTCGTCATTGAAGTGAATCTGGATCCGACTCCACAATCGGTTCTGGTGGACATCGCCCTGCAAGGACGGGCCAAGGATTTGATACCGCTCTTGCTACAGTCGACCGAGTAGCGGCAACAGTTGGTCAAGCGAGTGGATCCGCTCCGTCCCCAGGGTGGATGCGACGTCTGACCTGTCCAGCAGGACCCCGGTCAGTCCGGCCTTGACCGCACCTTCCACATCCTCCCGCAGGCTGTCGCCGACGTGAAGCGCATCCTCCGGATCGATCGCATGCTTTTCGATCGCGGATAAGAAGATCTTCGGCGCCGGCTTGGCGGCTTGCGCCAAACTGGAGATTGTAACCGTATCGAAATACCGTTCGATCCCCAGTCCCCTGAGTACCGGGAACAGCCGGGAATCGAAGTTTGAAATGATTCCCAATTCGAGCCCCCGATCCTTCAATTGGCGAAGCACCGACTCCGTCTCTGGATAGAGTGTCCAAGTCTTCGGGTCTGCAAAAACCTCGAACACCTCCTCGAAGAATTCATCGAACCCTTCGAACATACCGACCCGGTAAAACACGTTATGGACGATATCGAACCACCAGAGCCGCTCGCTTTGTTTGAGCGCCGTCGGTTCAGTGGGGGCAAAGACCGGCGGAGGGGCATCCTTAAAGGAGCGACTGAAGGCCTGTTTGATGGCGGTCAACGATTCCGGCGTCTGTTTAAACCCATGCTTCACCGCATGCTGAAGATAGATCTCGGCCACCGACCCTTTGATATGGAACAGGGTTTCCGCCGCATCGAAGAATACCACCTGAAAGGTCCTCGCCACTGTACACTCCTTCGCTATATTCCCTTCTCTCAGCCCTCGAACGCGCCGGATTGTACGTGCCGGAAAAACCGTAGTCAAAACAAGGTGGTATCGGTAGTTTTCTTGACAGAGTGTACCCTCGATGCTAGCTTCGTAACATCTCAATAGAATTGGAGAGTTCCGTGGCTTCTTCTATTTTCATTGTTGACAGCAGCCCAGCCGTGCGGCGCATGGTGGAACAGATCTCGGCGCCGGAAGGATTCGATGTCGTCGGATTTCAAGACGGACCCGCCGCCCTGGAGGCCGCCCGTCGGCTGAGCCCTGCCCTGATCATCGCCGACTACCATCTCGACAACATCACGTTTTCTGGATTCTGCAAGGAAGTCAATAAACTCGACAACCTGAGCGAGACCTACTTGATCTCGCTGGTCAATCCCGCCGATCGCCCGGATGAAAACATGTTGCGCAACCTGGGCGTGAAGGCATTCCTCAAGAAACCGTTTCAATCCGAGGATCTCCTGGACGTCATCAAAAATCTCCAGCAGACCCAACAGCCGAAAGATAATGGGGCCCGCCTCAAGCGCCGGGTCTGGCCGCCGACCTCCACTTCGACCGATCTGGACGACGATGATGCGGCAATGGACCAATTGAATGAGCACGATGAGCAGGAGGGCCTCGCTATGGATCAGTCACCTGCATCCTCTCCCTCGCCGACCGCCTCCAAATCGGCGCAGGGTCCGGAAGACGCCATGAAAGGCCTCTTCGGACAGCTGCTCGAATCCATGACCGAACGGACGGAAAAGCGGATCGCCGACTTGCTCCCGCAAGCCATCGAGAAAGAGCTGACGGCTCGTATTCACTCCGCGGTAAAGAATGAGCTGGACGGACAAATGGGAGAAATTCTCTCCCGCGAACAGTTGGCCTCCATCATCCAGCCGTTGCTTGGGCAAGAACTCCCGGCGCTCGTGAAGTCTGAATTGGTGAAGCAGGACACGCTGATCCGGAACACCGTATCAGAGGTGGTGGGTGCGTCGATTAAAGAAACGTTGGATCAGGCTGTTCGCGACCTGGCCGAGACCAGCGTCCGGAAGCAGTTGCCGGACGTCGTGCGGGAACACTTGGGCTCGATCGACCTGTTGGTCAAAGATGAAGTCAGGCAGGCGACATTGAAACAGGCCCCGCTCATCGCCGACGATATCGTCCGCGCCACCGCCGAACAGACCGTCGAACAGGCAGTGCAGCGTATCGTCCCAGAACTCGCGGAGCAACACATCAAAGCGGAACTCAACCGCCTGACGGCGGTTGAGTAAATTCCACTCCGACGGACCGGTTAGCTCTTCTTTCCTCGCTTGGCCGCGCTCCGACGCGCCTTGGCTTTGGCCTTCACGCGCTTGACGTTCTTCCGGTGCTTCTTTCTGGTCTTCCGATCCTTCTCGCGTCCTCTCGCCATGATCGCTCCCTTGAAGTGAATGTAACTCGCGCGCGACTGTATAGCACAAGCCATGCGCAGCCTCAAGCCAACCCACGACACCGTTTCCCGTCACAGACGGACATGTTAAGATGCGCGCCCATCGATCAGAGAAGGACAACCCATGGCTTCGCAGCTCGAAAAAACCTACGAACCCAAAGCGGTGGAAGACCGCTGGTACCAGGAATGGATCCGCCGCGGCTACTTCCAGGCCTCGCCGGATAAGCCCGGCGCCCCCTACTGCATCGTCATCCCGCCGCCGAACGTGACCGGTTCACTGCACGTCGGCCACGCACTGAACAATTCTCTACAGGATATCCTCATCCGCTGGCGCCGCATGCAGGGGCGTAACGTCCTGTGGATGCCGGGCACCGACCATGCCGGCATCGCCACACAGAATGTCGTCGAAAAGCAGCTGATGCAGGAAGGCACCTCCCGCGAAGCGCTGGGCCGCGACGCCTTTCAGGAGCGCGTCTGGAAATGGAAAGCCCAATCGGGTGGCACCATCATTCAGCAGCTCAAACGCCTGGGGGCTTCCTGCGACTGGAGCCGCGAACGATTCACGATGGACGAGGGCCTCTCGAAGGCTGTGTTAGAGGTCTTCGTCCGCCTCTACGAGGATACGCTCATCTATCGGGGTGAACGCCTGATCAACTGGTGTCCTCGCTGTCTGACGGCCCTCTCGGACATCGAAGTCGAACACGAAGACGTCAAGGGCAAGCTGTACTCCATCGAGTATCCGCTGGCCGATGATCCGACCATCCGTCTGATTGTCGCGACGACCCGACCAGAAACCCTTCTCGGCGACACTGCAGTGGCAGTTCATCCCGAAGACGAGCGGTTCAATCGCCTCATCGGTAAACAGATCAGGCTTCCGCTAACGAATCGCACGATTCCCATCGTCGGCGATGCGATCCTTGTGGATCGCGAATTCGGGACCGGCGCCGTCAAGATTACGCCCGCGCACGACTTCAACGACTACGAAGCAGGCGAGCGGCACAAACTGGCGCGCCTCGCAATTCTCGACTATCAAGCTCTGCTCGATGCCGCCGGCATGCAGAAAGCGGGTGTGGAGCCGACCGTCATCGAGTCACTCCGCGGACTCCCCGTTTCAAAAGCCCGTCCCAAAGTCGAAGAACTGCTCAAGGAGCGCGGCCTGTTGACCAAAGCCGAAGATCACAAGATGGCGGTCGGTAAATGCTATCGGTGCAAGACCGTCGTCGAACCCTATCTGTCTCCGCAATGGTTCGTCGACATCAAGCCGCTGGCGGAACCGGCGATCAAGGCCGTCGAGGACGGACGCATCCGGATCATTCCGGAAGGCTGGACCAACAATTATCTCGGATGGATGCGGGACATCAAAGACTGGTGCATCTCCCGGCAAATCTGGTGGGGCCATCAGATTCCTGCCTGGTATTGTCGCTCATGTAACGCGACTCATATCGTGACGTCGACGCAGACATCGCCCTCCGGACACAGCGTCACGAGAACCACGATCCTTCAAGGCGCGACTCCGATCGTCGCCAAGACCGCGCCGGCCCGCTGCCCGACCTGCGGCGGCACGGATCTGCTGCGTGACCCGGACGTGCTTGACACCTGGTTTTCATCCGGACTCTGGCCCTTCTCGACCTTGGGATGGCCGGAGCGGACCACGGATCTGAAAACCTATTACCCGACGTCGACGCTCGTCACCGGCCTGGACATTCTGTTCTTCTGGGTCGCGCGCATGATCATGCTCGGCCTAAAATTCATGGGCGACGTACCGTTCCGCGATGTGTACATCCACGCCCTCGTGCGCGACGCCGAGGGCCAAAAGATGAGCAAGTCGAAAGGCAACGTGATCGATCCGCTCCATGTCATGGAGCAATTCGGTACCGATGCCCTCCGCTTCACATTAGCCTCCATGGCGTCGCCGGGCCGCGACATCAAGCTCGCCGAAGAGCGAATCGAGGGCTATCGCAACTTCGCCAACAAGATATGGAACGCTGCCCGCTTCGCCCACATGTACCTGGACGGCCCGAAGGAAACCCGGTCTCCCAAGGACCGCTCGTTTCCCAACCGCTGGATCATGAGCCGGCTGAACGACGCGATTCGTGTCGTAGATACCGAACTCGAAGCCTATCGGTTCGACCGGGCGGCGCAGGCGCTCTATCAGTTCTTTTGGCATGAGTACTGCGACTGGTACCTCGAACTCATCAAGCCCGTACTTCAGAATCCGTCGCACCCGGAGGGACCGTCCACACGCCAAACCCTCTGCGAAACATTCGAAGTCTGGCTGCGGCTCTTGCATCCCTTCATGCCCTTCCTCAGCGAAGAAATCTGGCAGACCTTGCCGCACAAGGGGGACACCATCGTCCTGCAACCCTACCCTACACCCCACACTGACTGGCGTGACGAAGGAGCCGAGCGGGCGTTTCGACTGGCCGAACAGGCGGTTGGATTGGTCCGGACTGCTCGTGCACTCTTGAGCTATGCGCCTGGCAAAGAAGTCGGGTTCTTCGCCTGTCACGACGAGAGTCCGTCCATGCAGACCCTTCGTAGCTTGAGCGCCGACCTAGCCCACCTCAGCCGAGGCCTGTTGACCCTGGCCCCGCAAGCTCAGTGGCCAGTCGGGAAAATACTCCGCCTGGTGACGGAAGGCCTCACGGTCGGCGTGACTGTCGAAGGCGATGTGGATCTCAAGAAAGCCCTCGACCGGTTGACGAAGCACATCGCCGAAGCCGATAAGGAGTTGCAGCGCATCGAGGGTAAGCTGAAGAGCGCCGACTTTGTTTCGAAGGCGCCGCCGGAGGTCATCACCGAACATCAGGAGCGCGTCAAGAGCCTGACTCGCGACCGGGCCATGCTGGCCAGCAGTGAACAGCAATTGCGCACGATGTTGGGAGCGTAACCGATGCAATCCCTTCCCGCCGTCGAGATCCGTCGCGCAGTCCGCGCCGGCTTGGAAGAAGACCTGGAAGGCGGCGACGCCACAACCACTGCCCTCTTCCCAAAATCCGTCCAGGCCTCCGCCACCATCGTCGCGCAGCAATCGGCAGTTGTTGCGGGCATGGCCGCCGCCGTCCAATCGTTCCTCACGGTCGATCCCGCACTCACCCTCACGGTCGCCAAACATGACGGCGAACGCGCCGACGACGGTGAGTCGATCCTCCGGATCGACGGCGACGGCCGCTCGATTTTGATGGCCGAACGAGTCGCCTTGAATTTCCTTCAACATCTATCGGGCATCGCCACGTTGACCGACCAGTTCGTGCAGGCCGTGCACGGCTATCCCGTGGAAATCCTGGATACGCGCAAGACGCTGCCCGGCTGGCGGGCGTTGCAGAAATGGGCCGTTCGGCTCGGCGGCGGCACGAACCACCGCTTCTCCCTCGGAGACGCCATCCTGATCAAGGACAACCACCTGGCCCTCCTGGGTACCGGCGCACCATCCGTCCGGACGGCCTGCCGGAAGGCGCAGCGCCTGTCCTCCAACGTTCTGCCGCTCATCGTCGAAGTCGAATCTCTCGTCGAAGTCCGGGAAGCCCTTGCTGCAAACCCCGACATCATTCTGCTGGACAACATGACCCCGGCGACAGTGCAGCGCGCGGTCAAACTCATTGGAAAGCGCGCGCTGGTCGAAGTATCCGGAGGAATCACGCTGCAGAACGTCCGCGCCATGGCTCAGGCCGGCGCCGATCGCATTTCCATCGGCGCGCTCACCCATTCAGCCCCCGGCGCCTCCTTCAGCCTGGTTCTGACACGCCATCGCCGCACACGGCGCGCGCGCGCCTGATAGCCGTGGATTCCTCTCCCCTTCAATTGGACGATATCCGCAGCACACTGGCCACCCGCTGTGTCGGTCAACACATCCACCTGTTTGACACCCTGGCCTCAACCAACAGTGCGGCGATGACCCTGGCCCAATCCGGCGCGGCGCACGGCACCGTCGTCGTGGCGGAGAGCCAGACAGCGGGCCGTGGCCGCCATGCCCGCTCATGGTTTTCTCCGTCCGGGAAGAATCTCTACTGCTCGATCATCGCGCGCGGGATCGGCTCGACTTTGCCGCTATCGGACTGGCTGTCGTGGATTCCACTCACGACCGCGCTAGCCGTCGCGGAAACCGTGCAAGAGGTGGCGGCCGTCAGCCTGAATTTGAAATGGCCGAACGATCTCCTGCTCGACGACCGCAAAGTCGGCGGGATTCTCTGTGAAAGCGCACTGTCACCATCCAACGATCCCATCGTGGTGATCGGCATCGGCGTCAATGTGAATGTGCCGCACGACTCGTTTCCTGACGACTTGCGCCCGATCGCAACCTCGCTGGTAGCCGCCACCGGGCAACCGGTCGATCGCAACCGTTTGCTCGCACACCTCTGCTTGGAATTGGAACAGGGACTCGAAGAATTGCGCACGCAAGGTGCCTCGCGGCTGCGGCAGGCATACGGTCGCCGGTGCGCCACGCTGGGCCGGCAGGTGCGCGTGCTGCTGAACGAACGGGAAGATCTGTTCGGACGGGCGGAATCGATCGGTGCAGACGGCGCGTTGCAGGTACGGTCGACGGAGCCGTCCTCTCGCGCCAGCTTGATCGACGTGCGCGCCGCCGACATCGTTCACCTCAGATGAGTGGCCAAACCGCGCCTGGCCTTGTACAATACCTTTCATGCTCTTAGTCATCGACATCGGCAACACGAACGTAGTGTGGGGAGTGTTCGACGGCCCTACCCTGCTCGACCATTGGCGACTGGCGACGGATCCCAAGACGACGGCGGACGAGTACGGCGTGCTGTGTCTGAATCTGCTCGCCCGGAGCGGCCGCACCCCGGAGCAGGTCACCGGCGCGATTGTCTCCAGCGTCGTCCCCGCCTTGACCGGGACCTTCGAAACCATGGTCGGCACCTACTTCGGCAGAACTCCGCTGGTCGTTTCATCGGACATGGAGACGGGGCTCACGCTGAAATATGCCAATCCCAAGGAAATCGGCAGCGACCGGATCGTGAACGCCGCAGCGGCCTACCACAAGTATCGCCGCGACCTGATCATCGTGGATTTCGGCACCGCCACCACTTTTTGCGCGGTGACCCAGAACGGAGAGTATCGGGGCGGCGTGATCGCCCCGGGGCTTGGGATTTCCGCCGAAGCGTTGTTCGCTCGCGCCGCGAAGCTCAGCAAAGTGGAACTCGTCCGTCCCAAGACCGTGATCGGTACCGACACGGCCAGCAGCATCCAGTCTGGCCTGTTGTTCGGGTACGCGGGTCTCGTCGATGCCTTGGTCCACCGAATCGAACAGGAACTCGGCCGGCCCTGCCTCGTCATCGCCACCGGCGGTCTGGCCACCGTCGTGACGCCCGAAACCACCTCCATCCAGAAAATTGAACCGCTCCTCACCCTCGAAGGCCTGGAATTGCTCTACCGTCTCGCCACCGACGGCACGGCCCAGACCTGGGTCTAGCCGATTCAGATATCCCGCTCATTTTTCTCAGAAATTTCTTTTCTCCCCCGTTGACTTCCCTCCTCCTATGGATATCTGCCCCCTTGTACAGGAGCAGGTATGAGCGACGAACAAGAGAACACTAATACAATCGATGACTTAGCGAACGAATCTGGGGCAGACGTAAACCCGACGGCCGCCCTCCAAGCGGTGCTAGCGTCCAAGGAGGACGAGTGTAAAGCCCTCAATGAAAAACTTCTCCGGCTGGCAGCCGAGTTCGAAAATTACAAGCGGATCGCGCAGCGAGACCAGCGGGACCAGATCAAGTTCGGCAATGAGCAGCTGTTGAAGGAGTTACTCCCTGTCGTGGACAACATGGAGCGGGCCATCAAGGCCGCCCGTGACAACGGCGGCAGCTCCGCGTTGGTCCAGGGCGTGGATCTTACGTTGAAACAATTGGCCGGCGCGCTCGGAAAGTTCGGCGTCCAAGCAGTCGAATCCCTCGGACAGCCTTTCGACCCCGGCGCCCATCAAGCGGTCTCGCAAGTGCCGTCGGACAGCGTGGCGGCCAATCACGTGGTCGACGAGTTTCAGAAGGGGTATCGCCTGCACGACCGGATTCTTCGCCCGGCGATGGTGAGCGTGTCGTCAGGGCCGGCAAGCGAGCACGGGTCCGCAACGAATTAATCGATCGATTTCAATCAGACGCTGATATCGGGAAGGAAGGAGTCACCACATGGGTAAAGTCATCGGTATCGACCTCGGCACCACCAACTCGTGCGTGGCGATCATGAGCGGAGGCGATCCCGTCGTCATCGCCAACGCGGAAGGCAGCCGGACGACGCCGTCCGTCGTCGGCATCACCGACAAAGCCGAACGCCTCGTCGGCCAGATCGCCAAACGGCAGGCTATCACCAACCCGGAAAATACAATTTTCTCGGTCAAGCGTCTCATGGGACGCAAGTTCAAGAGCCGGGAAGTCCAGGAAGCGATGAAGCGCCTCCCCTACAAAGTGGTCGAGGCCGACAACGGCGACGCGCACGTCGAAATTCGAGGCAAGAGCTATAGTCCGCCGGAAGTCTCCGCCATGATTCTGCAGAAGATGCGCCAGACGGCGGAAGACTATCTGGGTGAAAAGGTCACCGAAGCCGTCATTACGGTACCAGCCTACTTCGACGACAGCCAGCGGCAGGCCACAAAGGATGCCGGGCAGATCGCCGGGTTGAACGTCCTCCGCATCATCAACGAGCCGACGGCCGCATCGCTGGCCTACGGCCTCGACAAGAAGAAAGACGAGCGGATCGCGGTGTACGACCTCGGCGGCGGCACCTTCGACGTCTCCGTCCTTGAAATCGGCGAAGGCGTCTTCGAAGTGAAGTCCACCAATGGCGATACCTATCTCGGCGGCGACGACTTCGATCTCCGCGTGATGGACTGGCTCGTCGACGAGTTCAAGAAAGATCAAGGCATCGATCTCCGCAAGGACCGCATGGCCTTGCAGCGGCTGAAAGAAGCGGCTGAACGCGCCAAGATCGAACTGTCCTCCTCGCAGGAAACCGAAATCAACCTGCCCTTCATCACGGCGGATGCGAGCGGCCCAAAGCACCTCGTCACGAAGCTGACCCGCGCCAAGCTGGAACAGCTGGTGGACGATCTAATTCAACGGACGATCGAGCCCTGCAAGAAGGCATTGGCCGACGCCGGCGTGAGCGCCCGCGACATCCAGGAAGTGGTGCTCGTCGGCGGCATGACCCGCATGCCGAAAGTCATCCAGGTCGTGAAGGACTTCTTCGGCAAGGAGCCGCATCGCGGCGTGAACCCGGACGAAGTCGTCGCGATCGGCGCCGGCATCCAGGGTGGCGTGCTCAAGGGCGACGTCAAGGACGTCCTCCTGCTCGACGTGACGCCGCTCTCCTTGGGCATCGAAACCCTCGGCGGTGTGTTCACGAAGTTGATCGAGCGCAACACAACCGTGCCGACCAAGAAAAGCCAGGTCTTTTCGACCGCGGCCGACAACCAGACCGCCGTCACCATTCGCGTGTTCCAGGGCGAACGTGAAATGGCCAACGACAACAAACTGCTCGGCCAGTTCGACCTGGTCGGGATCCCCGCAGCCCCACGCGGCATGCCGCAGATCGAAGTCGCCTTCGACATCGACGCGAACGGCATCGTGCACGTCTCGGCCAAGGATCTGGCGACCCAGAAAGAACAGTCGATCAAGATCACGGCCTCCAGCGGATTGAGCAAGGAAGAAGTCGAGAAGCTAGTCAAAGACGCGCAGTCGCACACGGAAGACGACAAGAAACGGCGCAAGCTGGCCGAGGCCAAGAACCAGGCCGACAACCTCGTCTATCAGACCGAGAAGAACATCAAGGAGCACGGCGACAAGGTCGGCCCCGAGGAAAAGACCAAGATCGAAGAGGCGGTCGCCGCCTTGAAGAAGGCGTTGGAAGGCACCGATGCCGACGCCATCGAAGCAGCTACACAGACGCTCATGACCGCGTCACACAAACTGGCCGAAGAAATGTACAAGAAAGCGTCCGCGAGCGCCGCACCGGGAGCTGGCGCCGACGGCGCTCAGGCCGGCGAGCAAGCGAAGTCCGACGAAAAGGTCGTCGACGCGGAATTCGAAGAAGTGGACAAAGACAAGAAGTAGCTTACAATGACTCTCGGAAAGACCGAGTTTCCCGCCAACGGGAACTCGGTCTTTCTCTGCCCCTCCCGGAGATGATAACCGACCGTGTCCAAGCGCGATTACTACGAGATTCTCGGCGTCGATAAGAACGTCTCCGACGAGGAGCTGAAGAAAGCCTATCGGAAACTTGCCCGCCAGCACCATCCCGATCTGCATCCCGGCGACCACGAAAAGAAGGCCGCCGAGGCCAAGTTCAAAGAAATCAACGAAGCCTACGAAACGCTGAGCGATCAGGAAAAGCGCCGCCGCTACGACATGTTCGGTCATGCCAGCGGACAGCAGGGCGGCTTCGAGGGTTTCGGCGGGTTCGGACAAGCCGGTGGATTCGGCGATGTCTTCAACGATATTTTCGAAGACTTTTTCGGGGGCCAGCGCGGCGGCGGACGTCCGGAGCGCGGCAACGACCTGCAATACAATCTGGAACTCACGTTCGAGGAAGCCGTCTACGGGAAAGACGCGAAGCTGAAGATTCCCCGGTGGGAAACCTGCGGTGAGTGCAACGGCACCGGCGCCAAATCGGCGACGTCGATCAAGACCTGCCCCAGCTGTAAAGGCGCCGGACAGTTACGGTTCCAACAAGGGTTCTTCAGCGTCAGCCGCCCATGCGGCCAGTGCGACGGGGCCGGCCAGATCGTGACCGAACCCTGCGCCACGTGTCAGGGCCGTCAACGGGTGTATCGCGACCGCACGATCGCCGTACACATTCCCGCCGGCATCGAGTCCGGTATGCGGCTCCGGCTTTCCAATGAAGGCGAGCACGGAGCCAACAGCGGACCGCCGGGCGATCTCTACGTGGCGATCACGGTGAAACCTCATCCGGTCTTCCAGCGCAAAGGCGTCGACATCTCCTGCGACGTGCCGATCAACTTCATCACGGCTACGCTCGGCGGAAAAATCGAAGTCCCGACGCTCAAAGGCAACACGGTGCTCAAAGTCCCGGCGGGCACGCAACACGACAAGGTGATGCGCCTCAAGGGCCTCGGCGTGCCAAGCCTGAAGGGCGGTCAGCCGGGAGATCAGCTGTTCGTCATCAAGGTGCAAATCCCGACGAAGCTCACGTCGCGGCAAAAAGAGCTGCTGACGGAATTCGCCAAAGAGAGCGGCATG
Source organism: Nitrospira sp. (assembly GCA_046350995.1). Classification (GTDB taxonomy): domain Bacteria; phylum Nitrospirota; class Nitrospiria; order Nitrospirales; family Nitrospiraceae; genus Nitrospira_D. Next base: position 31,037 of record JAXLZJ010000033.1, read on the forward strand.
GTCATGGAAGCCGACGGCGACGGCTTCTTCGACAAGATGAAGACGTTTTTCGAATAACCCCGGTGCATCAGGTCGCGCACGACTGAGCTGCCCATGCCTGTGTTTCTGTTGCCTCCCGACGCAATCGCTTCTCCCCTGATTATCGTCCCCGCTCACCTCGTTAGCCATCTTCGTGACAGCCTGCGCATCGAAGTGGGAGAAACCCTATGGTTCGGCGACGGCCAAGGCACGCGCTACCGGGCCGCCATTACCGATATCTCCAAACGGTCCGTCTCGGCCCGGATCCTGGAAACGATCCGGGAACCGGCTCGCCATACGCCCCGCGTCATCCTCGGACAATCGCTCTTGAAAGGGGAAAAGATGGACTGGGTGGTTCAAAAGGCCACCGAGCTCGGCGTGGATGAACTCGTGCCGATCGAAAGCCGACACAGTGTCGTCCAGCTCAAAGCGGACCGCGTGGACCATCAACTCGCCCGCTGGCAGCGGATCGCCTTCGAAGCCGCCCAACAATCCGAGCAATGGCGGGTGCCCACGATCGCGCTCCCACAGTCGCTTCATCAATTTCTGGCCGGTCATACGACGTGTCGGACGAATCTGATCCTCGCAGAACGGCGGGACGGCCGGTCATTGCAAACCGTCGCCTTACCGTCATCCGCCGATGATGGAGTAACCATCGTGATCGGACCGGAGGGAGGGTGGAGCCAGGACGAACTCATGCACGCAGATCAGGCCGGCATGAATTCGATTACGCTGGGCCCGATGATTCTACGAGCGGAAACCGCCGCGATCACCGCCCTTGCGATTGTCCAGAGTCGGTTGGGGAAGTTAGGGTAACGGATCGTCAGCGGCTGGATTGAAGATGGATCATCGTCCCGTTTTCGCCGCTGGCCCAGCCATGGGCGGCGTCGGGAAACGACAAGCCGAACAGGGAGACGGGTGCGATCGACTTGCCCTCGCTCCACGTAAAACCGGCATCGGTCGTGCGGTACAGCATGCCGCGCTCCCCGACGATCCAGCCGTCTTGCGGACCGGTGAAGCGCACCTTCAACAAATCGATCACCTTGGTGCAAGTCTTCCCGCAGGGAATCGTCCGATCGATCCACTTGGCGCCGCCGTCGGTCGTTTGAAAGAGCGCACCGGCGTTACCAACCGCCCAGCCTGTCGTGGAATCCGTGAAGAAGACGTCGAAGAACGTGACCGCACCCTGCGTTTGTTGCGGCACCCACGTCTTGCCGCCATCCTGCGTGGCCAGCACGGTTCCCAGAGCCCCGACGACCGTGCCGCGCTGCTCATCGAGGAAATGAGCCGCGTACAGGGCCGCGCTGGTTCCGCTGGGTTGCTCGCTCCAATGCATCCCACCGTCGGTCGTGACCAGAATGGTCCCGCCGCCACCGACAACCCATCCGATAGAGGGAGACACAAACACGACGCCGTAGAGGGGTTGCTGCGTATCGAGCACATGCCCGGTCCAATGTTCCCCGCCGTCGGTGGTGTGCCGGAGCGTCCCCGAGGCGCCGGTCACCCAGCCGGTTTTCCGATCGAGGAAGAACACGTTGGTCAGCAGCGCCGAAGTGCCGCTGACCTGCTTCTTCCATTTCTTCCCGCCGTCGACCGTATGAAAGATCGCCCCACCAGGCCCGACAGTCCAGCCGGTCTTCGCATCTTTGAATTGGACGGCCATGAGCGTAGTCGAGGTATTGGTCGTTTGCACCGCCGTCATCGGCGTGGTGTCGGCTGCAACGGCCGGCGCGGCGCAGAACCCGGCGTATATGAAGAACATCACCGCCCGCACGAATCCCCGACCTGACTGGAACATCCTACGCACCCCGTTCATTACTGACTTGTGCTGGCATCAGGCCGGTTATTTTCCCAATAGCCTTTATCGGGAAGCCCCTTCGCCTCGATCGTAAACTGTCCGGCTTCGATGGTCAGCCATTGCTTCTGCGAGCAGCAGGTGCCGTCAGGCAACACATCCCACGATCCTCTCCGAACCACGAGCGGCCCGGTTGAGAGATCGTCGAAGAACGCGCCGCGTCGGCCGATCCCGTACAGATTGCGATGGGGCACCTTCACGACAATCTCCGTATCCGTCCAAGACTGCACCAACGCCGCCGCGCCATTAAACAAGACTTCCGTCCGCGACACGTTGGAAATGACCGTACTGCCGGCCGACTCCGGCTCATTGATCTCTACGTCCAACCGGCGCTTATACGCTTTTTGGCTCAATTCCAGTCCGGTATGTTCCGCCGTCTTCAGGAACGTGCCAAACCCCTTGCCCTTGATCGTCACCAGTTCGTCCAATCCGGCCGACTTCGGCTCGTACGATTCGATCACCGGCGTCACGAGGGTAAATTCTCCCGCATCGGTGACCACCTCACCACGCGCAGCACAGCAGGTTCCGTCGGGATTGGGCTTGTTCCCGCTCCGGTAGATTTTCACAGGGCCGCTCTTGACGCTGAACGGAACCCATACGTCGATGCGTTCGTCGATCCAGCGATAGATGACGGCCGGAACGCCGCCAATCTCGACACGGTTGTCGCCCTTGTTGAAGTCGGCAAAGTTGAAGGGCGTCGCGCCGCTTTCGGAGTACACGCCGAAGTGCTCGCCGTTGATCCGGAGCAAGGTCCCGATCGGGGCGCCGGCCGGCATCACGGGCGATGCCTTCGGGACATGCACCGTAAAGGTGCCGAGGTTTCGTTCTTTCCCTTGACGCTTCAGGACCATCGGACCGGATTCCGCGCCGAGCGGCACGTGTACCACGATCACATCATCCTTCCACTGTGCCACCGTCGCCATGCTGTTGCCGATCAACACGGCATCTTCGGGCGCCTTGGCGCCGAACCCCTGGCCGAACAATACGACCTTCGTCCCGACCGGTCCCTGCATCGGATCGACGCGGACGCTGGGAATTAAGGCCAGCGGCACGGCGTTGCTGCTCACATACGTCACCGGCGCGCAACACGAACCATCGGGCAACGGATCGGAAGAGGCCAGCCGCACCACGACATCGCCGGGCTGCGAATTTGTCGGAATCTCCACTTCGATCTTGTCGTCCTTCCACCGGCGCGGCCGGACGACCACTCCGCCGATGACCACGTCGTTCACCCCAAACATCGTGTTCGGATCACGGGCTCCGGCCGTGGCACCGAAATTCTTGCCCGTAATCGTCACCAACGTCCCCCGCTCCGCTTCAGTCGGAGTGATCGAATCGATCTTCGGCGTCACCAACGTGAAGGTACCGGCCGGAATCTTTTTCTTTCCGATGGTGAGTTCGACCGGGCCGGTCGTGGCCTTAAACGGAACCTTGACTTCAACGATGTCCGATTCCCACCGCTGGATCAACGCCGGCACGCCGGCAAATGTGACTTTATTGAATTGCACGGACTTGAAGGGCCCCAAGCCCTTCCCGCTCAGCACGACCGTGGCCCCGGGCGTCGCGGTATTGGGCGAGATCTCCACAGCCGGCACGGCCGCGTCTGCGGCCCACGGTGTGACCGCCACCAGTACAAGAGCGATGAAGATACGTTGAAGCGTCATGACACCTCTCCTCACCCTGCGCGCCGGTCACCCCCGCGCGGCAGAGCAGTCGGCAATCAATATGAATCAATGGAACTTCCCTGCACGTGGCACGAGAACCCCACGCACCGGATTCAGGAGAGAGCAAACGGGGTACAACGTGAAGCGAGGGACGAGAGGACTATAGCAAGCGATTTTTTCGAGTGTCAAGGCAGGCCGAGACTAACTCCCGACCTGCACGATCAGCTCGATTTCGACCGGGGCTTGGCGAGGAAGCTCGGCGGCGCCGACCGCGACGCGGGCATGCCGGCCAGCATCGCCGAAGATCTGCACGAAGAGATCCGAGGCGCCGTTGAGGACTTGGGGTTGATCGGTGAAGCCCGGCGCAGAGGCGATGTGGCCGACCATCTTCACGATGCGTTTTACTTTATCGAGCGAGCCGACTTCGCTACGGACAATCGCGAGCGCATTCAGTGCCGCGACCTTGGCCGCTTCCATCCCCTGCTCGATGGTGATGTTCTGCCCGAGCTTGCCGATCAGGATGAGTTGCCCGTCGCGAGACGGCAATACGCCGGAAAGAAATAGCAAATCGCCGGCGCGGACCACCGGCACATAGTTGGCGACCGGCTTGGGAGCCATCGGCAATTCAAGATTGAGCGCTTTCAGTTTTGCATCGAACGACATGGTCGATATCCTTATCTTGTTTATCCTGCGCGAAGGGCTTCGAAGAAACTCTCCCCGACCGGCAACCGCTCAGCACGCAGCGCTTCAACAATGGTTTGGCCGAGATCGGCCGCGGAAGTTCTCGTCCCGAGATTCACCCCTTGCGCCAGCTTGGGCCCGGTCGCGAGCAGCGGGACGTATTCGCGAGTCGACGTCTTCGCGGGCTTGGTCAGATCCCGCCCGTGATCGCCGGTCAGGATGAGGAGATCGCCGACCCGCAGCTTGTCGAAGAGATCCGGCAGCTGCCGATCGAACTCCTCCAATGCGGCGGCCGACGAGGTTGCCTCATCGGTGAACAGATTGAGGCTGGCGTAGAGCAGCCCGCGCGGCATCTTGGCCAACAGCTTGAGAGTTTCCTCCATGGCCGCGACCGCGGTGGCGGCAGGAAAGGCTCGCGTCAGCCCCCGTCCGGCGAACAGGTCATGGACTTTGCCGATCCCCATGACGATTTGCCCGGACCGGTTCAACACATCCAGCATCGTGACGGCCGGAGCCTCGCCGATGAAATCCTTGCGGACTCCGGTAAGTTGAAACGCCCCGGCGTCGCCCGTGAACGTGTGGGCGACGAATCGTTGCGGCCCCGGCACGCCTTTGAAGACCTTGCGCAATTCCCGGCAGCGTTGATGGAAATCCGCATCGGGCATAGCGGACGCATGGATCGCAAGATGGCACGTCCACCCACCGTCGGTCCAGACGATCGGGGCACCGTTGGCCAGATGCTCCGTGCCATGCTCCTCGATGAGCGATTGGGCATAACCGACGCGATTGCCAATAACCTTGCGGCCGAGCACCTGCTCCAGTTGCTGAACCACATCGAGGGGGAAAGCGTGTTTGAATGCCGGAACCGCACGCGACTGGATAACGCCACTAGCTTCCCAATGCCCGACGACCGAATCAGCGCCCGGCGACTCAAAGCCCACTTTCCCGAAGCACCCGTTGGGCTGTGCCATGGACCGTACGCCGGGAATGGCCCCCAAATGGCCGAATCCCATGGATTCCAGATTCGGCAGACTCAGCCCGCCGACGGCGTCCGCCATATGGACCACGGTATTGGTACCGGCGTCGCCATAGGTGTCGGCATCCGGCAAGGCACCGATACCGAACCCGTCGATCACCAGCAAAATGACTCGATTAATCATGGGCGCACTATAGCAGAAGCGGAATCGCTCGAACAGCGTTGTAGCGGATCAGGCCGCGTGAGAAGGGGGGGCCTCGGGAGCCTTGGCCGACGCATTCGCCGCCAACACACGCTCCAATCGAGCCCGTTCTTTGGGCAGGATCATCATGAACTCGACGCCGAACTCTCCCCGTGCCGCCCATCGCACGCGCCCCATTTCAATGGTGATCGGAGCGGCGCCTTCGACGGGCGTGAATTGCAAGGTCAGGAGCATATCCTCGAATACTTCGAGGTCGCTGACGATACCGCAGCCTTTGGGCGACAAGTTCTTCATTGTCCCCTGCCCGGTTACCCCTTCTTCATGGGTAAACTGAACCGGATACTCGACATGGGTGCGCGGTGGTCGTGCGGATGTCATGGTGCTCTCTATCGGCGTGAGGGCTGCTGGGCTTAACTCCCGTCAGATGCCCTGCTGCGCCTTCCACTCTTCCAAGATTTTAAGACTCGCACTGGTGCCGATTCGATCGGCCCCGGCCTCCAACATCGCGTGGGTCGTCTTCCAATCGCGAATCCCGCCCGAGGCTTTCACCTTGGCCAGTCCCGCCACCGCCTGTTTCATCAACCGCACGTCGTCGACGGTCGCCCCGGCCGCATTGAAACCGGTCGAGGTCTTCACATAATCTGCGCCCGCTTCCACTACAATCCGGCAAGCCGTGATCTTTTCCTGCTGTGTCAGCAGGCAGGTCTCAAGAATCACTTTATGTTCTGCGGAGGGCGTCGCCTTCACGACTTCGGCGATGTCTTGCCGCACGTAGTCATGATCGCCGGACTTCAACCGGCTGACGTTGATGACCATATCCAAAATCTTCGCGCCGCGCGCGACAGCTTCCACGGCTTCGGCGACTTTCGTCTTCGTCGTATGCCCACCCAACGGGAACCCGATCGGAATGCCGACGCGCACAACCGATCCGACCGTCGCCTCGACCGCCTCGTCGACGTAACAGGGCGGCACGAAGATCACGCCGAACCCGAGCTCCTTCGCCTCCCGACAGAGCCGCAGGACATCCGATTTGGTGGCTTCCGGTTTGAGCACTGTGTGATCGATCAACGGGGGGAGATTCCATTGGGACATACGGGCAACGAACTCCTTCTAGGTTTTGGCGCGGTGTGCACGGGAGAAATATTGCTTTTGATACTTTTCGACGGCCTTGTTGTGGTCGACCAGGGTAGCGGAGAATTGATGCGTGCCATCGTTCTTGGACACAAAATACAGGTAGGACGACACGACCGGATAGAGCGTGGCCTTGATCGACTCGGCACCCGGACTCGCAATCGGACCCGGCGGCAGCCCCGCCCAGCGATAGGTATTGTACGGGCTGGGATTCGACAAATCCTTTTTATGCAGATTCCCGTCGAAGTTCGGCAAGCCGTAGATGACGGTCGGGTCGCTCTGGAGCGGAATCTTCTTCTGCAACCGATTGTGGAAGACCGACGAGATCTGCGGGCGCTCGGCCCCCGCTCCCGTTTCCTTTTCGATCACCGAAGCCAACGTCAGCACCTGATGCATCGTCAGATGAATGTCTTTGGCGCGGGCCTGCCACTCGGGCGTGAACACCTGATTGAGTTGCTCGACCATCGTCCTGATCACGTCTTTGGCCGATGTCGGCTTGGGAAACCGATAGGTGTCCGGGTACAGATACCCTTCCAACGTGTCCGCCGTGATGCCGAGTGACTTGATGAACGCCTTGTCCTTCGTCAGCCGCAAAAACTCATCCCGATCCGTCAACTGCTGCTGGGCCAGTACGTCGGCGATTTGCACCATGGTATAACCCTCGGGAATCGTCACGGAATGGAGGACGACCCGCCCTGCCATCAGCTTCGTGAGAATATCGGCCGGGGCCATGGACGGATTGAGTTCGTACTCTCCCGGACGGATCTTACGATCCGCCTCGTGCGCCTTCCCGAGCAACACGAACGCCGACCGGCTTTTGATCAGACGCTCTCGTTCGAGCAAACCCGCGACATGTTGAAAGGTGGAGCCTTCTGGAATGACGACGACCTTGGAAGGAAGGTGTTCGGCTTCGGACGCGACCGGGGCCTCAGCCCATTTCATCATCCGATACCCGGCCAGGCCGGCGAGGACGGCGGCGAGGACGAGTCCGATCAGAATCACGCGCAGCTTCATAAGACCAATCGACCGCTTGGGGATGCGATGCGCCGGCCGGATCGTCTGTCCCGGCCTCGTCCGGCTGGGTCGGCGCCGGCGTCTGAGCCTCCAGATAACTTTGCAAGAGGATGGCCGCGGCGATCCGATCGACGAGGCCTTTGCGTTTCTTCCAACCGACGTCGGCGGCGATCAACAGTTCGGTCGCATCCGCCGTCGTCAACCGTTCATCCCACGTCACGACCGGAACCGGCAGCGCATCCGCGAGCCGCTCCAGGAACTGATGCACCGCCTGGACAGCGAGGCCCTCTTCGCCGTTGAGCCGTAACGGCAATCCCAGGACCACCTTCCCCACGTCATGGGTCTTGACCAGATCCACGATATGGGCAATGTCTTGATCCAGCGTCTGCCGCTCATAGGTTTCCAGCGGCTGTGCGGTCCAGCCCAGTTCGTCGCTCAAGGCCACACCGATCCGCTTGGTGCCGTGATCGAGTGCGAGTATGCGCCTCGGCATGAGTTTACCGCTGGAGGGAGGATTCGACCAGACCAAAAACCTTTTCGAGCGCGGTATCGAGATGCGCCGGATCCTTGCCACCGGCCTGCGCCATCTCCGGACGTCCGCCGCCCGTGCCGCCGACTTCCGCCGCCATCGCCTTGATCAGTTCACCGGCCTTGAGCTTGCCGGTGAGATCCTTCGTCACAACAACCAACAGGGCGACTTTTCCGTCATCGGTCGCCGCGCCGAGCGCGACGACGCCGCTCTTCAGCTTGTCGCGCACCTGATCGGCCAGCGCCCGCATCCCGTTCACGTCCAACCCGTCGGTCCGCTGGACATGCACCGGCACACCGGCCACGGTCTTGGCGGTGGAGGCCACGGCCGATCCGCTGGCCATCTTCAATTTCAACTCTTCGAGTTCCCGCTCCTTGTCCTTGAGTTGGGCGACCACCTTGCGCGTCTTGGAGACGAGCTCGGCCGGGCCGACCTTCAGCAACTCCGACATCTCGCGCATCTCGGCTTCGAGCTTCTTTACCAGCGCGTAGGCCCCGCTCCCCGTCTGCGCCTCGATCCGGCGCACGCCCGCCGCCACGCCCGACTCCGACACGATCCGGAACAATCCGATTTCGCCGGTATGCCGGCAGTGCGTACCGCCGCAGAGTTCCTTGCTGAACGCTTCGACGGTCACCACGCGCACCTGTTCGCCGTACTTGTCGCCGAAAAACGCCAACGCGCCCTTCGCCACGGCGTCTTGAATGCTCATGACTTCGGTCGTCACCGGTTCGTTCTTGCGGATCTCCTCGTTCACCGTCTGTTCGATCTCGTCGATGTCGCGGGACGACAGCGGCCGGAAATGAGCGAAGTCAAACCGCAGCCGGTTCGGACCGACCAACGAGCCGTACTGTTTCACGTGCGGTCCCAACAGGTCGCGCAGGGCGGCATGGACCAGATGGGTCGCGGTGTGATTGCGCGCCGCATCCTGCCTCGTCGTAGCATTGACCGACAGTGACAACTGTTCGCCTTCCCGAATGCGCCCTTTGGTGACCTTCCCCTTGTGCAGAATCAGCGTCGGTGCCGGCCTGGTCGTTTCCTTAATGTCGAGACGTCCCTCCGGACCGACCAGCACGCCTTGATCGCCGACCTGTCCGCCGCCTTCGGCATAGAAAGGGGTCACGTCGAGCGCCACTTCCACCTCATCGCCCTCCGCCGCTTCCTTCACCATCCGGTCGCCCTTGAGAATGGCCTGCAGCACCGACTCGGTTTGCAGCCGGTCGTATCCGACGAACTTGGTCGCGCCGAGACGGCCCGCCAGTTCCGCCACCGCCGGCCGCGCAGTCTCCTGCTCGAACCCGCCGGTCTTGCGCGCGCGATTGCGCTGCTCCTCGATCGCCTGTTCGAACCCTTTTTCATCGACGGTCATCGCCTGCTCACGGCAGGCTTCTCCGATCAGATCCATCGGAAAGCCGTACGTATCGTACAGCTTGAAGACTTCCGTACCGGCCAACACCGTGCTGCCGGCGGCCTTGGCCTTGGCAATCATGTCGTTGAGAATCGGCAGCCCCTGATCGAGCGTCGCGATGAAGCGCTCTTCCTCGCCGCGCGTGGCTTCGGCAATCGTTCCAGAAGCGCTCTTCACTTCCGAGTAGGCCTCCGCCATCTGTTCGACGACGACCGCGCTGAGTTCGTGCAGGAAGGGCTCGGTGATGCCGAGCAGCCGCCCGTGCCGCGCCGCACGGCGGAGAATCCGCCGCAACACATAGCCCCGGCCTTCGTTGGACGGCAGCACGCCGTCGGTCATCAGGAAGCTGATCGCGCGTAGATGGTCGGCCACGACGCGCATCGACCGGTCAGCCGTCTCTTTCTGGCCGTACTGCATCCCGGCCCGCTTCGCGATCGCGGTCAGCAGCGGCGTGAACAAATCGCTGTCGTAGTTGCTGTAGACGCCCTGCGCGACGGCAGTCAGACGCTCGAGCCCCATGCCGGTGTCGATGCTGGGCTTCGGCAAGGGATTCAGTTTTCCGGAGGCGTCCCGGTTGAATTGCATGAAGACCAAGTTCCAGATCTCGATGACGCGGTCGCCTTCACCGTTGGGCGTGTCGTCGCCCGGCACCGACGGCCCCTGATCGAAGTGGATTTCCGAGCACGGCCCGCAGGGCCCGGTGTCGGCCATCTGCCAGAAATTGTCTTTCTCGCCGCATCGCACGATGCGGGACGGCGCGACGCCGATCTTTTTCCACAGCTGCTCGGCCTCGTCGTCCTCGCGGAAGACCGTCACCCACATCCGGCTCTTGTCGAGTCCCACGGTTTGGGTCAGAAACTCCCAGCCGAACCGGATCGCCTCGTCTTTGAAATAGTCGCCGAAGGAGAAATTCCCCAGCATCTCGAAAAAGGTATGGTGCCGTCTGGTGTAGCCGACGTTTTCGAGATCGTTGTGCTTGCCGCCGGCGCGCAGGCACTTCTGCACCGAGACGGCCCGCTTGTAGGCGCGCGTCTCCTCGCCGAGAAACACCCGCTTGAATTGATTCATGCCGGCGTTGGTAAACAGGAGGGTCGGATCGGCCTGAGGAATCAAGGCCGAGCTCGGCACCGCCTGGTGCCCCTGCTGCTCGAAATACCGGATAAAGGCCTGTCGAAGGTCGCGCGCACTATTCTTCATACATCCAATCCTTCATGTCCGGAGGGATCCCGTATCATACGGTCGATCGTCTCCTCTGCAAACCCCCACTGACGTAGGAGGCGGGCCACCTGAACGGGAGTCAACCGGCGCCCCTTCCGCTGCCGCCCCGCGAGGGCTCGCCGCGCCAGTTCCTCCTCGTCAACGCCCCGAAATGCCTCGCGAATCGCCCGATCAGCCAATGCGTCGGCGACGCCGCTCGCCTCCAATTCAGCCTTCAGCCGGTCCCGCCCCAGCGGCTTCCGAGCCAGCCGCCGTTCGATCCACCGCTGTGCATACCGGCTGTCGTCGAGATATCCGAGGTCGGAAAGCCTCGCAATGGCCTGGCGAACCTGCGCGGGGGAGGCTCCCTTCTGGGTCAAAAACCGGTCGACCTGCGCTGCCGTACGATCCCAACGGGCGAGATACCGAACCGCCAGGTGGAGCCACTCTTCGGGAGACGATGGGCCGTTCCGCCTGGGCGTGCCCATCCGGACTACCTACTTATGGACTTTCTTTTCGTCGGCCTTGCCGACCGGCTTCTCTTTCTCGTCCTTGGCTTCCACTTTCTTTTCGCCCCGGGCGGGGACACCGGCCAATTCGCGAAGCTTGGATTCAACCTCGCGCGCCGCCGCGGCATTGGTCTTCAGAAAGGCACAGGCCGCTTCCCGTCCCTGCCCGATCCGCTCTCCTTTATAGGAGTACCAGGCGCCCGACTTCTCGATGACCTTCTTGTCGACGCCCAGATCGACGAGCTCGCCGACCTTGGAGATTCCCTCGGCGAACATGATGTCGAACTCGGCCTGCCGGAACGGCGGCGCCATCTTGTTCTTCACCACTTTCACGCGGACACGGCTGCCCATCACATCCTGGCCTTCCTTGATAGACTCGATGCGGCGGATGTCGAGCCGGACGGACGAATAGAACTTCAGTGCATTACCACCGGTCGTCGTTTCCGGATTGCCGAACATCACGCCGAGTTTCATGCGGATCTGGTTGATGAAAATCAGGGTCGTCTGCGATTTGGAGATGGCACCGGTCAGTTTACGCAACGCCTGCGACATGAGCCGAGCCTGCAAACCCATGTGGGCGTCGCCCATCTCCCCTTCGATTTCGGCGCGCGGCGTGAGCGCCGCCACGGAGTCCACGACGATCAGATCAATGGCGCCGCTACGGACGAGGGTCTCGGCGATCTCGAGCGCCTGCTCGCCGGTATCGGGCTGCGACACAAGCAAATCGTCGGCCTGCACGCCCAACTTTTTGGCATAGGTCAAATCCAGCGCATGTTCCGCATCGATAAATGCGGCGACCCCGCCCATCCGCTGCACTTCGGCAATACAATGGAGGGTGAGCGTCGTCTTACCGGAGGCTTCCGGCCCGAAGATTTCGATGACGCGGCCGCGCGGCAGGCCACCGACCCCGAGCGCGATGTCCAGCCCCAGCGAGCCGGTGGAGATCGCTGGCACATCGGCCTGTTTCTCCTCGGCCCCCAACTTCATGATGGCGCCCTTGCCGTACTGTTTCTCGATCTGGGACAGGGCCAGTTCCAGTGCGCGCTTCTTCTCGTCTTTCTCTGCCATGCGTCTCTCCTACGTGGATGGGAGGAATCAGAATTGAGGATTATACCCAAGCAGGCAAGGGAAACCTAGCCTCTTATCGCCGGCCACATCCAAATAGTCACGTTCCGCCGCATCTGTATGTGGGAGCGGCGCCCACCTCCCCCAATAATAACGGCGTGAAGGAAACCCGTCGCATACCGAAGCTTGAATCCTCCGCAAAAGAAGCGTATGGTTCTGCCTCTAACATCTCCTCTTTTTCTGACGAGGAACCCGGTGGCGATGCACCAGATCTGGCCCAGATCGACCATCACCGGCAGTCTGCCAATCTCACTCTCATCGCGGGTCCCATCCGCGCCGTGGCGGCACCGCTCAGATTCCCCCGTCCAGGCCATTCATACAGACGCCATGAACCGCTTCATCCCGTCCTACTGCGAGGTCCATCATGCTTGAACCGCATCGCAACGTGAGATCGACAAGGTCAACCGATTCCTCTCCCCAGGCCCACTTGGCCGATTCAGTCCCAAACCTCATTCCTCCCATCTGCCCCGCCTGTGGGACATTGTGTCGGCGATCGACTCGACACGGATGGCGGGACTATGTCCGCCATCTCTTCGGATCGTATCCCTGGCGCTGTCCGGACTGTCAGCAGCGCTACTTTTTTCCCCTGCGGTCTTACTGAAACCGTCGTTTGTTTGAATCAGCGACTGGCTGTTTGTGGGACAACCGGCACCTCCCACAACTTCGTATAGATCGATCCGGTCGGTCGCAGCTCGCTCTTCATTAAGACGACGGCCTTTACGGACAGAGCAGGCAACGCAAGCGGCCGCTCCAACGCTCCGATCTTCGCCAACGCCTGCCCGACCTGGCGGGTGCCTTCTTTGATTCGTGCGAGCGTCAGATGTGGACTCAACGGCCGCGGCTCCGGCGCACATCCCATCGCCACGCAACAGGCTTCGACCGCGCGATGCACATCGGCCAACCGCCGAGCCTCCTCCCCCTGTTCCCATGAGTCCGACGGTCCCACCCAGAGTACGCGCGGCTGCTGCAGCGAAGGGAAGCCGCCGATGCGATCAAGCGGGACATCCACCGCAGGCATTGCCCCAAGCACGTTCGCCATCGCCGTCTGGAGCGGGGTGACGAGCTGCTCGTCGATATCGCCGAGAAATTTGAGCGTCAGATGGATCGCGGCAGGGCGAACCCAGGATACCCGGACATCGCGCGGCAAATCCCGGCTCAGGCGCGCCTTGAAATTCTGTTGCACGCGGGATATCTGCGCGCGCAGGTCGTCGGACAGCTCAACCGCGAGGAAGGTCCGGATCATGGCCGGCCGGGCTTGAGCAGCCAGCGCCGCAACAGATCGAGCGCCGCCTGTGAGGAGCGTTGTTTGACGACCTGGCGGTCCCCGTGAAACCGGTACTCTTTCGTGATCGCGCCGCCCGGTCCCGCATCGAGACCAATGTAGACCAGCCCGACCGGCTTCGTCGCCGTGGCGCCCCCCGGGCCGGCGATCCCGGTCACGCTGAGCCCGACGGAAACGCCGGCCCGCTCGCGGATGCCCTTGGCCATCGCCGCCGCAACCTCCTGACTCACTGCCCCGTGTTTGGCGATCAGGTCCTCGGGCACCCCGAGCATCTCGATCTTGGCGCGATTGCTGTAGCAGACTACCCCGCGATCGACATAGGCTGACGACCCTGGCACCTGCGTGAGCCGATGGCCGATCAGCCCGCCGGTACAGGACTCGGCCAGCGCCACGGTCCGTCGCTGATCGGTCAATAACCTCCCGACGACTTCTTCCATCGTGTCCTGGCCCTCTCCGTAGAGCCATTCGCCCAATCTCGTACGGACCTCCTGCACGAGGGCCGGAAGCAGGTCGGCGGGCGGCGCCTTCTTCCCCGGCTTCGTGGTCAACGACACCAGCACCCCCATCGGCGACGCCAGCATCCCGAGATCGATCGGCACACCGAGAGGCATTATCCCCTTCAACTTCGCATCGACATCCGCTTCGGGCAATCCCCAGGTATGGAGGACCTGCCGCACGATCGGCGCCGGCCGGAGTCGTTTGGTGGCCAACTGCTCCGTGAGCAGCGGGATGATCGATTCCGTCATCATTGCCTCCATCTCACGAGGCACACCCGGCAGCGCCACGAGCATCGCGCCCTTCCAGGACAAGCTGAATCCCGGCGCGGACCCCACGGGGTTGGCAATGACCGTTGCCCCGGACGGAATCAGGGCCTGCTGCAATTGGCCGGGATTCGGCGTACGCCCCCATTGAGCCAGCCGCGCGACCATGCCGTCGAACGCTTCCTTCCGCTTGGCCAACCGTTTCCCCGTCGCTTTGGCAATCGCGTCTCTGGTGCAATCGTCGACGGTGGGACCGAGTCCGCCGGTCAGGATCACCACCCCGGCCCGCGCGGCCGCCGTTTTGACGACCTGCACCATATCGGCAAGATCGTCCCCGACGATGGACTTGAAGCGGACTTCAATCCCGATCCGTCCCAGCGCCTCAGTGATGAACAGTGAATTACTGTCCGACCGGCCGCCGACCAGCAACTCGGATCCGACGGCAATCGTTTCAGCGATCAACAGATGACGCGCAGACTGGGCAGGAGGCATAGCAGAGGACTCTCTCGATCTGTGGATTATTGTATCGTGGAGAAGTCGAGTTCGAACGTGGCCGCACCACCGCCCGCTGGGAAGACCGTGATCGTCGTCTTCGCCGTGGGATCGAAATCACTATAATTGAAGGACGCCACCACCTTGGCCTTGAACCGTGGATTGTCCGGCCAGGCGGCGCTGCGATTGGCCTGCCCGTCGAACCGTACAGTGACCGGCTTGATCGTCCGCCCCGCCTGATCGAGGACGAGATAACTATCTGCCGCGAACGTCGGCTGGTTGCCGAAAATGACCGTGCTGACCAGCATTGTCTTCGTCTCGACCACCGATGCAATGTCGGTCTCTCCCGGCTCAAGACCTCGCAGGGCCATGTGGGTCGCCATGACCGAGAGGGCGCCGAGCTTGGTGATCAAAAACCCGCTGGGATGGAGATCGTCGCTCGCGCCGAACCGGACATAGAAGCTGTCGGGTGGACGCTGTCGGCTGGCTGCCTCTTTGCCGGCCGCCAGGGCGGCTTGGATCTGCTCCCCCGCCGGCTGCATCTCGATCGCCGCCGCAGCGGACGCAAACGGCAGGCTGAGGCAGAAGGCCCACAACATCCTCGCGGTTGCGCCCGCCGATCGCATACGCCACGCAGTAGCAGATCGTTTTCCCCACTGTCAATGCGCGTCCGAACGGACGTCCGTACCGTTGACAAAGGAAAACACGAAGTGCTAAACACTGCAGTCCTTATTAATCCGCGTTATCAAGACGTTACACGGAGGAGTTCATGGCAGGCCCCGAACAACACCCGTCGCAGCAGCCACCCAAGCGCCAATACGTCAATTTTGTGTTCTATAAGATCGATCCGGCCTGGCGTCGCCTTCCGGAAGAAGAACGCACGCGGGGCAAGCAGGAATTCCTCCGTGCCGTCGAGGAGTATGCGGGCAAGGTGCTGGTTATCGCCTACTCTGCCGTCGGTATCCGCGGCGATTGCGACATCATGTTGTGGCGGATCAGCTATGAGCTGGAACTCTTCCAGCAAATGAGCACCAAGATTCTGGCTTCCGGTCTCGGCAAATACATCACGACGCCCTATTCCTATCTGTCGATGACCAAGCGGTCGATCTACGTGGACAACCACACGCACGAAGGCCAGGAGAGCAAGCGGCTCACCGTCGTACCGGGTAAGGGCAAATACATCTTCGTGTACCCGTTCCTCAAGACCCGCGAATGGTTCCTGCTCACCAAGGCGGCGCGCCAGGGCATGATGGACGAGCATATCGAAGTCGGCCACCGGTTCCCCTCCGTGAAGTTGAACACCACTTACTCGTTCGGGCTCGACGATCAGGAATGGGTGGTGGCGTTCGAAAGCGACAAGCCGGAAGACTTCCTCGACCTCGTCATGGCGTTGCGCGAAACGGAAGGCTCCCGCTACACCTTGCGGGACACCCCGATTTTCACCTGCATTCGCCAGAGCCTGAAGGAAACGCTCGATACGCTCGGCGGGTAAGACCGACGAGACGGTCATCCTTGAACGGCCTTCGATCGGGTGATCGAAGGCCGTTTTTCTTTCTCCCCACGACCACGATGCCGAACGTACACGCGGCCGTCTTCTCGATGCTCCTACCCGGCTTAGGGCAGCTGCGTCAACATCGATATCGATCGGCGACGCTAGCGTTCCTCGGCACTGCAGGCTTGATCGGCTTAAGCCTGCTGAGCGGAAGGCTTGCCGACCGGGCTGTCGAGGTGCTGGTTTTTATGGTATTGGCACTCCCCTGCTGGGTTCTCCAGAGCTACGATGCCTACCTCGGTTCGAGTGGCGAGCCCAACGACCTTCTCCGGACCTGGCGGACCGTGTGGACCAGGGGACATGACATTCGCTTTCTCGGCCTCCTCCTCCTAATCAGCGCGTTGAACGATACCTGGATCATCCTCAAAAATCTCGATTATCTGTTGCCGTTCTATTGCACGAAGCTCGACGGTATTCCCGGCTTCCTCACCAAGGCCGTCTCGCCGGCTCTGCACATTGCCGTCGGCTACGGTTTCATGCGCCTGCGCCGGTGGTCGCTCCTCGTCTACCTCGTCTATGCGGCCTATGGCTTTACGAACGGCCTCGTGAACCTGACCTGTTTCGGACCGGGACGGATCCGCAATACGCTGCTGGCGGCAATCGTCATATCCACGCTGTATATCCTCTGGCGCCGGTCCGTCCTCCTCGCGAAGCCCGCAGGCGACTGACCTGTCCAGGCCCCTAGGCAGCACGGCCAAGAGCCTCCTCAGACCCGCCACCTTGGCTTTGACAGTCGAAGGAAGCCTGTGTTACCTCTAACAGTCACGATTCACCAACCACCCTGGTCTTGAGATGGCCGATACCACCGCCCTCTACGCGCTCCGATTCCCCGACGGCTCCGTGAGTCTCTATATCGACGAACACTACGCTAAAGAGCGCGGGGTCGATCCATCGAAACTGGTTCGGGTGGAGATCCCCCGGGAGATGTTCATCAGCGGCAGCGTGCAGGAAGTCCGGGAATTCGTCGCGCTGTACCTCGAAACCCATCAGCAGCAAGCCGGCAACGCCTAGCCGCACCCAAAGGACCTACGATACCTATGGCTACGACCATGACTTCTCCGTTGACCGCCGAACTGATCCAGGAGGTCATCGCGGACCTGCCGATCCAGGGCCGGATTATGCTCCGGCTGTTGTTGCTCCAACACTTCGACGTCACGCAGGAAGAAATTCTGTTCATGGTGTCGGACCGCCCCGATCCTCGCTGCGTCTCCGGTACCAAACCGATCACAACCATGACGCAGGAAGCCATCTCCGCCATGCAGCATCGCCGCGATGAATACCGCAAGCGGGCGCGGCTGAAACGGGAACGGACCTGGCTCCAGTGTACCGCTCTGCGGAAGATGGCCAAAACCTCCGAATGGCTGGCTGACCGGGCGGCCGCGCTCTTGCGGGACCGTGGCGTCTCGGCTGAGACGATCGCCGACTTACAAGCGAAGGCACGTACGGCTGTTCCCCGTCCGGCGTTGCGGCTTCTGGAAGAACGGTGGGACGCCGACGAGATCTCCGCCGAGGATTATCAAAAGCACCGGCTGGCCATCGAAATGCAAACCCATATCCGCTTCGCCGAACGCTATCGCAAGCGGCTCGACATCGCGGAACGGGAGCAGCAAACTGCGGACGCCAGCACACTCCAGGACCACGAAATCGGTCATATTTGGGGCATCCCCGCCGGCACCCTCGCGGCGAGAAAAGTGAAGTTCCTGTCCCAATACCTGATGGCGCTGCAGTCCAAACTGACGGGCTTGCCCATCCAGGCCAATACCGCGCCGCCGTTGGACCTGTGGAAGGAAACGCTGGCCGTGCTCTCGCGGACGCCGATCGAACGGTCCATTGCCACCTACGACGGACTCGAGCGGACGGAAACCGCCCTGATCGACAAATTGATGCTGTATGTGGTCGGCGCGCTACCGGAAGACGTCGAAGTGAAATTCTGGAACTCGCTTGTCTACGGAGCCAGTTCCAACGCGGTCCATACCGAAACGACCCGCACGCTCTTCGGCCTCCAACGATTGGTGTCCATCCAGAACGATACCGACACCAGCCCCGACGCGCTGGACGAAGAGTTGCTCAAACGGACCGCGCCGAAACCGAAGGCGGATGCCGCCCTCGAAGGACCGGCCGAACCCGCGAAGCCTGAGCTGACCGATCTGCAGAAACAGATTCTGCACAACTTCATCGGTGAAGACGTTAGCGGCCGGGCCTCGGATAAGTGGTAAGGCGCTCACCCTATTGAGCGCGGTCGAGTCTGGGGTATAATCCAACTATGGATACTCACACGATCGCCCGTGCATCGACCTTTTTGGTACAGACACTCGCCCTCACCGTTTGCTTCCTGATCGGCGCACTCACGTTGGAACAGGCCGGACGGGCGAATGCATCCAGTCTCATTGAAATCGCAGATTTGATCGCGCATCCCGAGCAGTACGATCATC
>JAXLZJ010000034.1:0-49784 GCA_046350995.1 Nitrospira sp.
CCCAACAAATTCCGTCACCGAACTGATGGGAACACAATCCCAAACAAAATAACCAAGCAAGGGACGTGCCCTCAAAGCCTCACTTCCGCAATCCTCAAGAATCAGCCCCCTTGACCTTTCTGCTCAGATTGCAGAGGGTGGCGGTTCCAGTACGCGAGTGGAGGGCGCTACCTACACTGATTACACGTGTGAATTTTTTCCCACGGCACACAATTGTTAAAAACTGCACAAATCTTCCTGCCACCGTCCCGGAATGAATCGGGCGCGAGAGTTGCCTCTTCCATCCATTTTATATAGGGAACCTTCCCCCCACCGCACGATAACTACGAAACAAAGGATCACCCGCTATGGACTTGGCGCAACCGGTGCTACAGACGCAGGAAGAGTCGGGACAACGTCCCCGGCAGAACCCCGTCGCTCGCCACTCTCAGGGACAGGACTCAGACGACGATGGCATATCTCTCCCTGCAAAGCTGCTGGGCATCACTACCGCCTGCCTCGTGGTCTGGATCGGCTACAAGATCGCGATTGGGAAGTACTACACCCCACGCTCCAATTTCGGATTCTACCTAGGGGTTGTCGGCTCGGTCATGATGTTAGCGCTACTGCTGTACCCAATCAGAAAACATGTCCGCTTCATGCAACGATGGGGAGCTCTGAAACATTGGTTTCGATGGCACATGGTGATGGGCATTCTCGGTCCCGGCCTCATCGTGTTTCACTCGGCATTCCAACTCCGCTCCCTGAATGCGACCGTCGCGCTAGTCAGCATGCTGATCGTCGTCGCCAGCGGCGTCATCGGCCGGTTTGTCTACACCAAGATTCACTATGGGCTTTACGGAAGCCGCGCCACCTTGGCGGCACTTCAGGAAGAGTGCCGCTCCAGTTCCGGTGCGATCCAGTCTCGCCTCCATTTCGTGCCGGAGGTCGAATCCTGGCTGGCCGCATTTGGTCGGCAAGCAACACAATCTGATCGGTCCGTGTTGATCATGTGGTGGCAAGCGATCATGCTCGGCTGGATTCGCCGGTATTATGAGATCCGGTGCGCCTTCGCCCTGCGTCGGGCGCTGGCAGGCACTCGCCGCCCGGAGTTTCCACACGGCGCCTCGCAGGCGGTGCACCTCATCAGCCGCTATCTCAGACAAGCCGAACGGGTTGCGGAGTTTCACACCTACGAACGCGTGTTCTCCTTGTGGCATATCCTGCACATTCCGCTGATCTATCTGCTGGCAGCCAGCGCTGTATTCCACGTCGTCGCTGTGTACATGTACTGACGGATCTCCCGCGTGCAGGCTTCCACCGCATATGGCATTTGGGCCGTTCTGACCCTGGGGCTGGGCTTCGTCGGCACGGCATGGGCGGACACCGTTGAAACCGCCCTGATGCCGGGACAAGTGATCGAAGGCCATGCCAAATGGGAAGACGATTGCACCAAATGTCACAAGCGATTCGACAAAGCCGCGCAATCGACGCTGTGTCTCGACTGTCATAAAGACGTAAGGGCGGATGTCGAGCTTCAAAAGGGCTTTCACGGCCGATTCAAAGAGCAACGCCCCTGCAAGGAGTGTCATACGGAGCACAAGGGGCGCACGGAGAATATCGCTCCAATCAACGACCGCACGTTCGACCACGAGCGAACGGACTTCGCCCTTCGGGGAGCCCACGCTAACGCCAAGAAAGTCGAATGCAAGGCTTGCCACAAACCCAAAGCCAAATTTCGCGAGGCGCCGTCCGATTGCTACAGCTGCCATAAGAAAGACGACAAACACAAAGGGAATTTAGGGTCAGCCTGCGCCGATTGCCACACGGATAAGAACTGGAAAGAGGTGCGTTTCAATCACGACACGACTCGCTACAAGCTTCGTAACAAGCACGCTGCGGTACCCTGCCAAGATTGCCACGCCAACGAGCGCTACAAGAACACGCCGATGGATTGCTACTCCTGCCACAAGAAGGACGACAAGCATAAGGGGCAGGAAGGCACGAGATGCGAGGAGTGCCACGACGACCGTTCCTGGAAGAAAACGCCGTTCGACCACAATAAGTCTCGCTTCCCTTTGATGGGTAAACATGCCGTCGTCGAATGCAAATCCTGCCACCGGACGCCCGCGTTCAAAGACACGCCGTCCGATTGCTACAGCTGCCATAAGAAAGACGACAAACACAAAGGCGCCTATGGAGAGCTCTGCGCCACGTGTCACGGAGAGAGCGATTGGAAGAGCATCACCTTCGACCATGACTTGCACTCGAAGTATCCTCTGCGTGGGAGACATATGGTCGCAAAATGCGAGTCATGCCACAAAGGACAGCTCTATAAAGACAAGACGCCATCGACCTGTTTCGCCTGTCATAAAAAGGACGATGTGCATAAGGGCCGATACGGCGAGAACTGTGAGCGATGCCACACGGAGCGGGACTGGAAGATCCTGCTGTTCGAGCACGACCGGGACACGACCTACCGGCTCAAAGGCTACCACCGTCGGACGAGGTGCGACAGTTGCCACAAAGGCGCGTTGTACAAAGACAAGACGCCCACCAACTGCTACAGTTGCCATAAGAAAGACGACATCCATCGCTCCAACTTCGGTGAGAAGTGCGACACGTGTCACGGCGAACAGACCTGGAAAGCCATCGCCTTCGACCATGACCGCGACACCAAGTACCCGCTCCTTGGGAAACATCGCACCGCGACCTGCGAGAGCTGCCATACCGGTTTGCTCTACAAAGACAAGGCACCGACGACCTGCTATGCCTGCCATAAGAACGACGATACCCACCGGCGACGGCTGGGCACGGAATGCCAGGACTGCCATAACAGTCGAGACTGGAAAATCTGGGACTTCGATCACGACAGACGCACGCAATTCAAGTTGGATGGCGGGCACAGAGAGCTCGACTGTTACGCGTGCCACGCGACCAAGATGGACAAGAAAGTCGTGGCCTCGGCGGCCTGCGTCAGCTGCCACAAGAAAGACGACAAACACGAAGGGAGCTTCGGCCCTCAATGCGAACGGTGTCACGACACCAGCAATTGGGGACAAATCAAGCGGGGCCCCGGCAGATTCCAACAACGGTAGCAGGCCTCAGGCGGCCGCAGCGCGTGTGCGCAAACAGGAGCGTTGAAATAATCCATGTACCGCCGCGATATTTCCCACACCCTCCGCCTGTTGATGGTCGGCCTCGGCATCTTCGTGCTGTATCACACCTGGATCAAACCGACCTATCTGACGAAACCAGCCCCGGCACCGGCTCCTGCTCCGATGGCTCCCATAGTCGATCACCCACCCATGGACGGCACCGTGACTCCACCGGATCTTCCTGCGACAAGACTGATTGACCCGGGCGATGCACCCTCTGGGCAGTTGGGCCTGATCCGCGAGGACCTTGATCGGGGCAACTATAAGAAGGTGGAGTCCGCCTTGCGTAAACTGTCCCGGACTGCGCTGAATGAGCCCCCTTCCAAGCAATACGCCGCCGCCCTGTGGAACAACCTCGGAGTGCAGCAGGAGAAATTCGGTGGGATCGAGCTGTCGGTCAAGGCATTCAAGCAAGCCCTTGCGCTCGCACCGGAACACCCGGTGATCCTGAGCAACGCCACGCAAGCCTACTGGGGGCTGCGAGATCCGGCACTGACACCGGATTTTCTCCAGACCGCGATTCGAGTGGCCCCGAACGATCCTTTCCCACGATTGGCGCTGGCTGACATCCTGATCGAGCGGGGAGACACCGCCGCCGCGACCGATCAACTGACCGCCACCGAATCGCAGGCGAAACAAGACCCGAATCTCCGCTCCTATTATCAGAGGTTGGTCTCACGCATTGAGCTCACCCCCGCAGCTTCAGTGCGCGTCGCACAAGTCCCTTCACCCGCATCACAGACTGCCCGCACAGCTCCGCAGACCGCACCGCCATCCTCCCCACCTACCCCTGCGCGAACCAACGCTATCGCGGCCATCCAACCGTCGGCTCCACCGACGCCGCCTCCTGCACAACCAGAACTAGCCACACCGCCCCCAGCCACGGGAGAACCGCAACCCGCCACGACCACACCGCAGCCGACACCGGGCGCCTCGCGGAGTACCGAACACTTTCTCGTCCGCTACGACGGCAAGGAGGCGCCCGATGCCTGGACACAAATTCGCTCGATTCTTGAATACGCCCATCAGGATATGAGTCAAAAGTTCGGACACATGCCGACCAAACCGTTTCCGGTCGTGCTGCATACGAATCAGCCCTTCGCCACCGAAGCCGACACGCCCGCCCTGGCCGACAACCTCTTCGACGACGCGACCGGGACCATTCACATTCCCACTGCCGGTGCGTTGGAAGATCTGGGACTCCTCAGTCGCGTTGTCCGCCATCAGTTCGCACATGCCTTGATTCATGAAAAACTGGGTACACAGAAACAGGCCGTTCCGATCTGGCTCGCTGAAGGCCTCAGCTTGCACCTGGCAGAAGACCCCTGGCCCGCCCTCGATGACGTCAAGAATCATCCGCTGGCGGTGATGCCACTCCAATCGCTGCAGAGCCGGTGGAAGTCCGTACCGAAAGAGTCCCTTCCGGCGGCCTATCATGAATCCTTCCTGGCCACGCAACATCTGCTGGATCGCTACAATATGTACGGCGTTCGGCAGGTGCTCAATGGACTGCAAGTTGGGCTCTCGTTCGATGCAGCGCTGCAACAGAAGCTATCACTGACCGTCGACGCCTTCTCCCGTCAATGGCAAGCCACCGTGCAGACCGCCAGCGGCCCGAAACGCTAAGCGCCATGTCGGCGTGATGCTTGAGCCCTACAAGGGAGTGGTGTAAGGTGGGGCCACATGTGAACGCCCCCGTAGCTCAGTTGGATAGAGCAGCGGTTTCCTAAACCGTAGGTCGTACGTTCAATTCGTATCGGGGGCACCAACATCTCTTTTTATTCTACTCCCTTCCGTCTTCGGCACCTCCTCAACCGCGAGTGCCACACCGAGCGCTGCTCAATTCCCCCATTTCCTTGTCAGATCTCAGACCCTAGGCTAAATTTTCCCTCGTATGGCACGCACACGAGCCGCAGAATCTCCCCGCAGCAGATCGAAAACCCAACTGATCGACGAGGCCTCGAAGGGTATCGAGAAATTTCACGACATCCTCGCCGCCGTCGAAGATTTCAGTCGTGAAGGATTTCCATACCAGGACGGTGCGAGAGCGAAGGCCGAACTTCAGGTCCGCGAGAATATCCGCAAGGCCTTCGGCGACCGCTCTCCGGAATATCAGGCCCATAAGAGTTATAAGCTCCGCGTCGGCTCGCCACAGGAGACCGCTCAGTCGATCGCCGTCATCAAGTCATTAATTGCGACGCTGGAACATAAGAGGCTCGAACTGCAGGGTCTGGTCCCACCAGCTCCGGCAGCCGAGCCGGTGAGTGCACCGGCCGAACGGCCGCAGATGACGCTGGTCCCGCCGGCTGCCGTGCAAACCCAGCCGGTCGTGATGTCCGTGGTCATGACGACGAATCTGAGTCAGCCTGCGATCGCAGTGCCCCAACCAGCCGTTCCACCGCCGCCGGTGCAACCACAGGTCATCGAACCGCCGCCCCCGGTCGTCCCAGCCGCGCATGTCGCTTCGAGTCAGCTCCGGGCCATCCCGCCGCAACCGGCGCCGACAAGCCCGCAGAGTCCGACCGTAGCCCAACAGGAATCTCCTGCGCCGCCACCAGTCGTTCCGGCGGCACACGTTGCGTCAACACAACTTCGGGCCGTCCCGCCGGCACCGGCAAATCAGCCGATCCCCGGAGCCGAACACAGTCCGGCTCAAGCCCCAGAACCCCCACCGGTCGTGACGCCCGCGCCGACGCCCGCAGTTTCCGTCGATTTTGCTGTCGCTGAAAATCCGGCCAGACAAGTCGAACCGACTCCGGTTCCCAGTACGCCTCCTACACCAGAGCCTCGCGTGCAAGCAGAACCCGCTCCCGTCGTGACACCTGCTGCGCCCACTCCGCCGCCGGTACCGAGCATCGCCATGCCCACGGCTCCGACCGTGCAGCCGGACCCGATACCGGCGTTCGTGATGCCGAAGCACTCGGACGTGATCGACGCGCTGCGAAAGGTCTGCACTCGGTTCCATTCCGTCGCTCGCCAGTTGCGCCTACGGAAGGATTACCGGGCGACGCTCGAAGTAGAAGACGACTACGACTTGCAGGACTTGCTGTGCGCGTTGCTCAAATTGGAATTCGAAGAGGTCGGTTCGGACGAGTGGACGCCGCCCTATACGGGAGGCGCGCCGCGCACCACGTTCCTGTTGCACAAGGACCGTATCGCCGTCATTGCGAAAAAAACCCGTTCGGGCCTCACGACGAAGGAACTGGCCGAGCAACTCGCCGCCGACACGGCGCACTGTTCGGCGCGGGAACAATGCACCCATCTCTTCTGCTTTATTTACGATCCGGAGGGACGCATCGGAAGTCCGAAGCGGCTCGAAACGGACCTAACTAGCGTAAGCGACCGCTATACCGTCGATGTCCTCGTCGCACCCAAGTAATCATGCCGCGAAAAGCCAAATCCACCGCTTCGACCGCCACCTCCGTGTTGACACCGGCCCAGCGAGTTCGCTACGGTGACCAGCAGCCGGGTCCGCCGGCCGTACCGTTTACAATTCATGCGCCCGCCGCGGGAGACAAGATGGTGTCGGACCGTGCCTACATTCTGATCAACGTGAGCCCCGGCCTCACATCCAGCGTGGTCAAGGCGCTCGGCCAGATCAAGGAAATCAAAACCATCGATCCCTGCTGGGGCAAGCCGGACATCATTGTCGTGGTGGAAGTCCCCGATCAGGACGCGTTGACCCAACTGGTGTTGAGCCGCATTCACGCCATCGAAGGCGTCACGCAGACGGACACGCACCTGGTCTACAAATTGGCGGAAAGCAAAGCTCGATGACGCGACGGGCAAGCTCGGTTCTGCTGACTCTGTGGTTGCTGGCCGGTTGCAGCAGCACCCCCCATGCGCTCCCCCCGGACGTGATTCAGACTCACCTCGCCGCCCCGCTGGAGAAAGTCAAAACCGCCGTCACGCAAGTTCTGACCGACGGAGGATACGACGTCGACTGGAAGGACGACGGCACCCTCGAAACGGGCTACCGCGCGGAAATGCACGGACCGTGGAACTGGTTGTACCGTTGGCGGTTCGGCACTATCAAGAGCCGCGTCGAAGCATCGGTCAAAGCGGCCGACGAGCAAACCACGACGTTGAAGTTGGAAGTGCGTTCCGAGGGAAAAGACGGAATCTTTACCGGCTGGGACGACGTGCAAAACGCCGCACCGCAAAGTGCGGAGAATCAGTTACGGCTCATCAAGAACGCCCTGCAGTTGCTCTAACCTCTCGCCCCGCTCTCAACTCGATTCTTTCTCGCTGCCGTCCGGTTCATCCCCCAAGTCGAGTCCGAACCGCTCCGCCATCCGATAGAGCGTACGCCGGTCGATACCGAGAATCTTCGCCGCTTTAACCTTGTTGCCTTTGGTTTCCTTGAGCACGCGCACGAGATGGCGCTTCTCGACTTCCTCTAGCGTGAGACACACGTCGTCCGCATCGGACACAGCCGCCTCTTTCGACTCCTGTGCGGGTGCGCTCCGGATGCCCTCTGGCAGATCGTCCGGTGTCACCAACGGACCGTGGCTGAGTGAGACGGCCCGTTCGACGGCATTTTCCAATTCGCGCACGTTCCCCGGCCAGCGATAGTCTTTGAGCAGGGTCATCGTCTCGGGCAGGAATCCCCGCACCCCTGACGTCGCCCCGCCCGCATACTTCTGCAGGAAGTGATGGGCAAGCATCGGGATATCGTCCCGGCGCTCTTTCAGCGACGGCAGGGTAATCCGCACGACGTTCAAGCGGTAATAGAGATCGTCCCGGAACTTCCCTTCCTTGACGAACTGTTCGAGATCGCGATTCGTGGCGGCGATGATCCGGACGTCCACCTTCACGGAAGCCGTCCCGCCGACCCGCCGAACCTCCTGATCCTGCATCACCCGAAGTAATTTGACCTGCAGGGCTGGCCCGAGTTCGCCGATCTCGTCCAGAAAGAGCGTGCCGCCGTTCGCTGCTTCGAACAGCCCCGCTTTCATCCCGACCGCGCCGGTAAACGCCCCCTTCTCGTGTCCGAACATTTCCGATTCCAGTAGGGTGTCGGGCAGTGCCCCGCAGTTGACCGGTACGAACGGTTTCTCCCGGCGGGGACTGTTCGCATGAATCGCGCGGGCGATCAGTTCCTTGCCCGTTCCGCTTTCTCCTTGCAAGAGCACCGTGCTCTTGCTTTCCGAGACGCGGGCCACCAGTTTGTAGACATCGAGCATCGCCGGACTGCTGCCGACGAGCGGTGACCATTCGTCTTTTCCCTTCAGCTCCTCGCGAAACCGCGCATTCTCGCGGACCAGGCGGCAATGGTCGAGCGCCCGCTGCACGACGAGTTTGATCTCTTCTTTTCGAAAAGGCTTGGCAAGATAGTCGAATGCGCCCTGCTTGATCCCTTCGATGGCGCCCTCAAGTGAGCCGAAGGCGGTCAGGAGTACGATCGACGTGTCGGGGCTGAACCGCTTGAACTCGCGCAACACCGTCAAGCCGTCGACCGATCCCATGCGAATGTCCGTCAGCACCAGATCCACTCTGGTCTGCCGGCCACGGGCAATCGCCTCGGCCCCGTTTGAGAAGGCTTCGACATCATGCCCGTCTTTTTTCAGCGCGTCGGCCAACAAGTCGCGGGCCACCGCATCGTCATCGATTACCAGGACCTTGGAACCGGGCATCCTGCCTCCTCCGCTTCGACTATGCCACCGCCGTCGCCGCCGGCTGCAAACCCGGCAACGATATCACAACCGTCGTCCCTTTCCCCACCGTGCTCTGCAGCGTCAACGAGCCGCCGTGTGCCTGCACCGTTTCACGGCTGATGAACAAGCCCAGCCCGGTGCCCTTGCCGATCGCCTTAGTCGTGAAAAACGGCGTGAAGGCTTTCTGGAGATCGTCCTCCGGCATACCCGAGCCCGTGTCCGCCACCTCGATCGTCACCATGGTCGAGACGGGCATATTGGCGAGCCGCTGGACGACCTCGACCTCCTCCTGTGAAGCCGGACGACTGCCGGTCCGAATTGTGACCATCCCACGCTCCGCCGTCGCCGCCAGCGCGTTGGTCAAGAGATTCACCAGCACCTGATGCAGCTTCTCGGCATCGGCCCAGACCATCGGCAGATCGGGGCCGAGTTCGAGCCGCAGCGCCACCCCCTTCGCTTGAAACGCCGGCTCGATCAGGGCCGCCGACGGACTCACCACTCGATCCACGGGCAGCCAGTTCGGATCCGGCTTCCGTTGCCGTGTCGAAGAGAGCAGATCCTGAATGATCCGCACGACTCGATTCAGTTCGCCGTCAATCACCTCGATGCGGCGCTTCATGTCCGGCGTGATGCTGGGCTCCTCCCCCAGCGCCTGCACATGCCAAGCGATAGAGTGGAGCGGCGTCCCGACCTCATGCGCCACCGAGGCGACGAGTTGGCCAACCGCCGCCAGTCGCTCGGACCGGTTGAGCTGATCCTTCACATCGACCAACTGCGCGTTGGCCTTCAAAAGATTTTCCGTCTGGCGGGCGAGCGCCGCCCTGGCAGCTTCCTCGCGCGCCTTTCGCTCCTCCCAACTCATCCCAAAGTAGGCCACGATCAACAGCACCCCGGCGACCACGCTGCGATTGATCACGGCCGCCTGGAACCGCCCAGGCTTCGTCGGCTGCAGCAAGCCGGAATAGGTCGCGATGATGCAGGCGAGCACCGTCACCAGCATCAGCGTCCGGTTCCGGATGATCGCCACCAACAAGATAGGCAACACATAGCCGTACGCGCCGACGACATTGGCGGGAGAAAACTCTTCGACGATGAGGATGATCAGGAAGCAGGCAACCGCAATGGTCAGCAGCAGGCGATTGCGGGTGTTCATCAACGGCGACTCACTCGGCTGGTGACCAGAGTCATGCGAAACCATCCTTCGAGGATGACAGGAAGATAGGAAAATACACGAGTCCGACGCCGGCAGGGAGAGTCACCATCCCGCTAGTTCTTACACAACCGGGCGGGTCGAACGCAACTGGGCGGCCAAGGCGTCGAACCGGTCATCGCACATCATCTCCTCGACAGTCCGTCCGAGCTTCCGGGACCAATTCGGATGCTGATCCACCGTCCCAGGCACGTTGGTCTGCGCCCGCTCCCCGAGCACATCTTCAACATTCACCAGCACCAGCCATGCCGGAGTGCGGGCAAGATACACGTGAATGGCCGCTGCGACTTCCGCCGTCATTGCCGGCAACTGCGCGGGATCGTCCGATACCCCGTTCGGTAACAGTCCCTCCTGCTTCAAGGCCTCCAGAAGTCGGGCCTTGTCTCCCTGCCGCTCATCTTGTGCGGCACGGCGCGCCTCATCGTTGGGAAATAGGCCGAGCTTCGCCCGCGTCTCGATGTCCGTGCCGTCCCAGAACCCGCTCAAGGTCGGCAGATCGTGCGTCGTCACCACGCCCAGCGCCTGCGCCGGATACGCCGACGGAGTCTTGAGCCGACCGCCCCACTCCCGTTCGAAGTACAGCACGCGATAGGACAACACTCCGGCCGACCCCAACCGTTCACGCACCCAATCAGGCACCGTGCCCAGATCCTCCCCGATGACCATCGTCTTGGCTCTGGTGCTCTCCAGCGCAAGGATCGCCAACAGGTCGTCCGCCGGATAGTGCACGTACGTCCCTTGTGACGCCGGCATGCCACGGGGAATCCAGAAGAGCCGGAACAGCGCCATGACGTGATCGATGCGGATCGCGCCGCCGTAGCGGAGATTGTGCCGCACCAACTCGATGAAGAATCGATACCCGCTCGCACGCAGCCGCAGCGGGTCGGCCGGCGACAGTCCCCAGTTCTGTCCCTCAGGTGCGAACGCGTCCGGCGGCGCGCCGCAATCGGCTCCATGCGCCAACACGTCTTGAAACCGCCACCCGTCCGCGCCGAAGCGGTCGCTGCCCAGCGCCAGGTCGTGATAGAGCCCGATCGCCATCCCCGCCTCGGACGCCTGGCGGCGCAGTTCGGCGAGCTGCTCCGCCGCGAGCCATTGTACATATTGAAAGTAGCGCACGCGCCGCATGTGCCGACGCGCGAACTCCGCAACGGATCCGGTCGAAGGCATCCGGTACTGTTCGGGCCAATCCGCCCACACAACCGACCGCGACTGCACGAACTGCCGCTCCTCTTCCAACGCCTGGAACAGCGCATACTGCAGCAGCGCCTCGCCTTCCCGCTGGACAAAGGCGTGAAAGAACCAGCCCCGTGCGGTTTTGGGTTGCAGGTCCGGCTCAACGCCTTCGAAATTGTCGCGGAGAAAGGCGCGATAGCAGAGTTCCAACACCGTGTGTTTGGCCGAGGCGACAGCCTCGTACTGGACGATATCACTCTTGCGCGCCGCCTCGAGTTGCACGCGAAACGTCGGATCAGCGAGCCGTGTCTGCACTTCCGGCGTCGTCCGGGCCTCCATGACCCGCTCGACATCGAGATAGAGTTCATTGAGATACAACCGGCTGTTGGGAGAATAGGGACTGATATGGTAGGGGCGCGTGTTCTTGAGCGCATGGAGCGGGTTCAACCCGATGACACCTGCACCGAGCTTCTTGCCGGCCCAGTCGACCACCGCGGAGAGATCCTGAAAGTCGCCGATCCCCCAATTCCGTTCACTCCTCAGGCTGTAGAGCTGCAACGCCAGACCCCACCTGCGCGCGCCGGACTGAAACGCATCAGGGATGTAACAGCGCGGAGGTGCGACAATGAGGCGAAATCGTTTTTCCGCGGAGCCGGCTCCGTCCTGCACCCACACCGTGGCATCGTAGTAGCCGATGGGCAACTCTGGCGGCAGGGCGAACAGCACTCGCACATACGGACGTGAACCGACGACGCGCCGTTCGTGAATCGTGACACCCGGTCCGTCCTGTCGCTCAACGATGGTCTCGCCGGCCTCGTTGCAGAGCAGCCACCGGACCTGGACCCGGCTTTCATCCGCCGGTTCGCAGGCCAGGTACAGCGCCCATTCGCCGAAGGGCTGGCCTGTACGCCGCACCACCACCGGCTCACACCCCTGCACCCACGGCCGCTCGTCCCACGCCGTCAATTCATCAATCAGCGCCTGCCGGTCGGCAACGCGAAACCCCATGGCCGAGAGCATCGCGCGCCGCGTCTCATCCGTCGTGACATGGCGGGTGCCGGCAATGTCGTGATACTCTGCGGCGATGCCGGCGCGGTCCGCCAGCTGCCGAAGCAGGTCCATGTCGGACTGATTGAACATGGAGCCGAGTCTGAGTGAAGGCCCCCATCAAGTCAAGCGATCCCCTGGTTTTATCGAGGATTTCAGACACATGACCATGCCGCCGTCACCCCCCGCCATTCGGTTCGGCACCAGCTCATGGGCCTACGAAGGATGGCAGGGCCTCGTCTATCACCGGACCTATCCGAAAAGCCGGTTCAGTCAGGACACGCTTGCCGAGTATGCGGCCTACGCACCGACCGGCACACCGCAATTCTCGACCGTCGGCATCGATCATGCTTTTTACCGACCGGCCAGCGCCAAGCAACTCGCCCACTACGCCGAGCAAGTCCCGGAAACCTTCCGGTTTTGCCAGAAGGTCTGGGAAGACATCACGATCCCTGCTTATGCAAACCTCCCCCGTTATGGGGCCAAGGCCGGCAAGACGAATCCGCGCTTCCTTGACATCGGCGCCTTTCGTGATCTCGTGCTGCAATCGGCTGTCGAGGGGCTGGGCGACACACTCGGCCCGTTCATGTTCGAATTCCAGCGATTCGGCTTAGATCACGCAACCTTTCTCGACAGGCTAGACCGGTTTCTCGCTCAGCTGCCTCCGGGCCTCCCCTACGCCGTAGAAGTCCGGAACCCGGCCATTCTCGGCCCACGCTATCGCGACACCCTCAAGGCCCACGGAGTCGCCCATATATACAATCACTGGACGGCGATGCCGCCCCTGTCGGATCAGCACCGCACGATGGAGCAGTCGTTCACCGCCGCCTTCACTGTCCTGCGACTCCTCACCCCGCTGGGACTCGCCTTTGAGAAGGCCGTCGAGCGCTATGCTCCCTACAATCGCATCGTCCAGCGGCAACCGCGCATGCGCGCAGATACCGTAGAGCTGGTGAAACAGGCTACAGGAGAGGGCGTCTCCGCTTATGTCCTGGTGAACAATCGTTCGGAAGGGTGCAGTCCCCTGACGGTGCGCGAGATCCTCGATCAACTGGCCGCGCCGCACCCCCCCGCATTGTGAGAGCTACACCCGCGTGGTAGCATGATTGTACATCCGTCACACGCGGCCTACTCCAACCCAAGGAGATGCCCATGCCGGTCCCTCGATCTACGACACTCGCTCTGTTCTTGCCCGCATTAGCTTTGATGGTGACGGTCGCTCACGCAACCGAAAAACCCAGCGGAGAGATTGAGCTTGCCGGCGATTATCGTTACACCCTGCAGGCCACCGAATCGTTGTCCGACGCCAAGTCGCACGCCTGCCGGGAAGCCTGGCGCCAGGCCATCGTCACAGCACCCTTCTATCGCGAGCAAACCGCATTCGTGGTCGACGCGGACCTCTTGCACAGCTTGGCCGATAGCCTCGCCGCCCGCTACGCCCAATACCGCCAAATCGTCGAAGAGGCCGAACGGCGACAGACCGTCTTCTGTCGGGTTCGCGGGACCGTCCCGAAGGACGACATGACTTTCGCGATTAGAACCCACCTGGCCGGCGGAGTTCCCGTTGTCCCCGGTGTCGAGCAGAACCGCGCGCTCCGCATCCTCACCGTCCGCGAAGAGAACGGGACCATTCTCATCCAATACCAAGCGCTGAAGCGATTGGACTGGTTGAGCACGCACTACCAGGGCGGCTTGCGGGAGATCGCCGATATCATGGTGGACTTCTATGACGAGCAAGGCCGTCTACTCAAAACCGACCGCTATCCAGCTCGCCGCACGCCCGGCGGCGAGGACATAATCAACCCGGGCGTCACCGCCATCCTGAAGATCCCGAAACCAGACGGGGTCAAGACGTTTCACCCCTGGGTCGTCAAGTAGCCGACAGCCGGCAAATCTTTGTCGAAATCTGGAACCCCGACACCTCCCCCTACAGTTCTCCTCCCTCGGAGCCGATAAAGCTGACTGAGAACCGATTCAAACCGATTTGGAACGGGGAGGATTGTCCATCATGCCGTCGGCACAAGAACTCGTTGAGTCGTGTTCCTCCATCTTCACGCTGCCCGAAATCTATTTCCGCGTGCGCGATGTCGTGGATGATCCGCACTCCACCATGGACGACCTTGCCAACGCCCTGAAGATGGACCCGGCCATCTCCGCCCGGCTCCTCAAGATCGTCAACAGCCCGCTCTACGGGTTTCCCAAACAGATCGACACCATCACCAGGGCCGTCAACCTGATCGGCATGCAAGCCGTCAGCGATCTGGTCACGGCCACTACAATCGGCCGCACGTTTTCGGGCATGACCGCCGACCTCATGGATGTCCCCGCGTACTGGCGAAAGAGCGTCTTGTGTGCGTTGCTGGCAAGCAAGATCGCGAAGGCCTGCGGCATCGACGACACCGAACGGTTCTTCATCGAAGGGTTGCTTCGCGACATCGGCCACCTCGTCATGTACCAGAGCCTCCCGCAACGCGCGCAATCGGCTCTCGTCGAGGCGACCAATCTCAATACCCCCTTGGCCGAGGTGGAACAATCCAGCATCGGATGCGACTTCGCCGAAGTCGGGGCGGAACTCATCCGCTCCTGGGGGATGCCGACCCAGATCGAGCAGGCAGTCCGGCATCAACTCGCGCCAAACGAAGCGGGCGAATTCACCCTCCACGCTTCCATCGTCCACCTGGCGGGCGTCGTCGCCGACCACGATGCAAACGCACATCCCAACAAAGAAGAGATCTTGCAGTTCCACACCTTCGCGCTTAACTCCACGCAGTTCAACACCAACGAACGCCCCGCGCTGGTGAAAGACGCGCACAGCCAGCTCAAGGACACCCTCGCGATGATCTATCCGCTGGCCGCGGCGGCATAACGAGACCCACCGTGTCTTCCCCCGATGCTTTCCTACGGAGGGTCGTTGTCCGCTAATTGAGCGATTGCAGGGAACCAGTCGACCTGGCGAGATTCACACGCGAGGCATTGAGTTGAAAGAGTGCGTTCACGAGATTCTCACGCGCCTTAGCAACGCTGGAGAGCCCATTGGTCAATTCAAAATAGCTGGCAGCAGTGAGCACCGCATAACGCTCACGGGCGAGGTCCAGCTCTTTCGTCGCCATCTGCAATCCCACTTGCGCGATCGCGAGCTGTTCTTTCGCCGCCGCCATTGCCGCTAACGCATCGTGCACTTCCATCTTCACTTGATTGAGCACACCTCGCATTCGGAGTGCTTCCTGCCTCAACTGACTGCGAGCTTCGGCGATTCTGCCTTCTCGCTGAGCGCCGTCGAAGATCGGGACCTGCAGCAACAATGCCGTATTGTAGGTATCGAGCGTATTGTTCCACCGATTCCCGATCAACCCATAATCTCCCTGCGCCACAAGCGACGGAAGTCGTTCGCCTGTAATCGAGGAATAGGTGAACTCGGACACTTTCACTCGTGTGAACTGCGCCTGTACTTCAGGGCGACTGACTAGGGCCTGGCCTACCGCTTGTTCCGGACTCGGTATTGCATCGAGTTCGGTCTTCAGATCGTCCATCAGCGTCAACTGGATGTCGTAAGGAATCGCCAACAGATTCCGCAAGGCAAGCTTGCTGTGCTCCGCATCATATCGAGCAGCGGAGGCGAACTGCCGCTCTGATGCGATCTGGGCCTCAAGCCGAGCGATGTCAAGGCCTGTCGCGACACCTCCTCGCTGCCGTTGCCGGACAAGGACGAGGAGGTCCTCCATGATCCGTTGGTTGGCCTCGTGCATCTTCACCATGGCTATGGCCTTGAGGCTCTCCACATAGGCCAATGCCGAACTAGCCATCACGTCGAACCTCCGGCTATCAGCATCTAATTCGGTCGCGTGGAGTGACTCGCGGGAAGCTCGCCAACGCTGAATCAGACTGACGCTGAACAGGTTCTGTGAGGCATTCACACGCGCGTCGAAAATACTGAAGGGATCGGTGCGGTGTGGAGCCAGCCCGAAAGTGCCAAGAAACTGTGTCTGCCGAGACTGGCGAACGGTGCCCCCAAGGTTGGGCAAGAGCGCACCCAACTGCGTTTGGACTTGCCCCTTGGCCGCTTCTATCCGCTCCTTAAAAAGCAGGACGTCGGGATTGTTGTCGGCCGCCGCCGCGACCACGCCGCGCAAAGTGAGGTTCAGCACCATGGGGGGAGCGACGGTCCCTGCCGCCGGAGGATCAGCCGCCGTGGCAAGTGATCCGCCGCAACAACAACCCCACACCACCAGAAAACAAAGACGACTCTGCATCAACGCTCTCGCATGCTTTCCTTGATGGACTTCAAGAGCGGGCTGAGGAGGTATTCGATGATCCGCCGCTGGCCAGTCTTGATCTCAACGGTAACTGCCATGCCAGGCGACAGATTAACCGACCGACCATCGACTTGGATGGTTCCTCGATCCATACTCACACGGGTGGGATAGATCAGTCCGACTTTTTCAATCGGTGCGGCATCATCGGAGACCGTCAACACACGGCCGGGGATCGTCCCATAGAGCGTGAACGGAAAGGTTTCGACTTTGATCTCGACCGGCTGGCCTTCCTTTACAAATCCCACATCCTTGTTTTCCACCTGCGCCTCAACTTCCACCGGATGCTCTTGCGACACCACGATCAACAACTGCTGTGCCGGCGTGACCACCCCACCGACCGTATGGACGGCCAGCTGCTGAACGACACCATCGATCGGCGTCGTCAGCCGCTGCAAATCTGCCTTCTGCCCCGCCTTGGTCACGTCCTGTACAAGCGACAAGGCTTTGGTTTCGGCGGTGGAGAGTTCGACCTGCCTGGCTTGCTGAAATTCCGAGACCATCGCGCGATAATGTTTCTCCGCCTCGGCCAGTGCCGACTCATCCTGCTTCACCTTCTTCCGTTGGCCGGCCAATTCCTGCACCTTGTCGATGCGTTGCCCTTCGGCCTGCAGAAAATCCATCTTGGTGACGGCGTCATGTTCAAGCAGCTTCTTGTAGGCCTCGGCGCGTTCCGTCTCCATAGGGACAGTCGCTTCGAGACGGACAATATTCTCGCGGGTCTGCTCCAAGGCGGACCGCCGCTGGTCAACGAGATGTCGAGCCGCATCCACTTTCGCACGATATTCGGCCAGTTGATCGACCAGCAACTGCTGTTGCAACGCCACATACTGCGGATCGGCATCGGCTGGTGCCTCAAAAGGCGACTGTCCTGCGATCAGCGCGCGCAGTCTCGCCGCCTCAACCCTGGCGGCACGATATTCGTTGGAAGCCCGATCATGGTCCGCACGATTCTGCGTGGGATCCAGTTCAATCAGCACATCGCCTTTCTTCACCACCTGCCCGTCCAGCACATGAATCGCGGCGATCACGCCCGTTTCATAGGGCTGGATGACTTTGGAATAGCCGCTTGGGATAATCCTACCTTGCGCCGTCGCGACGATGTCGAGCCAACCTAATGCCGCCCAGACTGTCGCGAAGGTCACGACCGCCATGATGGTCCACAGAATCGCCCGGCCGATCGGCGAGGGTGGCGCCTGCTGAATCTCAAGCACAGCCGGAAGAAACTCCGTGGCACGCCCGCCGGCGACGGCCCCAAGCGGCGCACCGCGCTCTGCCTGCCAGGCCGCTTTCCATACCGCCCAATGTCGCGCCACACTCTTGAATGCCATCTTCAGACCCTGCTTCGCCATCTACGCCGTATTCACACTGGTACGGACCAGTTCCCGTCCTGATGCTGATACAACCTGGCGTACATTCCGTTCGCTCGCACCAACTCCTCATGCGTACCTGATTCAACAAGCTCACCCTTTTCTATGACGACGATGCGATGAGCAGGACGCACGGTCGTGAGCCGGTGTGCGACGATGAAGACCGTGCGGCCTTTGCAAATGTGCCTCATGTTTTGCTGAATGATCGCCTCCGATTCATAATCGAGGGCACTGGTCGCTTCGTCAAAAATGAGGATGCGCGGGTTGGCTACGAGCGCCCGGGCGATCGCAATCCGCTGCCGCTGCCCGCCGGACAGTGAACACCCATGCTCTCCGACCAGCGTGTCATAGCCCTCGGGCAGCTCAAGGATGAACTCGTGGGCGCCGGCTAATTTTGCAGCATGGATCACCTGCTCCATAGCCAGCCCCGGATCGGTCAACGCGATGTTGTCGCGCACCGATTGATTGAAGAGAAAGTTATCCTGCAGCACAACGCCCACTTGCCGCCGCAGCCAGGCCGGATCGACTTGCGCCAGATCCACCCCGTCCACCAAGACTCGACCGCGCTCGGGCACATAGAGCCGCTGCAAGAGCTTGGCGATCGTGCTCTTACCTGATCCCGACCGCCCGACAATGCCGATGACCTGCCCAGCCGTTACGATAAACGACAACTGGCGCAGAACTTCCGGTCCGTCAGGCCGATAGCGGAATGAAACACCTTCGAAGAGCACGTGACCGGTGACTTTCGGCAGCGTCGTCCGTGCGGGATTGTACGACGGCTCCGGCCGGGTATTGAGGACATCGCCGAGGCGCTGGACGGACACCCCGACTTGTTGAAATTCCTGCCACAAGTTGACCAGCCTGAGAAGCGGCCCCGTTACTTGCGCCGAGAGCATGTTGAACGCAATCAGCTGCCCGATCGACAGCTCTCCCTCGATGACCCGATAGGCCCCTACCCATAAGACCGCGACAACCGTCCCCTTCTGAATGAAAGCCGCGATCTGACCAGCGACCGTCATCAGGCTCGTCGCCCGAAAACTCGCCTGCACATACCCCGCCAACTGGTCCTCCCATTTCCGCATCAAGGGAGGTTCCAAAGCCAGGGCCTTCACCGTCTGAATCCCGCTGACCGCCTCCACGAGGAACGCTTGATTCTCAGCGCCGCGATTGAATTTCTCATGGACCCGGGCCCGAATCACCGGCGTAATGCCGATCGACAGCAGGGCATACAGCGGAAGCGACAGCAGCACGACGACGGTCAGCATCGGACTGTAGAGCCACATCACCGCGAGAAACACCACGGTGAACAGGAGATCCAACACCACGGTAACCGAGTGGCTCGTGAGAAACTGGCGGATCTGTTCCAATTCGCGCACTCGCGCAACGGTATCGCCGACACGGCGCGCCTCGAAATAGGCGAGTGGAAGCGCCAGCATATGGCG
Source organism: Nitrospira sp. (assembly GCA_046350995.1). Lineage (GTDB taxonomy): Bacteria > Nitrospirota > Nitrospiria > Nitrospirales > Nitrospiraceae > Nitrospira_D. The sequence continues at coordinate 19,350 of JAXLZJ010000034.1, forward strand.
AAATAACTGCGATCCCAGACTGACGTCGATCCGGTTTGTCGTATGGGAAAACAGGTACGTGCGGAGGCCGCCCAATACGGCGTCGAAGAAGGCCAGTGAGATCATCCCGATCGCCAACACATGCAACGTTGTAAAGCCTTTGTGGACGAGCACCTTATCGATTACGACTTGCGTGAACAGCGGCGTGAGCAGCCCGAAGAGTTGAAGAAAAAAGGAGGCAAGCAGTACTTCGCCCAGCAGCTTACGGTATTTGACGAGTGAAGGAATGAACCAGGTGAAGTCGAACGTGAGATCCCGGAGACGGACAGACGCACGCTTGGTAAAGAGCAGCACCGCCCCCGACCACGCCGACTCGAATTGCTCCCGCGAGAGGACCAACGGGCGGCCCGCAACCGGATCTTGAATCAACGCGCGGTCCCCATCGACTTTCGCCAGCACGACATAGCGCCCGTCGGTCCATTTGGCTATCGCCGGCAAGGGTACGCCCGACAACTTGGACCACGGTACGCTGAGTGGCCCGGCCTTGAGACCGAGGTGCGCCGCGGCACGCAGCAACGCGGTATCGTCCAGCGGTTGATTGGATTGGGCGAACTGGTGGCGGAGTTGTGCCCCGTCCGCCGGCAGGTCATGGAATCGGGCGAGAATCAACAAGCACAGCAAACCCGTATCGAGAGCGCTGTCCGAGGAGGCCATCGAATCCCCATCCATCCGGGAAAGATTTAGACCAGCCTCCTCAGCGGTCATACGGCTATTTCCGCACACAGCCTGTCTCACTGCCAACTGGCCGCCAGCACCATTTGGACGTCTTGCGGGCGCTGATCGATCGCCTGATCCCACGTGAGTCCACTCTGCTGTGAGAAGCTGGCCATCGCCTGGATGAGCTGATCGACTTGTGAATTCAAGAGTGTCACCCCGGTTCCCGTCTCAAGCGATTCCACTTGATACGCCTCACCCAGGAACCAATTTTCGAGCAGGATCTGATCTCCCGTTCCGTGAATCGCGACCCGGAGATCATTCGCCTGCTGACTCAAGACAAGGTCCAGCGGAACCACTCCGGTATCAAAAAGCAGCGCGTCTTGATTTCCTGACGTCCCATCATATTCCGCAATGACATCGACGCCGCCGCCGATTCCAAAACGATACACATCGTTTCCGGTTCCACCCACCAACCGGTCGTTCCCCGCCCCTCCGGCGAGCGTATCGTGATCCGCGTCGCCGACGAGTACATCGTTCCCAGCATCCCCATTGATCACATCGTCGCCGGCGCCGCCATAGAGATAGTCGCTATCGGCTCCGCCGGCAATGACGTCATTGCCCTCGTCTCCAGACACTGAGTCCGTCCCATCGCCACCGCTGATCAGGTCATTACCTGCGCCCGCGTAGAAGGCATCATCTCCGGACCCGCCGGTCAAAGTATCGTCCCCCACTCCACCGTTGAGCACATCGTTCCCTTCACCGCCACTCAGCGTATCGTTGCCCCCCTCGCCCACCAGCACATCGCTGCCACTCCCTCCCGCCAGCTGATCCGCCCCTTCACCTCCATAAAATGTTACGGAGTTGGAGCTGCCAACTGCGGTCAACACATCGTTCCCGGCGCTGCCGGCCATCAGCTCAATGCCGGTTCCGTCCACATCGAACGTCACGCCATCGACGCCGGTGACGACCACCACATCGTACCCGCTCCCCCCGTTCACAACCATATCGGCCGCATCGATATAGAGCGTGTCGTCGCCGTCGCCGCCATCCAACTGATCGGCCCCGGCCCCACCGTTGAGGACATCGTTGCCTGCGCCCCCGGCCAACACATCCAGACCGTCTTCTCCGACCAGCGTATCGTTCCCCTCGTCGCCGTGTATCTGATCATCCCCGGTCCCACCATAGAGATAATCGGCGCCGGCACCGCCAGAGATCGTGTCAGTCCCCTCCTCGCCGACCACCGCGTCGTTGCCATCCCCGGCTTCGATCAGGTCGTCGCCGCTGCCAGCATAGATGGTGTCGTCTCCGCCCCCGCCGATCAGCTGATCATTCCCGAGGCCGCCATTGAGCACATCGTTACCCGCCCCGCCGATCAGAGTATCGGCATCACCTTCTCCGACGAGCACGTCATCGCCCTCATCGCCGTTGAGCACATCGTTGCCGTCGCCGCCGTAGAGGTAGTCCACCCCCACGCCGCCGTAAATCGTATCGATTCCAGATTCGCCCGCCACAACATCGTCCCCCGCCCCGGCCAGAATCAGGTCGTCGCCCGCCCCGGCATAGACCGTATCGTTGCCTCCCCCGCCGATAAGCGCACTATTCCCCGCACCCCCCTGCAGCGTATCGTTACCGGCTCCGCCGATAAGAATTGCATCGCCGGTACCAGCTTCGAGATATTGATCGACTTGAACTTGGCTGGCCGCGTAATAGTCAAATAGGTCGATGGTCAGCCCATCCGCAAAGGAAGCCGTGCGAAGGGCGGGAGGAGCATCCTGCCCATTGGGCAAATCCACGTACTGATCAAAACCGTGGACATAAATTCGATTGACCACGACGTTGGCGCCGACCGTATCAACGTACACCCCGTATTGTCCGCCATAATCAGCAGACAACGTCAGATCCGACAGCGTGATTCCAGATCCGAAAAGCAGCCTATTATCCTCTCCAACATTCGCCGTGTCCCGAATGACATCTTGCCCATCCCCCAAGTTGACCACATAGATGTCGGCTCCAACACCTCCATCCATAGCATCGTGACCGATTCCACCTGTTATCGTATCGTTCCCAGCCCCTCCTTCAAGTTGATCCGCACCTGCCCCTCCGTCGAGATCATCGTTCCCCAAACCACCGAGCAGTCGGTCATCGCCGGCTTCACCAGCGAGAGCATCTTGCCCCGTCCCACCCAAGAGCAGATCGTTTCCGTCTCCGCCCCGCACAGTATCGTCGCCGCCTCTCGCAGCATAACGGTCGGCTGCAGCAGTTCCGACAAACGTGTCATTCCCCTCCGTCCCACCGGGCAAATTCAACCATTCATCGAGCCCTATGTGGAATCCATCCGCGAACATGAGCGTGCCGATGACGGAAGAACCGATTTGTCCGGTGGGATCATAGTTGGAGAGCGTGACGGCATCGCCGTTATCACCCACGGCGATCGTCAGTGCGTTCGTCCCGGTTACCGGCTCCAGATCCCCCAAGTTGATCCCTTGGCCGAACCGAATTTCATTCATGGCGCCCGGCGTCGCTGTATCGATGATCGTGTCCACCCCATCGCCACGATCGAAGAAATACACATCATTGCGCGCGTTGCCGATCAGCGTATCGTTGCCTCCGCCGCCATGGAACCGATTCGGCGCATTGGTCCCTTGAAGTGACTCCGCCTGGCTAGTACCCTGAACGTCGATGCCCAGGTCGATCAACTGTTGGTAGGTTAAGATCGTCCGCCACCGCTCAGGTCAAACAGATCACCGCATGGCGCCCATAGGCATCGTTGGGATCAAAGTCAGGAGCCGCAATCTTCGGGTATTTTCCATAATCGAGGACGGTTCAACATCCATCTGCAACACAAGCGTCGTGCCATCCAATTCCAGATGGAAGCCTGCTAAGGGGTCCGAGCCAAACCCGTCAGATTGTGAAAGACCACTGAATTGCTCTCCGGCGCCGACTGGTCGATGATCGTATCGACTCCGCCATAAACGTCGTAGATGTACGTGTCACTCCCACTGCCCCTGATGAGAGTATCGTCATCGGACGTGCTGATCTGATTCCCAAAGACGAGTCGTCCGCCATCGAGGATGTCATTGCCATTCCACCAGAAATCACGTTGCCGGGGCCGAGCTGTTGCACAACTCATTGTCCACTGCATTACCTGTCGCAAACTGTGCAGCAGGATCGACCTCAAGGAGTTGTCCAAAGAAATCATATCGGGCAAAGGATCGGACAACGTCAAATTCTCCAAGGTCTCAAAGTAGGTGCAATCAACCGCGCTCATAACCAGGTCTTGCCCTCCCCCGGTTGTTCGACTACGGAGTCCGTCGCATCGTTCACAAAGTACAGGTCATTTCCGTCAAGACCGATCAATTCGTCAGTGAAACCCCTGAACCCCCGACAACATCATCACCTCCAGTCCCAATCTGCCTGTTCCCCGCCAGAGCATGAAGCGTCGCGGCATTCCAGACCGTACCCCGCGAAGTGAATCTGATAGAAGGGTTCGCGTAGAACGAGGTAAGCTGGAGCGTATCGGCCCCATCGGGAAGCGCCAGTGTCAGATTCTGACCGGTCCGGATCGTCACGTCCGTCGGAGCGATACTCCGTGGACATCGTCACGACATACGATCCCCCTGCGCTGCCATCGATGATATCTTGCCCACTGCCCACGCCAAAAACATACGCATAACTTCCGGAGGATCCCATAACGCGATCCGTTCCCGGCTCCGGCATCGATGATCAACCCACCCTGTCCAGCAATGACGTCGTTTCCGGCCCACTGAACAGCTGATCGTTTCCAGTACCACCCTCAATCTGATCATTCCCATCCCCACCGAAGACAATATCGTCGCTTCTGCGCCAGCTTCACGACGTCATCGCCTGCCCCCGCATCGATTGCCGTTGCCGGTATTACTATCGATCGAATCATTCCTCCTCGAGCCGAGATCCGGTCGTTCACGCTGGTTCCAACGAGAACGTTTGATTCCTCTGTCCCATCAATATCGAAACCGATCCCGAGCAGCTGCGCATAAGAGAACGTCGTCCCGTCAGCAAATTGAAAATGTTCAACCGCATGGGCACCAAGCGCATCGAACCGGTTGAAGAGCGGAAACACGATGGCATCCCCAGGACTGCCTGTGTCCACCTGCAACCCCCCGTCCGAACGCAGAACCAGTTTCACCGTACCAGACGTAATCGTCCCTCCAAAGATCAGCCGGTTACCCTCAGTCGACGTGGACGAGTCGGTAATCGTATCGCCCCCGTCACCCGTCCTGAACACATAGGTATCGTTGCCCGCGCCGCCGATCAGCACATCGTTACCGACGCCGCCGATCAGCGTGTCGTTGCCGGCTCCTGCGTCGATGGTGTCATCGCCGCCACCAGCATCGATCCGGTCGTCGGTCGCCCCGGTCCGGATGGTGTTGCCGGCCTCGTTTCCCACAACCACGCCACCGGGCAATGGCAACAGATCGGCAAGTGCGACTTGCGTCCCGTCGGCAAACGCCAGGGTTTGAATTCCATACTGGAGGCGATTGGGGTCAACATTCAGAATTCGAACCGAATCGCCGCCCGAACCAACCTGAATGGTGAGCGTCCGTTGCTCGGCATCCTGCTGAAAGCCAAGACCGGAGAGAACAATGCCGGGACCAAAGACCAGCGTGTTTGTCTCGCCTGCGACATCAATATCGCTGAGCACATCCTGGCCATCGCCGAGATTGAACACATAGGCATCACTTCCCGTTCCGCCATCGAGGACATCGTTCCCGCTGCCTCCAATCAGCTGATCATTGCCATCATCGCCGAAAAGCGCGTCGTCGCCCGCTTCTCCAAAGAGGCGGTCGACACCACTGCCGCCGACGAGGTCATCGTTCCCGATGCCGCCTTGAAGCTCGTCATCGTCTGCTTCGCCATCCAGGAAGTCATTACCATCTTCGCCTAAGAGCAGATCGTTCCCGGCGCCGCCGGCAAGATCGTCATGGCCATCCCCACCCCGAAGTTGATCCGCACCCTGCCCTCCGAGCAGCACATCATCCCCGGCTTCACCGAACAGCCGATCGTTCTCTGTGCCGCCGAGGAGGAGATCCGCCCCGCCGCCACCCTGCAACTCGTCATTCCCGGCGCCGCCATCAAGCGTATCGTCGAACCCAAGTACAGCATTGTTCGCATAATCGCCGACCAGCACATCCTCACCGTCGCCGCCGTAGAGCGCATCTTCTCCCCCGCCGCCGATGAGCGTATCGTTGCCGCCTTCGCCCTCAATCCAGTCATCCCCTTCTTCAATCACTCCCACCTGCAAGTCATCGCCGACAAGTTCGTCGTTGTCCTCCCCGCCGAACAACATATCGTCGCCCGCATCACCTTGGAGATAATCCGCGCCGATACCGCCATCCAGATAGTCCGCGCCGCCGATCACGCTGGCAAACGGCACAGCCGCCACCGGGGTGATGAGCCCGGACCACTCATAGTTCGGCGTCACAGCCGGCGCTTGATCGCCATACAAAGTCCGCCCCATTGCCGCCGTAGAGCACGTCATCGCCGCGCAATCCCAACACCCAGTCATCGCCCGCCTCCCCGTCAAGATAGTCGTCACCAGTGGTCGTCGCGCCTAGTTGGATCGACTCTCCCGAGAGCACGTCGTTGTCGGTACCGCCGAACAGCACGTCATCCCCGGACCCGCCGTCTAAGAAGTCGTTCCCTGCTCCACCATACAGACTATCTTGACCGATCCCGCCCTTGATGAGGTCGAGAGCCCCTCCTCCGCCATCGAGAACGTCGTCGCCTTCTACGCCGAATATCAGATCACGTCCCGCTTCCCCATAGATCCGGTCATGACCTTTGGCCGCCGTGCAACTCATCGTGTCCATCACCGCCAAAAATCTGATGATTGAACGCGGCACTGCTGGCTTCGAGATTGAGAATGTCGTTGCCGAACCCATGGACGATATGATTGGCCGCCGTAGTCAATGTCGGAGCGTTGTCGGCGGCGTCGCCATCGTAGGTGATGGTGGATTGGCCGTTGTTGTAATTGATTACCGGCCCGGCGTTGTCGACGAGGTCACCAGTGTCAGCCAATGCAATCATGGCTTCTTCATCGGAACTGTGGGTCGACCCACTGGAATCCACAAGCTGTGCCGTAACCGTCAGGGTACTGAGGCACTCATCCTGTTTGACTGCAACCCGACAACAGGTTGTTTTTGCCCTTCTGGGATCGTCAGAGCGAACGTGCCATTCTGACCAGCCAGTTCCGCACCATTCATCCGCAGTACAAACGTATTGGCATAAGGCCCACCGAGTGCTGAGCGTCAGCTTCTGACCACCGACTGCCGCCTCAAACGGGAGATTGATCGTGAGAGCCCGAAACTGCCCTTCCTTGAGATTGACCATCGCCGGCGGAATCCCATCAGGGTTAAACCCTTGGCTATTAAAAGGGTTCCCTCCCACCCCAGACTGAATCACCACCGTCTGGCCGGCACGCTGGACGATCTCGCGGGCGTCTTCAATGACGGCCTTGACCGAGGAGGAGAGCCTAGGGTCGCTCAATTCGGCAGCGTACGCTTGGTCGATCAATTGAATGTCGGTGAAGCTACTGATCGTTTGGCCGAGATTAAAAGCTACATTGGAAATCTTCTGGGTGAAATCCCCCATGGCGTTGGCAAACCCAGAAGCAGTGTCTGTGATGAAGGCATCCCGTTCTTGGGCCAACAGGGTGAGCTCTGCGGGAGTCAAGTCCGGCATGGTGCTCAGGCTGTTATAAAACGCCACAGTCAGTTGATCGATTTCGGCCGGTTGAAAATCCACATCCGTGGCCTGGGTCCGCAGCCATGCCAACGTATCAGTCCGCCAGGTGGAGCTCGTGTTATCAAGAAGAACTTGCGCATATTGATTGAGGTCGAGATTGAGACGCGCCAGTTGAGTCGAGGAAATGGATTCGTTGGCCGATAACACCTCTGGGATAAACGAGAAGAAGGCTTTCATTTTCTCAAAGAAGGTGTGGGAGGGAAGCGCAGTAGGAGCAGCAGGGCCAGCGGTCTCTGGCAGGCCCAAGAACTGCTTGACGGCTGCATAAGCCGATTGAAGGCAACTGAGAACCAATTCGGCAGCGTCCACGAGCCCTGCGGCGATCACGGTAATCGGGTACACCGCACCAACGACAGGACGAACCGCGCCAAAGCGAATGGCATTCAAGGCCACATATTGTGTCGGAGTCAGCGTCCCTGCATCGGCGAGATTTTTGAGCACCGCCTTGACTAAAGTGTTGAGTTCACTTTGGTCGCCAAATGCCAACCCAGCGGACAAGCCGGCGAACATTCGAGGAATTGACTCGATAGGCGACACATCCTTGCCGTTCAAAATGTTTCCAAGAAGACCTGATATCTTTTGCAGCGACGCCATCTGCAGATAGTACGCGCTGACTTCTGTGGGTGTGAGTGGTCTCGCTTCGTCGAATGTGACGAGCGGTGTCAAATTGCCATAGAAGCCGGTTTCAATGCGGTGTCCTGCAATGGCATCCAAGAAATACGGTTGCCCCGTCTCGGGGTTGATCCTGGTCGAAAGATAATCCAATTGATACATTGGTCCGCCGACATGACCACCGCCAAGCCGACTCACGAGGTCCCCATCGATGACGAAATGCGCAGAGGCACCGAGACCATTCAGAATGGTCGCATTGAACCCAGGACTATTGCGCTGCAAGCCCAGTTGGCCACCGAGAGCGTTGAAGGTCGTAAGGGTAATGCGTGAGGCGTCGAAGGTGGTGTTGTTCTGAGTGGCGATCAGTTGTTGCGCTTGCACATATTCATAAGTCGCATACTGGGCGAGCGCCCCACCGAGACTCTGACCAGTGAAATGGATCTTCGTTGTAGGATCGAGGCTAGCGAGGTAATTAAAGACCGCTGTCCGATTCCTGCCGTTGTCGCTAGCCCACTGATTCCAGCCCAAATGTTCAACATTGGATGCCCAATCTTGGGCATTGATCCCATCAGTCCCACCGAACGCAATAATCACTTCATTCGTCTGAACGTTCTTATACGCAATGACTTTGAAACCCGTTGTGTTGTCGGTACGGTCAAAGTCTTGTTGGAAAGATAAGGCTGGAACAATATCGTATTGAGGAGAAACGTTATAGGTTGGCGTGTCCGGAAGTGGCTGCAACAGATTGAAAAAAGGAAACTGTGACGAGAAATAGGACTCATCACTGGCCAAGAGAGTCAGTTTCGCAAGGTCATTCAATCCAGTTGGTAGCGCCATAGCTATTCTCCTTGGCAAAGCTGAATGAGTTGCAATCGCAGACGTTCCGCCACCGGTTTCTTCTCATACATGTCGCTCACCACCACCATCCTTCAGCCGTCTGCAGACAATGATGCCCGTCTAAGTCCACCAACTACGACCTTTTGAACGTTCTGCTCTCGAACAACAAATCCTCCGGACGTACCAGGATCACTCATGTTTTTAGAGTAGCCGGCCACTACAAAGAGACCATTTCGAATAGGAAACACGCCAGGCCACCCGCCCTGCAGCGGCGATACATTGGGTAGTTCCTCTTTCTTGATGGTTCCATCGGGGCTAAGCCACCAGACCCTATGTGGCGTATCACGAGGCCACGCCGACAAGAACCCTCGTTTCTCGTCATAGTATTGAAGCCCTGATAGCAAGTAGGCATTGCGAAACGGCGCATAATGGACTTGAAGACTCCTAGACTCGAGCCATCCGATAGGTAACGGAAAGCTCTTCTTGGCATCGACTGAATAAAAGCTGATGGCGGGGTTGGGATTTGGGAGCCGGAGCGTGAGAGAATCCGGCTCCGGTCGCATCCCTATATCTATATAGCCGTGCTCCTCTAAGAGCGGGATGGTCTGGTGGCTCTCACCGACCAACACTGGCTTTGAGCCGTAGTACCGGCAACTGTGCGGGTTGACCCAATAAGGATATTTAGGGGGCACGGTCTTAGTCTCGTGTCCGAGTTTCCCATTGATAAGGACTCCACGGTTGACATAGGTCAGCACTCCGTCGTGCACGCACAAACTGCTTTTCAGCAGCAGACCATCCGACCGTGCATCAAATGTGTCGTATAACTCAAGCGCGCCTGAAGTCGTGTCCCAAAGATACAGGCCTCGATCATTGAGGCGAAAGATTGCCTTCGGGTCGGATGAGGGTTCCATCCCTTTGTGGCCATGAAATAAAACTCGACGGTTATCGAGCCAAACAAGGTCGGCATCTTCAGCGAAGATGCCCGCATCTTTTATCGAGTATGGTGCCGTAAGTGCAGCACACCCCGCCAACTGCGGGCTGACGAGCAGAAATAACAAGAAGAAAATCAGACTGAACTTGATCGTCATAAGGCTCCTCGCTGGCTTATGCCTGCCTGAAACGGGGTCAGGGCTAGCAATCGCACATTGGGACTGATTACGGTGTCAGGAACCATTGTTGACGAGTCCCTTCTTAGGCCGCCCGCGTCCTCGCAATGTGGCACCCAAGTTCCACTGCGCCGCCACCTGTTCCACCCATGGAGGACTGCCAAAGGGTTGCCCCTTGGTCACGCTACGCCGCACCGCCACCAACTGTTCGTTAGATTCAACTTCCCTCACCCAGTTGGCCCACTCCGCAGGACGCTCCATCGGCCAAGGATGAAGCGGAACAGATCCGCGGGTTCCTGCACTCCCCCACCGCCACTGGTCCGCCCGCTCGACCAGCTCCGCCCGGACGGGATTGCGTTCGACATACCGACAGACGGTCAGCAGATACTCACTCGTCTCGACCGGAAACGATTTGAAGCGCCCTTGGTAGACATGGCCTTCTCCAACTGTGTGGCGGTGTTGATGCCACCGTTGGGTATGCGTGAGAGTCAGCCAGTTCATGAAGCGGGAGAGATCCCCGTCCTGGCGCGGCCAGACCACCAGATGCCAATGATTCGGCATCACACAGTAGGCGAGCAGCCGCATCGCCCCACGTTCACAGGCCTGCACTAACACCCGCTCAAATGCACTGTAGTCGCCGTCGTCGTCGAACAGTGCCCTGCGGGCATTGGCTCGATTCAGCACGTGATAGACAAGATCGCCCGATGCCGCGCGTAACGGTCGCCCCATAGACGCCCCTCAGTTCATGCCGCTCTCGCAAACAATGGTTCCTGACACCTTTTCCTTCCCCCTGCACCATTAAAGGTATAGGTGTGTGCAATATCGCTAGCATGCAACTCTGTAAACACCGTCGCCAGATGGCCGCCCAGTGAGTACCCGGTTACATTAAGTATGGCCCCAGGTGGCAGCTTCGTTGGATCGGCTTTGAGCTCCCGGTAGTACCGCTCCATACTCACCAGCTGAGCGAGAGCAAATCCAACTCCAACGATTTCACCATCCGCTCCTAGGATGGCATCACGTTCTCCATCCCCCTGGGGCTGACTCAGGTATTCGGTGCTGCGAAATGAGAGAGTAAAGTTATTTGTCAATCGACCGCTTTGATCACGCTCTTGCATTAATGTCGCCGAAAAACCAGTGGCGTCGTTTGCGTGGTGGTCGACGACTTGATACCGATCAACAAATGCTTGATCTTGAAGCCCCTGATTTATTGTTCCCGTAAAGCGAGTTGCTCCAGCTTGAGGGAAGCCAGGACGATTATTACCGAGACGCAGCTGGGCCTTTACCTGCTCGGCATTGTCCCAATCGATGCCGTCCAAATAACTCTCCGCCGCCATTTGCTGAAGAGCAAATTGAAGCCATGCGCTGACCTCACTTTGTGACATCAGAACCTCCCTCGTTTCCTTTAACAGAAGCGGGCTTTAGCACCTTGCTCAAGAATTCATATGTGTATACATTGGCATGCTGGTAATTAGGGCAGACATGCCCGCCTAGCCACCAAACTCCGGTTAAATTGTTTTTCACATCACCGCTACGGATAAAACCTCGACGCACCGCTAGCACTTCATTAGATTGAAGATCCACCACAATAACCTCTCCTCCGACGATACCTAGTTCTCGATCATGCGGCCTCTTAATGCCACGCCAGGTATAGCCGTAACGACTCTTGAGTGTGGATACATCTTCAAAGCTCATAGGACTTTTCCCCTGCACATATCCGAAATAGCGAAGGTACTGTGTTCCTGATTTTTGGCTAGAAGCCGATTCGGGCTTTCGAATTTCAAAGAACTTGTAGTTCCACCATGGGGGATTGATGAAAAGTTTCTGTGGCGCATCGGTTTCAATATCGGAATATGCATATGGATCTTCGAGTGCATCGAGATGTTGAAGTTTATAATCGTCCACTGATTCCCGCCGTCTCATCAGGTAGAGCCCTTCCACATTCTCCACCATTTTATAGATGAACTCCCCTGCCTCCGTCTTGCAGAGATGATCGAAGTATTGTTCTGATGTCATGCCGGGCTTGTAACCACTGTCAGTCGGCACCGGATTCGGAATCTTGAGCGAGTGCGCGAAGCGACCTTCTTCCGTGGCCAGCGGGTCGGCTGCCTTCAGTTTGGCGACTTCGCCACAGACTTCGCCCCGATCGAGCTTCCGACTCGCGCAATCCTTTTCAATCTTGGCAATCGCCTTCCGAAACCGCTCGCCCACGGTTTCGTCCTTCTTGAAGAAAGACGCTCCCAGACTGGTGATCAGCACCGCCCCCAAGCCCACCATCAGCAGCCCGCGCATCCAGAATATCGTCATTTCTGAAACCTCCACTCTAGAAATAGGAGTATTTCGAACAAAGAACGGGGGAACAAAGAACAGGAACATTCTTCGTTTTCTCATAGGCTCTCTACTTTCTGTGGCCCCCGAGCGGACGCAGACTCGCTGCGCATGCTCACCGTGCAATCACCGCACAAGAAGACAGCTGTTCTATGACAGATTGCATCTGCCCTCTCCATACGCTGTACGCGTGCGCTTGCTGCTCGGCCCGGGCCTTGCCTCGCAACGCCCGACCATCGTAGAGCTTCCGCACGAGCGCAACCGTAATGGGACCGCATAAGGGAGACTGCATGGCCAGCGGCATGACCTGTTGCCGCTCACGAATCAACTCGTCTTGTGCGGCTTTTAACATCGCCTGCGTGACAGATGGTTCGTGACAGAGATCTCTCAGCCGCTCCGCACACAAGACTATCCGGTCGACTCGTGGAACAATTTGATGAACACGTTCCAGTTGCGCGGACACCTCTGCTGGAGCGCGTTCGATCGTCACGCGGCCCGCTTCTCCCGTAAATTGTTCGTACCAATGGTGCCGCCAGAACAGACCGTACCAGTCCGCAACCGAGTCTCGCCGTCCAGCCCGCTGATGGTAGGTCACCAGCCCTTCTGCATCGACCGCCGACTCAAACACGCTCACGCCTGACCAACGCTCAGGAAAGGGACCGAGGCTGAGCACGTGCATGGCCAACGACGCCACCTGATCCGGCAGGATGTGTTCTTTGCAAGCGTACTGTGTGCAGGCGTGTTCCAATTCGCAGGGGCCGCAGGCGATGTCCGGCTGAATGACCCAATGGCCCGGTCCGTAGGGACCCGTTTCGCGAAAATCGACATGCCCCATCGATAGATTGATGACCGGCGTGCCGCCTCCCAGTGCGAGATGCATGGGCCCCGTGTCGTTGGTGAGCATGAGTCGGCAGCGCTTCAGCAGTGCCGCGAGTTGCGCGACGTCTGTCTGCCCCACCGCGTTGCACACTTCGCCCGTGCCTCCTGCGGCTTGAAAGGCCGCGAGAGCCCGCCCCGCCGGCTCACCCTCGTCGGCTGTTCCGATCAGGACGAAGGCTACCGCAGCCTGACGGCTCAGCGCCGCCATGGTGCGGCCGAAGTATTCCGGCCGCCAGGCTTTGCGCACATGACTCGCGCCGACCTGCACGGCGACGAGGATGCGTCCAGCGCAGTTCGATTGAAGCCATTCCTCCGCCCATTGGGCTGCATGCGGTGGAATCACCAGATGGATCGGCATCCACCGGCCTGGGCCACTCCCGCCAAGCGCAAAGAGATCGGCGACGTTGAACCGATTGACTCGCCGGAATCGATACCTATCGACGATGTAGGCCAGCCAATCATTCTTGAGAATGGAGATCCCCTTGACGGTGACGGCGCCTCGGGTGTCCGGTGCGCCGATGGCCTCGGCCAACACGCCGCTCCAACGGGTAAAGGTCAGATTGATGACCCGGTCGTAGCCGACCGCGGCGAGGGACCGAGCGCACGCCGTGAGTTCAGGAGACAGCCCCTCTGCGCCAGGTGCAAGACGGCTTTTCGCTCGAAGATCGTGGAAGTCATAGGTCAAGACCTGCCGAAGCCCCGGCAACAATGCAGCCACTGATGCCAGTCGGGTATCGATGGCGAGATCAATCGCCACGCCGGGCCATTCCTGTTCCAATCGCGCCAACAACGGCACAGTCTGAACCAGGTCGCCCATCCTGGTGATGTTGAGGATCAGGACTTGTTTTCTCACGGTCCTCCGATCACATCACAGCGACTTACGATTTGGATTGAGGCTGCCTCGCATCGCGCATGCTGACCAGCACCTGCTGGATCTGCTGATGCAACCGCGCCAGCACATCCACCCCCATCGCCACACGGGTCACGAGATGACCTTCCAACCCTTTTGGAGCCGCTTGACCATCCTTTGCCGTCTTCGCAATGGCCCCGAGCAACGCCGGCTCGATGAACCCGAAGTCCACGTAAGCGATCCCCTGCGCCACGCCCACGTTCGTATAGTTCGTCGCGAGGGGATGGGCACTCGACTCACTTGGCTTCAGACGCACATTCAACTGGAGGGTCTTGTCTTTCAATTCACTCATGTCCAGTAACTCCTTGATGACCATGCCCCGTGACTGCAAGCTACACGCGTTCACTCCCACAGCGCCGAAATACCATCATTTAGATCTATTCCTAACTATCTGCGCGCGACCCTAATCTCGTCACTCAGGTCCGTCAAGCGGCGAATACGGCCCTAGGCCATAGAGCCGCATGCCTCTAGCTAGCGATTCACCTTGGAGAGACCTTCCTCGACATTGCGCGTCTCCTTGCCCTGATTAAAACCCACACGATTCCCAAGGGCAGATCTATTCTTACTCACGCATTATGCTAATATGGCTTCATGTCTTCCTCGACTTCTCCTTCACCCGCTGCCCTGAAACTGTTGCCATCGTACTTGGGGACAACCTCCATCGACGAGGCTATACGTACGCCGCAAGGACGCCGCATTCTGTGGCTAGAGATCTTGCTCAACGATCAACTCGACATCACACCATGGCAGGACAATCCGTTGATGCAGGACGCCTACCGAACAGCCTGCCGATGGTTTACACATTACCGCCGTCTTTTGATGTCGTTCGGCGAGCGTACTCCGTTGCCGTACGATTCGGGGCCGATCGACTTCCGTGAATACCGAACCTTTGCCGAAGCAATCACCTTTCTCTATGCTCACCGCTAACCAGTTAATTGAACGACTATTCCAATTCGTTCACGAAACGGGTTCTCCCGTCGACATCCTTATCGTTGGAGCCTTGGCCCTTCATACCTATGGCGTATCCAATCGAGCGACTCGGGACGTTGACGCCGAACTAAGTGGTCCCCTGACGCCGCTCCAAGAATTCCTGATCCGATGCCAGATCCCGGCTGACTTGACGCAGAACTTTTCCGGTTGGTCGATCGTCGCCATGCCGCCTGGTTATCGCGAACGTGCCACAGTGTTGATAGATCAACAGGGACTGCGCGTCCGCGTACTGGCGCCTCTTGATTTTGTGATTGCCAAACTTCGCCGCGGGACCGAGCTCGATCTCGACGATGCCGAGCTCGTCGCTCGCCATTACCATCTTACGGCTGTTGACATACAATCCGCCGCTGAACGCGCTCTTGCCGCATCCCCGCAGGACAGCACACTATTTCTTTTTCGAAGAACCGTTACCAATTTCTGCGAAATACTTTCTTCAGGCGCTCCAAAGTAATCCGAAACCGATTAACAAACGACGAGAGGGCGTCCCCCTTGCGGAAGACGCCCCCTCGGTGGGGCCTATATCTATTGCCTTCAGCGCAACTGCGCTGTTCTCGCTACTTGTCCGCTGCCAGCGGCGGCATGTTGATGCCGACGCGTTCGAGGCCCATGATCACGGTCAAGGCGCTGGGTGAGTGTTGCACGATTTCTTTCTGCACTTCGATGCGGCGCAGGTCGACGAACTCCGGCGCGGTCAGGCCGAGCGATTCGCGATAGGCGCGATCGGCGATACCGCGCTGCCGCTCGGCCTTCTCACGCGCTTCCTCCGCTTTCTGAAATTCCACCATCGTGATCTTCCGCTGCTCCTGGACGATGGTCTGCGTGGTCTGTTCAACGACGCCCTTGGGTGGCAGGATGCTGCCGACGACGACGCGATTGAGCCGAACCGGGATGCCCTGCTTCTCGACCAGCTTCGTCTGCACTTCCCGCGCAATGGCATCCTGCAGCTTGGTTCTAGTGGTCGGATCGGTGGTCAATTGGAAGAGCGGATACTTCTGCACCTCCTCACGGACGAAGGTCCGGAAGGCTTCTTTGACGTTATTCTGATACCAGTTGGGCCCGTACTTGGAGATCAACTCCGGCGAGCGGCCCTCGACGACATTGGCGATGAGGAAGGCATCGAACGAAACCGGCGCGTTTTCCGACGAGATGATATCGAAGTGTTCCGAGTATTGCACCGGGCGAACATCGACGTCGATCACCCTGGTGGTTGGTGCCATCCAGACGCGACCGGTTTTCGTCGGAACAGGATCGACACCACCGTGCCCAAAGAACAGTGGTTGCTCCACAAACACCCCTTCATGGCCCGCATCAATCGCCGCACATCCGGTCCCGAATGCCAGTAATCCGCCTGCGAGCACGACACCCCACGCTCCGCGCAGATAACTCTTCATAGCCCCCTCCTGTGCTTGCTCCGTTCCGTCCGGAACGGCCCGGTTGAACAACAGGCGCCCCCTCACCTGGATTCACACGATGCCTGAGAACACCTTACGAAGGGCTTTGCAATAAAGTCAAACGAGGGCAGGCAGATGACTGCCAGGGCGGCACCGCACTACCGCCTGACAGTCTGCGACAACGATTAGGGAACGCCTGGGGAGGGCCTAAAAGATACCGGCTTGCTTTTGCAGCCAGCGCACATACTGGATGATCTGGTCGACGTCTTCCGGCGTCACACCGTCGATCTTCGGCATATTGCCGAACTCCCAGTGATGGGCCCGTACGCCGTTAGCCGCCGCGCGCTGGAAGGCGGCATCGCCGTGGTGATTGGGTTCATAGATCTTATGGACGAGCGGCGGGCCTTGGCTCGTTCCAACCCCGCCGGCGCCGTGGCACCGGGAGCAGTTGGCGGTGAACTTGGCCTCGCCCGCCTGGAGTTCGGCCGGCACCGGTCCGCCGGCCGGTTTCGGGGCCTGCTCGCCTTGACTACACGCCGGCGCACCTGCAAGCACCACCACAAGACTGACCAGACCCAGTATGCGACTTCCCTGCATAGTTCTCTATCCTTTATGAGATGCGTCGTTGGACGAGTTGGAAGACGAGCCGAACTGTTCTTGCAGCATCGCCTGGGTTTTTGCCAGCGTCATGCGACGGTAGATGCGCGCCCCCACCGGCACGATGATGATCAATCCGATCGTCAGGTACATGAAAAATTCTTCAGGCGACATGGCGACGCGTTTCCCTTCAGGGTCTACCGTACCGCATATGCGATCGGATCCTCAACTCCCGCTTGGGCAAATCCCTGTTTCCGAATGAGGCAGCTGTCGCATCGCCCGCAGGCCAGGGTGCCGACCGGATCGTAACAGCTGTGAGTGAGATGCAGCGGCGCCCCCAGCCGCATGCCGAGCCGAATGATCTCGGCTTTGGACTGCATCAAGAGCGGAGCGCGGACTTCCAGCCTCCGGCCTTCTATCCCGGCCTTAGTCCCGGCCGCAACCACCTGTTCGAAGGCCCGGATGAACTCCGGCCTGCAATCGGGATAGCCGGAATAATCGAGCACGTTTGCGCCGAAATAAATCGCGGAAGCTCCCACAACTTCGGCATGTGCTGCCGCCAGCGATAAGAAGATCAGGTTTCTTGCCGGAACGTAGGTAGCGGGAATTCCCTGTGACCGTTCCGCTTCCGGCCGATCTTTGGGAACAGGCGTGGCGCCGGTCAATGCCGAGCCGCCTAATGCGCGCAGATCCACGTCGACGACGAGATGACTCTTCGCACCGAGCGCGGCCGCTACATCACGGGCCCGATCGATCTCGACGGCGTGGCGCTGCCGGTAGGCGATGGTCAGCAGATAGAGCTCGTAGCCTTGTTCTTTGGCAACCGCCGCCGTCACGGTCGAATCCAACCCGCCGCTAGCCAAAACCACGGCTCGCGCGACGGCGGTTGCGTCATGAGGCATCGCGGGCGTCATGGATGCTCCCCGAACAGGGACACGAGCGGAAACTCTCCGGATCGGCGTGAGGAGGATGAGCGGTGACGCGGCTCCGGGCGCACAAACACCCGGGTTCCGAGCGGACGACTAATCGCGCTCTTCTTCTTTCTCGATCTTCTCGAGCAGTTCGGCCTTGGACTGGCACTCGACGCAGAGCTTCGCGAACGGGACGGCCTGAAGCCGCTTTTCACTGATCTCCACTCCGCATTCAGCGCACATGCCATAGGTGCCGTCGCGCAGGCGGTTGAGCGCTTCGTCGATGGACTGCCGGCGGCGGTTCCGCATCTCCATGAGCGAAATGCCGAGTTCGCGATCGAGATCCATCAAGGCCTGATCGCCGACGTCACGGGCAGACTCCAACCGACGCTGCTGGTCCTCCGTCAGGGACTGGCCGAGATTGCCTTCAATCTCTTTCATGATTTCCTGACGCTTGCCCATCAACATCTGATGCAGCGCAACCTGTCGACGCTCGCGAGCTTCCCGCTCCTTGGCGGTTTCCTTCGGGCGAGTCACTTCGATTTCGATCTTGGTCAATGCGGCCTTCGTCGCCATGGAGGCAGGAGTTGCCTGCTTCTTGGGCTCGGCGGGGGCCGGTTTAGCTTTTGCTGCGGGCTTTTTCTTTGCCGGTGCTTTCGCTGCCATAAGAATATGCTCCTTGGGTCAGGTGAACCACCCAAAAAAGTCCGGCATCTATATCACTTCATGTCGGGTTTGACAAGGGCTGGTAGATACGCCCTGGGAAGGCCCTACGGATAGAGGATGGTCGAGTGGACCTGTTGGCCGGCCAGCTTCGCCCGACCGTTGAGCCCCTTCAACTCGACGAGGAAATCGAGGCCGACGATCTCGCCGCCGAGCTGGCGGACGAGGTTCACGGTCGCTTCAGCCGTCCCGCCGGTCGCCAGCAGGTCGTCGACGATGAGCACGCGTTCGCCAACCCCGATGGCATCCCGGTGAATCGCGAGGGTGTTGGACCCGTATTCCAGGCTGTACTTCACTTCGAAACAGTCCGCCGGCAGTTTGCCTGGCTTGCGGACCGGCACGAAGCCCGCTCCCAACCGGGCAGCCAACACTCCGCCGAAAATGAATCCCCGCGATTCGATTCCGACGACCTTGTCGATGCGTTGGCCTTGATACCGAGCGGCCAACTCGTCGGAGAGATTGCGGAAAGCAGCCGGGTCCTTGAGCAACGTGGTGACGTCGTAGAAGAGGATGCCGGGCTTGGGGAAATCCGGCACTTCGCGAATGAGGGCTTTGTAGTTGATCGCGACCACCCGAAGCTTAGAGCAAATCCGCCTGTGTCATGGTCTTTCGTTCGATGGTCCCCCGCAGCCGAACCAACGCCGCCGTTTCGATCTGCCGGACCCGCTCGCGGGTCAATCCCATCTCCCGGCCGATCTCTTCCAGCGTCTTGGATTCATCGCCGTCGAGACCGAACCGCGACACGATAACAGTTTGCTCTTTTTCAGGCAACTCCTTGACCCAGCTCATCAGCTCCGCGCGGCGCCGGACCCCGTCGGCCGTCTCGTCGGGAGACAGGCACATCGGATCTTCGATCACGTCGCGCAAGAACGTGTCGGTGCGGTCGTTGATGGGGCTGTCCAACGAACAGGTCGTTCGGACCAACTGTTTCAGATCGAGGATTTCCTCCTCGTCGGTCTTCATTTTCTTGGCGACTTCGTGCGGCAACGGCTCCCGACCGAGTTCCTGCACCAATTGTTCGACCTTGCCCAAATATCGGTTCAATCGTTCGACGACGTGAACCGGCAGTCGGACCAGCTTCCCTTGATTGATGATGGCCCGCTCGATGTACTGGCGAATCCACCAGGAGGCGTAGGTGCTGAACCGGAATCCGCGCTTGTAGTTGAACTTCTCCACCGCCTTGATCAGGCCGAGGTTGCCTTCTTCCACGATGTCCGAGAACGGAAATCCGCGGTTGATGTACCGCTTCCCGATGCTGATGACGAGGCGGAGATTGGATTCGATCATCTGCTGGCGGGCCTGTTCGTCGCCCGCCATAACGCGTTTGCCCAACTCC
This sequence comes from Nitrospira sp., assembly GCA_046350995.1. Taxonomy (GTDB): domain Bacteria; phylum Nitrospirota; class Nitrospiria; order Nitrospirales; family Nitrospiraceae; genus Nitrospira_D. Next base: position 39,446 of record JAXLZJ010000034.1, read on the forward strand.
TGCTCTTGCTTGAACGACAAGAGCGTCGAGCGGCGCACTTCGCGCAGATAACTCTTGAGGGTGTCCAGGCCTTCCGAACGATTCGAGGCTTTCTCTTCACGATGGGACGCGTGGTCCGCCTCGCTGTCCTCGACCTCGTCGGCAAAATGGCGCCGAGCTTCGCTGGCGTCCTGAAGCTCGTCTTCGTGTCGACTCATCTCAGCGAATCCTTTTCACCGGATCAGGCTAGTACCAGATTTGAAAATCGGTGAATCGTCCGGTGCCCGCGCTCCACTCCACCGTGACCGCCGTGACGCGCGCCGCGGGAGGCCCGATTCCCAGTTCGGCCAGCAGAGCTTCGATCGTCGGCTTGGCCCCCTCGACGTCCAGTTCGACCCGGCCGTCGTCCAGGTTCCGCACGCCGCCGAGCAGCCCGCGCTGTGATGCCGCACGGGCGGCGAAGGCCCGATACCCGACGCCCTGTACGCGGCCGCTCACCAGCACGCGGGCCCGCACCGGAGCGGCTTCGTTCGACTCAGTCATGCGTGACAGATCCACACGCTCAACACGGTGGCATCCTCTCACACCTCCTGACACCCGTCACGCGTTTTGCAAAACCGTGCGCCCATCCGACGGATTTTTTTCGGAATCATCCGAACCGATCTTGAGATCGAACAGACAAGATCGCGGGCGATACGGTGCGTCGCGTCGCAGCAGCCTCGCGGAAGATGAGCACTGAGAATCGTGTGAGCGAGATGTTTGGTCGGGGCGAGAGGATTTGAACCTCCGACCCCTGCGTCCCGAACGCAGTGCGCTACCGGGCTGCGCTACGCCCCGACAAGGCGAGTCTCAAAAGCGGGAGCCGGATTGTCTTACAAGACGGGGGTAAAAGGCAAGCCATGCGCTTCGGCCACCCCTAGGCAGGTAATCTGGCCGTTTTTTATGTTGACACCTTTGGCCAAACCTGGATCGGACCGGATCGCCCGGTCCACCCCTTCGGAAGCAAACCGCAGCAGATAGGGCAACGTCGCATTGGTCAGCGCGAAGGTCGACGTCCGCGGCACAATCCCGGGCATGTTGGCCACACAGTAGTGCAGCACCCCGTCCACGACGTACACGGGGTCGGAGTGCGTCGTCGGCTTCGTGGTCTCTACACACCCACCCTGATCCACAGACACGTCGACGATGACCGATCCCGGCTTCATGCGTGACACCATCGCACGCGACACCACCCGCGGCGCCTTCGCACCCGGCACCAACACGGCGCCGATCACCAGATCCGCCTCGGCCACAGCTTGCGCGACCGCCGATTCGTTCACAGCCCGGGTCACGACGCGCCCTTGGTACAAATCGTCGAGGTATCGCAGACGCTCCACATCCAAATTAATCACGGTCACCTGCGCTCCCAAACCGACCGCAATCCGCGTCGCCGAGGTCCCGACAATCCCAGCTCCCAACACCACCACTTTTCCCGGCTCAACCCCCGGCACGCCAGCCAGCAGCACTCCCCGCCCGCCCTGGATCTTTTCGAGGTAGTGCGCGCCGACTTGCACCGACATGCGTCCGGCAATCTCGCTCATCGGCTTGAGCATCGGCAGACTGCCGTCGCGCGCGATCGTAGTTTCATAGGCAATCGCTGTGATCTTCGTCTCCACCAGTCGCTTGGTCAGTTCCGGCAACGAGGCCAGGTGGAGGTATGTGAACAAGACGTGACGCGGGCGAAAGAGCGAACACTCCGAGAGCAGCGGTTCCTTGACCTTCACGATCAACTCCGCCTTTTCGAATAGCTCCTGTTTAGACGAGGCAATCGTGGCGCCAGCCCGTCGGTACTCGTCGTCCGAAAATCCACTGCCGACTCCCGCCGACGGCTCGATCCAGACGGCATGTCCGGCTTTGGTCAATGCCGCAGCCCCGTCGGGCGTCAGACTGACCCGATATTCGTGATCTTTCACTTCTTTGGGAATACCGACGATCATCCTTTTCCTTATGAGAGGGGTCTCAGCGGCTGCCCGGTCGAAATCTCATACGCTTCGGCCAACGTCGCGACCTCCCGTACCCGGATAGATCGAGCCAGACCTTTATCGGTAATGGCAAACGTATTCTGTCCCGCCGGCAACAACATCTCACGGAATTGAGTAAGAATATGACACCCTTCTATTTTATGTTCCAGTCCCCCGACCCACCCCACGCGAAGACTCATATCCATGGTCCCCGAGAGACACACATCCGGCCGAAGCGCATCGCCCAGCAGCGCCGACGTCACTGCGACCGTCCATGCCACACCCGCGCTGGGCCCGTCGACTCGAAGCCCCGCATGCAGAATCGAGCCGATGGGCATCGTCAGACGAACCGCGAGAAACCGGGGGTCATACTGCGTAGCCTTGGCCGCCGCCAGCACTGCTGTCACCATCGCGTTACGTGCGTCTCCCATAAAGTGATGGTCGGTCATGACCTGTGGACCGCTGCCGCCCGGCAAATGCATGACATCGATCTGCACGAGCGTGATATCGGCCTTATTGGGGATGCTCCACCCCTTCGCCCGCATCGCCGGAGAGAGATCGTGATAGCTCAGCGAGGGAACCGTTCGTGAGGTCGGCGCGAAGGGGCGGGACGACAACGTCTGTCCGACTTTCTTGGGAGCAGGAGCAGATGGTGGCGCACTGTCGGCTTTCAATGCAGACGTGGCCGGCGGAGTTGAGGCCGGGCTCCGCATGGACTGGAGTTCCGGCAACCCATTCATCTCCCGGCAACCGACGCCACCCCCATCATTAAAAATCACGGTTCCATCTGGCTGCGTACATTTCCAGAGTTCGGCCTCGCCGCGTCCTCCCGAGAGCAAGATCGCCGCACTGACCAGCGCTGTCCATGTTGCCAACGACTGTCTCATGATCGCCATCCTCCGCGTTCCTTCTGAAACTATAGCAGAGCCCGGCACGCGGCTAGACAGCCGAAAAACCGCTGATGTAAGATGCGCCGGCCACCAGGAACTCTCCCGGCATTTCAACGGCGACCTGTCATGGAGGAGGCGCACATGGACCTGTCGATCGGATCGTGTCACGGCTGCCAGGCCAACGCCGGCCCGGTGATCAAATACTCTCTCGGGAAGGATTTTTTCGGCCGGCCGTACGACCGCCTGTCCCCATCCGCCGACCAAAGCCCCAAGTGGTATTGCGAGACTTGCTCAATGCATAAAACCTTGCAGCGGGATTTCCGCGACATCCTCGCCGAATATGACAAGCTCTCCGCCGCCCAGGCATCCGAGCTCTCGAAAGGCGAGGAATTTCGCCGGGCGTTCTTACGGCTGCGGGAAATTCTCACGATCGTGAACGCGCACCCCGGACAATCTCCCTTTCTGAACAACGGAGAAGTGCAGTTACTTATGGAGCGGCTCAACACTGCGACGATGCCGGTATAACGATGCCAGGATTTCAACGCCATATTTTCGTCTGCACCAATCAACGGTCGGCGGACGATCCGCGCGGGAGCTGTTCCAAGCTCGGCTCGCAATCGCTGCACGAGGTTTTCAAGCAGGAAACCAAGCGACTCGATTTGAAGGGAACGGTGCGCGCCAACAAAGCGGGATGCCTCGACCGGTGCGCCGACGGCCCCAGCGTGGTCATCTACCCCGAAGGCGTCTGGTACACGGTGAAGACCGAAGCCGACGTGAAGGAAATCATGGAGCGACACGTCATGAACGGCCAGGTCGTCGACCGGCTGTTGATGCCCGATCACCCCGCTCCCGACTCACTTCCCCCGCTGAAGCGCTGACGGCCCATCATAACCATGGGTGCAGAAGACAAATGGAAAGCCAACCTCGAAAAGGTGGCCTTCACGAAGCGGTTTCCCGGCCTCACGCTCGACTGGAGCGCGTGTGCGGGTAAAACGGTCGCGGCGGTCACACCCCTGACCGGGAAGCAAGGCGCGGCCGTCGTGAGTTTTACCGACGGAGCCTTCTTGGTCGTACCGCCATTAGCGCCGGAGCCGTGGGAACTCGGCCAAGCTCTCGTCGATGCCAGACCGCATCTCGAGCCGCATCATCCTGACGCGTACAAGGAATACGACCGGCTGTCGAAAAAAGACCGCGAGGCACTAAAAGCCGCCCGTTTGGAGAAAATCATCGGCGCGATCGAGAACAACGTAGAGCAGATTCCGGAATTGAAAGACCGTCTGAAGGCCCTTGTGCAGGAGTGGAAGTGAGCAGTCTACCCCCCAAAAATATGTTCGAGATCTTCTCGCAAGGTCTCTTCGAAGGAGTCAAACCTATGATGATCGTCCGTGACCACCTCGTCCGCCACCCTGATCGCTGCACGCATCAAGGCGTGTGCATTCCCGTTTGTCCGACCAGCGCCTGGCTCTCGACGCCACCCTATAAGTTCGACCCATCCCGCTGCCTGGAAAGCTGCCGCCTCTGTCTTGACGCCTGCCCCTCCCAAGCGATCTACGGCGTTTTCAAGAAGGGCGACAAGCTCATCGGTCCGCAGAAGCAGTAACGTCTCACATGATTTGCTTTCGCAACCATCCCCAGTAGGCGGTCCCGACATGGCCGCAGGCACCCGTGAACGTGGTGAGCGCAATGATTTGGTAGACCCTGCCTCAAGTTATCGCCTGCAAAAATGTTCACAGATGAGGGCGTCGGGCTCTGAGTCACATACGCCATAGTCGGTGTCTGTGCCGAGCCATAGACTGTGTAGATGCCCGCAACCCCACTTTGCCCACTCGCACTCGGTACGATCGGTAGCGGACCATACGCGGCTAGCGATGGAGCGATGATGGGAAGCACCAACCCATATCCATAGTCACCCACTGTGGCCGAGCCATCATTGACTGTAGCCACCTCCGTCCGCACTGTCACAGTGGGCCCACTAGCGAGGGCTTGCTTCGCTGCCACGATAACTGTCGCGTCGTCGCGATCATCAACCGCGGGCGGAGAGGGCGGATTGATCAACGACACTAAGTCACCGATCATGTAAAATCCAGAAGATCGCAATTGAAACGGCTTATCTTGAGTACTGATCGGGGTGATCGTGTTGTTTGAGACAGGTACTCCTGCAATCACGGCGGTCGCGCAACAAGTATTCGTCTGGTTTCGTGCCGTAATTACCACATTATACTGTGCCGGGTAGTCTCCGGGTAATGGAGAACCAGGCAAGCGAGCCAGAAAGAATTTGCCGGTTTGCGGATTTGGCACCACCGCTCGCACGATTTCTCCGTTATTTCTCTGGGCTGACACAGCCACGTTGCTGCCAAGCAGAGCTACATCAACAAATCCCTCAATACCATTCAGCACAACCGGGATGACTTGAATCACCGGCTTCAATTTGTACTTACCGCTCCCCGTTTTCACAATGGATTTGCACGCGTCGAAATCCAACAGCAGATCGACCCGCAGCCCGGACGGCACGTCGAATTCATTGATGAGCTTGATGCCGGACTGCACGCCGCTCGGCGTGTCGAGCTTGATTTCCTGACCCTGCCCTTGCAGCACAATCGAATTATTGAAGGGCGGATTCGGACTTCCGGTGTTGGGCACCAACACCAGCCGCACTTGCGTGTAGTGCCCGGCCCCGAGCGACGTCTCGCCGAGAGAGTAGAGGGCGAAGTTCGGCTGCGTGGGATCGTTCAAACTGAGCAGATTAATCTTCTGGGGAGTGGGCAGCACGATGTCCGTCCACCCGGCGGCATTCTCATTGGCCGAATCGCTCTGGTGGACCCGCACACGACTGACCGTGACATTGACCTGTTCGTAACCACACGCCGGTGCATCGGTGAGAGAAACACTTAACGTGCCGGTACCGCCGACTTGGGAAGTGCCCGCCCCGTCTCCGCCCCCGCACGCCATGACGAGTGCCGACAGAACCACGACCATGCTCGTTAACAGCCGCCGAAAATATAATTGATTGCCTGTCATGATGAAAGACCTCCGGATAAAGACATGACTCCGCTCCGCCGATGAACCTGCTTGACCTGGACGGCTCGGACGACAGAGGTTTTTAGGATCTCACACCGCTGGCAGGGATTAAAATACGTAGCCCCGCTTAGGCGATCTGTTTGCGCAGGCGCCCCCAGTAGGCGGTCCCGACATAGCCGCAGGCACCCGTGAACGTGGTGAGCGCAATGATTTGGTAGACCCTGCCGCGGGGAATTTTCACCTTCACGGTGGGATTGAGCAGATCCGGTGAGTGCAGCACAAGCTTGAGGGATTCTCCGGCCGAAAGAATCGGCCACATGCAGGAGAGGCGTAGACGAGTCTCCGTGCGCGGAATCGCCATCGTATACATCCAACCGTGATCGAGATGCTCGGTCGCCATCCGAATCAACCGACTCAACACCGGCCTGAAACGAGGGAGGTTGGCCGCATCAACCAGATCCCGCGGCTTGAGCCCCGCTTCCAAGAGCATCGATTCCGGAATGTAGCACCGCCCCTTTTGGAGATCATGCGCGACGTCTTTCACGATATTGGTCAGCTGGAGTCCTTTGCCGAACCGCACGCCGATTTCGGCCATCTTGCGCACATCCCAGGAGGCCAAGGCCTTTCGATGTGCGCACATCAAGTCGGTCCAGAATTCACCCACGCAGCCAGCCACATAATAGGTGTACCGATCCAGATCGTCAGGAGTCTTCAAGGCAACGAGCTCCTCGAACGTCTTACCTGGAAAGACACTCAAGTCCATCTCCATGCCCTGGGTAAGGGTCGTCATTAGCCGTTGCACCCGCCGCCGGTCGTCGGAAGAGAAGTTCTGATATAAGGTGAAACACTCTCCCAAACGTTCGAGGAGCACCCGTTCCGAGGAGTCAGTCTGAAGCGGCCCGACGGCCTGCTGAATCTCGCGGATCTGTCCCCACATCAGCTGATCGCCGGCAAACTGTGCTTTCAGCTGCCCCAGGTAATCCAACCGGCGCGGCCGCTCGATCAAGTCGGTATCGGCGATGGTGTCGGCCGCACGGGCGAACAAATAGGCGAGGCTCACCTGATCCCGTACATCCGCTGGGACGACGGCCAGCGTAGTGTAAAAGAGACGGGAGACTTGCTTGAGCAGATCGCGGAGGAGTTCGCGTTTGGTCGCCGAGGTAGTCGTGGCAGATCCCTTATCTGACTTCGAGGATACCTTCCATCCCCTTGTCGCGATGGCTGGGAAAGAACGGCAATTTCTTGTCACAGTAGATGGGGAATGTCCCTGGCTGGGTCGGCGTAAAGGTCACCCGCACAGTTTTTCCGGCGCCGACGTCCTGCTCCACCGCCAGTTCCTTGATGATGAAGTTATGCGGGGTGAGCGTTGTCACACTGGTCAACGTCAGTTCGACCGGTTTCCCGGCTTCGACGATCAGATGCTTAGGCGTATAGGAATAACTGTCCAGAATCACGGTGATTCGCTGCACTCCATCCGCACCGATCGGCACAACCACCGGCGCGGGAGACGGAGAGGTATCGGCGGCCGTCGCGCCGACGGGAGTCCAGGCCAGCAATGCGGCGAGAACCGGCAGACAGAAGGCTCTCTTCACTTTCATCCCACACTCCAAGATGAGAAGCTTCTAACAGGAAGCGACGGAATCGGTCAACATCGGCACTGTTGTATCAGCCAGGCCTGGTGCTTGACCTACGATACACAGGCCTTATTCTTTTGCTACGACTCGGAGCGTGGGTAGGGTACACCTCCCGGATTCCGCTTGTAGTATAATCAGCATGACCCGCGTCATCTTCAACGCGGGCATTGTTGGTAAGGAGGACGTCGATGAAGTGGCTTAAAGGTATCGGGCTGTTTTTAATCGCAAACTTTTTGATCTATTTGACGCTGTCGTTCACAGCCAACCTGCTGGTGAACGTGGTGTTACCGGCTTTCGGCATAGACGTGCGCGGGGTGTTCAGTCAACAACTGCTCGTTTGGTCGCTCGTCATCGGATTCGGTGGCGCATTCATCAGCTTGCTCTTTTCGAAGCAGATGGCCCGTGCGATGCTCGACTGCGAGCAGATCACGCAGCCGCGTTCGCACGCAGAGCAGGTCATCTACGGCTCGGTCCAGGAAATCGCCCAGCGGCTCCATATCAATATGCCGGAGGTCTGGGTGTACAACTCGCCCGACCCCAACGCCTTTGCGACCGGCCCCAACAAGAACAATTCGATGGTGGCGGTCTCAACCGGTTTGTTGAACAATTTGAAAGAGGACGAAGTCAAATCGGTATTGGCCCACGAAATGGGCCATGTGTACAACGGCGACATGTTCACGACGACCGTACTCTCGGGATTGATGAACACGTTCGTCCATTACATCAGTAACTTCCTGTATCAGATCATCGGCCAACCTCAGAGTCAGGACGGCGAGGAGCGCAGTGCGGGGAATCCGATTCTCGCCCTGGTGGTCTACATCGTCCTCCAGGTCGTCCTGTCCTTCCTGGCGATGATGGTGGTGAGTTGGCATTCCCGCCGGCGTGAATTCGCCGCCGATGCCTTCGCCGCCAAGGTGTACGGGAAAGACTCGATGATCGGCGCCCTGCGCGGCATCGACCGTTGGGTGAATCGCGCACAGTTCCAGTACAGCGGCCAGGATGCTTTGGCTACGATGAAGATTTCCGGCAACAGCTCTGGCTTCATGCATCTCTTCGCCACGCATCCGCCGATCGAAGAGCGGATCGCCGCGCTGGAACGGCTCTGACCGGGAAGGAGGCCATCATGACCAAACTGGGCATCGGATTGTCGGTCATCGCCCTCGCGGGCGGGTTCATGATGACCCTCCCCTCCGCACAGGCAGAGGAGAAAGGACGACTCATGGCGGCTAAGACGACCAGCGTCTACGATTTCACGATGGATGATATCGACGGGAAGCCGGTCAATCTCGGGCAATACAGGGGGAAGGTCCTGCTGATGGTCAACACCGCCAGCTTTTGCGGCAACACACCGCAATATACGGATCTGGAATCCATCTACGAGCAGTATCACGAGAAAGGGTTCGAAGTGCTGGCGTTCCCCGCCAATAACTTCGGCCAGCAGGAACCGGGCACGAATGCAGAGATCAAAGGGTTTTGTCTGACCAAATACAGCGTGAGTTTTCCGCTCTTCAGCAAAATCAGCGTGAAGGGATCGGACAAGCACCCACTCTACCGGTACCTCACCGAGCAGAGCCCCTTCCCCGGCGAAGTGGAGTGGAATTTTCAGAAATATCTGGTGGACCGGTCGGGCAACATCGTCGCGAGGTTCCCGCATCGCATGAAACCGTCGTCGCCGGAGATCGTCAAGGAAGTCGAGCGAGTCCTCGCGGCCAAATAGTCCGGCCGCGGGGGCCTACCCCCGCCGATAAAACGTGATGTGCTGGCGATACTCCTGTATCGCCGCCCCGAGTGCCGCCTTTCCCAAGGGGATATTCGCATCGAGCGTCTCCTCGATCGCCTCATCGTCGATTTCGACGTCATACCGGTCTTGAATGTTCGTACGGACCGGCCCTTGCGACACCTCTCGCGGCATGAAGATTTCTTTCCACACTTCTTTCTCCACAAGACACACATCACGAAACCGTTCGTAGAGCAGGGTCAATTTTTCAGGGTCGGTGATTTTCACGCGCTCAGCCATCGGCTTCTCGACTCCCTCGTCAGACGTGAATGTCGGATGAACTACGGGTGAGGCACTGCAGGTAGGGCGGACTCGCTGATCGTGAACCGCAGAGTCCCAACCTGATTGACGGCATGAAACGGCTGCTGTCCGGCCGGCGCGATGTACAATTTGGCCAGGTACCGGCCGACCGGCCATTTCTCGCCGGGCCGTTTGAGCTCGAGAAACCCGTACCGCTCGTAGCCCGGCAACTCCAGAGTATCCTTCCCCATCGGCACCGCCGGCAAGACGCCTCCCTCACCCTCCAGAAACCACTGGGTGCTGAATTGGGTCGGGTCTTCGATCGGAGCGGATTCAAACACAACGTAGATCGCCGGCGTGTCCGGGTGAAAAACCGACGTCGGCTCGACCGGTTTGAGGCGAGGGTCCTGGGTATACCAACCCTTTCGTCCGAAGGAGTCCCACTCCACCTCATACCCTTTGGCAATCTTGATCCAGGTGAAGAGCGACTGCGGAATTCCCTTCTTCTGATCGTCAAAGGAGGGGCTTTGTGTCGCCCCGATTTCCGTCGTCTCTTGTTCTTTCTGTGGGAGTAGGTCTTTCGCCTCGGCAACGGACAGTCCCAACAAACCCACAACTACACACCCGCCAAGATAGCTCTTCACAGCAGAGCGAATCTGTCCCTCTGGGATGATGATCGAATACTCCGAGCGGTTGGAGACTGTTTCCATGCGACCATCGTATCGGGGTGCGCGGCAGGGGTCAACCGCCGAAGGGAATCGACCGGGAAGATCTATGGACGCCAAACATGTGGTAGAGTGC
>JAXLZJ010000035.1:0-48784 GCA_046350995.1 Nitrospira sp.
GCCCCCCGTCGAGTCCGTGGATGCTCCGGCTGCAGCCGATACAGCGTCGGCATCGAAAGAGGCACCGCTGCCTGATGAGATGGTCCTAATTCCTGCCGGGACATTTATTCGGGGAACGGATACCGGGGGGTTCGACGAGCAGCCGATACGGGAGATCTTTCTCGATGCCTACCGGATAGACCGCTATGAAGTGACCAATCATTATTACGCTCTCTTCGCCGCTGCGACCGGCCATCGCAAGGCGGGGCCTCCCGCTCGGTATGCCAAGAATGTGGGCAAAATGCGTGGACCGAATCAGCCGGCCGTTTACGTTTCCTGGGAGGACGCCAAAGCTTATTGCGAATGGAAGGGAAAGCGATTGCCAACCGAGGCAGAGTGGGAAAAGGCCATGCGGGGGAGTGATGGGCGTTTGTGGCCGTGGGGGAACGCCGATCAGCCTGCTGGCGCAAACTGGGCTCGGGTGGATGATGGACATGACGTGGCTGCGGTTGTCGGCACATTTCGTAGCGATGTCAGCCCGTATGGAGTCGTGGATGGAGCCGGGAATGTGATGGAGTGGGTAGAAGACTGGTATTCCGAGTCGTACTTCAAGGAGTCGACTGATCGGAATCCCCTGAGTCCGGAAAGCGGCATCTACCGGGTCCTCCGCGGTGCCGGGTATACCACCACGGGGTCGGATTTCCGTATCACCAGCCGGAGTAAAATGGTCCCCGATTTCAGGGACGAAACGATCGGCTTTCGGTGCGCTGCTGACGTCCAGGGAGAAGGTAAGAAGTGATTAGGCTAGACCGAGAAAGTTATAGAAAATCAAAGTAGTAGAGGATCAGAAACACGGCCAAAATGATGTTGACAACCATACCGGCCAAAACTATAATGTCGAACAATTTTGAGTTTTTCGTCATGGTTTTTCCTACGTTTTCAAGCCACTGGTGAGGAATTTTCAATAACATACGGACTCTAGGGTGTCAAGGAAATCGGTAATTCTGTCAATCTCTTCAATGTGAGGAAAGGGGAGGCGAAATGGCAACGGCGACAGCGGACAGTGAGTTGAAGGTGAAGATCGGCAAGATGATTTTTTATATCACCATGGCCGTGAGCATGTGGTTCTTTTATTGGTTCGCTGGCATTCAGTGCCCTTGCTGATCTGAGTCTTTTCGGTCTTCTTTGGTGTTAACGATATTGCACTGACTTGAGGGAGGCGTCGCGATGGGGCAGGCAATTTTCTACGGGTTGGTTTCATTGGCGATCTGTTTGGCGTACTTCTTGGCGGTCGATCACTTCTTGATGGACGCGCAGGGGTTGGATTTCTGGTACATGTTCAGGAAGTAGGCCGGGCGGATTCGCTTTCGGTTGTTGCTCACACTATTTTGGATTGCATCAAGGAGGTTTGCCATGGGTTTTTTAACCCGTAAGAAGTTGATGTCGATCATGGCGCTCGGCGCGATGGTCGGTCTCCTTCTTCTTCCGATCGTTGTGTCGTTGCCTTCGGTGGCTATGGGTGAAGAGGCGGCGGCAGATGCGAAGAAGGATGAGGCGAAGGTCGAGAAGGGGCGCGACGTCTACTACAAGACTGAAGGTATTGTGGTGGGTGCGCCTGCTCCGAAGACCACCGATGGTCCCAAGGACTATCCGCGGTACAACTTCGAGAGCCGCGTGCTTCTCTGGTTCGCCAACCAGCAGCACCTGTACTATGGGAGCTTTGTTTTGGCGGTCCCGATTTTCTGTATGATCATCGAGTTCATGGGGGTTGTAACCAAGGATAAGGCGCTCGCGAAGCGATATGATCAGCTGGCCTACGACTTCATTAAGATCAGCTTGACGGCCTATTCGCTGACCGCAATTCTTGGCGGTATTCTTATCTTCACCTTCTTGACTCTCTATCCGGCCTTCTTCGGTTATCTATCCAGCATCTTCCGTCCGGTCATGCACATCTATGCATTGATGTTCGTGGCGGAAAGCGGAACGCTGTACATTTATTATTACGGCTGGGACAAGATGAAGGAGGGTTTCCTCAAGTGGATCCACTTGAGCATGTCCGTCATCTTGAACGTGATCGGCACTATTCTCATGTTCCTGGCGAACTCGTGGATCTCCTTCATGATGTCGCCGGCCGGTGTCGATGAGCAGGGTCGTTACCTCGGCAATATCTGGCACGTCATACACACCGCATTGTGGAACCCGCTCAACCTGCACCGTATTCTCGGTAATATGGCGTTCGGTGGCGGTGTCGTGGCGGCATATGCGGCCTATAAGTTCCTGGCCTCGAAGACAGATGAGGATCGGGCGCACTATGATTGGATGGGCTATATCGCCATGGCCATCGGCGTCGCCTTCTTGATCCCTCTCCCCTTCGCCGGGTACTGGCTCATGCGGGAAGTGTATGCGTATCGTCAACAGATGGGCATCACTCTCATGGGCGGATTGTTGGCCTGGCTGTTTATCATTCAGGCCACGATGATCGGCATCTTGTTCCTTAGTACCAACTACTATCTCTGGCAAGCGCTCGGTCGTATGCGCGGTGCAGAGAAATATCAGCGGTACATCAAGTATCTGGTATTCATCCTCTGCTGCGGGTATATGGTCTTTATTACGCCGCACACCATGGTTATGACCCCCGCCGAGTTGAAGGCGATGGGTGGTCAGCAGCACCCCGTGCTCGGTAACTACGGCGTTATGTCGGCCAAGAACGGCGGCATTAACGTCATCATTACCACCACGGTGTTGAGCTTCGTGTGGTACATGCGGGGCAATAAGGTCTCGACTGTGTCGTGGTCGAAGTTTGGCAACATCTTTATGGGTGTGTTCTTCTTCCTCGCCTACGTGAATATTATTGGGTTGGCAATCTACGGGTACTACATCCCGGCAAACGTGCGCGTCGGATTGTCCGTACCGCAGGTGGCTACGACCCTCTCCTGTCTCTTCTTTATGTTCGCGCTGAATAGCGCCATGATGAAGGGTGCGAAGCAGATGGGGCCGATCGAGTGGGGGAAGATTTCCGCTCGCTCGCAATACGCGCTCATCATGTTGGCCACTGCCTTTACCTGGATGATGGGTCTCATGGGCTACATCCGTTCATCGGTCCGGCTGTTCTGGCACGTTAACGAAATCATGCGTGACAACTCTCCGTGGGCGTATACGCACACGGTGGGATTTGCCGCGAATATGATCTCGGCCAACGTCCTGTTCTTCTGGATCAGCATTCTCTTCGTGTTCTGGCTCGGCAGCTTGGGTATGAAGAAGGTGCCGGCTGAAGCCAAGGCCGGAGTGCCTGGCGGAGCCCCCCAACCGGCAGGGAGCCACTAATTTCTAATCGAGGATTGGCACGAGAGAGGGGCGGTCAAACCGCTCCTCTCCCTAGCCGCAGGAGGTCAAAACCGTGGTTGATCTGATTACTCAAGCTGTCGACATCGGGTGGCCGGCCTTAGCTCTCCTGGCCGGATTGCTCGTGTATTTCCAGGTGTCCATCTCGGACCCTGCCGCCAAGAAGCAGGCAACGTTTAAAACATTCATCGGCATGATTGCCACGCTGATGCTGTTTATGGCGATCGCCAACTACAAGGTGAATTTCTACGGCGAGTCCCGGTTGCTCCCGGTTTCGCTTGTGATGATCACCTCGTTGATGTTTATGCTCGGCATTTACTTCACCAATCTTGCGGCATTGCTGAAGATCGGTGGATTCATGTTTTTCGTAGCGGCTTTCCTCTCGGGTTACGGAAACTGGTTGCCGCAGGTTGAAGGCGGTTTCCCCCCGAAAGAAGAAAAGTTGGACTTCGGTTCCATGAGTGCACAGCAGCTTGCTGACGAAGGTGAAAAGATCATCTTCGGTGGCATCGGGAAAAACAAGGAACAGGGCGCAATCGGTAAGGGACAGTGCCCTCTGTGCCACGCATTCCACGCGGGCATGTTGGGTGAGCGCGCTCCAAACCTTCAGGGACTTCCAGAGCGTGCTGGCAAGGAGCGGTTGGAGGATCCCAAGTATTCGAAGGGTAATCCGTCCAAGCGCGATTATGCTCAAAAAGAGGCATTCCCTGGTTCGGGAACCGCTGAGAATGCAATTGAGTACATTGCGGAGTCACATGCCTGCCCGAACTGTTACGTGGTTGCCGGGTACGGTGTGAAGGGCACGAACGACAAGGAAAGCCCGATGCCGTCTATCCATAAGCCGCCGATCTCCTTGAGCCTCGAAGAGTTGGCCGCGGTTGATACATGGCTCTTCGTGCGTGAGGGCCGCGATGCCCCCTCATTTGAAGAAATCACGAAGGCGTACGAAAAGTTCATTCCCGAAGCGGATCGCCCCAAGAAGCAGGAAGAGAAAGCTGGTCCGCCCAGCGCTCTGATGGCGGACGGGACTGAGCCGGTCGACCAGATTTTCGCGAAGGCGCAGTGCGTGTCGTGCCACACGATTCCCGGTATCCCGGGGGCCAATGGAACAATTGGTCCAAAACTTGTTGAGGGGACGAATGCCCCCACTCGCATCAAGGATAAGGACTATAAGGGGACTGCCAAGTCGACTTCTGATTACATCATGGAGTCGATCGTGAATCCGAGCGCGTATGTCGTTAAGCCATTCCCTGATAATACAATGCCGAAGGTATTCGGGCAGAAACTCAGTGCCGGTGCGCTCAAGAAGCTCGTTGACTACCTCTCGCAGGTATACGAAGGGAAAGAGCCTCCGAAGATTTCGTAAACTGAGTTGTGAACTTTTAGACTAAAGGGAGTGAACCCATGAAAGCATTGATGTCAGTCGGCGCACTGATTGGAGCAATTGGCTTGCTCCTGTTGGTCGGGATGATCCTCGACGTCGTCCCCTCCAATACCGTGCGCTTAGTCGAAGGCTACATGCCGATGCAGATGCTGTTCGAGGTGGCCTGCTTCGTCGCGGGCTTTACCGGGCTGAGCTATCTCCTGAATTCGATGGGGATGGGGTTGCCGCGGTTTTGGCAGGGTATTTCATTCTGGGCGTTTGTGCTCTTGTATTTGAAGTTCCGTGTCTATCCGCCCATCCCGTTCAGCGTTCGGGCAATGTACGGAACGGTCTCGTTGGTCGCGGTGTTCATGTGGGTATCCGCGAACGAAGAGGATTGGAAAAAATTCAAACAGCCGATCATGAATGTCTTGGACGCCCAAAGCGGTGCGAACAAGGCCTTGCGGTATATGTACCTTGTGCTCATTCCGGTCTTAGTGGGATTCACCTCTTTTAACGCGATGAAGCCCAAGTCTGAAGAGCCGATCGAATTGCGAACGGTGCATCCGGCCCCACCGGCCAGCACCAAGGTGCACGGCAAGACGTACACTTTGCAGACCTCTCAGAATCCGTACCGGGTCAATCCCGAAGGGAAGTTCGATCAGGAATACAGCAATAAGCTGATCGTCGAGCAGGGCATGGGCCGTCTGATGGCGCCCAATGCTAACCCCTGGGATGAGAAGAACCAGGGTTATCTGAAGTATGTGCGAGAGGGCGGCGAAATTTTCTTCCAGAATTGCCACTTCTGCCACGGCGATAATTTGAACGGTCGTGGGCTCCATGCCTTCGCGTTCAACCCGATTCCGGCGAACTTCACCGATCCGGGTACAATCGCACAGTTGCAGGAAACCTTCATCTTCTGGCGTGTGGCAAAGGGTGGAATCGGGTTGCCGAACGAAGGCTTCCCCTGGGCCTCCGTTATGCCGCCGTGGGAGCAGCACCTGACCGTGGACGAAATCTGGAAGGTCATTTTGTTCGAGTACTGGCACACGGGTTACTACCCCCGTACTTGGGACTAATCGTCCACTGGCATTACAGATAATCCATGGCTTACGAGATGAGGAAAAACATGAAGACAATGTCGATGGGCAGAAAAGCGGGGATCGTCCTTGCGTCGGCCTTGGGATTCGCCGTCTTATCCGGTGGCCCGATGGCCCTGATCGCTTCGGCGGATGCGATCCCTGAAGGGTTTAAGAAGGGTGAATTGGCGCCTGAACCTTCGGCCGATATGATCGAGGCCGGAAAGCGGGTCTATTTCACGAAGTGCGTGTGGTGTCACGGGGTCGATGGTGCCGGTGATGGTCCTGGTGCCGATCGCCTCTGGCCGCGTCCTCGCAATTTCAACCAGGGTACGTTTAAGATTCGGCACACGGCCTCCGGCGAATTGCCGCTGTTCGATGCCAAGAAGCCGATTCCTGGCCAAAATGACCTCTATGAGACGGTCACACACGGTCTGCCAGGTTCGGCGATGCCTTCCTGGGAAGGTATCTTGACCGAAGAGCAGCGTCTGCAAGTGCTGGCGTATGTGACGACCCAATTGGTCAAGGATCGCAAGTTCACGGATAAACAGTCTGAAACCCAGACGGTGTTGCAACTCGCGGAGCTGAAGCCGAAGCAGGCGACCGACGAAAGTCGGAAGCGCGGTTCGGAACTCATTGTCGAAAAGAAGTGTATCGAATGTCACGGTGTGGAAGGCCGTGGTGATGGGAATGCCTTCAACTTGAAGGACGACTGGGGTTTCTCTATCCAGCCCGCCAACTGGCACAAGTGCTGGAACTTCCGTGGAAGCCGTCAGGATCCGTACAATGTGAAGAACATCTTCCGGACCTTCTCGACCGGTGTGAATGGGACCCCAATGCCGTCCTTTGCGGACAGCACGAGCATCGATGATCGGTGGGATATCGCCAACTTCGTCAACTCGCTCTGCGAGCGTGATGCCGAAGGGAACCCGCTCCCTATCGATCCGCTAACCGATAAGCCGAAGATCAATTTCGTCATTCCAGCCAAAGGCGTCGAAGGCGAAATTTCCGGCGATGTCGAGAGCGACATGTGGAAGATGGCCCCGCGGCGCTATGTGGCGATGGGCGGTCAGATTACCCACAAGCCAAGAAATTTCGTCAATCGTCTCGACGACATCTGGGTAAGGGCGCTCTACAACGACAAACACATCGTCTATCTCATCGAGTGGGACGATCGGACGAAGAGCGTGGCGGAAGGGAAGCTTCCGTGGGCTCCGACCCAAGTTAACATCGATGTCAAAGAACAAGAGCCGAAGACCGGTGAAGAAGGTTCGATCGCTGCGAAGCAGAACAACTACACGGTGTACAACGACGCCATTGCCATCGAAACTCCGGTGAAGTGGCAAGAGTTGCCGGCGCCGATCAAGCCTCGGTATCTCTTCGGAACCAACGAGCAGTTCCCGGTTGACATCGTCAAGTGGGAAGCTGACGGGTCCATCCGTGCCTTCAAGGGCACTGGGTGGGATAAGGATTTTGAAGAGCGAGACAGCTATGAGGAGAATCTGAAGGTCCTCAAGGCTGAATGGAAGAATGGCCGTTGGTACGTCATGATTCAACGTCCGGTCGGCAACAAGAAGGACCAGGATTATGACGAAGACACCTTCTTCGAGATGGGTAAGTACATCCCGACCGTGTTCTTTGCATGGGATGGACATAACGGCGATGCCGGAAGAAAGATGGCCGTCTCGGCCTTCTTCTACACCTTCATGGAACCGCCGATCCCGCGCGAAACGTACATCTACCCGTTTGTGATTGCCGGCGGTATTGTGCTGCTGGAAGCGTGGGTCCTTACCCGCCGTGCGAACAAGAAAAAGGGTAAGACTCTCTAGTTTCGTCGGAGAGTCAGGTTGAGTGAATGAAGGGGGTGAGGCAACTCACCCCCTTCGTGTTTTTAGGGAGGTGGGGTCAGACGCATGGATGTGACGGGTATTATCCTGGCCGGCGGTAAGAGCCGTCGGATGGGTGAGGATAAGCGATACTTGCGCGTGGGAAAAGCGACTCTGCTGGAACGTACCGTCGCGACCATGACCGGTATCTTCAACGACGTGAGAATCATTATCGGCCAGGATAGCTCGCCGCTTACACTTCCCGAGTGCCAAGTCCATCGAGATGTGATTGCCGATTGTGGAAGCCTCGGAGGACTCTATACGGGCCTCGCACTTGCCAGCACCGCACGGATCTTCGTTGTCGCGTGCGACATGCCGTTCCTCAATCCCGCCTTGATCCGTTGGTTTCTTGACCGAGATCCTGTAGCGGATGTCGTCATGGCCTGCCTTTCGGATGGCGCGCAGCCGATGCATGCAGTCTATGGTAAAGGTGCTTTGCCGGCACTTCAGCGGATGGCGGAGCAACGAACCTTGAAGATCCGAACTCTTCTGGACGACCCATCAATCCGAGCGACATTGGTGTTGCCGGAGGAATGGGGACCTCTCGATCCGTCGGGACGATCGTTTCAGAACGTGAATACACAGGCCGATCTCGAAGCCGCCAGAGCGTATCTCCGTCAGGATGCCTCAATCGGGTGATGTACGAATCGCCACGCACCATTTTACTGATCCACCCTGGCGGTTTCGGCGATGTACTGCTCGCCGTCCCGGCGATGCGGGTGCTCCGCGGTCACTATCCACAACACGAAATCGGGTTGCTAGCTGCATCAGACATCGGGCGATTTTTGCACATGTCCGGTGAAGTCGATCAGATCTTTCCAATCGAAGAAGCACATCTGACGGAACTGATGGCTGATCAGGATGGGCGTTCCAGCGCGCTGGCTCAGTGGCTGCAGCGCGGCACGATTGCGGTCGGGTGGTTACACGATCGTGACCGCGCGCTTCACACCGCATTGCAGGCTCAGGGGATCAGCCAGATCGTCGTGCAATCGCCTGCCGGAGAATCTGAGCGCCATCAGAGCGATCGGTTTCTGTCTCTGCTCCGGCGCTTGGGAATCATCGAAAAAGCAGAGCCACTGGTTTTGACACTTCCGGGCGACATCGCAGAAGAGGGGCGTACACGACTCATTCGGAGCGGGGTTGCTCTCAATGCACGGACCATTATCTGCCATCCGGGTAGCGGAAGTCGCCACAAGTGCGTTGCGCCGCAGCTATGGTCCGAGTTTCTGCATGAATGTCTTCGGCTTCAGTGGACCCCAGTTGTTGTGGCGGGGGCGGCGGATGAATGGGTGCTGGAGACAGAGGGGTGGCGAAATCACAACCGCGTTCCGGTCATCCGTTCCGCCTCCATCACCCAACTGGCCGGGCTACTGGCCAATGCGCAGGGGTACCTCGGGCATGATACCGGGGTTACCCATCTGGCGGCCATGCTGGGTGTGCCGACCATCGCCATGTTCGGTCCGACTGATCCACATCGATGGGCGCCTCAAGGGGCGCATGTGACCGTGCTCCGAGGAGAAGTCTGTGGGTGCCATGGTTGGGACGAGGTGCAGGCGTGCACTGAAAAGCCGTGCTTGGCTATCAAGGTCGCTGATGTTGTGGCCGCACTTCAGGGGATTGCTCCTCGCTACCATCGGGTAACAAATTCCTGATCCATCACCTTGTTACTCATGAAGTCCTATGCTACAGTGCGAATTTGTTTTTCTCCTTCTTCTCTGAGCACTTAGGAGATTTCGTGACGCAGGGGTTTGTGCAGGAACAGGTTGCGAACGCGGTCCAAGGTGCCCTCTCCGGTGCCAAGGCCAAGGGGCAACTTAAGATGGAATCATGGCCGACGGTGACGCTCGATGCGCCGAAGCGGCCGGAGTGGGGTGATCTTGCAACGACTGTTGCGATGGCACTGGCGGCATCGGAGAAGCGTGCCCCTCACGACATCGCGCAGATCATCGTCGATAACCTGCCGTCCCGAGAACAGCTATTCGAACGCATTGAAATTGTCCGCCCTGGTTTCTTGAATCTGACCCTCAAGCCGGCGATCTGGCTTGAAGTCTTGCGGGAAATCGAGCGCAAAGGGGCAGCGTACGGAACTTCGGCGGTCGGGACCGGTAAACGCGTTCTCGTCGAGTATGTGAGTGCCAATCCAACCGGCCCCTTGCACGTCGGCCACGGTCGAGGCGCGGCTGTCGGGCAGGCCCTGGCTCGGCTGCTGAAAGCAGTCGGCTATGACGTCGTGAGTGAATACTACATCAACGATGCGGGCCGGCAAATGAAGTTGCTCGGGGCCTCTGTGGCTGCTCGCTTGCGGGAGTTGATCGGACAGGCCGTGAACTTTCCTGAAGACGGGTATCACGGCGAATACATCCGTGAGGTTGCGCAGCGTATCCAGCATTCGGATGGGACTCTGCTGGCGACGCTTTCGCCGGCCGATGCCGAGCAACGCTGCCGTGAACTTGCTTATCAAGCGCTGCTGCAGCTCATCCGCGAAGATCTTGCGGCGCTCGGGATCGAATTCGAATCGTGGTTCAGTGAAGCATCGCTCCTGGCATCAGGGGCGGTAGACCAGGCATTTGCCGACCTCAAGCAGCAGGATCTGATTTTCGAAAACGAAGGCGCCCTCTGGTTCCGCTCGTCAAAATTCGGCGACGAGAAAGATCGCGTCGTCCGGAAGCAGGACGGCGAATGCACGTATCTGGCCTCCGATATCGCCTATCACCGGGACAAGCTGCGCCGCGGTTACGATCTTCTGATCGACGTGTGGGGTGCCGATCATCACGGCTATATCCCGCGCATGCAGGCCGTCATGCAAGCCTACGGCCATCCGAAAGAACGTCTCCAGGTGGTGTTGGTGCAGCTCGTTAAGCTGTTGCGGGGCGGCGTCGAAGTGAAAATGTCGAAACGATCCGGCGAATTCATCACCATGCGGGAAGTCATCGACGAAGTCGGCGCCGATGCGGCCAAGTTCTTTTTTCTCATGCGCGATTCGCGCACGCATCTGGACTTCGACCTGGAACTGGCCAAACAGCGGTCGTCCGACAACCCTGTCTATTATGTGCAGTACGCCCATGCGCGGATTGCCAGCCTGTGGCGTGTGGCTGCCGCGCGGGGCATCGCCTGTCCGACGGCGGCGGAGGTTGATCTGAGCGTGCTGATGGATCCGGACGAACTTGGTTTGATCAGAAAACTCTCGGCGTACCCGGAGGTTCTCGAAGCCAGCGCACTTGCCTTCGAGCCGCATCGGGTGACCTACTATCTGCAGCAGCTCGCCGCGCAGCTCCATACGTTTTATAACAAACATCGGATTCTGCCCCCGGCCGCGGATCAGGATTCCGTCGAGGCGCCGGTGTCCGAAGAGGTCAGCCCGAGTGTAACGGCGGCGAGATTGGTCCTGATGCGGGCAGTGCAGCAAGTGATCAAAAACGGTCTTGGGGTGCTCGGCATTTCGGCGCCGGATCAGATGTAGCGGACGCGGACAGGCATGATTCAGTTTACGCTCAAACAGCAAGACCGGCAGACGAAGGCGCGGCTCGGGCAACTCCGCACCGCGCGCGGCGTTGTCGAGACACCGGCGTTCATGCCGGTGGGGTCGTTGGGGCCGGTCAAGGGGCTGGAGCCGGACGATCTGCAGAATCTCGGGTTCCGCCTGATGCTCAACAACGCGTATCATCTCTATTTGAGACCGGGGCACAAGGTCGTAGCGGAGTTGGGTGGGTTGCACGCCTTCACCGGATGGCCGGGGGCGATTCTCACCGATAGCGGCGGGTTTCAAATTTTCAGCCTCGCGAAGTTGTGCAAGATTACGGACGACGGTGTCACGTTTCAATCGCATATCGATGGCTCGACGCATTTCATCACGCCGGAGACTGCGATGGAAATCGAAGAGGCGCTCGGCGCCGACATCATTATGGCCTTCGATCAATGTGTCGCGTTGCCGGCCTCGCGGGAAGCGATCGAAGAGGGGGTGCGCCGCACCACGGCGTGGGCCAAGCGATGCCAGGCCGGCCGTCGGCGGTCGGACCAGGCGCTCTTTGGGATTGTGCAAGGGGGATTGGAAGCCGACTTGCGGCGGCGGTCCGCGCAGGAGTTGGTTTCCTTGGATTTCGACGGCTACGCCATCGGCGGACTGTCCGTGGGGGAGAGCAAGGCCGATATGTACGCCATGCTCGATGTCACTACTCCCGAACTTCCGGAGGCCAAACCGCGGTACTTGATGGGCGTGGGGCTGCCGGAAGATTTGATTGAAGGGGTGGCGCGAGGGGTCGACCTATTCGATTGCGTGGTGCCCTCCCGGCACGGACGAACCGGGTCGTTGTTCACGGGGTTCGGGCATATTTCAATCAAACAGGCGCAGTACACTCGCGATGAGCGCCCGATCGATCCGGACTGCGGGTGCCCGGTGTGCAAACGGTATTCACGCGCGTATCTGCATCATCTGTTCAACGTCAAGGAGATGCTGGGCTCGAGGCTGAATACCATCCACAATCTCTGGTATTTTTCGGATTTGATGCAACGGGTCCGATCGTCCATCGAGCGCGGGACGTTTCTGGAATTGCGGGCCGAGTTTTATCGCACGCGGGCCGAGGTCGATCGGACTAGCGGCCTATCGGCGGAGTTGGCCCGCGAACGGCGGGCAGGCATCGAGTAAGGGAGCGTACACATGGCGACAGTCGTATTGGCATCGGTGGCATGGGCGCAGGGAACCGGCGGCGGTGGCGGAGGCAACTCGGGGACATTGCTGTCGCTCGTGCCGTTCGTCCTGATCTTCGTGATTTTCTATTTTCTGCTCATTCTGCCCCAGCAAAAGCGGCAGAAACAGCAGAAGGCGATGCTGGACGACCTGAAGAAGGGCGACAAGGTCATCACGGCCTCCGGCATCTGGGGCACCGTCGCGAACCTGGGGAAAGAAACGGTGACGCTGCAGATTGCCGACAATACTAAGATCAAGATTCAGAAAGAGCACATTGCACGGGTGCGGGCCGACGAAGACGACAAAGAGTAGCGGCGGTCAGACCAGAGAGGGTAACGGAGTCATGAAAAAAGTAGGCGGACGGTTTGCGTTGTTGGGATTGGTGGTGGTGCTGTCGGTCGTGTTCTTCCTGCCGTCGTACAAACCGCTGTATCAGGCGTTGCCGGAAGGGCTGAGGAAGGTCCTGCCGGACAAGGGCATCACGTTGGGTTTGGATCTGCAGGGCGGCATCCACATGGTGATGGAGGTCGATGAGGATCGGGCGGTCGATATCGCCGTCGAACGGTCGGTGACCTCCCTCCAGGATCTGCTTGTGGACAAGAAGATTCCGGTGGAATCGGTCAAGCGGACCGCGCCGAACCAGATCACCATCCAATTCTTGAACGGGGAGTTGAAGTCGCAGATTCAGAAACTATCCGAGGATTATCCCACCTTCTTCGAGGTCGACGGCGCCGGCTCCGCCAACAGCATCGTCTGGGAACTACGCGAGGCCGAGGTCAAGCGGATCAAGGACTCCGCCATCAATCAGGCGCTTGAAACCATCCGCAACCGAATCGACCAGTTCGGCGTGTCCGAACCGCTGGTGCAGCGGCAGGGTCTGAAGCAGATTGTAGTGCAGTTGCCGGGTGTCAAGGAGCCGAAACGGGCCAAGGATCTCATCAAGGAAACCGCCCTGCTCGAGTTCAAGATGCTCGACGAAGACAATCAGCTGAAGATGGATTTCCCGCCGCGCGTGCCGAAGGAAAAGGAAGCCGAGATGTTGGCGCAATTCGCGGGCAGAGTCCCCGAGGGCGACCAGATTCTCTTCGAGCGGCAGATTGAACGGGAGACCGGCCGGGAATTCCGCATCCCCTATTTGGTGAAGAAGCGGGTGATGCTCACCGGGGACGTGTTGAGCGATGCACGAGTCTCGATCGGACAGTTCAACGATCCCTACGTGTCGATCGCCTTCGATGCCAAGGGCGGGCGCGAGTTCGAACGCATCACCGGCGAGCAGGTGAAGAAGCGCATGGCCGTCGTGCTCGACAACACTATTTATTCCGCACCGGTCATTCAGGAGCGCATCACCGGCGGTCGGGCGCAGATCACCGGCACGTTCAGCACGCAGGAGGCCAACGATCTGGCCATCGTCCTGCGGGCGGGCGCGTTGCCGGCACCCTTGAAGATCATCCAGGACCTCACGGTCGGTCCGTCGCTCGGGCAGGACTCCATTGACAAAGGGGTGCAGTCGACTCTCTTCGCCGGCGCCATGGTCGTGGTGTTCATGATCGTGTATTACCGGCTGTCCGGCGCCATTGCGGATTTCGCTCTGGTGCTGAACCTGGTCTGTCTATTGGGCGCGCTGTCGGCGTTGAACGCGACGCTCACATTGCCGGGCATCGCCGGAATCGTCTTGACCATCGGCATGGGCGTGGACTCCAACGTCCTGATCTTCGAACGCATCCGGGAAGAGTTACGCCAAGGAAAGGCGGTCCGGCTGGCCATTGACGGCGGCTACAACAAGGCCCTGTTGACCATCATCGACTCGCACGTGACTACCCTTATCACCGGCGTCGCGCTGTTTCTCTTCGGCACCGGTCCGATCAAGGGTTTCGCCGTGACGCTGTGTCTGGGTATCGCCATCAATCTGTTCACCGCCCTGGTCGGCACCAAAGTGATTTTCGACGTGCTCAACCAGCGGCCCAAAGTCGAGACTCTGAGCATTTAAGGAGCGCGCATGTTAGAGATCCTGGGAAAAACCAATTTCGATTTCATGGGGAAGCGGAACATTGCGTTTCTCTTTTCCGGCATCATGGTGCTGCTTGGCGTGATCGGCCTCGTGCAGATCGCGCGCGGCGCGGCCAACCTCGGCATCGACTTCGCAGGAGGCACGGCCGTCCAACTCAAGTTCGAACAGGCGATCCGGATCGACGAGGCTCGGAAGGCCCTGGAGGCGAACGGGCTGACCGATGCGGAACTGCAGGAGTTCGGGCAGGACAACAAACTCCTGGTTCGCATCAAAGCCTCGACGACCATCGAGGAAAAGACCGCCGAGCGGGTCATGGCGGTTTTCTCGAAGGAGTTTCCGAACAATAAGTTCCAGGTGGATTCCACCACCGAGATCGGGCCGACCATCGGGAAAAAATTGCAAGAAGATGCGTTGATTGCCATCGTGATTTCCTTCGCTGGCATCATCATGTACATCGCAGCGCGGTTCGAGCTGCGCTTCGGTGTCGCGGCAGCCCTAGCCACCTTTCACGACGTCCTCGCGGTACTGGGCGCCTTCTATGTGTTGGACAAGGAAATCACCCTCTTGGTGGTGACGGCCTTGCTGACGCTGGCGGGGTATTCGCTCACCGATACCGTCGTCGTCTTCGACCGCATCCGGGAGAATCTGAAAACCCGCCGGAGGGACACGGAAGAGGTCACCATCAACAATGCCGTCAACCAAGTGCTGAGCCGTACGATCGTGACCAGCTTGACCGTCGTGCTCGTCTTGATTCCGCTGACGCTGTTCGGCGGCGAAGTGTTGCACGATTTTTCGCTGGCCCTCTTGTGGGGCGTGATTTTCGGGACCTATTCGTCCATTTTCGTTGCCAGCCCGCTGTTACTCTTGTGGCCGGGGGCGAGTGGTCGCATGATGCGACGCGACTAGGCCCGGTCGGCGAGTTGTCTTGAGATAAATAGATGGCCAACTGGCACTGCACGTAACAACTGGCCCGACGGGGCTACTCCTATGGCATTCTGGAGTCGGTCTCACAGTCTCCAGCACAAGATCATCACGGCCATTGTGATGGTCGGCCTGCTCCCGCTCAGCCTCTCGCTGTTCCTCAGCTATATCGAAGAGCGTCGCGCATTGCGCGAGACCATCGGCGTCAGCTTCAAGGAAGTTGCCGTCGAGGCGTCGCGGCGCATCGAAATGCACGTCACCCGCGGCGTCAACGAAGCCCAGCAGTTGGCCACCACTCCATTTCTGCGTACCGCCGTCACCGAATCAAACCGCACCTACGAGGGCAAGGATGAGCGGTCGATCGACGCGATGATCAAGGACTGGCAGCAGCGGTGGCGGCAGCGCGACAAGCGGAGCGAGTTCCCGCTCTTCATTAACCGGATCGTGACCAACTATCTGATCCGCTGGCACGACATCCGGAAGTCCGATTACGTGGGGATCTTGGTGACGGACGCCCGTGGGGCGCTCGTCGTCAGTTCCATCCCACAAGTCGAATATTTCTATGGTAAGGCGCCCTGGTGGGCGGCGGTGGTGAAGGCACAGATTCCGCGGCCGTACGTCAGCGAGATCGCCTTCGATCCGTCGTTCGGGACCCATGTGGTGGTCGTCGCGGTGCCGATTCTGGATGACGGTAATCACGGGGTGATTGGAGCGGTGACGATTCTCCTGCGGCGGGACACCCTGTTTCATTCCATCGCGGAGGTGTCTATCGGTTCATCCGGCCACGCCATGCTGTTCAGCTCCGATGGCGCGCCGCTGATCTGTCCGATCCTCTCGCCGGAAGAACATACCGTCACGCCAGAACTGGTGCGCACGATCGTCCAGGAGAAAGCGGGATGGGCTCTCGCGGAGGATGATTCCCACGGCAGCCACGACGCGTTGATCGGCTATGCCCCTGTGCGGCTCAGCGAGCCGCTCGCGCCCGGCAGCATGGGCGGGAAGCAATGGGTAACGGTCATCCGGCAGGATCCGGAAGAAACGTACGCGCCGCTGGCCCGGCTGGTCGGGAGAGTGTTGCTCTACGGAGTGTTGGTGTTCGCCGTGCTCTGGGGCACGGGTCTTGTCGTCGCCCGTCGCATTGCGCGTCCGATCAAGGTCTTGCACGACGGCGTGCAGGAGATCGGCAGCGGGCGGCTCGACCACACGCTGGCGATCAAGACCGGAGACGAAATCGAGCATTTGGCGGAGGCGTTCAATCGGATGGCGGTGAACCTCAAATACTCGTTCGCACAGATCGAGCAACGCATGGGCGAAGTTCGGCAACTGGAGGAGCGTTACCGGGACCTCATTGAGAATTCACCCGAGATGATCTATCAGCTCGATCGAGCGGGACAGTTCGTGCACGTCAATAAGACGGGGCTGGATAAACTGGGGTACACGCTCGACGAGATGTTGGTCATGCATCTGTGGGACCTGGTCCCCAAAAGTCAGGCCGGAGCCGTGCTGAGCTATCTCGAGCGGCTCATGTCGAAGGGACGAAATACGATCGAAACGGTATTTCTGGCCAAGGACGGCCGCCCTATCGACGTGGAAATTCACGCGACGGCCTTGTTCGATCAGGAGAGCGGCGGGGTCGTCCACACCCGCGCCTTCGTGCGTGATGTCACGGCACGTCATCAGCTCGAGTGGCAGCTGCAACAGTATACGAGCAAACTGGAAGCTGCGGTGTCGGAGCGGACGCAGCAGTTGGTGGCGTCGCAAGCGCGCTACAAAGCGCTGTTCGATCTCGTGGCGGACTCGGTCTTCATGGTAGATCGTGACGGCACGATCGTGGCGGTGAATAAGCGCGAAGAGCAGGCATTGGGGTATCCAGAGGCGTCGGTGGTGGGGCGGAGCGTATTCGACGTCGTCCTGCCACAATATCGGGAAGGCGTGCGGGGGTTGCTACTCGAGTTAGCCGGTGGACAGCGGCAGGTGCCGACGCACGAGATTGGGGTGCGCTCCGCCGCCGGGGTCGAGACGCCAGTTGAAATGGACCTCATCCGGACCGGCACCGACGAGGCTCCGCTGGCGATGGTGCAGTTGCGCGACATCACCGATCGGAAACGGATGGAGCGGCAACTGCAGTCCTACCGAGAGGAACTCGAGCTGAAAGTCAAAGAACGGACGAAGGAGATTGAGGAGACCAAGCAGTACCTCGAGAACCTGCTCGAAAACGCGAACGACGTCATCTACACGCTCGATACGGAGCAGCATTTCACTTACGTCAACAGCAAGGTCGAAGCCTGGGGGTATCGGAAAGACGATCTCATCGGCCGGCCGTATCTCTCGCTGCTCTCGAAGCGCCATCGGGGCCGTCGCCTGAAAAGCACGTTGGATATCGGCGCCAAGCAGGTATACGAGGTCGAAGTGGTCACGCGCACCGGCGAGGCCCGGTCTGTTATGGTGAGTGTGTCGCCTCTGCAAGGAGTCGACGGAGAAATTCTCGGGGTGCTTGGGATCGCCCGCGACATGACGGACACCAAGAAACTGGAGCAGCAGATTCGCAATTCTGAAAAGCTGGCGTCCGTCGGTAAGCTGGCCGCCGGCGTTGCGCACGAGATCAATAATCCGCTCGGGGGCATCTTGAATTGTCTATACAACCTCGGGAAAGGGACGATCTCGCCGGCTCGCCGTGAGGAATACCTCGCGTCGATGGAGGACGGTTTGCACCGGGTGCAGAAGATCGTGCGGCAGTTGCTCGACTTCTCCCAGCAGCACCAGCCGGAGTTCGCCCAGTCCGACATCAACACGGTGATCGAACGGGTGCTCGTGCTGACGAACCATCTGTTCGCGCCGAATCGGATCGTGCTCGAAACCACGCTCGGGACATCGTTGCCCGCTGTGATGATCGACCGGCACATGATCGAACAGGTGTTGATGAACCTGATTTTGAATGCCGTGCAGGCCATGAAGGAAGGTGGTGTGCTGTCCATCCGGACCTGGGTCGAAGAGGGGATTTGTTTCGTCGAAATCCGGGATACCGGGTCGGGCATTCCGGCGTCGGTGTTGCCAAAAATCTTCGATCCGTTCTTCACCACGAAGGGCGAGGGTGAGGGGACGGGCTTGGGCTTGTCGGTCAGTTTGGGTATCGTCGAGCGGCACGGAGGAAAAATTCTCGTGGAAAGCGAAGTCGGGAAGGGGACAGTCTTTACGCTGTGGCTGCCGGTGTCCCGTGAACGGCAGATCGTGGAGCGGGTGTCGTGATGGCAATGACGATTCTCATCGTGGATGATGAACCGCTGATGCGGCTGTCCATCGTGGATGCGTTAGAGGCCGTCGGCCATGATGTCACGGCTTCCGCAACCGGGACGGAGGGTATCGAGCAGGTCCGAAACCGGGAGTTCGATCTCGTTATCACGGATCTGCGTCTGCCCGGTGCGGACGGCCTGTCGGTGCTCAAGGCGGCGAGGGAAGCCCGCGCCCAGACGGAAGTGGTCGTGATCACGGCCCACGGGTCCGTTGAGACTGCCGTCGGGGCGATGAAATTCGGTGCGTTCGATTACATCACGAAGCCGTTCAAAATGGACGAGTTGCTGTTACTCGTCGAGCGGGTAGGGACTGTGGTCGCTCTGCGGAAAGAAAATCAGGATCTCAAAGAAGCGCTGGAAACCAAGTTCAGCTTCGGGGGGATTCTGGGCGCCAATACGAAGATGCGGGCCGTGCTGGAAAAGATCAAGTTGGTCGCAGCGACGGATTCCACCGTCCTAATCCTCGGTGAAAGCGGGACGGGCAAGGAATTGGCCGCCAATGCGGTGCACCAAAACAGCCCACGGCGGGATTACCCCCTGATCAAAGTCAGTTGCGCGGCACTTCCGGAAACACTGTTGGAAGCGGAACTGTTCGGTCATGAAAAGGGGGCCTTCACAGGCGCGCTTCGCCAGCGTCGTGGTCGGTTCGAGATGGCCAACCGGGGGACGCTGTTCCTCGATGAAATCGGCGAGATTTCCCCCGTGGTACAGGTCAAATTGTTGCGCGTGTTGCAAGAAAGAAAGTTCGAGCGGGTCGGTAGCAATCAGACGATCGACGTGGACGTGCGTCTTGTGTGTGCGACGCAGAAGGACCTCAGAAAAGAGGTGGCCGCCGGCCGGTTTCGGGAAGATCTATTTTACCGGTTGAATGTCGTGCAGGTCGTCATTCCGCCGTTGCGCGACCGGCAGGAAGATATCCCGGTCATCGCGGACCATGTGTTGGATGCCTGCTCGTCCAAGTTGAACAAAAAGCTTCGGGGGTTCTCTCAGCCGGCACGGGAGTTGCTGCTGCGGTATTCGTATCCCGGCAATGTCCGCGAGTTGGAGAATATGGTGGAGCGGGCCGTCGCTCTCGGACGCGACCGTGAG
Organism: Nitrospira sp.; assembly: GCA_046350995.1. Lineage (GTDB taxonomy): Bacteria > Nitrospirota > Nitrospiria > Nitrospirales > Nitrospiraceae > Nitrospira_D. The sequence continues at coordinate 19,642 of JAXLZJ010000035.1, forward strand.
CCGATTCAACCGTCCGATCTCTGCGGGTTCCAGACCTGTCCCTACCTGGGCGGCCCCCCGCAAGAGTCCTGCGGGTTCTGCAACGAGGGACTGACCGGAGGGGGGACGAAGAAGAAAGAGGCGCCGCTCACCGCGTTGTCTACGGCACGCGAAGGATTCGAAAAGGATTACATTTTGTCGGTTTTGGAGCGAGTGGAAGGTAGCCGAACGACCGCTGCGAAGATACTCGGTCTTTCCCGCAAAGCGCTCTGGGAGAAGTGTAAACGCTACGGCATCCCCTCCGCACGGGATGAGGCCGAGGACAGCGACGAATAGCTGCTCCCTGTTTGATCCGGATTGCTCCATCTATCGATCACGTCTCTGTCATGAGGAATCATGAAGCCAGGGTATCGTCTCATCATCGTCGACCGGGCCGGTGTGTTGGTGTCGGAGTTTCAGTTGACCGACGAGGCCTTGAATCAGCCGGACGAGTTCGTCGCAGGGATTCGGCAGGCGGTGGAAGAGGTCGAGGAGGAGGATGCCTGATGTTCCGATGGCGGATGCGAGAGATCGGATGGGGCTGGGTGCCGGGCGGTTTGTGGCTCGCCGTACTCCTGATCGGAGTCGCCGTCGACACTGCATCGGCGGAATGGGTGCGAGCTGGGGGAACGCACAAATACAACGGGTACGTCGATATGGCGACGATCGGATCAAGCGACCATACCGTCACGCTCTGGACATTGAGGGATTTCAAGGTGGTCAGGCAGGTGGCGAAGGGGCCGTATCGGTCGATGAAAACCAAGAAGCAGTTCGATTGTCTGGCTCAACGGAGCGGCAGTTGTTCGTGAAGTATTACGCCGATCAAATGGGGCGAGGCCCATTAGTCTACTCGGGGAAGGGCACGAAACAGTGGGCCAAGGTGACGCCGGGCAGCGACGGCGCGATCGAATGGGACATTGCCTGCCAAAAACAGGACGCGGGAGCCCGCCCGGGGCCTGATCTATCGGGACGCTAAATTTTGGAGAGGAGCGGTTCGGAAAGTCGGCCGTCAGCCGGAGTCTCCCGGCTGACGGTTCGAATGAAAAGACTACTCGGCCGGCTCCGCGCCGCCTTCCCAGAGCTTAATCGTGCGATCCCATGAGGCGCTGGCGAGACGCTTTCCGTCCGGCGAGAAGGCAATGCATCGGACGCCGCCAGTGTGACTCTTCACAGTCCGAAAATTCCGTCCAGTGGCGAGATCCCAGAACTTGATCGTGTTGTCGTCGCTGGCGCTGACCAGGACTTTGCCGTCTGGCGACACGATCAGCGAACGGACCCAGCCCCCGTGGCCGGTCAGACGCTTCTGTTCCACGACGGTCGGCATCTCGAACAGCTTGATGGTTTTGTCGCGGCTTCCGGTGATCAGCGTTTTCCCGTCCGGTGTGAAGGTCATGGCGCCGATCCAATAGTCCATCGGTTTCTGGAATCCGCCGTCGTCTTCGATGAAGTACCCGCGGGTTTCGGTCGTGTCGTCTGAGTCGCGCTGCCAATGGCCGTCGTGCAGGACTTTTTCTTCGCCGCTCGGCAGGACTTCCCACACCTTGATCTTCCCGATGTCGGTGCCGCTAGCCAGATGAATGCCATCCGGTGAGAAGGCGACGCAGACGGACCAATGGTGATCGTACTGGTCCTTCCCCAGCAGCGTCATCAGCTCGGTGCCGGTCGTGACTTCCCAAATCTTGATGTCTTTGTTGTGGCTGCCGCGCGCAAGCATCAGCCCGTCGGGCGACAGGGAGAGGCTGCACACGTTGTGATCGTAGCGGGTGAACAGGAGCTTTGTCGGCTCGCCGGTCTTGGGATTCCACAAGCGGATCGTCCGGTCTTCGCTCGCGGTTGCGAGGGTTTGGCCGTCTGGCGTGTAGACGATTGCGCGAATGTCGTTCGTGTGGCCGCGCAAGGAGCGCAGGAGCCGGCCGGTTTCGATGTCCCACATCCGCACGAGCCGTTCCGCCCCGCCGCTGGCCAAGGTGGTGCCGTCCGGCGAGAAGGCCACCGCCCAGATGCCGTGTGAGTGACCGCGGAATGTTTTGAGCTCCCGGCAGTCGGCCTTCCAGTACTCCAGAAAATCGATCGGTGGCGCCGGAGTGGCTCCGGTCGGAGCGCCGGCTGAGGTGGTGTTGGGCATCGGCGGTGTCAGTGTGTGTTCAGGCATAACGACTCCAGGTACCCGGGAGGAGACAGCCCTCCCTTAGATTGCAAATCTGCTTTTGGGGTCAGTATACTCGCTGAGCCGATGAGATCGTAAGAGATGCTCGGCGGACAAGTCAAGGTGGCGCCGGCAGCCGATTCCCTCAGGGGGCAGGCGTTCGGCGGCCCCGATGGACTGATCACCCACAACGTCACGGCGTTCGAGGCTCCCATGGAAATCAGGTTTCAGCCCGCATTGCTGCAAGAGGTCATCGACTCCTTCGTGGAAAAGACGGAACGCGAAGGCGATCCGACCTACTATAAGGAGTTTCACGAGTACGCCGATCCGATTTACGAAAAATTCATTCTCGAAGACCGGGAAGGGGAGTTCAAAAAACTCTATCAGTATCTCTTCGGGACCTGGGGATTTTCGGACATCATCCGCGATTCGTTCAATGAATACCCGTTGCTGAAGGACCGGGTGGGCATCGTACTGGTCAAGGGTGTGCTGAAGGAGGATCAGGAAGGCGTCGACATTCTCCGCAAGTGGGGGTCGGTCGAGCAGGAACTGGCGAAGAAATTCGAGGAACAGGGGAAGAAGGGCGTCGGCATCAAGCTGATCCCCCGCCGGTTCTACGATCCGGCGCTTACGCGCTACTGCCGGCATGAACTCATGCATATTTCGGACATGCTCGATCCCGTTTTCGGCTACGATCCCGATACGAAGGTCGGTCAGAATCCCGGAGAAGAAACACTGATTCTGCAGCGGTACCGGGTATTGTGGAGCTTGAGCGTCGACAGCCGGCTCAGCACCGCCGGCAAGGAACCGATGCTCAGCAAGGAAGACCGCTTCAAGGAGTTCCGGTCCTGGTACCGCAAGATTCCGCCACCGCAGCTCAAGTCGGTGTTCGAAGGGTTATGGCAGACCTCGTACTTCACCCATTCCGAGTTGATCGAAATGGCGACGGACACCTTGCGCGTCATGGATCGCGCCGTCGACGTCGAGGGCGGCGAGGTTCCGGAGACGGAAAACAAGGTCATGCTGATGCCGGGCTTCCCGTGTCCGTTGTGCCGATTCCCGACCTATTCCTGGGTTGAGGATATGGGCAACAAGCTAGAACCCTACGTGCTGGACTTTATCCGCGAGAATCATCCGGGTTGGGATATCGAATACGGCGCCTGCGACCGGTGCGTGGAAGTGTATAAGCTGCGCGCCGACGGCGTCATGTAATAAGGGACGGCTAAGGCCGAGAGTAAGGCTGAGCCCTGACGTCAGCCTCAACCGCATCTTTCTTGAGCGACTGTGGCTACCAATCCTTCATACGGGCGCCGAGATTTCTTGAAGGACTCGGTGCTCTCCGTTGCGAAAGCCGCTCAGGAGTTTTCCAAACAAACCGAAGCTAAGCCGGAAGCGCCGGCGCCGGTGTTGCGCAAGGATTGGCTGCGTCCGCCTGGCGCCGTCGAGGAAGCGCTTTTTCTCGATCGCTGTACGAAGTGTGGCGATTGCGTCAAAGCCTGCGATCCGGGCGCGATCGTCTGTCACGCCGGGGATGGCTCGCCGATCATCTTTGCCGATCAATCTCCCTGTCTGCTCTGCGAGGATCTTCCCTGCATCGCGGCATGTGCGGTGGACGCGTTATCCGCTGTGGACGACGTGCGGGAACTTCGGTTGGGGACCGCAATAGTTTCGCAGCGGCTCTGCACGGCGGGGCAGGGCTGTCATGCCTGCGTGTCTAAATGTCCGACGGATGCGTTGACGATGGATTTTTCCGAGATGCGCCTCGTGGTTTCATCCGAGCAGTGTGTGGGCTGCGGCATCTGCGAACATGTGTGCAAAACTGTCAACGATCACGTCGCAATTCGGGTCACACCGGCGAGGGTGCTGGCCGGTCTATGACGAAGTGTGAAAAATTATGAAGTCTGTCGCAGAAGTCGGCGACGAAATCCACAGGTAATAAAATAGAAAATCAGTAAGTTGGAGAAGGCCATCAAGAGTCAGAGTTCTTGCTTGACATCCCTTGGACCTTTACCTATCATACGCAGGCCCGTGATAGGAAAAAGTAGCGTCAATACGGGACTTATGTGAGTTGTGAGGCCTGGGTTGAGTTTCATCCAGGAGACCATTGTCATGACGAGCAAACAATCGGTGCAGAGCGCAGCATCTACCGCCGCCGCAGTCATCCCAACTCCCCCGACGATAAAAGATTCTCCCGCAGTCGAACGAGCCCTCAATCGCAGCAAGTTGTATCTCCTCATTTCCTGGAGCTTGTTGTATCCGGAAGACGAGGAGTTTCTCGACTACCTGCAGTGCGGCGAGTTCGTAGAAGACGGGCGGGCAGCATTGGATGCGCTGCAAGCCGCGCTGGATGCCAATCACGGCGGAGAGCGGGCGAAGCAGAAGATTGTATCGCTGAAGAAGCAGTTGGACAACGTCGAAAAGCTCGTGGCGTCAGAATGCGTCAACTGGCAGTTGAGCGATCTTCAATCTGAGCATCGCCGTGTGTTCAGTAACGTGATCACGCTGGACTGTCCTCCCTACGAAACGCTCTTCGGTAACGACCACGTCTTCGCGCAATCCCACACCATGGGCGACATCGCGGGCTTCTATAAGGCCTTCGGCGTCGAGTTGTCGAAGGACATCCATGAACGGCTCGACCATCTGAGCGTCGAGTTTGAGTTCATGCATTTCCTCGCCTACAAGGAATCCTATTCGCGCTGCCACGACGGGGCGGACAAGACTCAAATCGTGGTGGATGCGCAGAAGAAGTTCGTCAAAAACCACATCGGTCGGTGGGTGCCGTTGTTCTGCCGGATGCTTACGAAGAAATCCGATTCGGGGCTGTTCAAGATCGTTGCCGATATGACCTCTGATTGGATGGAATTCGAAACGGCCTTCCTCGGCGTGACCCCGCAGCCCTATACCGAGACGGATTATCGCCCTGCGACGTTCAATTCGCCGGAAGGCCAGACTTACGAGTGCGGCGCGCAAGATCAGGGCAATGAACTCAGCATGTTGTTGAACGAAGTCGGTGCGCAGTCTTTCATGGATATGAAGGATAAAGACAAGGACAAGGAGGAGGGGGGACCAGTCGGAACCGCGTAGGGTCCGAGCAATCATTTTCGGTTTTTGTCGGCAGTCATTTTGGGCGATTCGTTAATCTTTTAATTGAGAGGAGGGATTAGTCGTATGAGAGTAGTGCAGACGACCAACAAGAAATTGGTGTTTAGCATTCTTCTCTCTGCCCTCGTCGTCGGTGTGATGCTGACGATTGGGCAAGTACCATTGGCCGTCAGCCAGCCGGTGACGATCCCGGCGAAGGCAGTCAAGGGACCGATTCCCATGGATGGCGCGAACCCCGTGTGGGAGAGCGTGCCTGGTGTGATCGTTCCGTTGAGCGGCCAGCTGATCACCACCCCCATGCACCCGAACATCTCGGTGAAATCGATGTTCGTCAAGGCCATGAGCAATGGCAAGGAGCTGGGATTGCGTGTGGAGTGGAGCGATCAGACCAAGAATGATACGGCCATCGGTCCGCAGGACTTCCGCGACCAGGCCGCGATCATGTTCCCGGTCAACACGTCCGGGGCGCCGCCCTTCCAGTGTATGGGCCAGTCCGGCGGAACCACCAACATTTGGCGGTGGAACGCGGAATGGCAGAAGGACCTGGGCAAGGATAGCGCGGGTATGTGGGATGTCGACGATCAGTATCCCGGTATTTTCTGGGACTACTACTTTGAAGAGCCGGCCGGTGGCGTGACCTATCCTGACCGGATCGGTCGGAGCCTTGGCCCGTTCAACTCCGGTATCTGGTCCGGTAACATCATGTCCGATCCGACGCTCCGCGTGAGCTCGGTCGAAGACCTGAATGCAAACGGATTCAGCACCCTCACCACCCAGTCGCACCAGGATGTGATGGGGAACGGTGTGTGGGAACCGTCGGGCTCCGTCAAGGGTGGCGGATACACTGGTCCGACCTGGCGCGTAGTCATCAAGCGCAGCCTGGAGACCAGCGATGCCAACGACACGCAGTTCAAGGCGGGAATGTCCGTGCCCATCGCGTTTGCGGTGTGGGACGGGAACAACATCGAGCGCAACGGTATGAAGGCGCTCTCCACCTGGTTCACGCTGAAGCTTCCGTGATCTAGGCGGTCTCGTCGGAGATACCCACTCATCGCGTCAGGCGATGAGTGGATGATCAGAAAGAGCCCCGGGTCAGCGCCACGTAAATGGCGGCATGATCCGGGGCTTTTTCTTGCCTGTACGCGGGTCCGAGTGTGCAGGTTGCTCTCAGGGAATGATATCGATAGGGTTGCATTTGAAGAATACGGGAGTGTATAAACGAACGCAGGAATTATTCGAAACTATCTGATTTTTCGAAGATATTAGAAAGTGTCTTCCATGAAAGTTTCGTTGCTGTTCCCCCCTACCTGGCATCCTTCGCAGCCGTATCTCAGTCTCCCGTCCTTGACTGGATTTCTCAATCAAGCCGGCATCAAGAACGTCTCGCAGCGCGACCTTGGAATCGAGCTGTTGGATCAGGTTCTGACGCGCTCGTACGGCGCCGAGGTCTATCAGCAACTGCAGGCGAAGCAGCGTGAGTTGGAGCGAACACAGTCCGGCGATGTCGGGCCTGGTAGCCGCGAACATGCGGCGAAAATCGCCGAATCTCTGGATCGGTTCCCCTACCTGATCGATCGGGTTGAGCTGGCAAAGGATACGCTGCGGAGCCAGGATTTCTACGACTTGGATGCCTACCGTGGCAGCCTCTTCATGATCGATAAGTGGCTCGAACTGGTATCGTCGGTGTATTTCCCGACCCGGCTGACGGTCGTCGACAACCAGTTCAGCAACTATTCGATCTATTCGTCCAAGGATTTGATGAAGGTCATCCGGGACGAGGCGCAAAATCCCTATATCAGCCTGTTCCGCGACCGGTTCATTCCTTCCATCGTGAACGAGCGGCCGGATCTCATCGGCGTCTCGATCACGGCGACGTCCCAGATCATCCCGGGGCTGACGCTCTGTCGTTTGATCAAGGAGGCCGCGCCGGATCTGCACCTGACGATCGGCGGCAGCATCTTCACGCGCTTGGTCGACAACATCCGTCGCTGCCCGAGTTTGTTCGATATCACGGACGACATCGTGGTGTTCGAAGGCGAAACGGCCCTGTTGGAGCTCGTCAATCAGCTGGCGGGAAAGAAAGATTTCAGCAAGGTGCCAAACTTGATCTATCGGCAGAACGGCAAGATCACGGTCAATCAGCCGTTCTATTCCGAAAACGTCAACCAACTGCCCGCGCCCAACTACGACGGCTTTCCGCTCGACAAGTATCTGTCGCCCGAGCCGGTGCTTCCCGTGCAGTTTTCGCGCGGCTGTTACTACAAGGATTGCGCGTTCTGTGCGCTCACCTTGGATCACCAAAACTTCCGCCAGAAAGATCCGGGTCGGACGATCGAAGAGCTGGAGTGGCTCAAGCAACGCTACGGAGCGAAAAATTTCTTCTTCACCGACGAATGTTTCGCGCTGGCGCCGACCAAGCGCCTCTGCCAGCAGATGATCGAACGCAAACTCGACATCAAGTGGACCTGCGAAATGCGGTTCGAGAAGAATCTGTCGCGCGAATTGTTGGCATCGATGCGGGACGCAGGCTGTCTAAAAATCGTTTTCGGGCTGGAGTCCTTCAATCAGCGCATCATGGATTTCATGAAGAAGGGCATCAAGCAGGAATGGGTCCGGAGGATTGCCGACGACTGCGTGGACCTGGGGATCGCCGTGCACTGCTATATCATCGTCGGGTTCCCCACGGAGAAGGAAGAAGAGGCGTTGGAGACGATGAACTTCGTCGTCGAGAACAAAAAGCTCCACGAGTCATTCGGGTTTTCCTGCCAGCCCTGTCTGTTCGATCTCGAGAAGGAAGCACCGATCATGAGCGATCCTGGCGGGTACGGCATCCGGCGGATCATGCGGCCGTCCGCCGAGGATTTGAGTCTGGGCTTCTTCTATGAAGTTCAGGAAGGTATGACGCCGGAGCAGTCGGAAAAGCTGTATCAGTACGTTTATGAACGCATCAGCGAAGTCGTCTGCGAACTCCCCTTCAATTACTCCATGGCGGATGGGCTGCTGTACATCGCACGGGAAAAGGCCCAAGCTCACCAATCACCGCAGCCTATCGGATCATCGTAGGCGACTGACGGGCGGACGAGCAGGGCGGACCGCATTGACCGGATTTTTCGCCGGTGGCTATAATCGGTCACCGGTTTTCACATACGGCGGGATCCATGAAGCTGGCAACCATGAGCGAGCGGATGACGGGGCGGATCGGTGATTATGGTCCGCTGTTCGAATACACGATCAAGCTCGTTCTGCTCACCTCGTTCCTCGAATTGGTCTTGTACCGCCTCGTCTCCCGCCTGGGGATGCATCTCAGCAAGATGGCGGCGACGCATCCGTGGATTACCCCGACCTTCACCACCCTGACCCAGGTCGGGACGTGGTTGCTCAACATCGTCGCGATTCTGCTGTTTCTCTCGTTGATCGTCGCGATGGTCCATCGCGTCACGGCGCAGGAACGCAGCGGAGTCATCACCACGGCCTTGGGATGCGTCGGACTGCTGCTGCTTCTGACGGCCGGGTTTTTGGTGGTGCAGCCGGGCATGATCGGGTCGTTGATTTATAATGTCGTCGCGCTCGTCACGCTGGGGCTGTTCATGTACGAGTACATCGCGACCCATCCGGATCGGGCACAGAAGATTCTGGGGCTGACTTTCCTCCTGGGGATTTCCGGCTGGCTTTACTATCAGATCCTCTCGACGGCCTATAGCGTGGCCAGCACCGTCGCCGCTCCGCCGTTCGTCTACGAGGCGCACCGGATCGGCGAGGCCTTGATGGTCTTGGCGAGTTTTCTGACCTTCGTAGCTTATGGGCAGGGTCTCTCACTGCGGACGAAAAACCGCCGCCAGCGGACTAGAGCGATCTGGTTCTGGGCTACGACCGGGACGATCTTCACGACCCTCATTTTCACCGACTATTTGCTCGGGCTGTACGACCCCGCCATGGCGTCGGTGGTCCGGCAGGCGTCGCAGGGGATCGGGTGGATTTTTCAGTTCGGCATGGGCTATACCTTTTACCTGCCCTTCGCCATCTATATGGGCGGACTGTTGTGCTGGTCCTATACCGTCATCAAGCTCCTGAACATGGGGCGGTTGGCGGGCTACGGGATCGGCCTCATGTTCATCGCGGGCTATGCCCTGCTGTTTTCCAACCTGACGCTGATGGTCGTTCTCGGGGTCATGTTGTTGACGATGGACCGGGTCAGGCCTACGGTGGCAGAATCTGCGGCGGATGCCAACGGCACGTTGGTGGGACCGTCGGACGGATTAGTGACGAAACAAGCGTAATCAGCGAACCACAAAGCAGGTACACGTATGGACACACCGAAACCGATTTCTGAGCCAACTCCCACTACCGCCGCCATCGATCCGGGCGATCAACCGTTGTCGCCGGACGAAGAAATCGCGGAAATCGAGAAGCACCTATCGAACGAAGCCGACGATTTCCAGGCCCGTTGCCGATTGGGCGAACTGTATTTCAGCAAAGGTCGGCTCGACGACGCACTCGTCGAGGTCAAAAAGTCCATCGAGATGGCGGAAGCGCTCCGTGCCGAAATGAACCGCTCGCTGGCGATGTATTACTCCAATCTCGGGACGATCTACGCCACCAAGAACATGGCGGATGAAGCCGAGACGGAGTTCAAACACGCGCTTGACGTATTCGCCCACGACGTGCTGGCCCTGTTCAACCTCGGTCGCCTTTGCGCGGACAAGAAAAAGTACATGGAAGCGAAGGGCTACTACGAGCGGCTGGTCGAGATCACCCCGGAGGATCCCATCGCCTGGTACAATCTCGCCGGCGTCTATGTCGAGTTGGACAACCCGCAAGTGTCCGACTACAACACCGTCGACATGGCGATCCAGTGCTACTTGCGGACGCTCGAACTCGATCCGGCGCACCTTGAGTCCAGTTTCAAGCTCATGGAAATCGCCCTCAGCCACAAGAAGACCGACTTGGCCATCAAGGTCATGGAAAGCGCCGTCGAGCACAACCCGGATGAACCGTTGGCCTACTACAACCTCATCAGCGTGTACGACAAGTGCAAGATGTTCGATCAGGCCGAAGAAGCCCGCAAGCGGCTGAAAGAACGGTTTGCCAAAAAAGCCAAAGAAAGTTCCGCGTCCTGATTTACCCTTTACGAAGGAGTGCACCATGTTTGGGAGTCTTGGATTCACAGAGCTGATTTTGATCCTGGTGATCGTGCTCATCATCTTCGGCGCAGGGAAGCTGCCGCAGCTGGGTGAAGGGTTGGGCAAGGCCATCAAGGGGTTCAAAAAGTCGGTCCACGAAGCGGACGCCATCGAAGCCGAAGCGCAGGCTCAGGCACAGGCTGCGCAGCAGCAGGCGGCGGCTCCGGTGCAGGCCATCACTGCCGCGCCCGCACAAGCGATGACCGTCGATCAGCCTGCCGCCGTGCAGCCGGCCACGCGGGCCTAATTTCGGGGCCGCGTCCGGATCGCGTGACGCACGAAGGGTGGGCATGGATACAGAACTGCAACTGGCCGGCGGGTACATCGAAACGTTCGCTGGGAACGGCAAGGCTCGGAGCACGGGTGACGGGAAGCGCGCCGTCAAAGCGGGCATTCCGCTGCCGCATCACGCGGCGCTCGACAAGGACGAGAAGTGGCTCTACTTCGCCGAGTCCGGGTCTGATCGTGTGCGGCGGATCAATCTTCAAGAAGGAACGTTGCATAATTTCGCCGGCATCGGCGAGACCTGCTACAGCGGCGACGAAGGTCCTTGTGGGGAGGCGGGCCTCTACCTCCCGCTCGATGTGGCCTTCGATTCCCAGAATCATCTGTATATCTGCGATTCCGGCAGCAACCGTATCCGCAAGGTAGACCGGGACACCGGCGTTATCACGACCGTCGTGGGTACCGGCCAGCATGGGTTCAACGGTGACGGTCCGGCGCTCGAGGTGAATCTCACCTGGCCCGCCGCGATCGCCTTCGATCGTGACGACGTCATGTACATTGCCGACACCCAAGCCCACAAAGTCCGCCGGTTCGATCCGAAGACCGGCCTGGTCACCACGATCGCCGGCGCATGGACGGCCGAAGACGATGCTCGTGAGCAGCCGCTGGTCGCCCGCAACCTTGTGGTCCTCTCCGGGGACGCCATCGGGATCGATTTCAGCGACGATCAGGGCTGGCTCATGCCGGTCTGCTCCGACGGCTTGGATCTTTCGATGTATCTGGACGACGGGAAGCCCGCCCTCGAGGCGCGCCTTTACGATCTCGTCGGCATCGCGGTCGACAGCAAGGGCGACGTCTACGTCGTCGATAAGGCCAGCAACCGGGTGCGGAAGATCGACGTGAAGACCGGTATCATCTCCACCGTCGCCGGCGTCTGCCGCTACGGGTACGATGGGGACGACAAACCCGCCGTGAAGGCCATGCTGCATGCGCCGGAGGCCGTCGTATTCGATCAGCAGGACAACCTCTACGTGTCCGACACGATGAATCACCGTGTGCGGAAGGTCGAGGCGGCGACCGGTCTCATCACCACGGTGGCCGGCAACGGCGACAGCGGGTACGAAGACAAGAACATGGGCGGCTGCGGCGCGGCGCGTTTCGTGGCCAAGGAGTCGGCCGGCTCGCTCAAGCACGGGGACGGCCTGCTCGGCGTGGAAGCCGTCGTGAATTCACCGGTCGGGCTGGCGCTCGATTCGCAGGGGCATCTCTATATCTGCGAGCGGGGCGAGAACAAGATTCGCCGGGTCAAGCTGTCCTAATTCTGGGGCCCTGCGTCCGCGTGTGGGGCTCGTGCGGGTTTTGTGTTAGTCTGTAGCGACCGTCAGTCAGGTGGCCAGACTCCGAATGTCCTGCATGGTGCGAATGACGAACCACAGCCGTTCCCGTCTCCTCCTCTTTTTTGCGATCCTCCTCGTCGGCGCCGGGGTTTTAGGCGGACTCGGAATTCCACTGGTCAGTTCCGAGGGCATGAGCATCCGCGCCCACTTCGTCGACGGCGAACTGCCGTCGGCTCCTGAAGATGCCGCCTGGACCAAGATTTCGCCGATGACCCTCCCACTCAGCGGGCAAGTCATTACCAGGCCGGTCTGGCCGGAGCCGACTGCGCGGGCGCTGGTCGTTCGGTCGCTGCACAACGGCACCGACATTGCGTTCTTACTGGAATGGCAGGACAACACCAAGAACGACCGGTTGACGCCTGGCACTTTCCGCGACGGCGTGGCGATCGGGCTTCCGCTCGGCGACGCACCGGCGTTTTTCTGTATGGGACAGCTCGATCATTACATCAATATCTGGCATTGGAAGGCGGATTGGCAGAGCGATATCGATCGCCGTGCCGCCCGTCAGTCCGAAAAGAAAGAAGGCGGCGTTCGAACGTTCGAAGTCATTCCGCGTCGGGTGTCGTCGGTCGAAGATCTGATCGGCGGCGGATTCAGCACGCTGACCACGAAGGAAAAGCAGGGCCGCATTCAAGGCAAGGCCCAGTGGAAAGACGGCGTCTGGCGAGTCGTCATGCGGCGGCCGCTCTTGAGCGAGGAACAGGACAACGAAGCCAAACTGATTCCGGGCCGCGTGCAGACCGTCTCGTTCGCGGTCTGGAACGGCGAGAATAAAGAACGCAACGGCCAAAAGGCCGTGGCACCCTGGTTCCAACTCGTCATCGACCCGGTTGCCAAACTGTAGCGTACCTGGCGTGATGAATTGAGCGATGCAGGGACCACACACGAGGGAAAGCCCATTCGATATCATCGATGTCTAGAGCGAGCCCTCCGATGCGGACGGGCTTTTTTTCTGTCTGCTGGATTGCTGTTGACCGTTTGGATCAGCGGCCCGGTGATTGCCGCCGACAACGGCGCCATGACGGAAGATGAAGCGGCGCGGTTGGGAGAAGAGTTCGGCGTGGTCGTCGGATCGGTGGACGAGGAGATTCAGAAAGAACTGAAGCTGCAGCGTCCACAAGGGGTGGCGGTGTTTGAGGTGATCGGCAACTCCCGCGCGGACTATGCGGGCATCAAGGTCCGGTCTGTGATCAAGGAAATCGACAAACACGAGATCCGGAACATGGTCGATTTCGGTGTGGCGATCAAAAAGGCGATGAAGGAATGCAACTTCACCGTCGGGACTTACGAACCGGCCGATCCCGGCGATCCGGTCGGCTGGGGCGTGAATTTCCATTTTGTCGGCTGCAAACGAGACTGAGGGCGGATGATGCGGATGCGACGGCGTCTCATACTCGGAGTCTTTCTCCTGGCGTCGATCGGGCTTCAGGCCCTGTCGCATGAACGCGCGATCGCGCAAAAGTCGGATGGCACGGCGGCGCTCGACTGGGTGGCCGAGATCGAGAACGTGTTTATCCGATCGGAAGACTGCAAACAGTGTCATGACCGCCACTACGAAGAATGGAAGGGGATGCGCGAGCAGACTCCGGATCTAAAGGCCTTCGGCCGGGTCGATGCCGCGTTGCTTCACGGGACGTCGCTCGAATCGCCGGTATTCCGAACCGTGTTAGGCGTCTGGATGCAGACGAATCCCGCGCCCGACGATCGTCGTCGATGCCTCGCCTGTCATGTCCCCTCGACGACCGTGTTCCCGCAACATGCCGAAAAAGTCGTCGCGCAGGTTCTCGCCGGGAAACCGCAAGTGGAAGGCATCGGGTGCGCGAGTTGTCACATGATCGGCTCCGTCGAATCGACGCCGACGTCGCCGCCCACGTACAAATTGTCCCCCGGCAAGACCATGTACGGTCCCTTTGCAGATCCGGAAGAGAACCTCGTCCATGTCGGCGCCAAGTCGGAACTGTTCCGTGGGGCGAACTTCTGCGCCTCGTGTCATTTCGACAAGGTCAAAGACGTCACCCAAAAGGAATTGCCCGGAGAAATCCTGCAAGGCACTGTCTGTCAGGATTGCCATATGGAGCCCTCGACCGGCAGCTCGACCTCGCGGCGCGGATCGATGACCCGGGGGATCGGCCGCCATTGGTTCCGGGGCGTGGTGATCCCGGGTACGTTGCTCAAGAACCGGAATCTGCAAGCCGAATGGATGCCGCGGGTCGACATTGAAACGACCAAGACGGCGGGGACGCTGGAAGGAACGGCCCTCGTGAAAGTCGGCAGCCTGCCGCACAGTTTCCCGGACGGCGATCCGGTGTTGAAGCAGTTCATGGTGACCGTCACCGCCAAGGATGCGCAAGGGAAGGTCATCGGCGAAGAAACAAAGCGGTTCGGGTTACCCTTCGACAAAATTTTGCGCGGGCCGATTCCCGATCCGTTCATCAAGGGCGGGAATACCAGGCGGGTGCCCTTCTCGATCGCGTTGGCGGCAGGCACGACGCCAGCGACGGTGGAAGCCGTATTGAATTATGCCTTAATCCCGACGCCGGAGCCGGCGTTGCGCGACAAGTATCTCGCGACGCTCGCAAACGACAAAGAGCGGGACGAAGCGAAGAAGATCATCGAGGAATATACCCAGCCTCGGATTCTGACCTATCGGGCAAAGAGTTTGTAGGGAAGGACGGCGACGTGGAGTCTTCCAGGCGCATGAAGCGGACGATTGCGGGGTTGTCGGCCATCATCGGAGTCGCGGGCGCCGTGCTGGCCTGGTTCGGTGTTGAGCCGGTGCTCCATGCGCAAGATGCGAAGTCGCAGGCGGTCATCGAAAAAGCCTTCCCGAATTCCGGCAAGTGCAAGCGTTGTCACGAGCGGGTGTTCGAAGAGTGGGAAACCTCTCCGCTCTCCAAGTCGATCCACTCTCCCGCGTTCCGGGCGTCGCTCGACGCGTATCTCACGTCGTCGGCCGGCAAGGACAAGGCGTTGTGTTTCCGTTGCCATGCGCCGCATGTCCGAGAATTCCCGGATCACGCGCAGCTGTTCGTCGATCAGGCCAAGTCTGGCGATCCCTCGCTGGACGGCGTGGCCTGTGCGCAATGCCACTTGATCAAGCAGGTCGACCGGACCAAGCAACCGCCCGAGCCGAAGTACGAACTCGGTAGCAAGACCCTGTATGGTCCCTACAAGGATTTCGTCCAGAATCTCGCCCACCAGTCGATGGAGTTGGGACTCTTCCAGAAATCAGACCTCTGTCTGAATTGCCACCAGTCCGTCCCCTCGGCGGCGAATCTGGGCAAGGCCAACGATTTGCTGGGCAACTGGGATCAGAGCCAAGCGGTCAAGTCCGGCAAGGAGTGCCAGAGTTGCCATATGCCGGAGCAGGTCGGGGAGTCGGCCAACGGCGAGAAGAAGCGCAAAGTGGCAAACCACACCTTCCCCGGTCGGATCGGCAAGTTGCGGCAGGAAGCGGCCAAGCTCGATGTGCAGACCAAAGTGGACGGCGACAAGACGATGGTGACCGTCAAGGTGCAGAGCCTCGTCCCCCACAATCTGCCGACGACGCATCCGGCTTGGGCCAGCGTCGTGCTGGATCTGGATATCAAAGGCAAGAATCTGAAAACGGTCTATTCCGACAAGCGGGTCTACGGTCGGGTCTATCAGGACGCGAAGGGGCAGAAGACCAGTTTCGACTTCGATGCCGTGAAGGTCCTTGAAGACACGGTGTTGAAGCCGGAGGAGACTCGCAGCGAGACCTTCACCTTCCCGACTCCGAAGGACACGAAGACCTTCGACGTCGACGTCACTCTCAACTACGCGCCGATCACCGGGCCGGCGCCCTTCCTCCAGCGGGTCGAAGCCGAGTCATCGAAAGGCTCGTCGGACCCGGTCTTTCAGTCGATCGAAATCGTCAAGCGGACGGAGAACATCGCTATCAGTAAGTGACGTCGGCGTGCAGTGCGGCTTGCAGTGGGAAACCGAAAGGCCTTCGGTTATGCGAGACGCGAGCGATGATGTGCCGAATCTGGACCGTGCTACTCGAACACGATTTTCGAGCCCGGCGACTTCATCTTGAAAATCTGCAAGGCACTGTAGATGCCCTTGGCGGGGTGATTCAGGATCAGGCGTGAGTTGGTGATGTGGGTGTCGAGCAGTTCGTACTGCCCGCCGCTGTAGTAGAGGTCGCAATCGTCAATCTGGCAGTTCTTATACACGTGGTTGTCGAGCGCCAGTTTCGCCTTGCTGAAGGTCTGCCCGTCGATCACGATATAGTTCGGTTCCAAGCCCATACGACCCTCCACTGGCGCGGACTATAGCAACTCCGGCCATGAACCGCAAACCGCGCTCCGCTTGGCGGGGCGGCATCTTTCGGCTTGATCCCTTTCCCCCGCCTCTATAGAATGGCGCGACTTTTCGGCTAGTTTGCGACATAACGGCACCTGTACCACCCTGCGGACTTCTCCTCGGATTCGTCCTGTCGGTTGGGTTGAAGGCCACGGGGATTTGAGCGACACGTAACGGTCGTTTAACCACCAGGAGGGTATCCCGTGAGCGACTCAGCCATCATCTCCTTTGCGTTGATTGCAGCAGTAGCGGGCATTGCCTACGGTCTGTATCTGGCGATGTGGGTGTTCAAATTGAACGCCGGCAACGCCAAGATGCAGGAAATCGCCAAAGCGATTCAGGAAGGGGCCGGTGCCTACATGAACCGGCAGTACAAGACGGTCGGCATCGTCGCCGCCGTCCTGTTCGTGGTGCTGCTCGGTGCCGGGGCCGTGTCGGACAAATTCGGGCTGTTGACGGCGGTGGGATTCTTGGTCGGGGCCGGTGCCTCGGCGCTTGCGGGCTACGTCGGCATGATCATCGCGGTGCGGGCCAATGTGCGGACGGCGCAGGCGGCGCACGAGGGGATGAACGCGGCGCTGACGGTGGCCTTTCGCGGCGGCGCCGTGACGGGCCTCCTACTGATCGGATTGGGCCTGCTGGCCATTACTGGGTTCTATACGATCGCGCAGTCGGTTGCCGGGCAGGAGAAGGCGATTCATGCGTTGCTGAGCCTCGGGTTCGGCGGCAGCTTGATCTCGGTCTTCGCGCGGGTCGGCGGCGGAATCTATACCAAAGCGGCGGACGTCGGCGCGGATCTGGTCGGCAAGGTCGAGGCCGGGATTCCCGAGGACGACCCACGGAATCCGGCCGTCATCGCCGACAACGTGGGCGACAACGTGGGCGACTGCGCGGGTATGGCTGCGGATCTGTTCGAGACCTACGCTGTGACGACGGTGGCGGCGATGGTCTTGGCCTTTACGATGTTCAAGGGCGTGGCGGCGCCGATTCTTTATCCCTTAGCCCTCGGCGGCGTGACGATCTTTGCCACGATCATCGGGATTCTGTTCGTAAAGGTGAGCCCTGGCGGGGAGATCATGCCGGCCTTGTACAAGGGCCTGTTCGTAGCCGGCGGCATTGCGGCGGTGGCGTTTGTGCCGGTGACGACGACAGTCATGGACGGTGTCGGCGGCGTGAGCGGCATCAGCTACTACATTGCGGCGCTGCTAGGCCTGGTTGTAACACTGGCGCTGGTCTTCATCACCGACTATTACACCTCGAAGAGTTACGCGCCGGTGCAATACATTTCCAAGGCGAGCGAAACCGGCCACGCGACGAACATCATCGCGGGCCTCGCGGTCGGCATGCAATCGACGGCGGCGCCGGTGGTGGTGATCGCGGCGGCGATTCTCGGAAGCTTCTGGATTTGCGGCGGCGCCGAGTCCGGCGGACTGTACGGCGTGGCGGTGGCGGCGGTGTCGATGTTGTCGATGGCCGGGATCGTCGTGGCGATCGATGCGTTCGGTCCGATCACCGACAACGCGGGCGGGATCGCGGAAATGTCGCACTTGGGCAAAGAAGTGCGTGACATTACGGATCCGCTCGATGCGGTCGGGAACACGACCAAGGCGGTGACGAAGGGCTATGCGATCGGGTCGGCAGGATTGGCGGCGGTGGTGCTCTTTGCCGAATATTCGCGCGAGGTGGCCGCGCACAACCCGGCGCTGGCCGCCTTCGATCTCTCCAACCCGAAGGTCTTGGTGGGCCTCTTTCTCGGCGGCATGCTGCCGTTTATCTTCGGCGCGATGTGCATGAAGGCCGTCGGGGAGGCTGGCGGATTGATCGTGGAAGAGGTGCGGCGGCAGTTCAGAACGATCAAGGGCATCATGGAAGGCACCGGCAAGCCGGAGTATGGCACCTGTGTCGATATCGTGACCCAAGCGGCGATTCAGAAGATGATGATCCCGGGTTTGATTCCGGTGGTGTCGCCGGTAATCGTGGGCGTGGTGCTCGGGCCGCAGGCGCTCGGCGGGGTGTTGGTCGGCAGTATCGTGACCGGACTTTTTGTGGCGATCTCGATGACGAGCGGCGGCGGCGCCTGGGACAACGCGAAAAAATACATCGAAGAACAGGGTAAGAAGGGAACGGAGACGCACAAGGCGGCAGTCACCGGCGACACGGTCGGCGATCCCTATAAAGACACGGCCGGTCCGGCGGTGAACCCGATGATCAAGGTCATCAACATTGTGGCTTTGCTGATCGTGTCGTTGATCGTGCGATGAAGGCATCAGTTTTCTGGTTCGCTTGACGGCCAAAACGACCCTGGAGTAAGGTGACTCTGTGGCGTCACGCTGGTGATTGATCCACGAGACGGCCCCTGATTTACGGGAGGTGCTCGGATGGAGAAACAAGAGCGGAAGCAAGAGCCCAAGCGAGAGCCTCAGTCGAAGGACGAGGTCAAAGCCAATCCCAAGGTCGTCGAGGCTGGCAAGAAGCTGAAAGAGGATATCGATAAGCTCGTCGACGAAATCGACGACGTCCTCGAAAAGAACGCCGAAGAGTTCGTCAAAAACTACGTGCAAAAGGGAGGGGAGTAGCGGCCGTCCTGGCTGCGCTCCCCTTGCCGTTTCTTCCGCCCATTTTCCCCCAGGCCTGTTTGCCGTCTTCTTCCGGTCATCGCCTCGCGCGTCCGCACAATCGTCCTGTTTTGCATGGTTTGACAAAGGGATGGGGAGCCATTACCATCCGGCCACAGCCGCCATTTGTGCCGCACATGAATCAACCGCCCGTTTCGAGGCAGGGATGAAGTCTAAGCTCTGGGTGTTTCGAGACATCGATCCGGGACGGAAGGCCGCGTTGGCGCGCGCACTGTCGATCGCGCCGGCGACGGCGTCGCTGCTGTTGGCACGCGGTGTCACGACGCCCGATGAAGCGACCGCCTGGATGACTCCCCTGCAATCGCACGACCCCTTTCTGATTCCCGACATCGACGCCGCTCTCGACCGCTTGCGCCAGGCGATGCAGCACGGCGAGCGCGTGTGTTTCTATGGCGATTACGACGTCGATGGTATGTCTGCGACCAGTATCTATCTGTCATTTTTTCGCCATCTCGGAGGCCGGGTACAGGGCTATGTTCCGCACCGGATCCGCGAGGGTTATGGGCTGAACGAGGGCGCGGTGCGATCGCTGGCCGCAGAGGGGGTGACCCTGCTGGTGACCTCCGATTGCGGGACCACGTCCCATCACGAGATTGCCGTCGCGAAGCAGTTGGGTATGGACGTCATCGTTACGGATCATCATCAGACCGATGAGCAGATGCCGCCGGCGCTGGCGGTGATGAATCCCCATCGTCGCGACGCACGCTATCCGTTTCATGGGCTCTGTTCCGGCGGGTTGGCGTACAAAGTCGCCGAAGCCTATCAGCAGCGCTATGGAGCGGGGTCCGTTCCGTTGGAGTCGCTGCTGGATCTGGTGGCGTTGTCGACGATTGCCGACGTCGTCCCGTTGCAGGATGAGAACCGGGGATTCGTCCGGGAAGGATTGCGGCAATTGTCGCGCGGCGCCCGCTGCGGAATCCGCGCGTTGAAGCAGGTGTCCGGCATCACCCGCGACTGTACGGCGGAAACCGTCGGGTTCAAGCTGGGGCCCCGATTGAATGCGGCGGGACGGCTGGATCACGCCATCAAGGGGGTTCAGTTGTTGACCACCGAGTCCGAACTGGAGGCGCGGCAGCTGGCGCAAGAGCTCGATCTTCTCAATCGTCGGCGCCAGGAGCTGGAAGCGGAAATCATGCGCGAGGCCGTGGCGGATTTGGGAGACCGCGAGGTGCCGCCGGCCATTGTCTTGGCTTCGCGCGGGTGGCATCTCGGCGTCGTCGGCATCGTGGCGGCGCGTCTGGTCGAACGATATCACCGCCCCGCGATCGTCATGGCGATCAACGAGCAGGGCATCGGGAAAGGCTCGGCGAGGACGATTCCCGGGTTCGACTTATACCAAGCGCTGGCGGCTTGCAAAGACGTGCTCGTGGCATTCGGCGGGCATCCGAGCGCGGCGGGACTCACGATTCACGAATCCCGTCTCGCGGAGTTCCAGTCGCGGTTTGCCGCCGTGGCCGGGACGTGGAGTGCGACGGAGGGCTCGACTCCGATGCTGCATCTCGATTCGGAGGTGTCGCTCGACGAAGTGAATCTGCGGTTGATTCAGGAGATCGGCCAGTTGCATCCCTTCGGGGCGGGCAATCCCGAGCCGATGTTCGCCGTGAAGGGATTGTCGATCATGGATGCGAGGGTCGTCGGGGAGAAACATCTGAAGATGACCGTGCGGCAGGGGCGGTCACTGCCCTTCGACAGCATCGGATTCGGCATGAAGTCGCTCGCCGAACAAGGTCTGACGCTCAAGACGCCGGTGGACTTGGCCTTTACACCGGAACTCAATCACTGGAACGGCTACGATCGCATCCAGCTACGCATTCGCGATCTGCGCGCCACCGTGGAGTAACCGCCGATGGTGTATGAAACGGTCACCGGCATCGATCAGTTGCTCGATCGGGTCCGGAGCTACCAGCCCGACGCCGACCTCACCCTCGTGCGCAAAGCCTACGACTTTTCCTCCAAGGCGCACGAGGGGCAGACGCGCCGGTCCGGCGAACCCTACGTTCAGCATCCGGTCGCGGTGGCGGGTGTGTTGACCCTGCTCAGGACCGATGTGGCGGCGGTTGTCGCCGGGCTGCTGCACGATACGCTGGAGGACACGGTCGCGACGCCGGAGGAACTCGAGCGGGAGTTTGGCAAAGAGGTGGTGCATCTCGTCGACGGCGTCACGAAAATCGGGAAAATCACCTTCCGGAGCTACGAGGAAAAGCAGGCGGAAAACTTCCGCAAGATGGTCCTGTCGATGGCGGACGATATCCGCGTCGTCATCATCAAGCTCGCGGACCGGCTCCACAATATGCGGACGCTTGAACATCTGAGCGAAGCGAAACGGCAGGAGATCGCCCAGGAGACTTTGGAAATCTACGCGCCGTTGGCCAACCGCATCGGCATCGGTTGGGTAAAGAACGAACTCGAGGATCTCTGCCTGAAGCATCTCAAGCCCGACGTCTACGAAACGCTACGGGTACGGGTGGCGAAGCGCGACGAAGACCGCCAACAGTACATCCAGGAAGTACGGGAGTTGGTCGAGAAGGCGTTGGTGGAGGCCGGTTTGCCTGGCACGGTCTATGGGCGGCCGAAACATCTGTACGGCATCTACCAGAAGATGAACAAGCAGGACATCTCGTTCGAAGAGGTTTACGACCTCACGGCGCTGCGCATCATCACCGATACCAAAATGAACTGCTATGCGCTGGTCGGCGTGATCCACTCGCTGTGGCGGCCGGTGCCGGGGCGGTTCAAGGATTACATCGCGATTCCCAAGTCCAACCTCTATCAGTCGTTGCACACCACGGTTGTGGGACCGAAGGGCGAACACGTCGAGTTCCAGATCCGTACGGAGGAAATGCACCGGGTGGCCGAATACGGCATCGCGGCCCATTGGAAGTACAAAGAGCAAGGGCGGGTGGACGAGAAAGACAGCAAGGCCTTCGGCTGGCTGCGGCAGTTCGTCGAGTGGCACCAGGATCTGCCGGACAACCGGCAATTCATGGATTCGGTCAAACTGGAGCTGTTTCACGACGTCGTCTACATCTTCACCCCGAAGGGCACGGTCAAAGAGCTGCCGAAAGGCTCCACGCCGATCGATTTCGCCTATGCGATTCATACGGAGGTCGGAGACCACTGTGTCGGGGCCAAGGTGAACGGAAAGATCGTGCCGCTCAAGCATCAGATGGTCAGCGGCGATACCGTCGAAATTTTGACCTCTCCCAACCAGACGCCGCACAAGGATTGGCTCAAGTTCGTCCGCACGTCGCGGGCTAAGACCAAGATCAAGCATTGGATCAAGGCCGAAGAACAGACTCGGAGTCTGGAGATCGGTCGGCGATTGCTCGAGTCAGAACTGCGTAAGCACGGCCTTGCGCCGGCGCAGATGCTGAAGTCTGAGCAGTTGCTCGAGGTCGCCCGTCAGGCCGGGTACGACACGGTGGACGAACTTGCCGCGGCGGTGGGATTCGGCCATCTGGCGACGGCCGAGATCGTGGCGAAACTGGTGTCTCCCGCGTCCGCGCCGTCTGCCCCGGCCGCTGAGCCGGCATCGGCTCCGAAGGCGCCGCCCGGGAAGGTCGAAGACAAAGGGGTGCGCGTCAAGGGCGCCCGCGACCTGCTCATGCAACTCTCTCGCTGCTGTAACCCGGTCCCGGGCGATCGGATTCTGGGATATATCACGCGCGGGCGCGGGCTGACGATCCACTCGGTGGATTGTCCGAACCTCGAGGCACTCGACTACGACCGCGATCGGTTGGTCGAAGTGGAATGGGATACGAGCACGCCGGGCCTGCACCCCGTGAAAGTATCGGTCATGGCGGTCGACAAGACCGGTGTGTTGGCGAACGTGTCGTCCGCGATCGCGGAATGCCATGCCAACATCAGCCGGGCGGAGATCACGACGCGCGAGGATCGCAAGGCCGTGCTGGACTTCGTGGTGGAAGTGAACGACACCAAGCACATCAATCAGGTGTTGAAGGCGATCGAGCGGGTGGACGGCGTGATTTCAACGCGGCGCGTCAGAGCCTGGCAGGAAAAGTGAGGCGGTTCGTCCGGTCGGGCGTTACGGATTCGAGAACTGCAGCTTCGAACCCTTTTCGATCTTCAAGCCGTCTACCGTGCCGGCGGCGATTTCCAATACATACATCGCGTCGTTGTTCGGCCGGTACTGCGGGCACGAGTCGTCGGTTCTGGTGCAGATGGGGACGCTGCGTTCGATGTGAATGACGCGTTTCTTCTCGTCCATCCAAATCAGGTCCAGAGAGATTTTCGTGTTCTTCATCCAGAAGGTCCACTCCTGGGCCTGATCGAAGAAGAACATCATGCCGTGGTCTTTCTCCAAGTGATCGCGATACATGAGCCCAGTCGCCCGTTTCTGAGGTGTATCGGCCACTTCGGCCTGGATAACGGTTCCCGAGGGCGTCTGAACTTTGATCAACTGAGGTGCCGCCGCGTCGGCCTGCGGGACGCCGGCCAATACCATCGTGGCCAGCAGCCCGGCGACTGTCATTCGGGTAAACATGGCGGCATCGTACTGAGCGCTCCGTCGGCAGTCAAGGTGCGCCTCAGCCGCCTTGCATTCCCAGCGAGACCTGTGCGATTCTCGCCTTGCACCAGCCAGGAGGAATGTATGAAGGAAGTTCGGAAGGTTCATTACGTCAAAGGGGTGTTCGTGTGCCCCAATTGCCGGCAGTCCTATATCCAGGAGAAGTGGATTGAGGCCTGGCGCGTGCGTTGCCACAAGTGTGACTACCGGGGCGCGTTGACGGATGTTTCCGTCGAAGAGCGCATGGAAGAAGAAACGTTTCGCCGCTAGACTCTTCCCGGTTCCCTCTCTTTTCTGTTCGCGGTGGACGCGATGAGTCTGTCTCCTTCGATCTGCAGCCCGTCATCCCCCCTGCGGAGCCTGGCGACCTGTCTCCTCTTGAGCCTGTTCGCCTTTTGGCCTGATCTCGTTTCGGCCGACGATTCCGCGCCATCCGTCAAAGTACTCGTCGCGTATCATTCCCTTTCCGGTAATACCGAACGCATGGCCGAGGCCGTGGTCGAAGGTGCTCGATCCGTGGCCGGGACGGAGGTGCAACTCAAGCGGGTCGGGCAGGTGACGGCCGACGATCTGTTTTCCTCGGATGCCCTCGTGGTCGGCTCGCCGGTGTACTGGTCCAATATGGCCGGGGAAGTGAAGACCTTTTTCGACAATTGGCAATTCAAGTTCGGTGTGTTCCCCGATTTCAAAATGAAGAACAAAGTCGGGGCCGCCTTCGCCACGGCCGGGCAGGTGTCGAGCGGGAAGGAAGTCACGATGCTGACCATCCTTGCCGCGATGCTGGGCAACCAAATGATCGTAGTGAGCGGTGGGGGTGCGTTCGGTGCGTCTGCAACGACCGAGGGGGACAGCCTTGGCATCGACAACAAGGAATTGGCCGACGCGAGGGCGCTCGGTCAACGCGTGGCCGAAGTGACGAAGCTGGTTCGGGGCGTCACGGGGCAGTAAGACCTTCCTGGCAAGATAATCGAAACAGTCGGTGAGTTTGGATGTGCCGAAGCGCCGGCAAGGCTGACGACTGTGGTCTGAGGGTTAGGCTACGGTCGAATCGGATTCGGTGCACGCGGCGGCCTCGGTTTGGCCCTCTTTGGCGATCGCCACGAATTCCTGAATGTTCTTCGCGCAGCGTCCGCAACATCCGCTCTTCTTCAGTCCGAATTTCTCTTTCAGCTGGCAGGGCCTGACCAATCCGTTGCGTCCGGCTTCCCGCACTTCAGAATCGGTGATGCCATTACAGAGGCAGATGTACATCGGAGCCCCCTCCAGCGATCGCACTAGATCGATACTGATAAGCGTTCTCAATTAGAAAGAGTATAGCCTGGCTCATGGAACGTGTCAAGCGGGGTTCTCCGGGCGGAAGAGACGGGTATGCCGAGGCCTATTTCATCGTTCGTTCCAGCTCGCGGACCATGTCACGGATCGTGTCGAAGCCAGATTGCCAGAAGCGCTCCGATGTCATGTCCACGCCCACTTTGGCGAGGATCGCCTGGGGCGATTGCGAGCCGCCGGTGGCGAGCAGGTCGAGGTATTTCGGCACGAAGGCGCCGCCTTCTTCCTTGTACATCCGGTAGAGGGCGAGGACGAGGAGATTGCCGAAGCTGTAGGCGTAGCAATAGAACGGGCTGGCGAACAAATGCGGGATGGAGAGCCATTCCCATTTGAATTCGTCCGGCACCTTCACCGCTTTGCCGAACTGCTGGCGGAGATCCGACAAATACGTCTGCGCGAGGTCGTCGACGGTGGCACCGTTTGCGATCATCCCGTGGGCCTGGTTTTCGAAGTGGACGAAGTATGATTGGCGCAGGACGGTAGCATAGATGTCGTCGAGCTGACTCAAGAGGAGTCCCTGCCGGACCTTCTTGCTCGACTCCTGGGCCATGAGGCTGTCGGAGAGAATCCGCTCGCCGAACACCGAGGCGGTCTCAGCCAGGGGCAGCGTCGAGTGGAAGGTGTAGACCGAATGGTGTTCGGCCAGCATACCGTGTACGGCGTGGCCCAGCTCGTGCGCCATAGTGGCGATATCGCGCGCCTCCCCGGTGAAGTTCAGCAGCACATACGGCGTCACTCCCGGCACGACACTGTAGCAGTAGGCGCCGCCGATCTTGCCCGGTCTGGTGGGGGCGTCGATGTGCTTGTCGCGAAAGACCCGTTCAGCCAGCTCCGCGAGGCGCGGTGAGAATCCCCGGTAGGCCTCCAGCACCATCCGTACGGCGTCGGCGTAACGATAGGATTTCTGCTCCGTCTTGTGCGGCGCGTAGATGTGGTAGCGGGTCATCGAGGCGATGCCGCAGATGCGGGCCTTCAGCCTGAAATACTGCTGGAATACATCGGCATTCCGGCGGCAGACGGTGAGCAACACGTCGACGGCCTTGTCGGGAATGTCGTTGCCGAGATTCCGTGTCGCGATCGGGGAGCCGAAGCGGCGCAGTTGGAGATTTTCCGATTTCCAGTCGTTCACCAGCGTCTTATAGATCTCCGCCAGCAGGTCATGCTGGTTCCCGTAGACCCGGTAGAGCTCGCGATAGGCCGCTTCCCGGACTTTCGCCTGGGGATGGCGCACATAGGCGGTCAGTTCTTCCCGCGACAGCTGCTTCTTTTTTTCCCGGACGGTGAGGGTGAAGGTGAAGGCGTTGGTGACGACGTCGTAGAGTTGGTGTACTGCACTGCGGCCGGTAATGTTCTTGAGGTTGATGATTTTTTCTTCCGGCTCGGTCAGCGTGTGAGGTTTGAACCGCCGGATCGTTTCCAGGTGATACCGCAGATCGCCGGCTCCGCCCATCAGGCGTTCGGCATTGGTTTCGTCGACCGTCTGCCACCAGAGATCGAAAAACAGCAGCCGATTGCTCAAGTCGGTCAACCGCTCTTCAACTTTGGTCTTGAATGACCGGGCCTGCAGGTCTTTTGTATTCTCCGAAAACCACAGATAGGCATAGGCGCTGAGACGGGAGGACTGCCGGGTGATCGACTCGCTGAGCGACAGCAATTCGCCGAAGGCCGCCGCCTGCATGTCCGGGCTTAACGCCTGCCGTTTCGCTTCGAACGTGCCGACCAGTGAGTCGATTGCTGTGAGCTGTTGCTCGATTGTGTGAACCGGATCTTCCGCGAGGTCGCGCAAATTCCAACGATCCGGGAACGGAGAGGCGGACGGCTTGGCCGGTTTCTTGCGGGCTATGGTCTTGGAGGAACTCATCGTCTTCATGGTGGTGCACTCCTTCGTCTGTCTGAATGGCGAGGATCATACCATTGCCGTTTCGTCGATGGAGAAAAATGTGAGGGTGGGAGGAGCCCGCTGATCGCCCGTCGCATGGATGTTATAATCGGCCGTCAGTGGAGGTGCCATGACCGAACAGGAAATGAATCGGGCCATCCAATACGTGACGGCCAGTACATCATACGGTCGGGAAACGGTGGCCGGCATCGTCACGGCCGGACTGGGGGAGCTGGCGGACTACGCGCAACACGGGACGAGGCGGTTCGACCGCGACGTGCTCATGGAATATGTCTGCCAGTGGACGATCAAGAAAACCGGGCAGCCGGAGCCGTTGGTCCGGGAGGTACTCGGCTGCGCGGGGCGCTGGCTGGATGAGGTCTACGAAGAAATCGCCAAGCAGGAGGCGGAGCAAGAGAACGACGCTCCGGCGGACGACGAGGGGGCCGAACCCGTTTAATGATGTGTGGCACGTACGGAGTTTCTCGCGCATCACGCGGGGCGAGGGACGAGTGGCGGAGTGTGGACATGGCACGATGGCGGCCAAGACGGACGATGAAGCTGGAGTCGTCGTTGCGGGACGGGGCTTGGGAGCCGGTGCCGGCCTGGAAACGCGTGGAAGAAGGGCTCTCGCGTGAGCTGGAAGAGCGCTGGTCAACCCTTGCAAGGCATTGTGCCGATCAGTCGAGTCACCTTCGGTTGGGGCGACTTGTTCATCGACTCACCCACTACGATTACGGTGTGCGGGAGTCGGCACTGGCCGAATTAGAACTGGCCACGCAGTTGCTCCGGGTGGGCGCGCGGGTACACTTTCTCCCGGAGTCGCAGGCGAGAACGGCCGATTTGGAATGTCACCTGGGGCGCGACCGGTTCTTCGTCGAAGCCACCGCGATGGTCGGATCGGCGGAGCGGCAGCGCCTGCCGTTGCGGGGATTGTTGCCCGACGACGAACTCGCCGACGAAGAAGACCGCGGCATCGTCCTCATCCACCGGATTCTTGCCCGGGTGCAGCAAAAAGCCCGGCAGTTGGCGGACTACAGCGATCCCGTCGTGCTGAGCATTTCGATCCCACGGGCCGATCTGGGGGGAGACCGGTCGGCGAAGCCGGAAGAAATTTGGCTCGATTTGAAGATGCTCGCCGGCTCCATCACGGTGCTGCTGACGACGCTCAAGCATCTCAGCGCCGTAATGGTCGCACTGTGGGATGTCGAGCCGCTCCCGTCGAAGGCCGGTACGAGACTGGCGAATGTGGAACTCGTCGAGCGTTCGAAGCGGTCGCGCGGCTATCCGCGGGTACGGTTGCTGATCCAGAATCCGCTGGCGCGGGCACCGCTCAACGAACAGGCCGGCGATGCGTTCCGCGAGTTGCTCTGAACGTCGCTGCGATCGGCACGTCAGCCGATCGTGCCCTTCAACAGCTCCAGGATTTTCGTCACCATGGCGTCGCCGTTCTTGGTCGAGACGGCAATGCCTTCATCGCAGATCGTGCGGCACTCATCGAGGCGGCCCAGCTTGTGCAGTGCTTGGGAGAGAATGTTGTAGGCTGCCGAGTAGGTGGGTTTGACGGTGATGCACTGCCGGAGTGCGGTGACGGCGTCTTCGTAACTGCCGTCGTCGAAGTAGTCTTTCCCTAACCCGAACCACGCCACATCGTCGGTTGGATCTATGGCCAGCAGTTTTTTCAATCGTTCGATCCGCGGATTCGGCATCGTGTCCTCCCGGTTGGACCGACGATAACAGCGGTGAACGCTCGTTGTCTACGCTCCGACCCCCATGATACGCTGCCCTTCATTATGGGGAAGACCGGTCTCGTCTACGATCCGCGCTATCTCGAGCACGACATGGGGATGGGCCATCCCGAGTCGCCGAACCGGCTGCGTGCCATCATGCAGCAGTTGGAAGAGAGTGGTACGGTCGCGCGATTGACGCGGATTGTTCCGCGCATGGCTGAAGACGAATGGATCACGCAGGTCCATAGTGCCGCCTACGTCGCGTCGCTGAAACAGCACGCACCGGCCAGCGGGCGGGTGTCGCTCGATCCTGATACCTCGATGTCGCCGGGTTCGCTCACCGCGACCTATCTGGCGGCGGGCGGAGCCTTGGCGGCGGCGGACGCCATCATGAATCGCGAGGTCGAGCATGTCTTCTGCGCCGTCCGTCCGCCCGGGCATCATGCGGAGGCCCGGCGCGCGATGGGGTTCTGTTTGTTCAATAATGTGGCCATCGCGGCGCGCTACATTCAGAAACGGCACGGGCTCTCGCGTGTCCTGATCGTCGATTGGGACGTGCATCACGGGAATGGGACGCAACACAGCTTCGAGGACGATCCGTCCATCCTCTTTTTCAGCACGCACCAGTATCCGCACTATCCGGG
>JAXLZJ010000036.1:0-47028 GCA_046350995.1 Nitrospira sp.
CTTCATGAGGGATGAGCGGGCGATGGGAAAATTCTGCCGTGTCACCCGGCAGCGCATTCCAGCGTGGGGAGCGAGTACAAAATCAATACGTTGTCGCCAATGCGACGCGGAAACCGTCTCGCTGCGCCTCTCTCCTTCCGTCGTCTGAGAAACGGCGTGCGATCTTTCGTGGGTCGGTTGGGGACTGCGATACTCAGGCCGCCAACGGGACCGTCAAACTATTGGCGGTCCGAAGCCGTTCGGCTATCGCATCCATTCCCAGTACCGCGAAGCGTTTCGTCCAGTAGGCCGATTCCTGTTGGAAGCGGTCGGCCAGTGCGAGTCGACGCCGGCTCTCGTCAAACTCACCAAGTTTGGACGCGATCACGGCGAGAAACAGATTGCCCATCGCGTTCTCGACCGTATATTCGTCGGTGATCTGCTGCAGCATCGCCCGAATGTTCTTCAACTTCGCTGGCTCGTCGATTCCGAGGATCTTCTCGTAGTTCATCCGGTAATCCGCGACGAACCACAGGTCGTCCAGCTCGGCAGTCGTCGGAACATGGTCGGCCGGCAACGTGGCCAGCAGATCGACGAACTCGCGGGCGGAAACTTTTTCGGTCTGTTCGCGTTGGCGGAGCGTCCCTCCTCCTTTGCTTTTCGAACCCGCGGCCAGGCCTTTAAAGCTGGCGTCGGTCGGCGGCTGAATCAACCCCTGCTCGATCATGCTCAAGGTAATTTCTGTCCCGGGCAACGTGGTGAGCAATTGCAGCGGGTACCAGCCGAACTGCAGTTCGCATCCGAGATTGACGGTGTCGCGGATCTGGGCGATCGTCTCATGCGGAAATCCGATGATCATGAACCCCTTGATGAAGATGTGGGGATACCGGTCCAGAATGCGTCGGGCCTGGCGGTAGCTCTTGGTCGTTCCCGGCTTATGAATCGATTTGAGAATCCGGTCGTTGCCCGATTCCAGCCCGAGATTGAATCCGATACATCCCGATTCGGAGGCTGCCTGCATCAATTCCGGCGTGATGGCCGCGGCGATCAACCCGTTGCTGGCGTCCCAGGTGATCTGAAGCTTCCGGCGCGCGATCTCTTTGAAAAGACTGATGGCGCGGTTCGTGTTGTACAGTAGATCGTCGTCCAGCCACATGAAATGCGACACTCCGTAGGTCGTCCGGAGATGTTCGATTTCATCGACCACGCTGGAGACGGCTCGGCCTCGCACACTGATGTCGTTGAAATTGCGGACCGCGCAGAAGGAGCATTTGGCCCGGCAGCCGCGGTTGCTGATGACGGTCGATGCCGGTCGCTCTCCCCGCATGAAGTTGTAGGCTCCCATGGACCCGTAGCGGGCATAGTCTCCGATCGGCAAATCGTAGTATTCCGGCTGCACGTCGATTTCCCGATCCGTGGGGGTGGCGCGTTCGCGGGTCGAGATGAACATGCCGTCTTTGACGATCGCGACTTGCCGAATATCGGTGGGCGGTCTGGTGCCGTTCACGACGTCGAGCAGATCCGGCAGGCTCCGGTCCGCTTCATAGAAGCTGCCGATGTCGATCTGGGGCACGGTGCGCAGTACTGCCTCCACATCGTTGGAGACGCAGATCCCGCCGGCAATGATAGGAATGGAAGGATGTAATTCCTTGAGATAAACGGCCACGTCGGCCAAGGACGGCCGCGAGATGGTGAACATGACGCTGATGCCGATCAAGTCCGGCTGAAACTCCGCGATTTTGTCGCGGAGGCGGTCTTTCCAAATCTGAAAGCGGAAATCCCGTGGATGCTCGTGCACATGTTTTAAGACATGAAAATTCAGATCCAGCAGTGCGCCCTGATAGCCACGCATTTCCAAATTACGCGCCAACACTCCCGGGCCGTACGGAGGAAAGCAGGGATAACGTTTGCTCAACACCAGGTCGCGATTGAAATCCTTCTCGGGTGATTCCGGCGGCGTGATCAACAACACGCGTCGACAGCCACGAGGCAATAGCTCGGACAGCCGCTCGAAGATCGCCTCCTTGGTAACTTGGGAGTCGTCGGTACAGGTGTGAGTTGCCTCTGTCTCGCCCTGTACTGCGAAGACAGGCAAAGTGCGGGTCGTCATCATGAACTCCTTGGCGAAGACATTCCTCAGTCGCAGCGAATCCGATTGAACGGGTACGGACTCTTCACGCCGCCAGCTTCTGACGGAGATTACCGACCATGCGGTCGAAGTCCGTCAGCGCGACATGAGGCGTCAGCTGATTCCGGCATTGGTCGTAGTACTCCAGCGCCGCATGGTATGCGCGCTGCTCGCACATCGTGACCATCTTCTCCATGAATGAGTGCACATCAACAGGAATCGGGCGACGTATTCCGATATCGACTGAGGTACGTGTTGATTGATCAGTCGATGCGGCGGTGATGGCGGTGTTCTCGGCCAGCGGATCGTCTTCGATCGGCAGCAAGAGTCCTTTCCCCTTGGTGACCGGCACATTGAGCCGCAGGCGTTTGTAGCAGTGGAGACATCCGGTAATGACTTGTAGCCCGTTCGTTGAGACCTGGTCGGGTTCCGTCAGCTCGATAAACGAAAAACTGCGGTTACAGTGCGGACAGTCGGCGTAGAGCTCCCAGAATTGCTTAGTGCCCTCCAACGTCATGCGATTGTGAATAGCCCGACGCACGATGCGCGTCACGTCCACGGTTTTGCAAAACGGAAGGGTTTCAAAGGCATAAATGGCTCTGAGATATCCGACCCATTGAGCGTCGGGAATCTGGGTCATGTTGAAAGGCACCTGATCGATGGTTTGGTAGAACGCCAATTTGTCGGGCATCAGTCCCATGTCCTGGCAGACACTATACAAGGCGCTCCCCGGATACGGTTGGATGCCGCTCATGAAGCAATGAATGTCGGAGCAGTGTTCCCTATAAAAAGTCAATGTTTCTGAAATGGTTTCCGGTGTTTCGGCTGGATCGCCGAAGATGAAGTTGCCTCCGAAACCGATTTCAGCTTCATTCGCCAAGGCAATCGCCTCGGCGTATTGGGAAGGATGCGTTCCTTTCTTCATGCTCTTGAGCACTCTCGGACTCGCGCTCTCCAGCCCGTAACTGAAGTAGGTACATCCCGCTTTCTTAGCCAGTTGGAGCGATTCCAAATTCAAGCGCGCGTTCGCATGCGTTTGAAACATCCAGTCGAAATCCCAGTTGTATCGTTCACGATATGCGATTAATCCACGGCAGAACTCTTCGAGCTTCTGTTTGTTGACGGCAAACAGTTCGTCGAGCACGATCAGAATATTGAATCCGTAGTGATCGTAGAGGTGCTTGATCTCCTCCATGACGTTGTCGGTGGTCCGGGCTCGGTACTTTGCCCGTCCCCCATGTCCGTGGAGGCAAAAGGTGCAGGCAAACGGACATTCACGCGCGGACACGATGGGCATCAGCCGGGGATTGGTGCGTGTGAAACGGTACAAAGGACGCGCTGCCCATGAGGCTTCCAGCATTCCCTCGATATCAAAGAGCGAATAGTCGGGAAACGGGTACGTGTTGAGGTCCTGGCCGAATTTCAGATTCTTTTCCGTGAAAACCAAACGGCCGTCCTTCCGATAGCAGAGATTCGGGATGGCTTCGAGAGCGCCTCGCCCTTCGAGGGCATCCACCAGCATGACGACAGTGTCGTCGGCCTCCCCTGCCAAGGAATAATCGGGCTTGAGGGTGGAATGGATGAACTCCTGATCGTAGGTGATGATCGAGCCCCCCATAAGGATCGGGGTCGAGGGAGCGTAATGGCGGATAATGTGGATGGCATCGTGAATGAAACGGAAGTCGGTACACAGTCCGCCGAGTCCGATCAGGTCCGGCTTTGTCTCGGCAAGAGCCCGCGCGATTTTGTCGTGGACCATGTCGAGCGCCGATGGATATCCCGGAGCATTGTTGGGATTGCAACCGAATACCTGGTGGCCGGCGGCTTTCAGGGTGGCAGCGATATAGGCAAATCCGCAGGAAAAGTCAGATGGTGCCAAGAACGAGGGATATTGCGTCGTATATCGATAGGTCGGTGGAATCAAGAGTACTTTCATCGCGGGCCTTTCCGGGAAAGAAGATTCCCGTCTACATCGATGTACGGGCTAACGAATAGTCGTCCCGCCATTCGGGGTCTGCATATCGCCGTTTCAACCGATGCGTCGTCATCTCTTCGATATGGGCGCGAGTGTCCTTCCCGAAGCGTCGTTCCACGTGTGTGAGGTACCGCGGGTGCTCGAAGAAGGTGTGGAATGCCTGATCGCGGAAGCGCAGCACGGTGGCTGCCGAGATATGGTCGGTCGGCAATGGGAGGCATTCATAGGCATGCTGCGAATAGCCGACCCACGTGTCCGGCAAGGCGGTTCCCTTCGCGATCGCGAGGTCGTACAGTTTGGAGCCTGGATAGGCCATGGCCGAGTAAAAGTTTGCCCAATCCGGACAGAGGTCGATGGCCAGATCCAATGTTTCCTGCATCGTCTCCACGGTGTCGTCCGGCAGGCCGAAGATGAAATTGGCTCCGATATTGATGTCGGCGGCGCGAATCTTCTCGAAGATGTGCTTGATGTCTTTTTTGCCGAAGCTCTTGTCGACTCCGTCACGAACGTATTTGCTGGCGGATTCGATCCCGATGCCGAGCCAATGGAACCCGGCTTGTTTGAGCTTGGCCAGCATGCTGTCCTTCACGGTATCGATGCGGGCATAGGCCCAAATGTTCAAATCGTAGCCGCGCTCGATGATCCGATCGCAAATGCCCAGCACCTGACGCTCGTTCAGGATGAACATCTCGTCGGCCATCTTGATGTTCCGTACGCCGTACTTCGTGACGAGCTGATCGATTTCCCGAATGACGCTGTCCGGACTGCGGTAACGGATCATGGGTTTGCCGAAGGGCACGTTGATGCAACAGAACGAGCATTTGAAGGGACATCCCAAACTCGTATACATGGACGCATAGGGTTGTCGCTCGGTCACGCGACCGAAGCAGTGCCAGTTGTGAGCCCGATACTTGTGCATGGGCAGGAGATCCCAGGCCACTCCGTGGAGGTCCTTGTCCAGGTCTTCGATGACGGGCGCCGGCGGCGTAGAGCGAATCGCCGTGCCCTCGCGATACCAGAGGCCCGGCACCTGGGTGAGCTGCCGCGGGTTCGGCGATTCCAATGTCTGAAGCAAGCCCAGAATCGTATAGGGCCCTTCTCCCTGGCAGACATAGTCTACGGTTTCCTCGTGCATGGTGCGTTCCGGCAACGCCGACGGATGTAACCCTCCCATCAGGAGCGGTTGGCCGGGCGTCTGCGACTTGATCGCGCGGCACACCTCCCCGGCTGCCGTCATGTTTTGCGTTGAGGCGGATGGTTGTTGCCCATATACAATGACGGCGACGAGCCGTGGTGCGAGCCGTGCGACCGCCTCGGCCACCTGGACCGGCCCCAGTCCCTCGGCTTCCGCATCGAGGATCCGCACTGCGTACCCGCGATCCTGGAGGAACGTCGCGATCAGTCCGATCCACACCGGCGGCTCAATCGCCGCCAGTTCAGACCCGAGTGATTGGTAGACCCGCACCCGTGAACTCGGGTTGACCAGCAAGACGTCGAGCTGACCGGGCTCCGGAGTCCGTGGACGGCGCGAGTCAGGAGAGAACGGTTGTGGATCGATCTGAATCATCATGGTGTTCCCCGTCTTAGCGAAGGACCGTCGTTTCGAGATCGGCTGATGCCTGTGTCCTCCGGCGGATCTGTTCTCTCACCGTCTGGGCGATCCGTTCCGGCGATGGCGTGGGATTGTCCAAGGCCGGCGCCACGCCGGCTGTGCGGTCTTCGAGCCCCAATGCGAAGACCGGCACATTGGTCCGATGCATCAATTCGTACGCGATCGAACGGGACGGCCCGCCGATCTCGAAGTCCGCGTCGATAACCAGTCCCAGCTTGGTCTGCCGGAGATCCCGCACCATCCCTTCCGTCGGCGTGAACGGTTTGAGCCACACCAGATGCCGGATGTTGCAGACGATGCCGTCCTGCTCAAGGAGCTTAGCCGCTTCGATGGCGTTGAGACGCGCGGCGGAGATCGGAAAGAGTGTGATGTCCGCATCCGGCCGGCTCACATCTTCGAATTCGTAGTCGATGGCGAAGCTCCGCCGATGTTCGCTGACGTAGAGCGGGTCGTCGTGGCGCATGAACCATTCCCAGGCGTCGAGCCATTCGTTCGGCGACATCGGGGCGCAGATCGGCATGCCCGGCATCCGCATGATCATGCCGTGCTGACAGGCCGACGCCACCGGACCGATGCCGTTGCCTTCCATGGCGATGGCGCGGAGAAAGAGCGGACAAGGTACGCCCCAGACCTCCTTGGATTTCGCGGCATAATTGATGATCGGCGCGGCGTTGTACCACATGAAGCCCTGGTACCGGACGGTGTAGATGGGCCGGCGGCCGGCCAGCGCGGCGCCGACCACGATGCCCGCGTTGGTCACATCGGCCAGCGAGAGTTCGACAATGCCCTCCGCCTCCGTCATTTCCGGAACGGTTCCGCCGATCCAGCCGACCGCCGTCACGCATTGGGCGAAAAAGAGCCCGCCCTGTTCTTTCAGATGTCGGCGGGTCGTCTCTCTTATGACTTCCGCAACTGTTCTGCCCATAGGTCCTGCACGGTCCTTTCGGTTTCTGATTCAATGGCAGTGGCCTGCGCACCGAGCCCCAAGTCCTGCAGCGTCTGTTTGATGAGGGCGAACCGGTCCCATTCCGGCGCGCCGTCGCATCCGGTGCCGGCATGCCAGAGTCCACGGCAGGTCCGAATATTCAGAACGGCCGGCAGTTGGGTGGCCAAGACCCGGACATGATGGGTGATCAGCCAGGGATCGTCGCTGATATCGACCGCGGGCAATCCGAGTCCTGCGGCCAGTCCACACAAGGTCCAATTGCGTCGCACCCGAGTCGGCGTCAGGATGGACAGGTCGTTGTCTTCGCAGACGAACAAGACCGGCAGTCGTTTTGTAGCTGCGAATCCGAGCGCGCCGTAGATGTAATCTTCCTCCGCCGCTGCATCCCCCATGACCGTGAGCACGCGTTTGCCGGACCCCAGCGCGGCGCCGACGGCGATAGGAACCTGATCGCCCATGAGGCCGCTATGGCCGTACATGCCGATGGCGGGAGAATGGATCGAGGCCGACCCGCCCATGCCTCTGGCACAACCAGTGGGGCGGTGCAGCAATTCGTCGATCAATCCGAGCGGGTCGCCTCCGTAAGAGAGATAGACCGCGTGGGCTCGATGTTGCGCGAAGATCAGGCAGTCCGGATATGCCTTCGCGATCGCAACAGGAATGTGTTCCTGTCCGACCGAGAGATAAATCGGCAGCTTCATGAGTCCGCGATCGTAGACGCGTTTGGCCTCGTATTCGAACTGTCGGTTGAAACAGGTTTGCCGAAACATCCCGAGGGCATAGTCGCTCGAGAATGTCTCGGCCAGGCCTTCGATGGCTCCGAACGTGGCGCTTCTGACCGATTCGCTGAGCGTGTGCATCGTTCCCTGATCCTCTATGACGCGCGTGAGTATGTGCGAAGAAACTGTTTGAGTCGTGTGATACCGGTCCGCATCGCTTCAAGCTCCGGAGTCCAGGCGATCCGCACATAGCGGTCCGCGCTGGGGCCAAACGTGGCGCCTGGCGCCACGACGACATGTTGATCCGCCAATAAGCGATCGGCGAAAGCTTCCGATCCCAATCCGGTCCATCCGATGTCGAGCAGTACGTAGAATGCTCCTTGGGGGCGGTACCCGATGAAAGACCCCAATTCCTCGATCACCAGGTTGCGCTTCGCCTCATAGTGAGTTCGCATTTGTGCGAGCACGTCGTCGCAGTCGGAGAGGGCGCGAAGGGCCGCCTCCTGTGAGACCGACGGCGCGCACGAGATATAGAGCTCTTGGGCGTTGAGCAGCGCCCGTTGCAACACCTGCGACCGGGTCACTACATAGCCCACACGCAAGCCGGTCATGTTGTAGCTTTTGGAGAAGCTGTAGAGTCCTACGACGTGATCGCTGTCGTCGAACGCCAGGGGGGAAACGGGCTCGTTCGCGTCATAGACGTAGGTCTCGTACACTTCGTCGGAGAGCAGCCAGATGCCGTGTTCGCGGGTCATCTCCACCAATCGCGCCATCAGATCGCGTGAGAGAACCGCTCCGGTCGGATTGCCGGGCGAATTGACGATGAGCGCCTTGGTCGTAGGTGTGATGAGCCGTTCAAGCCGGTCGAGATCGGGAAGAAACCCCTGCTCCGCTTCCAATGTATAGAAGCGCACCGTTCCGCCGTGATGGCGAACGGCAGCCGAAAAGTTCGGGTAGCCGGGGTCCGGCACCAGCACTTCATCCCCCGCGTTGAGGAGACAGCCCAGTGTAACAGCCACGCCATATGTCGCGCCGGGTGTGACAGAGATATCGTCGATGTCGACGGTGACACCGTTGCGCCGGGCCAGTTTGGACCGGATCGCCTGACGCAGATCCAAGGAGCCGGCGTTGGGGGTGTAGGCGAAGGTCCGGCGCGATGCAGCGTGCCGAACGGCATCCCGTATCCGGTCGTCCGTCGGTTCCTGTGGCTGGCCGAATCCCAGCTGAATTGCATCGTCCATGGCCGGATTGGCCATGACCGCGTCGGTCAGCCGGCGAATGCCGGACCGGGGCATCGTATGCAACACGTGATTGACCCGGTCCGTACAGGTGTCCGGCAGTGTCTGTGAGTGCCGTGCCATAGGCTAGCTCGCGAGCAATACTCCCGGCTCATGCAGCCATTGGCTGACGGATTCGTAGGAAATCTTGTTGATTGCCACATGAGCATGAATGGCGTGCAAGATCGAATCGGCCGCTTCCTGCACCGACATGCTTTCGTCGTTGTGCGCTTTGCGCATCGCCCGATCCCATTGAGCTGTAAAGTCCGTGTTGACGGATCCCGGATTGATGAGCGTGAAGACCATCCGATACTGGACATATTCTTTCTGCATCGCTTCGACGAGTTTCTCCACCGCACCTTTGGCGGCGGTATAGACGCTCAGCTTCGGAAGCGTCCGCTCTCCGGAGCGCGAGGAGAGCATGAGGACGTGCCCGCGCTTGTCGTCCCTCCGATCCATCTTGTTCCGCTTCATGTAGGGCAACAGGGCGCGCATCCACATGATCGGGGCTTTGGCGTTGACGTCGAAGATGGCGTTGATGTCAGCCATGGACATTTCTTCCAGCGTGCCGTATACGTGACTGCCGCCAGCGGAACTGACGAAGATGTCGATCTGATCCTTGCCGTCGGCGTAGACATTCCCGATCCAGGCTTGGGCCGCTTCGATATTCCGGACATCCATCGCACAGGTCGCGATTTCCGTCTTCACTCCGTTCCTGGTTTTTTTCAATTGACGCACTAATTGCTCTTTGGCCTCCGCGAGTTTGCCGTTCTCGTTCCGCGCGATCAGGGTGATCTTGCGGCAGACGCCGGTCAGCCGCTTCGCGACTTCGAGGCCGATCCCGCTGGATCCGCCGGTAATGACTGCGTGCTTACCATAGCCCCACACAGGTCTTGCCAGGGTCAATGCATGCTTCATCGTTCAACTCCTCTCGTGATGGGACATGAAATCGGAATTACAGCACCGGGCTCGGCTGACGATCAGCTGCCCGATAGACCATCGCTTGAAACTCCGCCAGCCGCGCCGGCGTGCCGATGTCGTACACCGGCGCGTCGGTCACAAACGCATACAATCCTGCACTGCAGAGACTCGGGAACACGTCTCGCTCCAGTGAACACGGTACCCTGTTGGGCATCGTGTCTATCAGCGACGCCTGCATGGCGTAGACACCGGCATTCATGAGCGGGCCGGGGCCCTTTTCCTGGAAGCTCACGACTTGCCCTTGGGAGTCGATGGTGAGTCCCCCTCCGTCCGTCCGATCGGTTGCCGGAATCACGGCCACGGTCACACGTGCGGCTCGTTCGGCGTGGGCGGCCAGCAAGGCCTGTACATCGAGCTGACACAGCGAGTCGCCGTTCATGATCACGACCGTCTCCGTTTCAATGAGGGGACGGCAAGTCCGAAGGGCACCCGCTGTGCCTCGGGGTTCATCTTCATGGGCGATCACCGCCGTGAAGTCCCTTCTCCCTTCATAGTGCCGGGCGATCCATTCACCCTGATGACCGGTGGCGAAGATCATCCGCCTGAAGCCCTGAGACAAGGCATGATCGACCACCCAATCCAAAAAAGGCCTGTCGTGCACCAGCGCCATGGGCTTGGGACGGTCTGACACCACAGACCGGAGTCTCATTCCCAACCCTCCACAGAGGATGAGGATATCCGGGA
This sequence comes from Nitrospira sp., assembly GCA_046350995.1. Taxonomy (GTDB): domain Bacteria; phylum Nitrospirota; class Nitrospiria; order Nitrospirales; family Nitrospiraceae; genus Nitrospira_D. The sequence goes on from JAXLZJ010000036.1 coordinate 10,302, forward strand.
GTCTTCGATTCATCAGGCGGCATCCTTCTTCCACATGTCCAGGGTTTGGGGTTCCAAATCGCCGACTGCATGAGAGTCCATCCAGACCGGAGCGTGCGTGACCGGGGTCTCTTCCTGAAAGAACACGATCTGGCTGCCGCTGCCTTCGAATTGAAACGGTACGCGTAACAGCCCCGGCAGCGCCGCGTTGATCCGCCCGTGCAGCTCGGGCTTCGCATAGATCAGCATAAAGCCGCCCCCGCCCGCCCCCAGTAGCTTTCCGCCGAGCGCACCCGCGCCGCGGGCCGCGTCGTAGATTTGATCGATCAAGGGAGTCGAAATCTTGCCGGTCAATCCCCGCTTGACCATCCATGCTTCGTGCAACAGTTCGCCGAACTCGGCCAGGTCGTGGTTGCCGGTCAGGATCGAAATACCCTCTTGGACCATCTGGAGCATGGCGAACAGTTCCACTCGGCGTTGTTTGGTTTTCTCGATCTGCTCCTTCGCGATTTCGGAGGCTGTTCTCGAGAAGCCGGTGAAGTACAGCAGGAGATGGTCGTGAAACGCTTGCAGCCGTTCCGGCTTGACGATCAACGGGGTGTATCCGATGTCTCCCGTTTGGGAGAAGGTCAGACGGCAGAATCCGCCGTGGGCGGCCAAGACCTGATCCTGACAGCCGACGGATTCCTGGAGAATGTTCTGCTCGACGTGAATCGCGGCGTGCGCCAGTTCTGATTTCGTCGCCATGCGGTGCTGCATGGCGTAGAGCGCATGCAAGAGGCCGACTGTGAAGGAGGAACTGGAGCCCAACCCTGTTCGGGCGGGAAGATCACCGTCGTGATGAATCTCGAGCCCTTCGGTGATGTTGAGATACTGGAGCACGCCTTTGACGGCTGGATGTTCGATGTCCGCGTTGCTCTTGGCATGCTCGATTTTCGAATAGGCGATTCTCGTCTTATGTTCAAAAAACGGCGGCAGGTGCCGGCACGAGAGGTAGCAATACTTGTCGATGGTCGTCGCCAGCACGGACCCGCCATGCTCTCGGAACCAGACGGGATAGTCGGTCCCGCCCCCGAAAAACGAAATACGAAACGGTGTGCGGCTGATGATCATCGCGCCACTCCCCTGTGTGAGATCGTGCCTGCCTTATACATTGCCGTATCCGGTCCCGCCGATGATGGTGTAGCACTTGGTCAGTTCGCGGATGCCGCGTGCGAGCGACCAGTCGGGGCTGAAGCCCGAGGCAAGAATCCGTTCGTTCGAAACGATGTAGTCCCGCTTGTCGGGGTCTTCCCCGATCGGGGCCTCCGTATACACGAAGTGCGGCACCTGCCGTTTGATTTCGGCGCACAGCTCCAGCTTCGATAAGTTGGCGTCGTCCAGCCCGACATTGTACGGACGGTCCTTCATGACATCGAAACGCTCGATCGCATGGATGAAAGCCTTCGTCACGTCGCGGACATGGATATAGTTGCGCTTGCAGTGGCCTTCGAAGACTGTGACCGCGCGATCGTGCACCGCTCGCCAGACGAAATCGTTCACGAGGAGATCCATCCGCATCCTGGGCGAGGCGCCGAAGACCGTCGCAAGGCGAAGTGTGATGGCGTTGCCTCGATCGAGCACGACCCGCTCGGCCTTGACTTTCGTCTCGCCGTAGAGGCTGATGGGACGGAGCGGCGACTCTTCGGTGCACGGAATTCCTGGCTGGCCGATTCCGTAGCCGCTGTTGGTGACGGGGAAAACGATGCGTTGAGCCGGTGAGGACAGTTTGCAGAGCATGTGAACCGCCTCGAAATTGATCGTATAGGCGCCGATGCGGTCTCGATTGCACAGCGGCGCCCCGACCAACGCGGCCAACGGGATAAGGATATCGGCATCGCGCATCGCATCCGTCATGAGCCGCTCATCCCGGCAGTCGCCGCGGATGACACTAAATGCGTCGTCGCCACAGCAATCCAGGAGGCTGTTCTGCCGGTACATAAAGTTATCGACGACCGTCACCCGATACCCGCGATTGAGCAAATGACGCGAGAGCACGGATCCGATGTATCCCGCCCCGCCTGTTATCAATACGTGTTCTTGCGAAGTCTTCATGCTCGTGCCCGCTCCTTAAGAATGGCCGCACACCGACGCGTCAAGATGTGGCCGGGTTTGTCCTGCCTCGCGGCTCAAAAACCACCGTACGGTCTCGGCGAGGCCGTCGTCGAGGCTGGTGAAACGGACTCCCGGAAATCGTTCTCCAAAGGTCGTACTTTGTACGCGCTTCACCGTGACTCCTTCCGGTTGGGCGGTATCGAAGACGATGGGACCGGGATAGCCCATGACCCGACCGATTGTGTCCGCGAGGTCAGCGATCGAAATCCCTTCGTCTGGCGTCACGATCGTCGTGCCGTGCCCCCATGCGCCTTCTAACGCTCGAAGGGCCAGGCGTGCGACATCGTCGACGTAGACGAATTGGCGAATGGCCTGCCCACTCCCCCATACCGTGAAGGGGCTGCCTGTCCTCTGTGCTTCATGGCATCGACGGATCAGCGCGCCCACGACGTGCCCGGACTCCAGATCGAAGGAGTCGTACGGTCCGTACATGGTCACCGGGGTGAGGCTGTTCCAGGCGAGTCCTGCGTCTTTGGCCGCCAACCCGACATGCAGGTCAAGGACGCGCTTCGCATAGGCATAGCCGGCGTTTCCGTCGTAGGGCAGTGCGGTCTGCAAATCGGCTTCCGTGGTCGGACGATCCGCATAAAACGGAAACGCGCAGCTGGACAACATCGTGGTGAGACGCGGGACGCGCAACTGGCGGGCGGCGGACAATACCGCGGCATTGATGAGTATATTGTCTTCGAGGAACCGCGCATTATCGGCGGCATTGGCCTTAACCCCACCGACCACACCGGCCAAATGCAAGATCTGACCAGGCCGAATGGATTGCAACAGCCGATCGGTGACGCTACGGTCGCGCAAGTCCCCGTCTCGACTGGACAGAAAGATGGCGTCAGGTCTCAGACGGCGAACGGCCTGCCCCAACAACCCCGATCCTCCGGTGACGAGCAAACGATCGGTCACGCTGCCTCCAAGACGATGGTCGAAATGGTCGCGATATCTTCTTCAGTCAGGCCTGCGTGGTTCGGCAGGAAGAATCCGCAGTGGTGAATCCGATCGGCGACCGGAAAACTGGCGGCTCCATACCGATTCATCCAGAACGGATGGAGACCAAGATTCCCGGCTGAGAAGATACGAGTCTCCACGCCGTGTGCGGACAGGGCTTGGACGATGCGCTGACGCTGCTGGCGAGATTCCGCCAGGAGTCCGACCGAAATGCTGGCGACGTCACTGCCCGCAGGAGGACGTTGGACGTAGAAGCTTCCGCTCAGACGTTCCAAATAGCGGGCATGATTCTGACGGCGCTGCTCGGTCATCCAATCTAGTTTCTCCAGCTGTCCGATGCCGATGAAGGCGTTTAAATCCGTCGAGCGAAGGTTGAAGCCTGGCTCGTAAAATACGAAGGGAGAATGGAAATCGTCGATCTGGTGTTGAGTCACGAGAGCCCGGTGAGTATCGAGGTCGAGGTCTTTGCTCCAGCCATGACTTCGCAGCATTAACAAGAGATCGGCATAGGTCTTGTCGTTCGTGGAGACCATGCCGCCCTCGATGGTGGACATTTGATGGCCGAAGTAGAAGGAAAAGCTGCCCATGTCGCCGAACGATCCGACCTTTTGTCCTTGATAACTGGCCCCGATGGCAGCACACGCGTCCTCCAATAGGACGAAGCCATACCGGTCTTTCAGTGCCATGATTTCCTTCATCTTGTGAGGAACGCCCAGAACCTGGACGAGCATCACGGTCTGGGCTTGATGCTGTCGCAACAACGCTTCCAGATGGTTCAGGTCGAGACCGAAGGTATCGGGGTCTGCTTCGCACATAACCGGCTCGAACCCGAATTGAATGGCCGGCGCGATGGAGGTCACCCATCCGACGCTGGGTACGATGACCTTCTTATTGCGCAGCCGCCCCGAGCAGAGCAGCGCATAGTACATCAGCAAGTTGGCCGAAGACCCCGAGTTGCAGTGGATGGACGAGACACAGCGAAGCCAGGATGACCACTTCGCTTCGAATTCGAGGGTGATCGGGCCCTTGGTGAGGCGTGGATAAGACTTCAGCCAGTCGACAAGACGGTCGATGTCCTGACGGTCGATGGTGTCGTAGGCTAAACACCATCGTGGATTGAGTCGAGATTGCGTCGCGTGACGGCCATCCATGGCGTGAACTCCTCCGTGACGGTTGTGGTCGTGCCAATCCGGCAGAAGAGCAAATTACAAAATATATGCCTATGGAATGCAGCCGATTTCTGAGCGATTTAGGAAGTCAGGCGAGCCGGAGCACGTAACCCCGGCAGAAATTGCCGGGTTCTCTGGCAAGAAGAGACAGGTAAAAAGGAGCACCTAGTGAGGAAATGGCTCGTCGAGTTTCTGGCTCGTCCACTGCTCGATCGCCTGTTGGACCGAACCACCCCAGCCTCGATACTCGATATATTCCATTTCTTGGAAACAGAATTCTACGCCCGCAATGATGCTCTTCTGGTTGGCCTCGGCGCTTTTGACGATGCCAGTCAAATTCGTGACATGTCCGAGCCCGGCCAACTCGAACTCCAGGCGGATACGCACACCCGGTTTGATCCAGTCGGGAGGCTCCGTCAGAGTGATTCGACACCCGCCGAGACTGAGATCTTGCAACAATCCCCCGAGCATGCCGTGATCGAGCAACCCCGCGGTCGATACCGACTCGCGATCGGCCCGTTCGATCACCACCGGCTCGCTAGATGCGACACGAGCATGTTTACGCAAGTGCATCGCCTCGACGGTTTGGGGGTAGGCGACAAACACCAAGGGAACCGGAGCGGTGATCACATCGCGGATTTCCGACCGGTAGCCGATCAGTTTGCCCTCGTGCAGATAGCTGACGGTGCAGGGCATGCCCCGAGGTATCTCAGTGCCATGCCCGATCTGTAACGGCCACTCGCAGACCAGCCACGCATGTTCTTTCCACCCCAGCAAGGTCGATCCATACATGCCCTTCGACCCGTTCAGCGTGATGGAGAGCTTCAGCGGCAAACCTACGGTGAGAAATGTGTCGGCAGACGGACTGGCTACGGTCATGTCGTTCATACGGGCTCCTGATCGAGATACGTGGCGGGATTCAGGCCCGCCGTCTGGGGATCGGTGACGACTGCGATGGATCGCGGCGGTTGTGATTCGTGCCGGGACAAATCGTATTCTTGAGGGTGCGCGAGCAGGGTATTCCCCGCTCCCTTCACGACGAGGACCACCGGTTCGAGTGGAGCCAGCCGATTGATTCGGCGTACGACGGCCGTTTCCCCAGTGTTCAACGTCACGATGGATCCGACGGGGTAGATGCCGACGATCTGAATGAACCGTTGGACGATCGTATGTTCGAGGTGCCCCTTCTGGGAAATCATATACAGAAACTGCAACGCTTCATGCGCCGGCTTGCCCTTGTGATAACACCGGTCGCTCGTGATGGCGTCATAGATGTCCACGACGGCTGCCATCATGCCGAATTGGCTGATTTCCTCCCGCTTCCGACGATACGGATATCCCGTGCCATCGACCCGTTCGTGATGCTCGAGCGCCGGCTTCAAAAAGTTATCCTCCAACCCGGTCGTCACTGAAAGGATTTCGGCTCCTCGCATGACATGTTGTTTCATGACTTCGAATTCGTGGGATTCGAACTTGCCGGGCTTGTTAAGAATCTCCAATGGAATCTTCATTTTCCCGATGTCGTGGAGCAAGGTGCCGACACCGAGTTGATGCAGCACGGCTTCATCGAAGCCAAGATTTCGGCCCAGGGAGAGAGCCAGGAGGGAGGTGTTGACCGAGTGATAGAAGGTGTATTCGTCGAAGTGCTTCAGTCGAGACAAGCTGGTCAACGCATCGGGGTTTCGTAAGACGCTGTCTGCCATTTCGGAGACGACCTGATTGACCGCGTCCATGTTGATGTCGCGACCCATCCGGACGTCCTGCATCGCACCTTCGATGACGGTTTTGGCCGCGGAATACACCAGTCGAGCGGCGGATAATTCCTCTTCGAACGGCACGGTGGCCGGAGGCGTGTGATCCGAAAGGGAACGTTCAGGAGGCGATTCCTCCGCTTGAACCGGCGGGGGAGCTTCCTCCTGCGCATCGGTCAAGTCGCCGGTGATGTCGAGGGTCTCTACGCCGCACGCTTTCAGCTGTTCCACTTGCTCGAATGAGGTAATGGCCATCCGGTGGCGGAAAAACGGCGTGGCGAACCAAGAGCGATCGAGTTTCTCGATACGCATGCCGGGACGCAGTTGGGTGATGTGAATCCGTGTACCCATCATCGAGCGCCGTTCCGGAAGCCATTAGATACACACACACCGGTGCGCTCTCGTGTTGTATCGGAGCGGTTCAGGTGAATCTTGAGGCGCCGTTGTCACTAACAAGGAGGAACCGGCGCTATCCGAAACAGGTCCGACGCGATTCACGCATAATCGTCAAGGCCGACTCACAATCGACCGATAGGACATGAGGGATGTTCTGTAGGACAACCAGAGTGACGAGACCGATTGAAGGAGTACTGCGGTCATGAGCAGCACCAAACAGATTCCCATCGACCAGTTAAAGCCTGGGATGTTTGTCGTGGACATGGACCTCCCCTGGTATCGGACCCCGTTCTTGTTCCATAAGCGGCTGATTCGGGATAACGACACCATTGCCGTGATGAAACAGCACGGCATCCGCGTGGTCACGATCGATCCCCGGAAAGGATTGGATGTCGAAGCAGTGGCCAGTTCGTCCGCTGAGCCGCCGTCGTTTTCAGAGCGCGGTGTCGGCGATTTGGTCGGAGCGGAAGCGGGCACCACTACATCCGATCAGACGACGGAGACGGACGCATTGTATGCCGAGGCGCGGGATGCGATGGATCGGATCTTCGCCGATTTGGAGCGTGGCGTGCCTCCGACTCCGGAGGCGACCAAGGCCATCGTGTCTCAGGTGCTGGCTCAGGTGTTGGAACGACGGAACGACCTCTTACTTCAGAGTGCCTACCATCGACTGAAACATTTCGACCGGTCTCTTGCAGATCACGGACTCGATACCGCAATTCTCTCGCTCATCGTCGCAGTGGAAAGCGGCGTCGATCCGTCGCTGCACGAGTATCTCGGAATCGGCGCCCTGCTGCACGATGCCGGCTACGCGCGACTCCCCCGCAATTTGGTTCGGAAACGGGACGAGTGCGATGATTCCGAGCGACGTCTCCTGCAGCAGCACGCGCATTTGGGCGCGACGCTCTTGGCCGAACAGGGTTCTCTGCATGACGAAGTACGTCGGATCGTTTTGGAACACCATGAGCATGGAGACGGTAGCGGATTTCCCACCGGCGCGAAAGGTCTGGCGATTTCTCCCTTGGCCGAGATCGTCGGCATCGTCGACCTCTATGACAAGATGGTCAGTCGCCGCGGCGGCCGTCCCGCAATGCTGCCTCATGACGCCGTGCGGCAACTCTTCCTCGTCGGCGAACAGGGGCAGTATCCCAAAGCCTTAGTGGAAGCGGTGATTCGGAGTATCGGTGTCTATCCGGTCGGCAGCTTGGTACGGCTTAATACCGGTGAGCAGGCGGTCGTCGTGGGCGTCAATCCGTCCCAGCGACTGAAGCCGCAAGTCAAGATCACCGGTGGGCCGCACGGAGAATCCTATGCAAATCCTGAGCGAATCGACCTTGCTCAACCGGCACAGGATCGGGTCAATCGCACGGTGATGCGCGTCCTAGATCCTATTCAAGAGCGAGTCAACGTCGCGATGTATCTCACCGATAGCCAGGACCAAGCCGCGTAATGAAGCGACCCCGCCAGACCCCACGTGCGACTTCCGGCGTCCCCTCACCTGCCGTTCCTCCGGTGACGGAGGATCTGTTGGACGGCCTTCCAATGGGGATCGTGCTCTTGGAGCATGATGGAACGATTCGGTCGGTCAATACGGAAGGAGCCCGCCTGCTCGGATGTCGTCCGGACGAAGCGGTCGGTGCAGCCTTCCCGAACCTGTGGCGATCGCTCACAGGTATAGAAGACACTCTGACGAAAGATATTATTCGGGAGGTTCATCGCGAGCGAAAACCCCGGCAACCAGCGCTCGTTGCCATTCGCCGCAAGCACGAGATCGTCTGCACGGCGGAATGGACCTGCATGCCGGCTCCTGTCGGTGGGGTATTGGGAGTGGCGATCAGCATGCGGGATGTCTCCCGCGAGCAGGAACTAGCCCACGAACGGAATCGCCTGGCGTCCATCGCCGATGAGAGCCCCTATCCCATTGTCGAGCTGGATCGGCATGCACAGATGGTCTACGCCAATCCGGCGATGACGGCGCTGTTGGAACGACACGGCTACGGTACTGGAGGATTTCCCGCCGTCGTGCCAGAGACGTTGCCAGATTTGGTGCGACGGTGTTTGGAATCAGGAAAGCCCGTTCGCGACTGCGAAGTGCGCTTACTGGTCGCCAGTTTTTCCTGGGTGTTCTGCCCGGTCCAGGCGGAAGGACACGTGAGAGGTTACGCGGTCGATTTAACCCAGATTCACAAGGCCCAGCGGGCCTTGGAACATTCGAGCGAAGAATTACAGCGCAACAATCGGCGGCTTGATCGTGCGTTGCAGGAAGCGCAAGCGGCGACGAAGGCAAAGACGGCGTTTCTCGCCACCATCAGCCACGAATTGCGGACTCCGATGAACGGCGTCATCGGCATGACTAGCCTGTTGATGGACACGTCCCTGACCGTGGAGCAGCGGTCATACACGGACACGATCCGACAATGCGGCGAAGCCCTCTTGCATCTCATCAACGATGTGCTCGAGTGCAGCAAGATCGAAGCGGGCAAGTTGGAGCTCGAAACGATCGACTTCAATTTGCGCACGACGGTCGAAGATGTGTTGCGGCAATTCGCCGAGCGGGCCGAATCAAAAGAGCTTGAGTTGACCGGACTGGTGCACGCCGCCGTACCGACCGCCCTTCGCGGCGATCCGGGGCGCCTCCGTCAGGTCTTGACCAATCTCGTCGGCAATGCCGTCAAATTCACCGATCGGGGTGAAGTCACGTTACAAGCGTATCTTGAGGAGGAGTCGGAGAAGGAGACCATCATCCGGTTCGAGATTACCGACAGCGGCATCGGCATCTCGCCGGAGGTTCAGCACAGACTGTTTCAACCGTTTACCCAAGCCGACAGTTCGATGACGCGACGATTCGGCGGAACCGGACTTGGGCTCTCGATTTCCAAGCAACTGATCGAACTGATGGGCGGACGGATCGGCGTCACGAGTGCGCCGCAACACGGCAGTATTTTCTGGTGTACGGCGCGCTTCGGGAAGCAGCCGTCTTCACCGGCCGCGATTCTTCCTACGGCTGATCTCCAAGGACGGCGGGTCTTGATCGTCGATGACAATGAATCGAATCGCCTCATTCTCCACCATCTGGTGTCTGGTTGGGGCATGCAAGACACGCTCGTCACCGATGCAGAGGCTGCGCTCGCAACGGTGCGAGAGGCAGCGGCCCGTGGCGAGATGTTCGACTGCGCCATTCTGGACGTCGTAATGCCCGGCAAGGACGGACTCCAACTGTCCGCCGAGTTACAGCGGATACCGGAGGCGTCTGGGATGCGCATCGTCGTGATGACATCCATCCTTCAGCGCGGGCATGCCGATCGTGCGAGACAAGTTGGAGCCCGCGGCTATCTGACCAAACCGGTGCGGCACGACGAACTGCGGGATTGTCTACGGGCCGTCCTGGGCATGGCCTTAGCGGCGCCATCCGAAAGCACATCCGTTGCCGACCCTGGTCCCCCGTTGGTGACGCGACATACGCTGGCGGATCATGCAGCCCGCAAGGCCGTCTTGGTCGTGGAAGACAACGCAGTCAACCAACGGTTGGCAGTGCGGATGTTGGAGAAGCTCGGCTATCGACCGGATGTCGTCAATAACGGCCAGGAGGCTTTGGAAGCGTTGGTGGAGGGCCGTTACGACGCCGTCTTGATGGATTGCCAGATGCCAATCATGGACGGTTTCGATGCCACGGCGGCAATCCGCCGCAACGAACAGGCAGGAACGAAGTACAGCGAGGGTGGTCACTTGCCGGTCATCGCCGTGACCGCCAACGCGATGGCCGGAGACCGTGAACGTTGTCTTGCCGCCGGGATGGACGCCTATCTTGCCAAGCCAATCAAACTGGACGATGTGCGAGCCCTGCTCGACCGGTGGATCAGAAACCAGCCTCATCGCGATGCCGGTCCAGTTTCCGCCGTGGGCTCTGGCAAACCAGTTGGCAGTGAGCGCGGAGTCTTCAATCCCGACCAAATGCTTCAGAATATCGGCGGGGATCGAGACCTCTTGATGCAGTTGATCGGTCTGTTCCTCGATCGACAGCCGGATCTCCTTCAGGACATCCGACACGCACTATCGGTGGGAGACGCCGTCACCGTCGAGCGTCTCGCCCATACACTGAAAGGAACGGCTGGTAACCTCTGTGCCTCAGAAGTGGCCCTGGCCGCTGGTCGCTTGGAAGCGGTGGGACATTTGGGCACGCTCCATGATGCGCCTCCTGTCTATGCCCAACTCGAATTGGAGATGCTGCGGTTGGCCCGCGCACTGGATCAGTATCGAGATGGCGGAGAGCAGACTTCCTGCCTGGCGGCATAGCTGTCGATCGGATTTACGTCACCAGAGCAATTTGTGAGACAGCTCTATGCGGGACAGGTCGCTGTAGCTTGCGTCTGGGGCAAAGCGGTGGGCGGCGTAGTCGGGAACAGCGGATAGCGAGTGGGGTATGTGTCCGATAGAATGAGTTGCTTGCAGCGTTTCGTTCGTGAATTCATTAACAGCGGGCCCCGGAGATTGGCTGTAATGCCAGTGGGATCGTCGGATGGAATCGTGAGCAGCACGGACAGGATCAATTCGTCGCCGTCGGCGTTGTTCACCTCGGTCAACGCTTCGGTCGGGATCTGCACATTGTAATCCGGATGAAATAACGCCGGATCAAGAATGACGAAGGCCAACCCCGGCTCATCCAGCGACTGGAGCCATTTGAACGGAGCATCCGTATCGTGGTCGAGAATGACGTACCGGTGACAGTCTGGAAATCCTAAAATCCCGCTGGGAAACGTAAGCACGGATTCATCGCGGACTTCAAACGCCCCGAATCGAGTCGAACGACACTGCATCATACATCCTTACGGAGCGAGTCGGCGTTTGGGCGGCCCCAGTTGCCGAAACGCATCGAGTGGAATCACCTGCGTTTTCGCGGCCAACTTGTTCTCGTCCTGGATCCGCGCGTAGACTTCATCGCGGTGGACTTCGATCGAGTGCGGCGCCTCGATGCCGAGACGGACCTGACCGCCCTTTGTGCCCAGGACGATGACTCGTATGTCGGGACCGATCGTGACGCCTTCGCCGCGTCGTCGTGTAAGGACCAGCATGGATGCCTTCCATGGCTAACTGCGCTGTGACCCTACGTGTCTATCGGTCGCGAGGTGAAAAACTTGAGCCTCAGCCATTCCTTACTGCAAATAATTCAGTAAGGATGTGTTGAACAATTGATTAAGCGTCCGGCTAGCCGCCTCGATCGCGTATTGTTGGAGCGTCAGATCGGAAATTGCCTTGGCCAGATCCACGTCCTCTGTTTCCGAGAGCGTCGTGGTGAAGAACGTCTTGGATTCGTCCAACCGGTCCGATGTGGTGCTCAACCGGTTGGAGAGGGCACCTACCTGTCCGATCACCGATCCTGCCTGGTTGAGGCTATCGCCGATATCTCCGATAGCATCGGTGATACCACTCCGATAATTGGTCCGGAGCGAGGTTGTAAGGTTTTTCACCGTGGAGAATATATTGACGGTGGGGCCCGTAAACACCTGGCTGCCTGACACGTTGGTCGGAACGGTTTGGCCGTTTCCGACTTCTACCTGATGGATCCCGCTATCGCCCTGGTATTGGAGGCCGGTCACGATGGCGAAGCGGTCGCCCGATGCCGGTCCGCTGGTGCCGGTACTCAACTGCAGCCTGATGCCCTCGAAGCTGATCTCGGTGCCTGTACTGTAGGTCTGATTGGCCAAGACGGTCCGTGGCGTGAGGCTGATGGCAAAACTGTCCCCGGCTTGTGGGCCGCCTTGCGATCCGTTGGTCACGTATACCCGAAGGCCGTCGAAATCGATGGGATTGCCGGAAGAATAGGTGTTACCGCTCGACACTGTCGTGCTCGTGGTCGTATTCACGACATTGTATTGGGTGCTCGATGTGAACTGGATCGCGTAGTTATTTAGCGTCAAATTAGCGGGATTCGTGATGCCCGCGTCGGAGACAAACGCTCCGCCGGTATTGGCGCTGTTTCGAGCCGCGTTCACGGGGACTGTCACGTCTAAGACGTCGTAGGTTGTGGCTGAGGTAAACCGGATCATATAGTCGTCCAGCGTCACTTGATTGTCGTCGGAGATCGAGCCTTGACTGACGATCGCGCCACCGGTATTCGTCGAGGCCGGACTGGTCGTTGCGGTCAGTGCGAACGGGCTGGCACCGGTCGTCCGGCTTCCTCCAACGAGACCCAGTGTCGAACGCGAGGTTCCTCCGGTGACGGTCACCGTTGAATCGGGGCCATGAGCATTCGAGGCGATGACCAGATGATCCGTGTCGAACGTGACCGTCACCGATTTGCCCGCGGCCGTCAGCGCTGAATCGGCATTGATCTGAGTCTGTACTCTGGCCGCCAATTGCGCGCCGGTAAAGCTTCCGGTGGCCGACGTCAAATCGACCGTTCCCGAAGTCACGCCGTCTACAGACACGATCAGTGTGTCGTTGGTCCCGTTCGTCAGGGTCACGGGGCTCGTAATGGCCAATCCCGTCGTGCGCCCGTGCGTACTCGTTCCAGTAAAGATGGCCTGCCCGTTCAATTCCGTGTTGCTGTATTGCTGAATAACGGAAAATAACTGGCGGACTTCTTGGGAACCACTTATGCGCTCAGGCAAACCGTTGGTGTCGCTTCTGAATTGCACCGCCAGCTCCTGGATGCGGCTGAGGGTGCCGGTGGTGCTGGTCAGGAGCTTGTCGCTGAGATCCAGACGGGTCCGGCCGAATGAAATGTTGCGAAGCCGCTGCTCGATCGTGGCGAGAGAGGCCTTGTCCAACGCGATATGGTTAAAGGCGCTGGGATCGTCGGACGGCTGCCGCACGACCTTTCCTGTCGAGACCTGCTGCTGCAATTCAAGCGATCTCGCGCGTGCGCGCGAGAGATTATTTACCAGAATGCCGAACGTCTGTTGCTCGGTGACGCGCATCGTGTGGTTCTCTACCGTTTCAATGACAACAGCGTGTCGAAGAGCTCGTCAGTCACGCGGATCAGGCGCGAAGCGGCTTCGAAACCTCGTTGGAACTTGATCATATTGACGAGTTCTTCATCGATCGAGACCCCGGAGACCTGCGCCCGGAACGTATCGACCTGATCGCGCAACACCTCCTGGGCAGTCAGATCGCGATCTGCGGTCTGGGCCGCGACTCCCAGGTTGGCCGCAGCATTGCGATACGCATCATGGAGAGTTGTGTTATTCAGGCTGCTGAAACTCTGGGCCTGTATCGCAACCAGTTGGAGAATATTGGCGTTGTTTCCCGGAATGCCGGCTCTGGTCGAAGATGCCGCGATGGCGGCGGGGGCGGTAATCGCCACCGACAAGTTGCTTGCGGTATCCTGATACGAGTTGACGTGAAACACGTCATCGGCTGAGGGTGTTCCGGACAGAGCGATATTGATCCCGTCGATATTTAGCGTAGTCGGCGAACTGTAGGTGCCGGCGGCAGGAGTGGCGGTTCCGCTCAACAATCCAAGCGATGTGCGGGCTGACCCACCTGTGACGGACACAGCGGAATTGGTACCTGTTCCATTCGAGGTGACGACAAACCGGTTGGTCGTCGTGTCAAAAGTGACGGAGACCGTCACGCCTGCTGCTTGTAGCGTCGCATCGGTGTTGATTTGTGTCTGTATTTCCTGCGCCAGGGCGGCGCCGGATGTGTAGGCCTGACCCGGAGACGCGGCACCGGTGAGCGTGATCGTGCCGGAGGTCGTTCCGTCTACGGACACCGTGAGGGTATCATTGCTTCCGGTGATGATGTTGAACGGGATGGCACTGCTCGGGGCCGTAATCGCCGTCCCGGTGTAGTTTCCGCGAATCGTGGCGCCGGTCGTTGTGTCCACGATCGAATACGCTGTCGCCGAGGAAAACCGAATTTCATAGTCATGAAATGTCAGCAGACTGTTGGCGGTGATACCCCCGCTGTCGATGGTTGCCGTTCCCTGATTGTTGGCATTCGGTTCGGCCGTCACTTCCGGTGGAGAGAAGAAATCCTGACCGGTCGAGCCGTCCAACCCATACCCTTGACGATGGATGATATTGACGGCATTCGAGAGTTGGGCGGCCATCCGATCGAACTGTTGCTGAAGGTTGGGGACGGTCGTATCGCGGAGGTCCAGTAGGCTTCGAAGCCGTCCGTTGGAAATTTGGCCGTCCAGGCTCACGGTTCGCGTGCCGCCCGTGGAATACCCGACTTCGAACAAGCCATCGTTGTCGCCCGAGGCGATCGCCGCCAGGTCGCGTTGGGTGTCTCCCTCGACCAAGACCTGTCCGCGGGCCGCAAATACCGTCAAGCTGCCGTTTCTATTCTCGATGCTGGTGATGTCGATCCGTTTCGCCAGTTCGTTCAGGGCGACTTGGCGTTGATCGCGAAGATCGTTCGCATTTTGCCCGGTGATCTCGGCCGTGGTGATCTTCCCATTGAGCTCTGCCAGTTGCGTGGTCAGACTGTTGATTTCCGTGATGGTCTGGGAGACTTGAAAGTTGAGGGACTGCCGCGCGGTCGCCAGATCGCTGGCGGCTTGATTGAGACTGGCGGCCAGCTGAGACGCTTTCGACAGCAGGACGGATCTGGCGGTCAATTCACCGGGTGAGGTAGAGACATCTTGCAGCCCCGCAAAGAAATCGCTGAGGCGAGCGCCGATGCCCTGGTCGTTGCTGTCTCCGAAGATTCCCTGCAAACGGAACAACTCGTCTTTCGAGAGCGACAGCCGACCGATCGATTGTTGTGAAACTGTGATCTGCTTTTCGATGAACTGATCGACGTTTCTCCGTATCGTGCTCGCTTCCACCCCGGTACCCACCATGCCGGGGAGTCCGCTTACCGGGGGGCGTTCGACAACGACGGCCTCCTGACGTGAATATCCGGGAGTGTTAACGTTCGAGACATTGTGGCCGACAACTGTGAGGGCTTGTTGTGAGGTGGCCAATGCCGTTCGGGCAATGTCGAAAAGTGAGCTCAGGCCGATCATCGGCTATCCCTGTTGGTAAACCGCGATTGGAGAAGTGGCGGCGACAGCTGGTTTCCCGGTCCGGCCGTAGGTTTGGGCGTCGGTTGTCATGGTCGTTCCGGCCGACAACGCCTGTTCGACAAACCCGCGAACGCCTTCGATCAACACGACGTTCTGTTTGATCTCTTCCCGCACCCGTTTGGCGGTCGTCAAGAGCGCATCGTACTGACGGCGCACCATCGTGGCCTCCGTTCCCTCCCAGCGATCCAAAAGAGTCTGCAGGGAAGTGGGAGCTCCGTTTGGCGATGTTCCCTCGGTGATGCGTCGCACGGTTCGATCACGAGCGTCGCTGAGGGACCGGAGTTGTTCGAGAATTGCGATTCGACGGACGTTGATGGGATGAAACTCGGCGATCGCTAAGGACTTGATCGCTTGTCGCTCCGCTTCGACCGTCTCCAGCAAGGCATCGCACGACGCCTGCTCCTGCATGAGAATATCGATGAGTGCTGTGGCGTCTGATGTGTGAACCGAAGACATACGCGCTCCCTGCGAACTCGCTTCGGAATGGCGCGGCAATCCTTGCCGCGCCGATGGTCAAATCTTGCGGCTGAACTACAAGACAGCGTCGGTCAGGACCTGCTTGATCACGGCATCCCCCACCTTCCTGCCACTGACGTCATAGGTGCCGCTTTCGATCGCCTGCTTGATCCGGTCCAGGCGGGCGGCTCGGTCGGGATCCGGCGTCTGTCCCAATGCGCGAATCCGCTGTAACTCTTTAGCCTGGTCGGAGATATGGACCTGATCGTTCTCCGATTGCTTTTGCGGTGTCGGTCGAGCTGCGGTCGCGCTGCCGGGCTCCTGGGCTCCCAAGAGCAGCTTGGCGAGTTGATCTGGGCGACCGTGACCTGAAATCTGCATGATTCACTCCTCCTGCTTATGACGGGCTGACCGGTTCGGCGATAGGTCCGCAGATGGTCTTAACCCTGTCGCGTTCTTTATCGGCTTTCCTTGTCTGAAACTTGAGGGGCCGGCGGATAATTTTTTTCAATATAGTCCTGGACCATTCGAGATATCCCGATTCCCCCGTTTTCCGCGGCCCGATTGCCGATTTCCTGATCGTAGAACGAATAAAAATACCCAGCCATTTTCCCGGACATTCCCGATTCGTGAACGGTTTCCCGCATGGTTTTCATCAGATATGAAATGAAAAATGATTCGTATTGCTTGGCGGCATGCAGGAGTTCCTGTTGGTTGGGTCGTGGGGCGCGCATGAGAGTCCCCTCGATCCCCTGGCTTATTTCCTGTGGAAGAACCACATTGGGAGTGGATAGTAGTGGTGTTGCCTTGGAATCTGAAATAGTCACGATTCTCCTTATATAAGGTGCGTCTTCTTGACAATGCCTTTTATGTATCTACAAGATTAGCAATATCAATAAGTTGCCTAGATAATCTCAAGATTAGCTTGTAGAGCCCCTGCTGCTCGCAATGCCGATAAAATTGCCACGAGGTCCCGCGGGGTGACCCCGACGGCATTCAGAGCCCTGACCACTTCTCCGAGCGTTACGGTTTCATCGACCACCATCAAGCGAGACTCTTGCTCCTTGATCTCTGTCTGCACATCAGGCGTCACTGTCGTCTGCCCTCCCGTTGAGCCGATCAAGGGAGCGGGAGGCTGAGAGACATTCAGCGTATTCTTCACGGAGATGGTCAGATTCCCGTGAGAGATGGCGCAGGTCGAGATACGGACATGCTCCCCGAGCACGACAGTTCCCGTCCGTTCGTTCACAACGACTTTGGCGGGAATATCTACTGAAACATCGAGTCCCTCGATCGAGGCGATGTATTCCACCACTCGGCCATGGAAGGACGAGGGAATCGTGGCCTTCACGAGGCCGGCGTTGACCGGCTGGGCGCTGCCTTTGCCGAACACGCCGTCGATCGCTTCGGCCGTTCTGATTGCAGTCGTGAAATCGGGCTGGCGCAACATGATCGAAACGGTTTCCCAGGATTCGATGTTGACCACGACTTCTTTTTCGATGATGGCCCCGCTGGGTACCACGCCGGCTGCCTGATGATTCTTTGTCACCGTGGCTCCGCCGGCCCCGCCCATTCCTCCGAGGAAGCCTCCGATCGAGACTGGGCCTTGGGCGACGGCGTAGACCTGCTGATTGGCGGCCTTCAGCGGAGTTAGGAGCAGAGTTCCGCCTTGAAGACTCTTCGCGTTGGCCATCGATGACACAACGGCATCGAGCGTCATCCCGGGCTTGGCAAACGGGGGCAATTTTGCCGTTACCATGACGGAGGCAATGTTTCTGGTCAGCAACTGAATGGGATCGATGACGAGATTGACCCCCATCTTGTTCAACATGGACATCATGGCTTGGATGGTAAACTGACCGCCGATGACCTGATCTCCGGTTCGATCCAGACCAACGATCAGCCCATAGCCGATCAATTGGTTTTCACGAACCCCTTCGATCGAGCCGATATCCTTGATGCGGACGGCAGCGGCCGGAGCCGGAAGCATGACGAGCCCCGCGAGAATAGCGGCCACGATGCTGTGGAACAGAGTGTTGTGCGTACGATGTCTTGACGTCATGGTTCAGGGCCTCTGCATCGACGGCGTGTGGGATTTGCGTCCAAGGATCATGCGGGAGATCCAACCTTGCTCCGAAGCAGATTCCTGTGGAATAGCTGCTCTATCGACCTCACGACGCCAATACCCAGCCCGGGCTTGGTCTTGAGGCGGATCAAGGTCGGCACGCCGCACCACGCCGCTCAACACCATCATTTGGAGCGACTGTATCGACAACGTCCGGCGCCAGTGTTCGATCTTGGAGACGGGTTTGCGTTTGGAAATCGGCCGCACGATGAACTCCCTTCACTAGAATGGATAGATCCAGTCCAACACACGGACGAGCCATCCCGGCCGCTGCACGTCGTCGAGCACGCCGAGCCCGGCGTATTCAATTTTTGCGTCCGCGATGGCGGAGGACAGCACGGTGTTCTTCGTGTCGACGTCGACCCGACGGACGATGCCGGAAATACTCATTAACTGTTTCTCGCTGTTCACGGTGACTTCGCGGCGTCCTTCCACACGCAGGTCGCCGTTCGGGAGCACTTCCACCACGATCACCGAGATCGTCCCCGTCAAGGTGCCTTCCCGGTTGGTGGCGCCCTTGCCGGTGAATTTATTCTTGGCGCTGGCATCGACCCCGAGTCCGCGGCGGGCCTCATCCCCGAGCCTGAGTCCAGGAATGCCGATATATCCCATTCCGGTCCCCGCAAGGGAATTCTCGACCGTCGACTCCCGTTGAGCCGCCGTGTCGGCAGACTTGGAGCCCTTGTGCTTTTCGACGATTTTCACGGTGAGGATGTCGCCGACCCGCATCGCCCGCATGTCTTCGTATAAGTAGGCCCGCCCGTTTTCCTCTTGCCAGAGTGATCCGAGGGTTTTAGGAGGCGGCAACGGCGGTACGGTGAGTTTGGTCGAAGCGGTCGGAGTCATACCGCAGGCGCTCGTGCCAAACAGAGCCGCGGCCAACCCGATGCGAAGGATGCGTGAGGTCAACATAATATTCTAGAAATCCACCTGTACGAGGCCCGGTGCCACGATCTTGGCCCGCAACTCTCGTCCGGAATCCGAGTTCGCCACCATCACCGTTTGCCCGATCTGTCCACTGCCTTTGGTCACGCCAGAGGTCTGAATGACAAGCCCGCCTCGACGCGCTTCGATCATGACGTTGTCCCCTTTTTTGACCATGAACGGCTTCTTGAGAAACGTCGAACGGAGCGGCGTATTGGGCTGTAAAGGACGGGCCGTGCTCTTTCCGACAGCCGCTTCGGGATCCGTGATAAAGGGATGCTTCAGGTCGTAGGTGACGATCCGGCTCGTCGTGAGATCGTCCGGCTCGATGGTTTCATCGGCCTTCATGAACCGGGCCGGTACGACGACGTCGATCATCGCTGCGATGTCCGCCAGCGCGTCGATCGTCTTCCACGGCTTGCCGTCCACGACAATCTGCACGCTGAAACTCCGTCGTCCCATCGGCCCGTCTCCTGACAGGGGGGGGATCTGTAGTTCCACGACTCCGACGGGAATCTTGATCGGATCGAGCGGTTCCAGCAGCGTGACCTGCACGCTTTTCACCCGCGTTCCCCACTCCCCTTCGAGAAACCGTTGAATGGTTTTCTGGATTTGCTCGAAATGGAGCTCCCGCATGGTCGGTCTGGGCTCCTCCAATTTGGCGACATTGCGGCCGCTGGAAGCTTGACCGGTCACGGAAACGGGCTTGACCATCTTGTCCGACCCCGCCGCCGAGGCGGCGAAGCCGGCCACGGCGAGGGCGATGATGAGCAGGCGTACGATCATGGCGATTCCTTATCGACGAAGATTGTTGGCGATGGACATCATTTCGTCGGAGGCTTGGATCGTCTTGGAATTGATCTCGTAGCTGCGTTGCGCGATGATCATATTGACCATTTCTTCCGCAAGATTGACATTCGAACTTTCCAGAAAGCCTTGTTGGATGGTGCCGAATCCTGTCGAGAATCCACCGGTCCCTTGAGTGGGTGGGCCCGAGGCAAAGCTGTCGATGAACAGGTTATTTCCCATCGCGACCAATCCGGACGGGTTGTCGAATCGGGTCAACTGAATCTGTCCGACCTGAGACGCCTGAGTCACGCCGGGCAGCAGTACCGATACCGTGCCGTCTTGACCGATATCGACCTTGAGCGCGCCGGAGGGAATCGTGATGACGGGATTCAGCAGGTCGCCGTCGCCGGTGACCACATTGCCGACGTTGTCGCGTTTGAACGAACCATTGCGCGTATACATGATCGTGCCGTCCGGACGGGAGACCTGAAAAAACCCGGGGCCGTCGATGGCGAGATCGAGGTCATTGTTCGTCTGACGCATGTTGCCTTGCAGCCATTCTTTGGCCACGGTCGTCGGGCGTACGCCAGCGCCGACCTGAATGCCGACCGGAAACACGCCGACGTTCGACGCATTGGTGCCGGGCAAGCGCTGGATCTGGTACAGCAGGTCCGCGAATTCTGCGCGGCTGCGTTTGAACGAGTTGGTGTTGACGTTGGCCAGGTTGTGCGCCACCGTATCCACGTTGATCTGCTGCGCCGTCATGCCCGTGGCGGCTGTCCACATTGCTCGAATCATACGTTCCTCCGGTCAATCCGCTTCATTGCGTTAGGCCACGCGTCCCACATCCTGAATGGCCACTTCCGCCATACGGTCCAACGTCTGAATCAGCTTTTGCGCCGACTCATAGCCCCGCATGCCTTGAATCATCTTCACCATCTCGCCGATCGAGTTCACGTTCGACTCTTCGATATGCCCGACTTGCACTTGCGGATTCTTTGATGCGAACCCTTTATCAGAGACAAAAAGCCCCTCGGCGAATTTCTGCGGCATCTGATCGTCGGGGAAATCCATCACCTTGATGGTGGCCACGGGATTGCCGTCGACCTTAATTTCGCCCTGTGTGGTGATCTCCATCTTGCCCGCGGGAATCTTGATCTCACCCTTCGTGCCCATAACGGGGTAACCGAGGTTGGTGACGAGGCGTCGCTGGTTGTCGAGCGACAGCATGCCGTTTCTCGTATAGCGGGTTCCCTGCGGTGTCTTCACTTCGAGGAAGCCTCGACCTTGAATCGCCAGGTCGAGCGGATTTCCGGTCAGCCGGATGCGACCTGCATCGTAGGTTGTCTTCAGGGCATAGGGTGCTGTGTAGACCCGCTCGCTGGGACCGGACGGTTTCGCGATGATCTGGTTCGTCAATCCGGCCGGACTGACGGGAGCCGCCATCGCGAGATGAGGCTTGGGGAGAATCGCTTGGAACGCTTGTTCATCCTGCTTAAACCCGGCGGTATTGACGTTCGCCATGTTGTTCGCAAACACCTGCATTCGCCGTTCATGGGCGATTGCGCCGGACAGGATAGGATAGATCCCTCGATTCACGTCGATACTCCTTCTCGGTGAGGCTCGACGGGAGAGACAGCAACGTGCGTGCCACACGATTGTGTCAATGGCGTGGCGTCAGCTGTTGCGCAGGATCGGGGAATTGTGGGGGAACCTGGCGGATCGTCAAATTTCCGACGCCGTAGACAGACGGCGACTGGGGTGAGGCCCTGCCCGGGCCCGGTGAATTCTACCGAGAGAGAGGAAGAATCTGCCTAGGGTTGAGCTGACTCTAGAGAGGACACTGCGTCACGAACCTCTCGAAGATCCACGTCGTCAGAACCGGCGTGATAGAAGCGAATCGGGTTGTTAGAAGTCGCCTGGGCCAATGATTTGACGGCCTGACTCAGCATGTGCTCGGCCGTCGAGGGGGACAGCGGCGACAAGAGTCCTCCGATGTGGCAGGACAAGAGAATTTCCTGTCCTTCTATCATCAACGGAAGCGACATTGTCTGCTGGATCTTCTGGGCCACGGCGTCGAGTTGCGTGCGTCCGCCGGCTTCCTCGATCAAGACTGCAAAGCGGCGATCGCCGATCCTCGCCACCGTGTTCGTCGAGAGCAAGGCACTCTTGATGCGGGCCGCCTCCACCCGCACGATCAGCGATACATTGGGCAGATGGTCGGACGGTGCCATAGGCCGAAACTGATGGAGTTCGGCGACTAGCACGCCAACCCGTCGGTGCAGTTGCGTCGCGCGAGACAAAGCTTGGTCCAAGAGCACGGTGAACAACCGCAGCGTCGGCAGCCCGGTAATGTGATCGTAGGCCGCTAAATTCTCTTCACGGGATCGGATGCGCGTACGGCTCTTGAATGGCCAAAACCACAGGCCAGCTAGTCCGAATCCGACGCTCGTCACGAGTCCGATCAGTCCCGTCAGTGCGACCGAGTCGGCCTTGGTGAGGATCGTATTCGAGGACAACAAGAGGTCCTGCGAGCCCGTGAGATCGAGACCTTGCCGCATCCAGGCGGTGGCCACCATGGACGTGGCGAATGCGAGGGCAAAGCAGGTCCACGCTGCCTGCCGAGACGATGGCCGGGTTGCCGCGCGTGCGCGAGCCAATCGGGAAAGGCCGAGCGAGAAGGGCCCCCGATAGTCCATGCCCGATGCGCTTGACGCGAGTGAGGGGTCAATCGATGTCGGCTTGTTCATGAGCGCAAAACCGTGTCAAACGGTGATGACCGATGACACTGTCTCGGCTGGTCGGAGACGGAACTGAAGGGACAG
Source organism: Nitrospira sp. (assembly GCA_046350995.1). GTDB lineage: Bacteria > Nitrospirota > Nitrospiria > Nitrospirales > Nitrospiraceae > Nitrospira_D. The sequence continues at coordinate 32,837 of JAXLZJ010000036.1, forward strand.
GCGCCGAGTATCGCTACCAGGCAGAAACAGACAAGAACGGAGAGGCAGGGAGGGTGGATGGTATCCCCTCCCCGCCGAAGACCCTGTCAGTGATCGGAATTCAGGAAGGCTTTCAGTCTGAGAATCGCTTTCGTATGGATCTGACAGACGCGCGACTCGGTGACTTTGAGGAGCTCTCCGATTTCCTTCATTGTGAGTTCCTCATAATAGTAGAGCGTGAGGACTAGCCGCTCTTTCTCGGGAAGCTCCTGAATCGCCTCGGCGATAGCCTCGCGTTCCCGCTCGTTCACCAAGCTCGACAAGGGATCGGGATGATGCGTGTCCGCCAACATCTTGACGATCTTGTGACCGTCCGGCTCGTGCAGTCCCAAATCGTCGATGCTGATCATAACCGCGCCGCGAGCCCGCGAGAGAAAATCGTCGAGCTCTTCGAGCGGCATCTTCAGTTCCGCGGCGACCTCTTCGTCGGATGGCGGACGGCCCAATCGGCTCAAGAGCGTCACGTGGGTCTTTTGCAGCAGACCGATCCGCTCGTGCACGGACCGTGGAATCCAATCCATCGACCGGATTTCGTCCAGCATCGCCCCGCGGATGCGGAACTCTGCGTAGGTTTTGAATTTCGCCTCTCTGGTGGGATCATACTTCTCCATGGCATCCATCAGGCCGATGGTACCGACGGAGATGAGATCTTCGGCGTCCAGATAGGCCGGCAGACGGAACGCGAGGCGATGCGCCATCGCGCGGATCACATGGGCAAACTCCTTGATGAGATCCTCCCGGTGAGCGTTTCCACTCGGAAGAGCCTGACGGTCGCGGCGCACTGCGGTTTTGCTCATAATAGCGGTGCCTACACTCCCTTACATCGCGGCGGTTGACTGAAGGACGCGTTGCCATAGCAACTGCATCGAACTTTTTGGAAACGTCGGCTTCGGCCACTGCGCAATCTGTCCGGCGAGACGTGTGATGGCCTGCGCGGCCGGCGACGCCGGAAACAATTCCAGCAATGCCTTTTGCTGCATCACCGCCAGCGGGACATAATCGTCTTGCGGTACACAGCCGACGTACTCCAGCACCACATGCAGGAACCGATCCGCGGCCGTGTCCAACTTTCTAAAAACTTCCGCTGCTTCGCGAGGACTCTTGGCCATGTTCACGAGGACCTTGAATCGACGCTCTCGATAATGGCGGGCCAACACCTTGATCAACGCATAGGCATCCGTCAGCGAGGTCGGCTCAGGCGACACCACCACGATGGCCTCTTGAGCGGACGAGGCAAAGAAGGTCACATTGGGGGAAATTCCTGCCCCCGTATCGATGAGAAGCACGTCCACGCCTTCGGAGCAGTGCTCGAGTTGTTCTAACAGCACGACTTGCTGGGATTCGCTTAGCGACGTCAGGTTGGGGACGCCGGAACTAGCCGGCAGCACTCGGATCCCAGCGGGACCCTCGACGATGACCTCGTCGAGCGTGTGGGTGCCGGCGAGCACGTGCTCGATGGTGTATCGTGGGACGAGCCCCAAGAGTACATCCAGATTACCCAATCCGAGATCCGCATCGAGGACGAGGACCCGCTTGCCGGCGCGGCTGAGGGCCATGGCCAAATTCGCCACGAGGTTGGTTTTTCCCACCCCGCCCTTTCCGCTTGCCACCGCGATGACTTGGGTGACACCTGAGGCTCGGTCGATGGAAGCCCCGGCCAATGGTGTGAGTGTTCCGCTGTGCATGGTCAATCCTCCTAGCGCGTCACGCTTCCTGTGGTGATCGATGTCAGAGTATGAGCCGGATGCCATCCCGCCGCCGAGTCCCCCGTCGCAGGAAAGGGCGCGGCATAGCGTCGGCTGACGAGAAACTCCGCCAGCCGGTCTGGTGTTGCCAATTCGAGATCGTCTGGCACTCGTTGCCCGGCGCTCCAATAGGACAGCGGGATGCCGGTGTGATGGCTCAATTCATAGATGGTCCCGAACGACTCCGTTTCATCCAATTTGGTAAAGAGCAACCGCAAGAGCGGCAGGGTCTGCACACGAGCGACCTGCCGGTGCAAGTCCTGCTCACGCGTTGAGGCCGACATAACGAGATGCGTCTGCACTTCCGAGTCGTCTTTGAGCATGTGGTGTAGCTCGTGGACCAGCGATACGTCGGCCTCCCCAAGCCCGGCCGTATCGATCAAGATCAGGTCCGCCTCACTCTGCCGCCGAATCGCATCCACTGCCTGCTTGGCGGACAGCGCCGATTCGCATGGAATCCCGAGCACGTCGGCATACATGCGCAACTGCTCCACAGATGCCAGGCGATAGGTGTCGAGGGTGACGATGGCCACGGATTTCTTCTCTTCGAGCTGGTAGTGGGCGGCGAGTTTGGTGATACACGCGGTCTTCCCCGCTCCATTGGTTCCGATCATCACCGCGATCGTCCGGTCACCACGACCGGCCAGCAAGGGGCCGCTGACCCGAATGTCCTGAGTGAGCCGCGATCCCAGCGCGGTGTGAACTTCTTCCTGAGTGGCGTTCGAACGGTCAGCAAGAAACTGTGTCAGCGAACTGCCCAGCCGTTCGGCGGTGGATGGGCGGAGCCCCTGCCCGACCAAATTGCGGCACAAGGTCGCGACGGCCGGTGTCCCATGGTGGCCCAGAGACTGGGTTTCAACCGGCAATGACGCGGTCAGTTCCCGACTCAAGTCCTGCAGCTCTTTACGCAACTCGAGCAGACGGGTCCGTTTGATCGGCCGCGCTTTGGCCGACGATTCCGGGGCCGATCCGACCGTTGCAGGGCTCTTGGGCATGACCCAGCCGGTCGATGCCGGAGAGGGTGTGACAGCCGGTTTGGCCAACATGCCTTGCAGCGTTTCATGAAAGGCTTCGTGGGAGGCGGCCGGAACCATCGGCGTGAGCGGCGGCGGAGGTTCCGGGGCCTTTTGTGATTGGATTGGTGGGAGCGGATCATGCTCCGCCGCCGCCATCACCTCCAGGACAGGCTTATTGAAGTAGCTCAGCAGATGTCCACCCTGCCGCACTTCTTTCGAGGACAGGATCACCGCATCGGGTCCCAATTCCTCTTTGATCGCGCGGATGGCGTCCTGCATGGTCAAGGCATGAAATGTTTTCACCTTCATGGGTTACCTCACGACGGTTGGGGAAGTTCAGAATCGAGTCGTACCGTATCCATGGCCTGTAGTCGCACCAGGGAATCGATTTCGTTTAGGCCGACGACAGGCATCGAATGCAGCAGTCGGTCCGTCAGTTTACGAATATGCCGCCGCAGGGCTGGCGAGCAGAGCAACACTGGCTGCTGACCGCGGGCCGCTACGCGCTCGGCGGACTGTTTGAGCGCAGACAGCAGCTTGTGAGACAGTGCGGGGTCGAGATTCAGCGCACCGCCTTGCGGGACCGTCGCTGCCTGCTCCGCCAATGTTCGATCGAGACGCGGGTCCAGTGTGATGACCGGCAAGGTGCCGTCCAGCGATTGATATTGCCGGGTAATGGTCCGTGCGAGGGACTGCCTCGCCATTTCCGTGAGCAGATCGGCATCCTTGGTCGTTGTGGCGTGATCGGCGATTGCTTCCAGGATTGATCGAATATCTCGGATCGGAATCCCTTCTTTCAGCAAGTTGCCGAGTATCCGCACGACCGTCCCGAGCGACACCATCGTCGGAATCAGCTCCTCGACGAGTTTCGGGTGCGACTTGCCGACTTCATCGAGCAGCGCCTGCACTTCCTGGCGTCCGAGCAGCTCGTGGCCGTGACGTTTAATGATTTCGGAAAGGTGGGTCGTGATCGCCGAACTGGCGTCCACGACGGTGTAGCCGGCGAGTTGCGCCTGCTCCCGATGGTCTTCTGCCACCCAGAGCGCCGGCAGGCCGAAGGCCGGTTCCTTGGTCGGAATCCCCTGGACCATTCCGCGCTGAGCCGTTCCCGGATCGATCGCGAGAACGTGGCCGGGGAGCACGTCCGATTTTGCTACTTCGACCCCCTTCAGCATGATGGCGTATTCGTTGGGACGGAGCTGCAGATTGTCGCGGATGTGAATGGGAGGAACGACGAAACCCATGCTCTCGGCGAACTGACGGCGTAACCCTTTGATCCGGTCCAGCAGCGTATTGCCCTGCGTTCCTTCGACGAGACTGATGAGCCCATAGCCGACCTGTACTTCCATGAGATCCAGCGGTTGCACATGCGCGACCGGTTCCTCGACCTTCGCCGTAACCGGGGGCGGTGCCAGGACGGCGGGCGCCGTTTCACGCTGATGGAGATGATAGGCTACCCAAGCGACGAGACCGCCGAGCACGAGAAAAGCAAGATGCGGAAGTCCGGGCACGAGTCCCAGCGCCAACAAAATACCGGCAGCCGTCCCGACAGCCTTGGACGACATCAACATCTGCCGCGTCATTTCCCCACCGAGGTCGGTTTCCGAGGCGGCGCGGGTTACGACGATACCGGCTGCGGTGGAGACGATCAGGGCGGGAATCTGTGCGACGAGTCCTTCGCCGACAGTCAACAGAGTGTAAGTCTGAGCCGCCAACGCGGGGCTCATCCCCTGTTGCAGAATGCCGATGGTCAGTCCGCCGACGATGTTCACGAGAATGATGATGACGGCCGCGACCGCATCGCCCCGGACGAACTTGCTGGCACCGTCCATGGCTCCGTAGAAATCTGCTTCCTCGGCGATTTCCTTGCGGCGCCGGCGGGCTTCTTCTTCCTTGATCAAGCCGGCGTTGAGATCCGCGTCGATGCTCATTTGCTTGCCGGGCATGGCGTCCAAAGTAAAGCGGGCTGCCACTTCCGCGACACGGCCGGCGCCTTTGGTCACCACGACGAAATTGATCACGACCAAGATCGAAAAGACGACCAGACCGACGGTGTAGTTGCCGCCTACGACGAAATTCCCGAACGCCCGGATCACTTCGCCGGCTGCCGCCGCCCCCTCGTTGCCGTGGAGGAGAATCAAACGTGTGGAGGCGATATTGAGCGATAGGCGGAGGAGCGTGACCATCAACAGGATCGACGGAAAGACCGAGAACTCCATCGGCCGGCGCACTTGTAGGCCGACGAGCAAGACAATAACCGAGATCGTGATGTCGAAGCTCAATAGGAGATCGAGCAAGAACCGCGGCAGCGGCAGCAGCATGACGATCAGGATGCCTACCACCCCAAGAGACATCACGATGTCCGGATGTTTGATGAGGGGGGCGGGTTCGACTGATTCGATCGTCGTGGCGGCCATACGGTGAATCCTTTATCGTTAGAGCTGTCCGAGTGTCACGCCCTTTGCCCGATACACGAATGCAAGAATTTCGGCGACGGCGCGATAGAGATTCGACGGAATCTCTTTCCCGATATCGACCAGCTTGTAGAGGGTGCGGGCGACGAACTTATTTTCGACGACGGCGACGCCGTGATGGCGGGCCAGTTCGCGGATGCGTTCAGCCACAAAGCCTGCGCCCTTGGCGACGACGAACGGGGCCGCGGCCTTCGAGGCATCGTATTTCAGCGCGACGGCGATGTGCGTGGGGTTGGTCACGACGACATCGGCCGTCTTGACTGCCGCCATCATCCGTTTCTTGGCCAAATCGCGTTGCGCAGACCGCACCCGACTGCGAATCAGCGGATCGCCTTCCGCGGCCTTGTGTTCTTCCTTGATCTCTTCCTTCGTCATGCGCAGGTCGCGTTCCCATTCGTAGCGCTGATAGAGATAGTCGAGGCCCGCGATCACCGCCAACGCGCCGATGACGCCGATCGCGACTTTGAAGACGAGCTTTCCGGCGACTTGCAGCGCCCCATGGAGATCGTAGTCCATCAAGGTGGGGACCATCAGAAGATCGTGCCGAGCGGTGAAAAGTCCCACTCCGGTGATGATGCCGATCTTGAGCAGCCCTTTGATCAACTCCATGACCGATCGCATCGAGAGGAGCTTTCCGAGCCCCGCAATCGGGTTCAGACGATCCCATTTCAGCGAAAATGCGTTTGTTCGCCAGATGAGCCCCGTTTGCGCGAGTGACGCACCGGTCCCTACGACCATGATGAGACCGAGCAGTGGCAAGATCAGGGAAAATGTCGTGACGCAGGTATCCACCACGACGGTATGAATGCGTTCGACCGTCAGAGCCTTCAGGAAACTGTCGTCGAACGACAAGGAGAGCCCGTGCCGAGTGATGTCCGTCAAACGCTGCATGGCGATGGGAACGGTCGCGGCGAGAAACGAGGCGCTTGCCAGGAGGATGGCGGCGGTACCCACGTCTCGACTCATGGCCACTTGGCCTTGCTTACGGGCTTCCGCCTTCCGTTTTTCTGTTGCTGGTTCTGTGCGACTGCTCTTGTCGGAATCAGCCACGGCCGAGGCTCCTCAAGAGGACTTCGATAGTACCTTGCAGTTGCTCGAATTGATGCATCAGTAAGTCGATCGTAAAAGGCATTCCAATAGCCAATACGGTCAGTCCGCCAGCGATTGTGATCGGAAAGCTCAACACAAACACGTTCACCTGGGGAACGGCCCGGCCAAGCAGCGCGAGGAGGACGTTGATCAGCAGAATCGTCAGGAGGACCGGGGCGGCCAGCTTCAGGCCGATCGTGAACATTTGTTGGGACAATAGGAGAATCTCTTCTCCGAGATGCGGGGACAGGCTCGCCCCGAATGCGGGAATCGCTTCGTAGCTATGAATGATCGTGGCCATCACCAAGAGATGAGCATTGATGGACAGAAACACCAGCGAGGCGAGCATCGTGAAGAACTGCGCCACCATGGGGGTCTGGTGCGAGGTCGTTGGATCGAAGAGGTGGACCACGCCGAACCCCATCTGGATACCCAACAATTCGCCCGCAACCTCCAGAGCGCCGAAGAGCAGCCGCACTGCGAGGCCGATGGTCATGCCGATCGTCAATTCGCTGAGCAGCCCGCCGGCCAGCAGCAAGGGGTCCAACGATATGGGCGGTAATGGAATGACGGGCGCCAGCAAGATGCTAAGAACCAGGACCAATGCCAATTTCACTTTCACTGGGACCGTTCGTCCGCTGAACACAGGCAATGCGGCCAACAGCCCGCCGATACGGGAGACAAGCACCAGAAAGGCTTGAAAGTGCGGAAGAGCGAGGTTGATGGTGTGCGTCAGTCCCATCGTGAATCCTCAGCGCACGTAATTCGGAATGCTGGTCAGGAGATCTGCCATGAACGAGGTCAGGACGCCCAGCATCCACGGCAGAAACACGAGAATCGCGCCGAACAGCGTCAGGAGCTTCGGGACAAAGCTCAACGTGGCTTCGTTGAGCTGGGTCATGGCCTGGAACGCGCTGACCGCCAGCCCGACCAGCAAACTCAATCCCAAAATGGGCGCCGACACCAAGAGTGTCGTTTCCAGCGCCTGTCGACCCAGTTCCGTCACCATTTCCGGGGTCATGGTTATTGAAAACTCCTCACCATCGAACCGACGACGAGATACCACCCGTCTGCCAGAACAAAGAGAATCAGTTTGAACGGCAGCGAGATGACGACAGGGGGTAAGAGCATCATGCCCATCGACATCAAGACGCTGGCGACGACCATATCGACGATCAGAAACGGGATGTAGATCAGAAACCCAATCTGAAACGCGACGCGCAGCTCGCTCAGAATGAAAGCTGGAATGACGACATGCGTCGGTACTTGTTCTACCCGCTCGGGTTTCGGCAGCTTGCTTAAGGTAATGAAGAGTTCGAGGTCCTTGTCGCGGATTTGCCGCAGCATGAACTCCCGGACCGGTTCGATGCCCTTTTGCCAGGCTTCTTCGTAGGAAATGCGCTCCGCTATGAGCGGTTCGAGCGACTGGCTGTACACGTGCTGCCCCACCGGTGCCATGATGAACATGGTCAGAAACAGTGCCAGCGCGAGCAACACTTGATTCGGCGGCACCGACTGGGTGCCCAACGCCTGACGCAGAAAGGACAGCACAATGACGATGCGGGTGAACGACGTCACCATGATGAAAAACGCCGGCGCGAGAGACAGGACCGTCAACAGAATCAGAATCTGAATGACCACGGCTGTCTGTTTCGGGCCGTCCGACCCGAGGTCGATGCTCACCGACGGTCCCGTCGCCCACGCCGTCTCCGGCCATCCGGCGACCAGACCGAATCCGACGATGCCTATCAGAAACAAGAGCGTCATCCAGCGCGCACAGAGAAAGTCCGCCAGCCTGCACCTGTTCTTATGCATGCGGACCATCCTTCTTGACTGACCGGAAAGATCGGAGCAGATGCTGGAACCAATCCGTCTGTAGCGGGTTCGCCATCGATCCATCGGTGGTTTGAGATGTCGTCGTGTCCGCCAGCAGGCTGCCGATCTGTTCGCGGTTGTCGAGCCGGCCCAGGGGGATCAGATTGTCCGCCGTCATACCCACGACGAAGTACTCCCCTGCGACCGACACCACCGCGATCGACTTTCTTGGTGCCAGATAGCCGGTAGCCAAGACGTGGACGATCGGAGCGGCGCCGGCGATGCCGGACCGCTGTCCGAGCACCCGTCGGGCAGCCCACGTCGCCAGTCCCATCAGAGCCAAGACGACCGCCAGGGCAACGATGGTCCGGGCGATGCTTTCCCACACATCAATCACGACAGGTCACTCCCAGCCGTCATGCCAGTTGCTTTACTCGCTCGGCGGCACTGACGACGTCCGTCAGCCGGATGCCGAACTTCTCATTGACCACCACGACTTCGCCCTTGGCGACTAATTTATTATTGACCATGACTTCCATCGGTTCGCCGGCAAGCTTGTCGAGTTCGATGACCGACCCTTGCGCCAACTGCAGCAGGTCTCGAATCGCCATTTTCGTGGAGCCGACGTAGACGGTCACCTTCATGGGAATATCGAGGATGAAATCGATATTCTTGGGCTGCTCCGCCGTCGGTGCATTGGTGACCGGCGGGAACGATGCCGGCGCCGCCGACGCCGCATCCGGTGCCGATGTCTGGGTGCCCGAAGTCTCTTCTTCCTCAGCCATACCTACCTCTCCCCTATCGAATGAATTAACTCAGCACTTTGGTAACTCGGCACGCATGGTTGCCCTTGAAGACCCCGGGGCTGCCGTGAAACTTAAGATAGTTCTCGATGTAACATTCCAACGGATCGCCCGGTCGCTGGTCGAGCATGAGAACGTCGCCCGGGGAAAAATTCATGACGTCCTCCACGGTGACCGTCGCCGTTCCCAATCGCACCGAGATGGGTAATTCGCATTCATGAATCAGTTCGCGGAATTTGGTGTTCCAGGTGCTGTCCTGTTCCAGTTGGTCGGAAACGAGTCCCGAGTAGAGTTTCTCCTTGATGGGCTCCAGCATCGAATAGGGATAGACGACGAAGAGATCGCGGGTCGTCTCGCCGATAATCACCTGCAAGGTCACCACGATGACCACTTCGGAGGCGGTCACGACCATCGCGAACTGCGGGTTGCTTTCCGAACGGACATAGGACACTTTCACCGGATGGACCACTTCCCAGGCCTTCTCCAAATCCGTCAAGGCCAGCAGCAGGAGCTTCTTGATCATCCGAACCTGCACGGGGGTGAAATCCCGACCTTCGGGCTTGACGTGCGTCTGGCCCTTCCCGCCGAAGAAGTAATCCACCAACAAGTAGACGAGGAAGGCGTCCATAACGAACAGCGCGCTACCCCGCAAGGGATGCATATGGAAGACATTCAGCGACGACGGCATCGGAATCTTCTTGAGGAATTCGCCGAACTTGATGACTTGCGTGCCGACGACCATAAAGTCGATCGCCTCGCGCATCGCGGCGGTCCACGCGACCGATTGTCGACGAATGAACCGGTCGTTGATCATCTCCAGGGTCGGCATACGGCCCCGGATGATCCGCTCCTGATTCAGTAGATCGTAGCCTTTCACGCCGGCTGCCGGACCGGCCGCAGGCTCTTCCTTTGGGGCGGTGTCGACCTCGCCCGAGACGACGCCCTTCAGCAGCGCGTCGATTTCGTCTTGTGAAAGGATCTTTTCAGTCACGGCGGTTACTGCACGACAAGGTCGGTAAAATAGGCGGTTTTCACGCCTGGCTTCGGGAGCAACCCGTTGATGCGCGCGGTAATCTCATCCCGCAATTGAAATTTGCCTTGCGGCGTGCGGATGGTCGCCGAGTCTTTGCTCGACAGGAGTACCAGAATCGTGTCCCGCAGTTGAGGAACGCGGCTCGACAAACTGGCCGATACCGCTTCGTTCTCCACTTCGAGCTTGATGGTCAACTTGAGGTAGCGGATGTCCGGAGAATCCGCGAGGTTGACGATGAACGGGTCGAGGTCGAACATGACGCCCGGCGCGCCGGCGGCGGCTTGCTTTCCGCCGGATTCACCATGGCCCTCCGCTTTGCCGTCGCCCTTGTGTTCGTCTGATGCCTCGCCGCTTCCGTTACTGTGTCCGCCCATCACCTTGATGATGATGAACGCCCCGCCGAGTCCGGCAACGAGGGCGGCCAGGACTACGATGATGAGCAATTTGATGGGAAGTCCCGGGGCTGGCGCCGGGGCTGCCGTGGTTTTGTCGTCTGCTGTCGCTGCTTCTGCCATAGGGTCCTCCTCCGATCACGCGATGACGGACGAGGATTGTGCAATGCGGATGCCACGGGGAATTTTTGACCGGTGGGATGTTGCCGGGCCGAAAGCGCACGCCAGATGAAAGAATCTGCCTAGTGGAGACAGGCCGCGGCGTGAATCGCCGCGGCAGCGCAGACGAGAGATTGACGGCGTCAGAAATCTGACGGCTAGTTAGCAGTGGATTCCGCGGAAAGCCGGGCGAAAGGCGCCGGGTCAATCACTCCTTGATCAACCCGGCTCTTCCCCCTCGGCTTACCGCTTGAGGTTCACCAACTCTTGGAGAATTTCATCTGACGTAGTAATGACACGCGAGTTGGCTTGGAACCCGCGCTGAGCGGCGATCATGTCGATGAAACTCTGCCCGAGATCGACGTTCGACAATTCGAGCGAATTCGACAAGACCCGGCCGAGCCCGGCGCTGTCCGGCGAGCCCGTCACGGGCTGGCCGGAGTTTCCCGATTCTGCAAACGTGTTCTTGCCCGTTCTTGTAAGGCCGATGGGGTCCGGGAAGCGGGCCAATACGACCTGCGCCAAGGCCCGCAACTGACCGTTTGAGAATCGACCGCTGATGACGCCGTTGGTATCGACGCTGAAGGCCTGCAGCGATCCGGCCGCGTAACCATCCTGCGTCTGCTGGACCAGCGCGGAGGTGGATCCAAATTGCGTCGTGCCGTCGAGACCGTTCCCGCCATCGGTAATGACGCTGTCGCCGAAATTGTAGGCGATCAGTTGATCAGCTGTTGCGCCGACGAAGTCGATCTGCAACTCTCCTGGGTTGGTGCCGGTCGCTCCCGCCGCGGTACCCGTGTCGAATCGAATCACGGGGCTCTCACGTTGCAATGTTCCGTCCGTGCCGAATGTCAGCGTGCCGGCGCCAACCCGCACGATGCCTAGAGTCGTGTCGATGTTGCTGGAGTGATAGTTCGCCGTATTGACGTCCGCCGTCGTCGCGACGATGCTGTAGTTCCAGGTATTGGCCCCGACTCTCGTGAAATAGGTCGTGAGCAGATGGTCGTTGCCGAGCGAGTCGTATACCGTCATCGACGTGGTGAAGTTGGATGTCCCGACCGGATCGGAGATGTCAAAGCTCGTGCCCGCCGTCGAGGTGCCAGCTAGCATGTTCAGGTTGGAAGCCAATGTATCGGCCCCGTTGGCGGCTACGACGACTGTCGAGGCGTTGCCGGCCGCTTCCTGAGTCGTACCGGAAATGCCGGATCGGAAAGTATAAATGTTGCTGGCGCTCAGGGTGGCCTCGAATCCGTCATATGCGGATTGGAGATACGGGTTCGTTGCGGTCAAACCGCGGACGGCACTTTGAATCGCGCTGGCGAGCGCGGAGCCCGTCAAACCGTTCGCCACAGTGATCGTACGAGCCCCGTCCCCATTGATGTTGATCGTAAAAGAATTGTTGCCAGCCGCCGTCGTTGTCGTGGAGGCAGCACTGCCGACCAGATTGCCTCGGACGCCAGTGGTGGCCGTGCTGGAATTCAGATTGGCCGCGACAAAAGCTGTCGAGGTCGGATTTGGAGAAGCCGTGGTCGTTGGCAAGGCGATGTCGCCGATGTTCCCGGTGATCGTGCCGGTCGTGTCGGCCAAGAACCCCTGCAGCTTGAATCCAGTCGGGTCGACGACGACGCTGTTCTGGTTCAATCGGAACAGCCCATTGCGCCCGTAGAACGTCCCGTTCTGGGAATCTTTCAGGATGAAGAACCCGTTCCCGTCGATGGCCAGATCGAGCACGTTCGAGGAGGTGGCTAAAGATCCCTGTGTGAAGTCACCTTGGACCGAAGTCAGCGCGACGCCGATACCGGTCTGGACCGAGCCTGATCCACCAGAGATCGATGAACTGATCAAATCGGCGAAGGTGGCCCGACTCCCCTTGAAGCCGGCCGTGCTGAGGTTGGCGATGTTGTTTCCGATAACGGACAGTGCCGTGCCGTTGGCGTTTAATCCACTGACCCCGGCGAAGAGCGACGACAGAATACCCATGGCTCACATCCTCCTTTATAGCAAACTCAAGAGCGGCGCTGTTCAGCGCAATTCGATGATGGAACTCCGATCGATTTGTTCATCTCCTGCGACCAGGACGGCCTGATCGTTGTTCATCCGGACTCCGGTGATGGTCAATGTAGAAGTCGTCGCGACCGTCACCGGGTTGCCTTTGACATCAGTCGCGGACACGGCGTAGTGGTATGACCCCGCCGGCAGGATTGCGCCGGCTTGATTCCGGCCATCCCAGGTCGCTTGCTGTTTGCCCAGCGACTGTGACCCGCCGTCCATGATGCGGACTACTTTGCCGTTCTTATCCGCAATCGTAATCTTGACCGATGCCGCGTCCCGCTCCAGTGCGTAGGTCATGGTGGTAGGACCGTCTCCCAATTGAATGAGACCACCTTCCACTTGGACCGTTCGGCCGACCATCGGTAAGAGACTGATTTGCGTGTTGGCGTTTTGGGTGTCGATCATCTGTTGAAGTAATTGTGCCTGCTTGGTGCTTTGATCCAATTGGCTGAACTGCGCGAGTTGTGTGACGAACTCGGTATTGTCCATCGGTTTCATCGGATCTTGATTCTTGAGTTGTGTCACCAACAGATTAAGAAAATCGTCCCGTCCCAGCTCATTGGCTTTGTTGGCATCGACATATTTGGTCTGAGTCGTATTGTCTGTGGTGGCGACGCCCGCGATGGTAGCCATCTTGGAAGATCCTTTCTAGGCGACGAGGTTCAACATCCCGCGACGAGGCGTGTTGTCTCGATGAAACGATTGGTGATGCTGATCCTGCGGCTGACCTTGCCCATGTCCTTGTGATTGTGCGTCCGGGTGTTGATCGTGGGAGGCCTGCTGTTGGAACGAGCGTCCGGCGCTCTGCCGATCGATATCCACCCGAAATTGACCCAAATCCAATCCCGACGTTTGAAGGGCAGCCTGCAGTTTGTCCTGGCCATTGGCCAGGTATTGCCCCATGTCTCCCCGATCCGATGAAAAATGGGTATGGACGATGTCCTGATTGACGGCCACACGGATATTCACTCGTCCAAGATCGGCCTGCGAGACCTCCAGCACCATTGAACGGGTTCCGGTCGGCGAGGCTGCCGGCATCCAATCCGTCGGCTGAACGACCGGCGCAGGTGTCGCCTGATGGGGCTGCTGATTCGACGGTATCGTGGACACGGCCGGCATGGACTTGGGGTCGGTCGTCCCGACCATGAATCCCGGATGCGGCTGCGTCGTCGGTGACGTCTCGTTCGTCATCGCAGGAAATGGCACGGCATGTTGCTCGGACGACTGGCGATCACCCTGTTCACGCCCGGACCAATTCGGATTGGATTGCGTGTCGTCCTGGGACATCCCCTTCCAGGCGACCGGCGTCGCGTCGGCATGGCGAGGTGACGGCTCGTTTTTGTGTTGCGGAATGTCCTGACCATGGTCCGCTTTCACCGCCATAATCGGTCGTTCATCGGATTCTGTGTGGTGAGGCTCATTCTCTGCCGGCTGCTGAGCGACCACATGCTCTAACGGTTTCTGCTCCACCGGTTGGATCATCTTCGAATCGACCTTGGTCTGGTTCTCATCCTGTACGACAGCCATCACCGGCATTTCCGGTTTCCGTTCCACTTTGGGGTCCTGGTCGTGATT
>JAXLZJ010000037.1:0-47016 GCA_046350995.1 Nitrospira sp.
CGAAACCTTGGCGCGGGGCGTCAAGTCATCGGTGATCAATGCCGGCGACGGCTGGCACGAGCATCCGACGCAGGCGTTGCTCGATCTGTACACCATTCGGGAGCGCGGGTTGTCGTTCGAAGGGTTGAAGGTTGCGATCGTCGGTGACGTCGCGCATAGCCGCGTCGCCCGGTCGAACCTCCTGGCGTTGACGAAACTCGGGGCGGAAGTGCGGGTGGTGGGGCCTCCGACGATGATTCCCTTCGGCGTCGAACGGATGGGGGCGAAAGTCTTTTACAGCCTGGATGAGGGGCTGCGAGACGTCCAGGTGATCATGATGTTGCGTCTGCAGCTCGAACGGCAGGGCAAGGCCATGTTTCCGACGATTCGGGAGTATGCCCGGCTTTACGGGCTGACAGCGGAACGGGTCAAATTGGCGGATCCGAACGCGATCATCATGCATCCGGGGCCGATTAATCGCGGGGTGGAAATTGCGCCGGATGTGGCGGACAGCCTGTCGTCGGTGATTTTGGATCAAGTCACGAACGGCGTGGCTGTGCGTATGGCGGTTCTCTATCTTATGTCAGGAGCGAACTAGATCGTGGCGATATTGATTAAGCAGGGGCATGTGGTGGATCCGGGGCGGGTCAATGCGGTCGCGGATGTCTTGATCGATCAGGGCAAAGTCGTGGCGGTCGGGGCGAACGTCCCGGCGCCGCAGGGCTGTACGACGATCGATGCGAAGGGGTTGCTGGTTTTGCCCGGGTTCGTGGATGTGCACGTGCATTTCCGTGAGCCGGGGTTCGAGTACAAGGAAACGATTCAAACCGGCAGCGCCTCCGCCGTCGCGGGCGGGTTTACGACCGTCTGCGCGATGCCGAACACCAAGCCGGTAAACGACAATCAGGCCGTGACGGAGTTCATGATCGATCGGGCCCGGACGGCTGGCCTGGCCAACGTGTTGCCCATCGGGGCGATCACGAAGGGCTCGGAAGGCAAGGAACTGGCGGAGATCGGCGATCTGCGCCGCTCGGGTTGCGTGGCGATTTCCGACGACGGGCGGCCGGTGATGAACAGCCTCGTCATGCGGCGGGCGATGGAGTACGCTCTGGCGTTCGACCTGACCGTGGTGGATCACTGCGAAGACCTGCATCTGGCCGAAGGCGGGTGTATGAACGAAGGCATCATCTCGACGGAGTTGGGGTTGCCGGGCATTCCCGCTGCGGCGGAAGACGTGATGGTGGCCCGCAATCTGTCGCTGTCCGAATTGACCGGCGCGCGACTGCATCTCGCCCACATCAGCACGGCCGGCTCGGTCCGGATGGTGCGGGAAGCGAAAGCCCGCGGCATCAAGGTGACTGCCGAAGCGTGCCCGCATCATTTCACGCTCACGGAAGATATCGTGCGCGGGTATAACACGCTGGCGAAGATGAATCCTCCGCTCCGGACGGGGCAGGATGTGCAGGCGATCAAGGAAGGATTGCGCGATGGGACGATCGACGTCATCGCAACCGACCATGCGCCGCATGCCACTCAGGAAAAGCAGCAGGACTTCACCGAGGCGCCGTTCGGGATCGTCGGCTTGGAAACGGCATTGCCGCTGACGCTGGCCTTGGTTGAAGAAGGCGTGCTGACGTTGGAGCAAATGGTGCAAAAGCTGACGTCGGCGCCGGCGGCGGCCTTCGGGTTGAAGAAGGGTACGCTGGCGGTCGGAGCCGATGCCGATGTGGCGATCGTCGATCCCAACGAGTCATGGCAGGTGGATCCCGCGAAGTTCAAGTCGAAGAGCCGGAATACCCCTTTTGCCGGGTGGAAAGTGAAGGGGCGGGTCAAAACGACCATCGTCGGCGGCCGGGTGGTGTACGAGGCTCCGCCGGTGGAACGAGTCTGAAGATATGGAGGGACGGGCGTTTCTGTGGACCTCGCGCATCTGCCTCACGCTCGAGTGGCTGGCGTTGGGATTGTGGGTTGGAGGGTTGCTCGTACTCGTTGCAGCGGTCATTCCGGCTGTGTTCAATACGTTCGGCGGTCAGGATTCCGGCGGGTTCTTTCTGACTCGGGCCTTCGAGGGGTTCAATCGTGTGGTACTCGGTTCCTTGGCGGTGTTGGTGGCGGGAATGATGTGGCGGTATCGAGTCCACCACCCTGTGATGGCGCCCACGCGTGCGGAGGTCGCGGTGTTGGGTACGATGGTGTTGATTGCCGCCCTGATCATCGGCGTGTTGCATCCGCAGGCCGCGGCGCTTCAGGCCGACGCGTTCGCGATCAAGGATGAGGCGGCTCGGAAGGCGGCGTTTCAGGCCTTCTTCAAGGTTCATATGCCGGTTCGGGCGCTCTATATGGTGAATGTCTGTCTGGGGATCGTGCTCATGGGCATTCGAGTGAACCACACGCTTCGGGGGAATAAGGGGCAGGTATGAAGAAGGCGCTCTTGGCATTGGCGGACGGTACGGTCTACGAAGGCCATGCCCTAGGCTACGAAGGGGAAACGGTCGGTGAAGCGGTGTTCAATACCGCTATGACCGGATATCAGGAAGTGCTGACGGATCCCTCGTACAAAGGCCAGATCGTCACGATGACCTGTCCGCATATTGGGAACTACGGTGTGACACCGGAAGACGTCGAATCCCGAAAGATTTGGGCGGAAGGGTTCGTCGTTATGGAAGCCAGCCGGTTGGCCAGTAACTGGCGGGGGAAATCCCGGTTGCACGAGTATCTCACTGCGGCGAAGGTGGTAGGGATCGAAGGATTGGATACCCGCGCGCTCACCCGGCATCTCAGGGAGCATGGATCCCAGCAGGCGGTCATCACGCATCTGGATGCGGACCACGGGCGTGCCGTTCAGAAAGCGAAGACCGCGAGGAGCATCATCGGCCGCGATCTCGTCGCCGACGTGACGGCAGAGAAGACCTACGAATGGAAGTCCGGGTCTGGGGCATGGCTGCCCGATTCTGTACCGGGGCGGAGTTCCGCGGAGTCTCGCCGCGCCCGCCGGGTGGTTGCGTTCGATTTCGGCGTGAAGGAGAATATTCTGCGCCGGCTGGTGGATGTCGGGTGTCAGGTCACGGTGGTCCCGGCCTCGACACCGACTGCGGAGATTGAGGCCTTGAAGCCCGAGGGAATTTTTTTATCCAATGGGCCCGGTGATCCCGAAGGGGTGCCATACGCGATGGAGGCGGTGCGCGCGCTGATCGGTCGGTATCCGATCTTCGGCATCTGCCTCGGCCATCAGATTCTCGGGCTGGCCTTCGGCCTGAAGACCTATAAGTTGAAGTTCGGGCACCATGGATCGAATCATCCCGTCATCGATCTCCGCACACGCAAAGTGGAGATCACGTCGCAGAATCACAATTTTGCTGTGACGGTGCCGGTTCCCTTCAGCGGCGTACCGGAGCGGCCGGTGACCGTCGACACCACGCTGGGTCGGGTGTCGATCACGCATGTGAGTTTGAACGACCATTCGATCGAGGGCATGCGCTGTCTCGATCAGCCGGTGTTTTCCGTGCAGTACCATCCGGAGGCCTCGCCCGGTCCGCACGATTCGGCGTACCTCTTCGAAGAGTTCATGCAATTGATGGAGACGCATCATGGGTAATCGTGGCCGCTGGTTTGTGGGAGTGCTTGGAGTTGCACTGGGGCTATCACAGGCGGCGTGCGTCAACGTCTATATTCCGCCGCCTCCCGCGCAATTAGAAGAACATCAGGTCAGCGGATCGGGGAAGGACAAAGTTCTGCTGGTCGATGTGTCCGGTGTCATCAGCTCGGAAGACAAGGAGAGCTTCTATACCTATCCGAGCATGATTGCGACGATCAAAGAAGAGCTGACGCGGGCTTCGCGCGACGAAGCAATCAAAGCCGTGGTGTTGCGGATCAATACACCCGGCGGGACGGTGACGGCGTCGGACATCATCTACCACGAACTCAAGCAGTTCAAAGCGTCGCGCAACCTGCCCGTGATCGCCTCGATCATGGATATCGGCGCATCGGGCGGCTACTACATCGCCTCGGCGGCGGACCGGATCATGGCGCATCCGTCCACCGTCACCGGCAGTATCGGCGTCATCATGCTGACGGTCAATGCGCGCGGATTGCTGGAAAAAGTCGGGGTCGAGGCCAACGCGGTCACGTCCGGTCCTCGAAAAGACATGGGGTCGCCGTTCCGCGCCATGACGCCGGAAGAGCGCGCCATTTTCCAGGGGCTGATCGACTCCTTCTATCAGCGGTTTTTGACCGTGGTGCAGGAAGGCCGACCCGGACTTCCGATGGACCAGATCAAGAAACTGGCCGATGGGCGGATCTATACCGGCGAGCAGGCCAAAGTGGCGGGACTGGTGGATGAGATCGGCTACCTGGAAGATGCCATCGACGCCGCAAAGAAGAAGGCCGGATTGACACAGGCGCGGGTGGTGACATACCGCCGGCCCGGCGATTATTCCAACAACATCTATACGAAGATGATGGCGCCCAGCCCGCTCGCCGGACTGAGTAACCTGGATCTGTTGTCCTTTGTGCGCGGCGGGACGCCCCAATTCATGTATTTGTGGATGCCGTAAGAGATTGACGATGGCACGAGTGCCGGCCTATTCCCTCGGCGAGGTGTTGCAGACTCCGGTCGGCCGACGCGCGGCCTTGGTGCTGGGGGTGCGTGCCGTGGCCGGGCTGTACGGCCTGTTGGGGGCGGGGGCTGCGGTCGGGCTGTTGTCGTCGGTAGCCGGGTGCTACCGTGCGCCTGGTACCGCACGCGATCAGCTGATTTTCTTTTCGGAGGAAAAGGAAATGCAGTTCGGGCTGCAGGCGTATCGGGAAGTCCTGCGCGAAGCCCGATTGAGCGAGAACACCGAAGTGAATGAACTGGTGCAGCGGGTCGGGCAGCGGATCGCCAAGGCGGCGAATAAACAGGACTATCAATGGGAATTCGCCGTGATCGAGGACGACAAGACGGTCAACGCGTTTTGTCTGCCCGGAGGAAAGGTCGCGGTGTTCACGGGCATTCTCAAAGTGACGAAGGGTGAAGCCGGTCTTGCGACCGTCATGGGCCATGAGGTGGCGCATGCGTTGCAACGCCATGGAGTCGAGCGCATGAGCCGGAGCATTATCGATCAGATCGCGCAACTCGGCGCAATCGGCGCGGCGGTGGGGGCGCACGGCAGCGGCGGCGCCATGGCGGGATTGTTGGGAGCCTATGGAGTCAATGTCACGCTGCCGTTCAACCGGAAGCAGGAGTCGGAGGCGGATTACATCGGCTTGCGGCTCATGGCGGAGGCGGGGTTCGATCCGCGCGAAGCCGTTCCATTCTGGGAGCGGATGAGCGGCTGTCCTCGACAGATGATTGGAAAAGTCTGTTTCCGCTCGCAGCAAGCGGTCCCGGAGTTTCTCTCCACCCATCCGTCCGATCTGACCCGTATCAATCAAATCGAGTCATGGCTGCCCGAGGCGATGCACCATTATCATGGCCCGGCAACCACGCCGGGACCGGCTCCGGCGCCCTATCGGCCGACGATTGGGCCGATGCCGCAGGCCAGTTAGCCAGGACGTGAAGTAGAGGAGTCATGCCGAAACGTACCGATATCAAGTCCATTCTGTTGATTGGGTCCGGGCCGATCGTCATCGGGCAGGCCTGTGAATTCGACTACTCCGGCACGCAGGCCTGTAAGGCGTTGCGGGAGGAGGGGTTCAAGGTCATCCTCATCAACAGCAATCCCGCCACGATCATGACCGATCCGGAGTTGGCCGATCGCACCTACGTCGAGCCGATCACGCTGGACGTCGTCGAGAAGGTCATCGAGCGCGAACGGCCCGATGCGCTCCTTCCGACGATGGGCGGCCAGACGGCGCTGAATGCGACCATGGGGCTGGTCAAGCGGGGAGTGCTCGAGAAGTACGGCGTGAAGCTGATCGGCGCGTCGGCGGAGGCGATCCACAAGGCCGAAGACCGCGAAGCGTTCAAGCTGGCCATGGAACGGATCGGGTTGAAGGTGCCAGAGAGCGGCACCGCGCACACCAGAGAAGAAGCGACCAGAATCCTGGAGAAGGTGGGCTTTCCCGCGATCATCCGGCCGTCGTTCACGATGGGTGGAACCGGCGGCAACATCGCCTACAACCGGGAAGAGTTCGAGCGGCTCATCGACTGGGCGTTGGCCATGAGTCCCGTCAGTCAGGTGTTGATCGAACGGTCGCTGATCGGCTGGAAAGAATATGAATTGGAGGTCATGCGTGACCTCAAGGACAACGTGGTCATCGTGTGCCCGATCGAAAACCTCGATCCGATGGGCGTGCACACGGGCGACAGTATCACCGTCGCGCCGGCCATGACGCTCACCGACAAGGAATATCAGCGCATGCGCGACGCGGCGTTGCGGATCATCCGTGAGATCGGCGTCGATACGGGTGGGTCCAACATCCAGTTCGGTCTCAATCCCGACAACGGGGAGATGATCGTCATTGAGATGAACCCCCGGGTCTCGCGCAGCTCCGCGCTCGCCTCGAAGGCAACGGGGTTTCCCATCGCGAAGATCGCGGCGAAGTTGGCGGTGGGCTACACGCTGGATGAAATTACGAACGACATTACCGGGGTGACGAAAGCCTCCTTCGAGCCGACGATCGACTATGTTGTGGTGAAGATTCCGCGGTTCGCCTTCCAGAAGTTCAAAGGTGCGGATCCCACGCTGACGACGCAGATGAAGTCGGTCGGTGAGGTGATGGCGATCGGGCGGACCTTCAAAGAGTCGCTCCAAAAGGCGATTCGTTCGCTGGAATTGGACCTCAACGGGTTAGCGTCGAAAATCGGGATCGACCGGGGTATTCCCGCCGGCTTCAATCGGGCCGAGGCGCTGGAAAAGGTTCGGACGATGCTGAAGACGCCGCTGCCGGAGCGATTGTGGTATTTGGCGGACGGGATCCGGCTCGGGTTGGGGAGCGATGAGTTATTTGCGATCACCAAGATCGACCCGTGGTTCTTACAGCAGGTGCGCGAGCTCATCGAATTCGAGCAGACGCTCATCGGGCGGTCCGATCAGGCGGCGTCGGTGTTGGTTTCGGGACTGTTGTGGGAGGCCAAGGAGTGGGGATTTTCCGACGAACGGATCGGTCAGTTGCTGGGCATCGACGGTGCCGCCGTTCGAACGGCGCGCATCGGGGCCGGGCCATCCGGTCGGCCGCTCCGAACGGTCACCTATAAGCGGGTGGATACCTGCGCGGCCGAATTCGAAGCGCATACGCCCTATCTGTATTCGACCTATGGCAGCGAATGCGAGGCCAGGCCGTCGGACCGAAAGAAGGTCATCATCCTCGGCGGCGGGCCGAACCGAATTGGCCAAGGCATCGAATTCGACTACTGCTGCGTGCATGCCGCGATGGCGCTGCGCGAAGAAGGCGTCGAAACGATCATGGTGAACTGCAACCCCGAGACGGTCAGCACCGACTACGACACGTCTGATCGCCTCTATTTCGAACCGTTGACGGAGGAAGATGTTCTCAATATTGTCCATCGTGAGCAACCGCTCGGCGTCGTGCTGCAGTTCGGCGGACAGACACCGCTCAAGCTCGCGTTGCCCCTCTCCAAGGCCGGCGTGAGGATTCTGGGCACGAGCCCCGATGCGATCGATCGGGCGGAAGATCGCGAGCGGTTCCGCGATTTGTTGAATAAGTTGAAGTTGCGCCAGGCCGAGAGCGGGTTGGCCCGCTCCGTCGAGGAAGCGGTGCAGATCGCCGCGCGGGTCAGTTATCCGGTGATGGTCCGCCCGTCGTATGTGCTGGGCGGCCGTTCCATGCAGATCGTCTACGACGAGGACGGATTGCTGGAGTATATGCGCTCCGCGGTCAAGGCTTCTCCGAAGCATCCTGTACTCATCGATAAGTATTTGGCGGATGCCATCGAGATCGATGCGGATGCGATTTCGGACGGGACGACCGTCGTGGTGGCCGGCATCATGGAACATATCGAAGAAGCCGGCGTGCACTCGGGGGACTCGGCGTGTTCCCTTCCCCCCTATTCGCTGGACCGCGCCATCGTGGCCGAGATCGAGCGGCAGATGAAAGCGCTGGCATTGGAGTTGGGCGTCATCGGATTGATGAACGCGCAATTTGCGGTCAAGGGCAGCACGGTCTACGTGTTGGAGGTCAATCCCCGAGGGTCGCGGACGGTGCCGTTCGTCAGCAAGGCCATCGGTGCCCCGTTGGCGAAATTGGCGATGAAGACGATGATCGGAAAAAGCTTGTCCGATCTGGGATTTACCAAGGCTCCGCAACCCGCGCATTTGTCGGTCAAGGAAGCCGTATTCCCGTTCAATAAATTCCCGGGCGTGGATGTGCTGCTTGGGCCGGAAATGAAATCGACCGGCGAGGTCATGGGAATCGACAGCGATTTCGGCTGGGCCTTTGCCAAATCGCAGGCCGGTGCGGGTGCCGTGTTGCCTAAGGGGGGGACGGCCTTTCTGAGCGTGAAGGAGTCGGACCGACCCGCAGCCTGGGACGTCGCCAAGCGCTTGCGCGAATTGGGGTTCCAGATCTATGCGACGAGCGGAACGGCTGGATACCTACGCGACAAGGGACTTGAGGTGACGGTGGTCAATAAGGTTCAGGAAGGTCGTCCGCATATCGTCGATCACATCAAGAACGGAGACGTGGCCTTGGTGGTGAATACCGTCAGGACGGCCTCCGCCCATACCGATTCCTTGTCCATCCGACGCGAAGCGCTGCACAAAGGGCTGCCCTACTATACGACGATGCGGGGTGCGCTTGCGGCGGCGATGGGAATTGAGGCGTTAACAAAGAAAGAATTGTCGATTCGATCCTTGCAAGAGTATCATCACGGCAAGGTCTAAAGGAGCCATTGTCGTATGCCTACGCCGATTACGAAAAAAGGATTTGATGCCTTGAAGGCCGAGCTCGACCGTTTGCGGAAGGTCGAACGACCGAACGTCATTGAAGCCATCGCGGAGGCGCGCGCGCACGGCGACTTGAGCGAGAATGCCGAATACGATGCCGCTAAGGAGCGGCAGGGGTTTATCGAGGCCCGCATCGCGGAAATCGAAACCAAACTGGCCGACGCGCGTGTCGTCGAGATCACCGCCGGCCGGACGAGCGAGACGGTCGTGTTCGGCGCGACTGTGTTAGTGGTCGAGCAAGAGTCCCAGTCGAAACGGCAGTATACGCTCGTCGGGCAGGACGAAGCCGATATGAAGTTCAACAAGATCTCCGTTCAGTCTCCGGTCGGTCGTGCGTTGATCGGTAAACGGGTCGGGGATTTTGTTGAGGTGAAAACGCCTGTGAAGATGGTCGAGTACGAAGTCGTGGAGATCCGCTTCGAGGAACTGTGACGTGCCCTCGGCACTTCCGCTCATCACCCTCTTAACCGATTTCGGGACCCGCGATTATTTCGTCGCCAGCCTCAAGGGGGTGATTTTGACGATCAACCCCGACGCCCGCATCGTCGATCTTTCTCATGACATCGCACCACATGCTGTTACGGAGGGGGCCTACATGCTGCAGGCCTGCTACCGGGCGTTTCCCGAAGGGACGATTCACCTTGCGGTCGTCGATCCGGGCGTCGGAAGCAACCGGCGACCGATTCTCGCAAAGACTTCGCGGTACTATTTCGTCGCGCCGGACAACGGCATCCTGAGCCCGATTCTCGACGACGTATCTGACGTGGAGATCCGGCAACTGGAAAATCCGCGCTATCGGTTGGAGTCTCCCGGCGCCACATTCCACGGACGGGATATCTTTGCACCGGCCGCGGCCTGGTTGAGCAGAGGCGCCGTGCCGTCGTCGTTCGGACCACCGGTGTGCGATCCGGTCAAAACGGACTGGCCCAAGCCGACGGTGACGGACGAGGCGATTGCCGGACAGATTGTGTACGTCGACCGGTTCGGTAACTTGATCTCGAATCTGACGATGCGGGATATCGCGCCAACCCGGGCCGGTTCTCGTCGCTTGGCGCCGCTAATCCGTCTCGCCGACTACACGATCGGCGGGCTCGTGGGCAGTTATAGCGAAGGCGATTCGTCACGGCCTTGTGCGCTGATCAACAGCGACGGCCGACTCGAGATTTTCTTGAAGGAGCGAAGCGCGGCAGCGGTCATGGCGGCGGGGCCTGGTGCCCCGGTGGTCGTGCGCATGCTGCGTTAGTATCAGGCCCAGACGGGTCGTTGGCTCCGACGACGATACGATACAGCGCACGCACCCGCGTTCCGAATCCTCCCATCATCACTGCGCCGTATACGGCCGCTCCGGCCGAAGATTGAATGCCGAGACGAAGTCCATGATGCCAGCTGTCCGGCAGGAGGAGCTTGATCGCGGTCACGGCGCTCAGCATGGCCACGCATCCGATCAGCGCCGGTTTGAAGGCGCGCCAGTAGTCGCCCCACGAGCAGTCCAGGATTCGGGACACGTAGACGAACGCCGGCGCGACAGACAGAGGAAAACCGACGAGCCAACCGACGGCGACGCCGGGCAGTCCGTACTGTGCGCCGATATAGAAGCATACGGGCAACACGGCAAGCGCGAAGATGCTGAGCCACATGTTCAAGGCGAATCGTCCGGTCCACAGCAGCACATGCGCCAGCAGATCCTGGCAGGAGAAGATCGCCATGTAGAGGCTGAGGATTTGGAGCGGGACGATGACGCCGTTCCAGGTCTCTCCCAGCGCGAGGGGGACGAAGTCGTCGGCGGTAAGTGCGAGACCGAGGGAGGCGGGCAGAGTCAGGTAGGACACCGTTTCGGTCAAGAGCAAGAAATAGCGGCGTAGTTCCTTGGTATCCGTCTGAATGGCGGTGAAGATGCCGGGGACCACGCCGCTCATCAGGGAGGTAATCTCCCGCACCGGCAGCGAGGCAAAGGTCATCGCGAATCCGAAGATTCCTAGGGCGTCCTTGCCCAGCAGGCGTCCAATAATCGCAGAGTCGGCCGAACTGTACCCGTAATATGCGAAGCGGGAGACCAGCATGTGCCAACCGGACATCATCGACGACGTCATGGCAGAGATTTCCCGCGGCCACGCCGGCATGACCGGTTCCCATACGAACAGCACGACGGTGATGACGCTCGAGCCGATCAGGGTATTGACGACCAGCGCCCAGTAGGTCCACCCGGCCTGTGCGGCCAGTACCATCGTGCCGGCGGCCACGACCACTTGCCAGCCATTGATCCAGGCCAGCGCGCGGAATCGGAGGTCTCGTTGCAAGAGAGCACGGGGGAGAATCTGGAGTGCGTCGAGGATGAACGTCAAGCTGAGGACGGACACGATCGTCGCCACCTGCGGTTCCTGGAAATAGAGTGCGATGGGGACGGATATGGCGACATATGTTGCGGTCAAAACGGTTCCGAGAC
This sequence comes from Nitrospira sp., assembly GCA_046350995.1. Classification (GTDB taxonomy): domain Bacteria; phylum Nitrospirota; class Nitrospiria; order Nitrospirales; family Nitrospiraceae; genus Nitrospira_D. Next base: position 11,308 of record JAXLZJ010000037.1, read on the forward strand.
AGACCGCGGCGCCAGCCAGGCGCCGGAGCTCGCCAGTGCTGAGCGAACGATCCTGCAGGAGGATAGCATCGAGCCCCAATCCCTCGATCAAGCGGGCCAGGCCGATGGGGACCGTCGCCATGGCGACAAGCCCGTAATCGCCCGGGGAGAGGATGCGCGCGACATAAAGGGTAGCCAGCCAGCTGATAGCCTGCGCAAGCCATCGACCGACGGCGGTCCAGGCGAGACCGTGAAACAGTGTCCGATCGAGCTCCCGGCGGGAGAACGGGACACGGCTGTCTGTGGAGGCGGCGGCCATGTCAGCCGATGACCACCCTGTGCACAGCGGCCGATCGGAAGGGGAGGGACGGATGCATCCGGCGGCTGCGGTGCGTCGGGGTTGGGATGCCTAGGCTGTGGCGTTCTGGATCTGGTCGCACACGTGGCTCGCAAAAGGGAGGGAGCAAGTGAACGCCGGTGACACAGCGTTCAGTACGTGCATCGAACGGCGATCGCCCTCCAGCACAAAGTCCATTTCAAGCTTTCGCTTCGTGATGTCCAGTAGCTGCGCCCGGATCCCTGGCCGCCCCCACTTCTGATAGTTCGATTCGGCAACCCCTTCAGCCAGGACGGAGGCCAGTTCAACCATCTTGCTCCGGGAATATTTGGCGATTTCCTCCACCGCTAGTCTCCGGTAGTCGAACTGCGCATTGGCCAACAGCCCCAGCCCGCGTCCTGCCACTTCGAGCAATTCCTGGAGGCTGAAGTTCGCGAAGCCATCGTAGTTCTCGCGCCAGAACGCCGGAATGGCGGTCGGGCCGATCTTGGCTTTGCCGTCGGCGGTAATGGTGAAGTGCACGCCAAGAAACGGATTGCGCAAGTCCGGTACCGGATAGATATTCGTGCGGATCGAGCCGGGCGGTTCGTTCGAGTACAGGTAGAGGCCCTTGAACGGGAGAATCCGATATTTCTGGGAAAAGCCGTAGTCGAGAGCGATTTTATCCGCGTACAGACCGGCGGCGTTCACCACGAAGCCGGCGTCGATCGGTCCGACTGATGTCTGGATGCCGGTGTCGGTACGCCGTACGTAGGAGGTGCCAAGATGGATCTCGATTCCCTCCTCTTTGGCATCGCACAACATCGCGTCGACGACCTGTTGCGGGTTCACGGTCGAGGTGCGGGGAGAAAACAAGGCGCGCTGGTAGGTCTTCACGCGGGGTTCAATTCGCTTGGCTTCGGCTGCGGTCAATTCGTGAATGTCGATCGCATTAGCCCGCCCGCGCCGGACCAGTTCGTCGAGTGAGGGAAGGTCTCCTGCGTCCTTGGCCACCACAAGTTTGCCGCAACGGTTGAGCGGGATGCCTTTCCGCTCGCAGTAAGCGGTCATTTGCTCGTTGCCGAGTTTGGTGAACTTGGCTTTGAGACTGTCGGGTGAATAATAGAAACCGGCATGGAGCACCCCGCTATTGCGTCCGCTGGCATGGGCGCCGCAAGCTGGTTCCTTTTCAACCAACGTTATGCGGGCATCTCGCTGGCGGGATTTTAGTTCTCGGGCAATGCTGAGCCCGATGACTCCGCCGCCTATTACCAGGAAGTCGCAGCCGTTCATTCTGTCACGCTTTCTTTTGAGTGGATCTCTGTGGAACTGAATCGATGCCAGTCTGCATGGCGGCTGCCAAAATTTCCAGCATTCTCTTCAATTCGTCCTGTGAGGTGGAGAGCGGTGGCAAAAGAAGGATCACGTTACCGATGGGGCGAAGTAAGAGCCCGCGCCGGCGCGCTTCCATCGCAACCCGGTGGCCGATTCGCTCCGCCAGGGGAAACGGTGTGCCCGTGGCGCAATCCTGCACCAGTTCGATGCCGACCATGAAGCCGCGTTGACGGATGTCGCCGACGATCGGTAGCTTCGACAAGGGGCGGAGTAGCCGTGTGAGCAGGGCGATCTTCGGACGAAGGGTGGCGAGCGTGCGCTCGCGGCGGAAGATTTCGAGATTGGCAAGCGCCACCGCGCAGCCCAGCGGATTGCCGGTGTAGCTATGGCCGTGGAAGAACGTCTTGAACTCTTCGTACTTTCCTAAGAACGCCTTATAAACTTCTTCGGTCGTCAGGGTGGCGGCAAGCGGCATATACCCGCCGGTCAATCCCTTGCTGATCGCCATCAAATCCGGAACGACGCCCTCGTGTTGGCAGGCGAACATCTTCCCGGTGCGACCGAATCCGGTAGCCACTTCGTCGGCGATCAAGAGCACGTCGTAGCGCGTGCAGAGTTCCCGAATACGCTTCAGATAGCCGAGCGGTGCCATGATCATGCCGGCGGCGGCCTGAACCAACGGCTCGATGATAAGTCCAGCCAGGTCGCGGTGGCGGGTCTTGAGTAGGTGTTCGATTGCGTCGAGGCAGGCGAGCGTGCACTCCGGGTAGGTCTGTTTCAGCGGGCAGCGATAGCAGTATGGGGGCTCCGCATCGACGGTCGGAAACAGCAGCGGTTTGAATCGCGCGTGAAACAGGTCGATGTTCCCCACGCTGACGGCGCCAAGCGTGTCACCGTGGTATGCCTGCTTGAGATGCAGAAACGACGTTTTCGGGCCCGCGTCGGGGCGGCGCTGCTGCCAATATTGCACCGCCATCTTCAATGCCACTTCGACGGCGGTCGATCCGTTATCCGAATAGAAGACGCGGGTCAGCCCCTTGGGGGCGATCCTGATCAGCTCCCGGCCGAGTTGAATGGCCGGCGGGTTGGATGCTCCGAGGAACGTTGAATGGGCGATTTTGCCCAGTTGCTTTTTGATGGCTCGATCGAGTGTCGGGTGGCGATGGCCGTGCAGATTCACCCAGATCGAGGAGGTCCCGTCGAGATAGCGGTTCCCCTCGGTGTCGATCAGGTAGGAGCCTTTGCCCCGCTCAAGGATCAGTGGCATCTCCCGCTCCCATTCCTGCATTTGGGTAAACGGATGCCAGAGGTATCGTCGGTCCCAGTCCGCCAGAGTGGCGGTCGGCAGTCGGGTCGTCATACGATGTACGAGCGTGGCAGAGATGCGCGGAGATCACACGCGTGGAACGGCGCGGAAACACAGCGTTCGGCGCGGATTATACGGGTGGACGCGCGCTTTGACAACCTGGGGGGCAGTTACTATAATGAACCGATTTTCTTCAGAAAAGAGCGCGGATTTGCAAAGTCTGATACGCAATTTCTCGATTATCGCCCATATCGATCACGGCAAATCAACCCTCGCTGACCGGATCCTCGACGCAACTGGTGCCGTCACCGCCCGAGAGGCCAAGGAACAGATCCTGGACGCTATGGATCTGGAGCGGGAGCGTGGGATTACGATTAAGGCCCACGCGGTTGCCATCAAGTACCGGGCCAAGGACGGGAAGACCTACTCCTTGCACCTGATCGATACGCCGGGGCACGTCGACTTCACGTATGAAGTCTCCCGCAGCCTGGCGGCCTGTGAAGGAGCGCTCTTGCTCGTCGACGCGACCCAGGGAGTGCAGGCGCAGACGATCGCTAACGTCAATTTGGCGATGGCGAACAATCTGACCATCATTCCCGTCATCAACAAGATCGATCTGGCCAGTGCCGACGTCGAGGGCACCAAGCAGTCGATTTCCGATGTGCTGCAATTGGATGCCAGCGATGCCATGCCCATCAGCGCCAAGGAGGGTAAGGGCGTGCCGGAAGTGCTGGAAGCCATCATCCAGCGGATTCCGCCACCGTCGGGCAATCCCGATGCGCCGCTGAAAGCCCTCATCTTCGATTCCTGGTTCGACAACTATCAGGGCGTGATCGTGCTCATCCGCATCGTCGACGGTTCGGTGCGGCCCGGCATGAAGATCAAAGTGATGTCGAATGATCGCGTCTTTGAAGTCATGGAAGTCGGGCAGTTCACGCCGAAGCGGACGAAGACGGCGGAATTGCTGACGGGAGAAGCGGGGTACCTCTGCGCCAACATGCGCGAAGTGGCCGACGTAAAAATCGGCGACACGCTGACCGACGCCGCGCAGCCGACGAGCACGCCGTTCCCCGGCTACAAGGAAGTGAAACCGCTCGTGTTCTGCGGCCTCTATTCGACCGACACGGCGAAGTATGAAGATCTGCGCGACGCGCTCGTGAAGCTGCGGCTGAACGACTCCTCGTTCGTCTATGAGCCGGAGACGTCGCTCGCGTTGGGATTCGGGTTCCGCTGCGGGTTCCTGGGCCTGCTCCACATGGAAATCATTCAGGAACGGCTGGAGCGCGAGTATGGACTAACGTTGATCACCACGGCCCCGACCGTCGTCTACCGGGTGCTGACGACGAAGGGCGACGTACTGGAGATCGACAATCCTGCCGACCTTCCGGAGCCCAGCAGCATCGCCTCCTTCGAAGAGCCGTTCATTCTGGCGACCATCATCACGCCGGAGCGGTACATGGGCGCGATTCTCAAACTTTGCCAGGAGCGCCGGGGCATCCAGCGGGACATCCACTTCCTCGATCCGACGCGCGTCGTCATCTCCTACGAGATGCCGCTCAACGAAGTGATTCTGGACTTCTACGACAAGTTGAAGTCGCGCACACAGGGCTACGCGTCCCTGGATTACGAATTACTCGGGTACCGGGAATCCGATCTCGTCAAGCTCGACATCCTGCTCAACGGCGAGGCGGTGGACGCGCTCTCGTTTATTACCCACAAGGAACGGTCGTATTACCGTGGGCGGCAGATGGCCGAAAAGATGAAGGAGCTGATTCCGCGCCAGATGTTCGAGATCGCCATTCAAGCGGCGATCGGCAACAAAGTCATCGCGCGCGAGACGATCGGGGCCATGAAAAAGAACGTCATCGCGAAATGTTATGGCGGCGACATTTCCCGTAAGCGGAAGCTGCTCGAGAAACAGAAGGAGGGGAAAAAACGGATGAAGTCGGTCGGCAGCGTGGAAGTCCCGCAAGAGGCTTTCCTCGCCCTGCTGAAAGTCGGTGAGGAGTGAGCATGGAACCGACCCCTCCGAACCTCGACGATCTCTCCCGCACGCCTCCCGCGGCGGCGGGGGCTCCGGGTGCACCAGGAACCACCGTGGCCGAGCCGACCGGAAAATCCATCATCCGGGAATATGCCGAAGCGATCATCGTAGCCATGTTGCTCGCCTTCGCAATCCGCGTGTTCGTCGTCCAGGCATTCAAGATTCCCTCCGGCTCCATGATCCCCACGCTGCTGATCGGCGACCATATTCTCGTGAGCAAACTGTCGTACGGCCTGCAGTGGCCAACCGACTGCAAGTTGCAATGGACCTTTCCGCCGGTGAATTGCTACACCTCCACCACGCTGCTGGCGTTTGGCAAACCGCAGCGCGGCGACATCATCGTGTTTCGGTTCCCGGAAGACGAGGAAAAGGATTTCATCAAGCGCATCGTTGGAACCCCCGGCGATACGGTGCAGATCCGGAACAAAGCCGTGATCATCAACGGTGAAGTGCTCGACGACAAAGCCTTTACGCAGCGGATTGATCCGGGCATTATCGACAGCACCATCAACCCGCGCGATAATTTCGGGCCGATCACGGTGCCGGAAGGCTCGTACTTCGTGATGGGCGACAATCGCGACCAGAGCCTCGACAGCCGGTTCTGGGGCTATGTGCGGGAAGAAAAGATCCGGGGCAAGGCCTTCCGTATCTACTGGTCGTGGAGCGGACGGGGCGAGTGGACCGAGTGGGTCCGGTGGGAACGGTTCGGGAAAGCCATTCAATAGAGGCATCGCAGGCATGGCACAGCAGACGACGCAGCAGCAGCCGGTGTCTTCCAAGGCTCTTCGCCAGTACATCCAGCGGTTTCCGCAGGCCAGCCTGCTGGTGATCGGCGACCTGATTCTCGATCACTATGTGATGGGGCGAGTCAGCCGCATCTCGCCGGAGGCGCCGGTGCCGGTTGTCCACGTCGAATCGGAAACGCTGCGATTGGGCGGCGCGGCGAACGTCTATAACAATATTCTGGCGCTCGGGGGCAAGGCCGACCTGTGCGGCGTGATCGGCGCCGACGAGAGCGGGCGGCTGTTGTTGAAAGAACTCGGCAATACCAGGTCCGGACGCGGCGGCGTCATCATCGACCACGACCGTCCGACGACCCGCAAGAGTCGGGTTATCGCGCACAACCAGCAGATCGTCCGGTACGACGTCGAGGGCCGTCAGGAGTTAAAGGGAACCTTGCAGAAACGGCTGCTTCGCTATGTCGAATCGCGCATCAAGGAGCTGTCCTGCCTTGTCGTGTCCGACTATGCAAAAGGCGTAGTGTCGGCGTCGTTGATGGTGGAGATCGCCCGCTTGGCGGCCCTGCGAAAAATCCCCGTGATCGTCGACCCCAAGGTTGAACATTTCAGTTACTACAAGAACGTGACCGTCATTACCCCGAACCATCTTGAAGCCACGCAGGCCGCAGGCCTGCACGGCGACGACGACAATACCGTGAACCAGGCCGGCGCGGTCATCCGTCAGCGGCTGGGGTGTCAATCCGTGCTCATCACGCGCGGCGAAAAGGGCATGAGCTTGTATGAGGGGGAAGGGACGTCGTGGCATCTGCCGACTCAGGCGCGGCAGGTCTATGATGTGACCGGCGCCGGCGATACCGTGATCGGGACGCTGGCCCTGGCATTGTCGACCGGCGCAAGCATGCGCGAAGGCGCGACTCTCGCCAACCATGCGGCCGGTATCGTCGTGGGCATGGTCGGGACGGCCACCGTCACGCCGAAACAGTTGCTGGAGGCCGTGGGGAATGGGTAGGCAATCCGTTACGGTCGTCATCCCGGCCCGCTATGGATCGTCGCGGTTTCCCGGCAAGCCGTTGGTGAAGCTGGCCGGCAAGCCGATGATTCAACATGTCTACGAATGTACGCGGGCCTGTCGGTCCGTCAACGAGGTGCTGGTGGCGACCGACGACGAGCGGATCAAACAGGCCGTCGAACAGTTCGGTGGCCGGGTCGTCATGATGGCTGGCGAGTACCGCACCGGCACCGACCGGGTCGCGGCGGTGGCGCGCATGTTCGCGGGCGAGTGCTTCGTGGATTTGCAGGGAGACGAAATTCCGCTGAACCCCGAGCTGCTGTCCGATCTCATCGAACCGTTCGTGCAAAGCGGCGCCGAAATGGGCACGTTGAAGCGGAAGATGGATGCCACCGACGATCTGCAGAATCCGGCGATCGTCAAGGTGGTGACGGATGCCAAAGGCTATGCGATGTATTTCTCCCGCGCGCCGATCCCCCTCGTTCGGGACGATCCGAGCCGGCGCGTCGTGAGCGGACTCCATTACATCCATCTCGGCGTGTACATCTACACGAAGGAAGTACTGCTCCGGTTCGCTGCTATGAACACCGGTGCGCTGGAGGATGCGGAAAAGCTCGAGCAGCTCCGCGCGCTGGAGAACGGCGTCCGGATCAGGGTGTGGGAAACACCGTACGCGTCCCTGCGGGTCGATACCCCGGAGGACGTGCCAGGGGTCGAAGACAAGTTACGACAATTTGAGGCATTGAAACGCGAGTTGGATCTCAAGCGCGCGGCGCCGGCCCGGTAAGACCGGCCGACGATCGGCGGCCATGGGGGCAACCATGAGCAAATTCATTTTCGTCACAGGCGGAGTCGTTTCGTCGCTGGGCAAGGGACTGGCGTCCGCGTCCATCGGCAATCTGCTGGAAAGCCGCGGGCTCAAGATCACCTTTCTCAAACTCGATCCCTACATCAACGTCGATCCAGGGACGATGAATCCCTACCAGCACGGCGAGGTGTTCGTGACCGACGACGGGGCCGAAACGGATCTCGACCTCGGCCACTACGAGCGCTTTACCTCGCTGTCGTTGACGAAGGAAAACAACTACACCACCGGGCGCATCTACAATTCGGTCATCACGAAGGAACGCCGCGGCGACTATCTCGGCGGGACCGTGCAGGTCGTGCCGCATATCACCGACGAGATCAAGCAGTGCATCATGCGGATCTCGAAGGGCATGGATGTGACCATCGTCGAGATCGGCGGGACCGTCGGCGACATCGAGAGTCTGCCGTTCCTCGAATCGATCCGGCAAATGCCCTACGACGTCGGCCGTGAGAACGTGCTGTACGTGCATCTGACGCTGGTACCCTATATCGGCGCGGCCGGCGAGCTCAAGACGAAACCGACGCAGCATTCCGTCAATAAGCTGCGCGAGATCGGTATTCAGCCGAACATTCTGTTGTGCCGGACCGACCGCTACATACCGCCGGAGATGAAGGCGAAGATCGCCATGTTCTGCAATGTCGAAAAAGACGCGGTCATCACGGCGAAGGACGTCGAGACGATCTACGAAGTGCCGATCGTGTTCAGGAAGGAAGGATTGGACGAACTGATTGTCCGTCAACTGCATATCGAGACCGGTCCGCCGAATTTGCGCGAATGGGATGCGATGGTGCAGAAGATCAAGCACCCCAAGCATGAGATTTCCATCGCGCTCGTCGGGAAGTACGCCGGACTCAAGGAGTGTTACAAAAGTCTGGCCGAGGCCCTCGTCCACGGCGGCATCGATCACGAGACGAAGGTGAATATTTCCTGGATCGAGTCGGAAGACGTCGAGCGGCAGGGAACGGAGCGGATTTTGCGCGAGGCCGACGGCATTCTGATTCCTGGCGGGTTCGGTACGCGCGGCATTGAAGGCAAGATTCTCACGATCCGATATGCGCGCGAGCGGCAGGTGCCGTTCCTCGGCCTCTGTCTCGGGATGCAATGCGCGACGATCGAATTCGCCCGCAACGTCGCCGGACTGGCGGGCGCCAACAGCGCCGAGTTCGACGAGCGGTCGCCCCATCCCGTGATCCACCTGATGCACGACCAGCAGACCGTCAGCGACAAGGGCGGTACGATGCGACTCGGCTCCTATCTCTGTAAGCTGGGCGAGGGCACGCTGGCGCAAAAGATGTACGGCGTCAGCGAGGTGTCCGAACGGCATCGGCATCGCTACGAGTTCAACAACGCCTATCGCGAGCAGCTGACCGCCAAGGGTCTCGTATTGAGCGGGCTCTCGCCGGACGGGCGTTTGGTGGAAATCGTGGAGTTGAAGGGCCATCCCTGGTTTCTCGCCACGCAGTTCCATCCGGAGTACCGCTCGCGGCCGCACCACCCGCATCCGTTGTTCAGCGGATTTGTGGGCGCCGCCTTGAGAAAAAAGTTAGGACACTGATTAGGGAGCCGGCATGGCGCACGAAGTCCAAATCGGATCGTTCACGGTAGGGGCAGGCCATCGGCCGTTTCTGATCGCCGGGCCTTGCGTTATCGAGAGCGAGCAGCTCGTGATGGATACGGCGGGGCGGATCGCGGAGATTGCGAAGTCGCTCGGCATGCCCTACGTCTTCAAGTCCTCCTTCGATAAAGCAAACCGGACGTCGATCAAGTCCTATCGCGGTCCCGGACTCGAACAGGGGCTTGCGGTTCTCAAGAAGGTGAAAGACCAGCTGGGATTGCCCGTATTGACCGACGTGCATACGGACGAGCAGGCAACGCAAGCGGGCCGGGTCGTGGACGTGTTGCAGATTCCCGCGTTTCTGTGCCGGCAGACGGATCTGTTGATCGCCGCGGCCAAGACCGGGAAGGTCGTGAACGTGAAAAAGGGCCAGTTCCTCTCGCCGCCGGAGATGGCTAACGCCGTCAAGAAGGTCGAGGAGTGCGGCAGTCAGCGCATCATTCTGACCGAGCGGGGTTCTTCGTTCGGCTACAACAATCTCGTCGTCGATATGCGTTCGTTTCCGATCATGCGGAGCCTCGGCTATCCCGTCGTGTTCGATGCGACGCATAGCGTGCAGCTGCCCGGCGGGGGCGGCACGAAATCCAGCGGCCAGCGCGAGTTCGTCGAGCCGTTGGCCTGTGCCGCCGCCGGCGCCGGTGTGGATGGGTTTTTCATGGAAGTCCATCCCAATCCGGACGACGCGCTGTCCGACGGGCCGAACATGGTGCCGTTGCATGAACTGAAATCGTTGCTCGAACGAGTCCTGCGCATATGCGACGCAGCAAAACCACGACTGTAAAATCAGCCAAGAAGCCGACGGCCAAGACGGTCAAGAGTCTCGGCGCGCTCGGCGACGGCAAGCGCGTGCTGGAGATCGAAGCCCGTGCGGTGCAGGCCATGATCACGCGGCTCGATCAATCGTTCACGAAAGCGGTGACCTTGCTCGCTCACTGCGAGGGGAAAGTGGTCGTGTCCGGCATGGGCAAGTCCGGACTGATCGGCCAGAAGATTGCCGCGACCCTGGCCAGTACCGGCACCTCGTCGTTCTTTCTCCATCCCGCGGAGGGGGTACACGGCGACCTCGGCATGTTGGCCCGCCGCGACGCGCTCATCGCCATCTCCAACAGCGGCGAAACGGCGGAATTGCTCCAGATCTTGCCGTACGTCGAGCGGATGGGCATTCCCGTCATCGCGCTCACGGGCCGGATGAATTCCACTCTCGCAAAGCACAGCGACGTGACACTGGATGTCTCGGTGTCGGAGGAAGCCTGTCCGATGGGGCTCGCGCCGACCGCCAGCACCACCGCGACTCTGGCGATGGGCGATGCCCTGGCCGTGGCGCTCTTGCAGAAGCGGGGGTTCAAGGAAGAAGACTTCGCGCAGTTCCATCCGGGGGGCACGCTCGGGCGCCGGTTGCTGGTTAAAGTGAAAGACCTGATGCACGGTGGAACGGCGGTGCCCAGGGTCGATGAATCGGCGACGGGGACGGACGCGATTCTGGAAATGTCGGGAAAGAAGCTTGGCATGACGACCGTCGTGGATCGCGCCGGGGCGCTGCTCGGCGTCATCACCGACGGCGACATCCGGCGCTCGCTCCAGCGCGGGGAAGATTTTCAACATCTGTCAGCAGGGCAGCTCGCCTCGCGGAATCCGAAAACCATCGGCCCCGACGAACTCGCGGCCCGCGCAGTCGAAGTGATGGAGCGCTTTTCGATCACCACGCTGGTGGTGTCCGAAGATGGTCGGACCGTCCTGGGGATTCTCCATCTGCATGATCTATTGAAGAGCGGCGTGGTCTGAGAGATACTGACGAGCCATGAATCGCGTCCTCGAAGTCTGGCGGGAAATCGGGCAGGAATCGCTGAACGTTCCGAACCTGCTCACGCTGACCCGGATCCTTTTGATTCCGGTGTTCGTCGTCCTGTTTGCAACGCCGGATCCCGAACGGTCGTTGATGGCAGCCATCGTGTTCGTGGTGGCGGCGGTCACCGATCTGCTCGACGGGTATCTCGCCAGAAGGTCCGGCCAGGTGACGAAGCTGGGCAAACTCCTCGACCCCATTGCCGACAAGATGCTGGTGCTGTCCGCGCTGATCCTCTTGGTCAACGTCGATCGGGTGAGTGCGTTGGTGGCGATCCTGATCATTGCAAGGGAATTGGCTGTTACCGGGGTGCGTGCCATCGCGGCCAGCGAAGGCTTCATCATCGCCGCGGAAACGACCGGCAAGTACAAGATGGCGCTGCAGGTCGTCGCGATCGTTATGCTCATCCTGGAAGGGACCGTCGTTGCCGAGTACGGCAACCTGCATTTGGCAGGGATCGCGACGCTCTATCTGTCGCTCCTGCTGGGCTATGTGTCCGGCGGTCAGTATGTCTGGAGCTTCTGGAAGCAGGTTGTGGCCAAGGGTTTGTAGTGTCGGAACCGGTCGCGCTCGTCAGTCAGTTCCTCCTCGGTACCTCTGAGTCTCCATGGATCAACTAGGCCTGCTCGCAGTTCTTGTCGTGGCTGGTTACGTGCTGGGCGGCGTTCCGTTCGGCGTCGTCGTATCGAAAGCGATGGGGCTGCCCGATCCGCGCACCGTCGGCAGCAAGAACGTCGGCTTCACGAATGTGCTGCGGGTATCCGGAAAGAAAGCCGGCATCCTGACCCTGATCGGCGACATGGGCAAAGGGTGGGTGATGGGCGTGGCTGCCGCGCAACTGCTTTCGCAGGAATGGATGATCCTGGCGGTCGCTCTGGCGCCGTTTCTCGGGCACCTCTATTCTCCGTTTCTCGGCTTCAACGGCGGAAAGGGTGTGGCGACCGCGCTCGGCTCCGTCGTCGGGGTCGCACCCCTGATCGGACTACTGCTCCTACTGGCCTGGCTCGGGGCGGTGGCGCTCTGGCGCTACTCGTCCGGCGGCGCGCTCACAGCGTTCGGGCTGTTCCCCCTGATCGCGGCTCTGCTGCGGCCCACCGTCGAATTCGTCTTCTTCTCCGTCATCGTGAGCGGCCTCATCGTAGCCAAGCACAAGGGCAACATCGAGCGGCTGTGGAATGGAACGGAAAGTAAGATCGGGCAGAAGAAGGTGTGATCTTCACCGCCTTCAATTGACTCTCCTCAGACCCGTTTCTATAATGCCGATCCATAACTGTTTTGGCTGCCTTTCCCTCTACTTATGGCTTCCTTCACCAAGGGTTCCTTGACGGAGACGTGGGGAAGAGTGCGTGCGGAACTGGCCCATGCGTTTGCGACCAAGTCCGCCTCCGAGGCGTTGACGATCGAGGATCTTCAACTGCTTCAGCGGGTCGCCGAGACGGTCGTGAAGCGGGGAATGGCGACGCCGGCAGTGGTGTTCCTGGAATCGCTGGGGCCCATGAGCTACTTGGGCAGTCAGGCGCTGCATTTCTTCCTCCCGATTCTCGAACTCGCCTTCAATCCCAAGGACGTCGCGCAGGTGGCGGCTCTGCTGGAACGCCGGGACACGATCGAGCAATTGATCCGATTGATCGACGCCGCGGCCGCGCCGCGTGAGGCGGCGGCTCGATGAGCGCTTCGCTGCACGCGTCCGAACCACCGCACTCCCGCCCGCTCACCGTCATTGTCGCGACCGACTGCGGCAGCACGACCACGAAAGCCATTCTCATTGAAAAAGTCGGCGACGAGTATCGCCAGACCTACCGCGGCGAAGCGCCGACGACGGTCGAAGCGCCGTTCGAAGACGTCACACGCGGCGTCCTGAACGCCATCGCGGAAATCGAAGAGCTATCCGGACGAAAAATTCTCGACGGCGACCAGATCATCACGCCCTGCCGCGACGCCAAGACCGGGGTCGACATCTACATTTCCACGAGCAGCGCCGGCGGTGGCCTGCAGATGATGGTCACCGGCGTCGTGCAGAATATGACCGGCGAGAGCGCGCAGCGCGCCGCGCTCGGGGCGGGCGCGATAGTCATCGACGTACTGGCGTCGAACGACGGCCGGCTGCCGCATGAGAAGATTGAGCGCATCCGCGCCATGCGGCCCGACATGATTCTGATGTCCGGCGGAACGGACGGCGGCGCGGTCACGCATGTGGTGGAGATGGCCGAGTACATCGCGGCAGCGGAACCCCGTCCTCGGTTCGGCGCCACGTACAAGCTGCCGCTGATCTACGCGGGCAACAAAGAGGCGCAGCCTCAGGTGAAAAAGATCTTGGGCGAGAAAGCCGCGCTGGAAGTGACGGACAACATCCGTCCCGTACTCGAAAGGGAAAACCTGGCTCCCGCACGCAACAAGATTCACGACCTATTCCTCGAACACGTCATGCAGCAGGCGCCGGGCTACAAAAAGCTGATCGAGATGGCCTGCGCACCGATCATGCCGACACCCGCGGCGGTCGGCGTCATCATGGAGACGATCGCGAAGCGGGAGCATCTCAATCTGATCGGCGTGGACATCGGCGGCGCGACGACCGACGTGTTTTCGGTCTTCGAAAATGTGTTCAACCGGACGGTCAGCGCCAATCTCGGCATGTCCTACAGCGTGTCCAACGTGCTCGCGGAAGCGGGCCTGGCAAACATCATGCGGTGGGTGCCCTTCACGATCGACGAGCAGACCCTGCGCAATCGGATCAAGAACAAGATGGTCCGACCTACCACCATTCCTCAGACACTCGATGAGTTGCAGATCGAGCAGGCGATCGCCCGCGAGGCCTTGCGGCTGGCCCTGATTCACCACAAGTCGCTTGCGACGGCCTTGAAGGGCGTGCAGCAGGAACGGACGATCTCGGATGTGTTCGAGCAGCAGGCCTCCGGCAAGAGCCTCGTCGATATGCTCAAGCTGGATCTCATCGTGGGCAGCGGGGGCATTCTGTCGCACGCGCCGCGCCGAATTCAGTCGATGCTCATGATGGTGGACGCCTACGAGCCGCTCGGCTTCACGATGTTGTCCGTCGACAGCATCTTCATGATGCCGCATCTCGGGGTGCTCTCGACCATCGACGAAAAGGCGGCAACCGACGTCTTCGTGCGGGATTGCATGGTCTATCTCGGAACCTGTGTGGCCCCGATCGGCCAGACGAAAGCCGGCGAGAAGCTGGCCGAGTATGAGATCCGTTTCCCCGACGGCAAAACCGTGACCGATCAGTTGACGATGGGAGCTCTGCGGCTGTTTCAGCTGGCCCCCGGGCAGAAGGCCACGGTCACGATGAAGCCGGCCAAGTCGATCAATCTGGGGCAGGGGGCGGGCGTGCCGGTGACGCGCGAAGTCCAGGGCGGTGTGGTTGGGCTGTTGCTGGACGGACGCGGGCGTCCGTTGCAGTTGCCGGCCGATGAAGCGTTGCGCGTCGCCTCGTTGAAACAGTGGTTCGAGTCGGTCGAGCTGTATCCGAGGTCCTAGTGGTGCTACCGTTGTTCTGTTTTCTCAGGTTGCTCAAAATGGCCTCCAGCGAGGCCGCAAGGAGCGAGCATCCCGAAGCGTACCGGTTCTGTACGTCGAGGAAGCGGAGCGACTGAGAACGAAGCTGGAGGGCTTTTTCAGCAACCTGTTATGGCGCATTCCTATACTCCGGGATTGACTGTTACCGAGCAGACCGTCATCCGACGGCGTCGGCAATTGCCGCTGCCCGGTGCGGTGCTCGCCCATGTCGGCGACCGTGTCCAATCCGACCAGCCGGTGGCCCGCGCGGAGTTGCCCGGAAAAGTCTATCCGCTCAATCTGGCCAATCAACTCGGAGTTACGCCGAACGAAATCCATGAGTATCTGGTCAAGAAGGTTGGCGAGTCGGTCCAGAAGGACGACATCCTGGCCGAAAATAAACCGCTCATCAAATGGTTCAAGACCGAGATCCGCTCGCCGGTCACCGGCTCGGTCGAGTCGATCTCCACGGTGACAGGGCAGGTGCTGTTACGCGAGCCGCCCCGTATCCTCGACGTGTTGGCGTACATCGACGGGACGGTGGTGGAGGTCCATCCTCAGCAGGGCGTGACGGTCGAAACGACGTGCAGCCTGGTGCAAGGGATTTTCGGGATCGGCGGCGAAACATCCGGACCGTTGACGGTAGCGGTGGCGAAGCCGGACGAAGCCCTCACGCCGAGTCATCTGAAGGCGGAAATGAAGGGGGCGATCGTCGTGGGCGGCTCGTTTCTCTCCGCCGAGACGATGGCCAAGGCGAAAGCGATCGGCGTGGCTGGTTTGGTCGTCGGCGGGATTCACGATAAGGACCTTCGCGCGCTGCTCGGGTACGATCTCGGGGTCGCGATTACGGGCACGGAGCAGGTCGGCTTCACGCTGATTCTGACGGAGGGGTTCGGCACTATCCCCATGGCGCAGAAGACGTTCGCGCTGCTGTCTGCCCATGCGGGAGTAAAAGCCACGATCTCGGGTGCGACGCAGATTCGCGCCGGCGTCATCCGCCCGGAAATCATCGTCGCCAAAGCTGCGGGGTCGGTCCAAGCCGCGGGCGCGGCGGTTCCCCAGCGGGAAGGCATCCGTATCGGCGACCCGGTGCGCATCATCCGCGATCCGTTGTTCGGCCGGATCGGCGAAGTCTCGGCGTTGCCGTCGGAGTTGCAGCGGATTCCCACCGAGAGCGAAGTTCGTGTATTGGAAGTACGATTCCCCGACGGCAAAACGGCGGTGATTCCGCGGACGAATATCGAAGTCATCGAAGGAGCCTAGAGACCGTGAGGGGCCACGTGTCAAACAGCATGCGTCGGAAGAGCGTATTGATCATCCCGACGGCATTGGTCTGTGCCTGTCTGGCCGGATTCGTTTCCGTTCCGGCGTGGGCTGATGACACGTTGCCGGCGCCGGCGCAAGTACGCGCGTTCGATACGCCGAACGACGGCGGCGCGAGTCTGACTGTGGTGTGGGCGCCGGGTTCTTCCGACAGTGCCGCGATACGGTATCAGGTACTGCTGGGGCCGGCCGGTACAACCGATCCTGCCGCGCTGAAGACGGTCGCCGAGTTTCCCGCCGATACGAAGTTCGTCAAAGACGCCAAAGCCCCCTGGTGGACCAGGGAGGCCGAGAAAACGTGGCATCAGTACGCCATCCGCAACGGAAAGAACGTCGAGCTGAAGGACGGAACGGCCTATACCGTGGCGGTTGCGACAGTGAAAGGGGAGGAGCGCACGGTCGGTCCGCTGCTGCAGGCGACGCCCGCGCCGAACTGGTTCAACTGGAACGTGATCAACAACCTCGTCATTGCGCTGCTGTTCGGCGGGGTGGTGTTTGTCTCCATCGCGCAGGCCAAGAAGCGGGAGATCTTTCTCCGGCGGATTCCCGGTCTCGATGCGGTCGACGAGGCCATCGGGCGCGCGACGGAGCTGGGGAAACCGATTCTCTATCTGACCGGCGCGCACGACATGCACGATCCGTCGACGATCGCGGCGGCAGTCATCCTGGGGCGGGTGGCCAAGAAAGCGGCGGCCTACGAAACAGAATTGCTCGTACCGCATCGCGAGCCGATCACCATGGCGGTCTGTCAGGAGATCACCAAACAGGCCTATCTCGAAGCCGGCAAGCCCGATCTCTATAAGGACGACTCCAACTTCTTCATCACGAGCGACCAATTCAGCTATACGGCGGCGGTCGACGGCATTATGCTCCGCCGGAAGCCGGCGGCGAACTTCTTCATGGGGTCCTACTTCGCCGAGGCGTTGTTGCTCACCGAAACCGGTGCGAGCACGGGCGCGATTCAGATTGCCGGGACCGACTCGGATCACCAGTTGCCGTTCTTCGTGACGACCTGCGACTACACGTTGATCGGGGAAGAGCTCTATGCGGCCAGCGCCTATCTCTCCCGGGAACCGGTGCAGGTAGGGACGTTGCGCGGGCAAGACATCGGAAAGGCGGTCGTGCTGGCGGTCATCCTGGCGGGTGTCGGACTGGCGACGGTCGGCGTCGTTGCCGGGGCGGCGTGGCCGCAGTATCTGCTCGATTTTTTCAAGGATGTGAAATGATCTTTCTCCGTCGGCAAGGCCCGCTGCTCCTCACCTTGATTACAGGGCTGTTGTTTGCCGGGCAATATTACGTCCCGCATCCGGCGTCGGAACAGCTGCTTACATCCGCCACCAAATGGCTGCAGATCGTCGGCGGTTTCGCGCTCGTGCTGGGGGTGAGCAGCCTGTTCCATGTGCATGCGGCGAAGATCCGCCGCCGCGAAGAAGGCTGGGGGTACAGCGCGGTGCTCTATGCCGGGATGCTGGGCACGATCGCGGCCGGCTTCTGGGCGAACGGCAAAGAAAGCGTCGAGGGCGTCGCCACTGCGTTCGGCTGGATCTACAACTTCATGATGGTGCCGCTCCAGGGCACGATGTTCGCGATTCTCGCGTTCTTCATCGCGTCGGCGGCCTACCGTTCGTTCCGTGCGCGCAGCCGGGAAGCGGCGGTGCTCTTAGTCGCGGCGGTGATCGTCATGATGGGCCGCGTTCCCCTGGGCGAGTACCTGATTCCGATCAGCGGCGACCTGTCGCAGTGGATTTTGAACGTCTTAAATGCCTCCGTGCGGCGCGCCATTCTCATCGGCGTGAGCCTTGGGGTTGTGGCTCTCTCGTTCAAAATCATCTTCGGGGTCGAGCGGTCGTATCTCGGCGGAGGCAAGGAATAGCATGACCTTCGCCGAACGCATGTTGAAGATCGACCGGCGGATCATCTTCGCCGTGATCGGGCTCTGCACCTTGTTGCCGCTCCTGTACCCGGTGGGGCTGCCGATCAAGGTTTCACCCGAGGTGCGCGGCGTCTACGATTATATCGAGCAGTTGCCCGAGCGGTCCGTGTTCCTTCTTTCCATCGATTTCGATCCGGCCTCGAAGCCCGAGCTGTATCCGCAGGCCGTGGCAATTCTCCGCCATGCGTTCCGGAAGAACCTCCGTGTCGTCGCGATGACGCTCTGGGTTTCCGGCACCGGGATGGCCGACGAACTGATCACGAAGGTTGCGGAAGAATCGGGCAAGCAGCGCGGGGCCGATTATGTATTCCTGGGCTGGAGTCCCGGCGGCACGGCCGTCATCATCAATATGGGGCAGGATCTCTACAACACCTTTCCGAGCGACTACGGGGGCAAGCCGACGAAGGGGCAGCCCGTGCTGGAAGGCGTCGGCAGCCTCAAGGACGTGACCTACGCTGTCAGTTTGGGCGCGGGCAATCCGGGGGTCGAGGCCTGGTATGTCTTCGGGAAGGACAAGTACAAGTTTGAATTGGGCGGGGGCTGTACGGGCGTCATCGCGCCGGGGCTGTATCCCTTGTTGCGCAGCGGGCAGATCAACGGCTTGATCGGCGGGCTACGGGGCGCGGCGGAGTACGAGAGCCTGATCGGGCAAAAGGGACGCGCCGTGGCGGGCATGGACGCGCAGTCGGCGACGCACGTAGCGATCATTGTGCTGGTGTTGCTGTGCAATCTGTTTTACTTCGAACTGCGGCGCCAGGCCCGGCAACAGGGCCATCACCTGTAGGAAGACGAGCGGGGTATGGACGCAACCATCATCGGGGCGTGGGTGGCGACGGGGTTGACCCTCTTCATCTTCTCGTTCCTGTACAAGGATAACCCGATGTTCAAGCTGGCGGAGAATCTCTATGTCGGCGTGTCGGTCGGCTACACGATTGTGAAGACGTGGGACACGGTCATCGTCCATCTCATCTGGAAGCCGATCGTCGAGGAGCACGAGTGGTCGCTGCTCATTCCCGTGGGCATCGGCGTGCTCATGCTGACGCGGTATGTGCCCAAAGCGGCCTGGC
Organism: Nitrospira sp.; assembly: GCA_046350995.1. Classification (GTDB taxonomy): domain Bacteria; phylum Nitrospirota; class Nitrospiria; order Nitrospirales; family Nitrospiraceae; genus Nitrospira_D. Next base: position 30,202 of record JAXLZJ010000037.1, read on the forward strand.
TGTCGCGCTATGCCTTCGCGTTCATCGTGGGAGTGGGGGCCGGGCTCGCGATCCCACGCACGATTTCATCCTTCATCTTGAAGCAGATCGAAGACACGGTGCGGCCGTTGCTCGTGCTGCTGCCGGGCGACGGGGCGACCTTCTCGTTCAATCTGCTGAACCCGGCCAGCAGCATCAATGTCATCATTGTCTTGCTCGGGGTGAGTTCCGTCCTGTTTTATTTCTTCTTCTCGGTCGAGCATACCGGCCCGGGCCGGTCGGTCGCCCGAACGGGCGTGCTCTTCATCATGATCGCCTTCGGCGCGGCCTTCGGGTATACGGTCATGGCGCGTATGTCTCTGTTGATCGGCCGACTCACCGACCTGATCGAATTCTCCGACGCGTCCTACGGCCGTCCCACGCTTTGGCTGGTGCTGATGACGGTAGGAACTCTGGTATTCCTCGGCCGCCGACGGGGCACCGAGCCGCCTGAAGAACACTGAAGCGAAGCCTTCAACCCGCACCCTGCTTCCCCGGTTGCAGGCCGTTCTCTCCCTCCTTTACAATGCGGTTCCTATGGCTACGCCGGTCGTCAAAGATCCCGCGCAATACCCGGTGCTCCGCAATCTGCAGTTCTCTCCGATCAAGGAGGGCGAGGAGCAGTACATCGTCCTGTGGGATCCCACCGGCTTGAGTAAGGAAAAGCTCGTCCTGCCGTTGAACTACTTTTTCATCGTCCAACATTTCGACGGCGAACATTCGCTGCAGGAGATCGGCGGGATCTATCTCAAGCGGTTCGGCGAATTCCTGATGCCGGACAAAGTCGGCCAGTTGGTGGCCGACCTCGACGCCAAATTGTTTCTGGAAGGCACGCGCGCTCAAGAAGCCCGTGTGCAGCAGCGAAATGTGTACCGGAGCGCGCCGCTACGAACCGCGGCCTTCGCCGGCCGCAGCTACGAGGCGGACGGTGCCAAGCTGAAGAAGCAGATCGACGGGTTCTTCACCTCAAGTGAGGGACCGGACTTCAAGCCGTCGGCGAATGCCGGCAAGCCGATCAAGGGCCTGGTCGCGCCGACCTACGATCTCAAACAAGCCGGCCCGGTCTACGCGTGGGCCTATAAGGAATTGCAGGAAGCGCAGCAGCCCGACGTCTATGTGCTCATCGGCACCGCCTATGCTGGACTCGACAATCTGTTCGCCGTCACAGAGAAAGATTTCGAAACGCCGCTCGGCGTGGTGAAGGCCGATCAGCCGCTGTTGGCCAAGATCAAAGCGCGGTTTTCCGTCGCGTTTGAAGAAGACCTCTGCCACCAGTCTGAGCACGCGCTCGAATTCCAGTTGCCGTTCTTGCAGGACATCGTCGGGAAGCAGAAGCCATTCACCATCGTCCCGATGCTCTGTTCGTTTTCCGCGTTGAGCGTCTCGGACCCGGCGACGTTGCGACAGGTCACGGCGTTTCTGGACGGGGTGTTGGAGATTCTCAAGGCAGACGGGCGCAGCTACTGCGTCATTGCGGCGGGGGAATTGGCGCACCTCGGACTGCGCTATGGCGACAAGGAACCGCCGACGGATTTCGCCTTCCATCGGTCCATGCAGCATGATCTCGAAATGCTCAAGCCGGTCGAAGAGCTGAAGGCCGACGAATTCGCCAACTACATCATCAAGGAGCAGGATCAGCGCCGGATCTCCGGCTTCGCGCCGATCTTCTCGCTGCTGCGCCTCATCGAGGCCGAAAAGGGCGAAGTGCTCCGCTACGACCGCGGGATCACCGATCAGTACAACTCCACCGTCACCTTCGCCTCAATGGCGTTTTTCTAGTTCTTGCCGTGACAGCTCAAGCGTGAACTGCGTCTAGTTGACCCACCCGGCGACCAGTTCCTCATTGTGATCCCGTAGATGTTTGACGACGGTACGGATGGATTCCCGTAGCGACGGGGCATCCCCCTTGATCAAATACCCGACCGCTCCGGCGACGAACGCCGCTGCCATCACTTCCGGCTCGCGGCGAGACGTATGAAAGATGACGCGGCAGGCGGGGAGCGGCTGACGCAGTTCCTGCACCGCCGCGATCCCGTTCAGACACGGAAGGTCGATCTCCGTCACGATCACGTCCGGTCGTAAGGCATGGGCGGCGGCGATCAACGAATCGCCGTCTTCCGCAGTGCCCACGACGGCGAATTCCGGTTCCAGCACGGATTGCAACCAGGTCAGGATCAGGGGTTCATCGTCGCACAGCAGCAGGCGCAGTCGTCTCATGAGTCACCTCCGGAAAGGGTGGGTGGTCGGGATGCGGATGGTTCGGCGGCGGGACGCGATAGGGATTGCGGCGGCCCGGTTTGGCTCCAGCAATCGGAGTATGTGTGCAGCGAAGAAGAGGCGCGGGGCGCTCGCGGCCCCCGCGGATGGCTGCGCGCCTGTGCCGGATTGCGATTGGCCAGGATGATGGCGTCTTCGAACGCGCCGCAGTTGACGCACCGCTCGGCATCTCCTCGGTCTGATGCGTCCGTGCCGGCCAGATCGAAGGCCCGTTCTCGTACGGTCAATCCGCCGCATCGTGTGCAGGCCATGGGGCGTCTACTCCGCGCGCAAGGACGGCGCCGCACTCGGCATCCCGCTGATCTGATAATCCCACGGCAGCGGGACCAGTCGGATCACGTGCTGCTTTTCCAGCCGATGCAAGGCCCGCAACAGATTGATCCATCGACAATCGTGCAGGCGAGCGGCGAGCGCCGTAAAGGTGAGCGTCCGTTCCCGAAAGACCACGTCTTGCACCCGCCGATCGAGTGCGGCGGCGTATAGATCGTTGCCAGGGAGAGCCATGAGCATACCTCCGTGGAGTGAACGTGATGATGCAAGGAAAAGTCTGCAAGACTGAGTCCCGACCTGCCACTATCGTATCGGTCGAGAACAGGGCTGTTTTTGAGAGGCATAGTGTTCTGGCTCGGAACGGGTGAGTGGAAGGCGCTGAATCGCACCGTGCAGGGAGTGCGAATTCACTCACGGGAGCCGGACTAGAAACTCAGGAGATAAGCAGCTGTCAGCCGGTTACGAATATCTTCCGTTACTGATTTGTGCGGTAGCAAGGGGGCAAGACAGGAAAGCGGAGTATCAAATTACGAAGCCAGCCCCCAGGTGCTCCACACGATCAGTCCGGCGATGGCCAGCATGATCCAAGCAAGTTCGCGATCTCCGATGGACCCGACGATCTGTTTCATGATTTGCCTCCGAAGGTCTTACAGAATCAGAACGACTTGATGGGATATCACAGCAAAGCCGATGCCAATGGAGAAATGTCGATTTGGCGTAGGTCCGTCTCTTTGAGGCTCTCAGAATCGAGCGATTTCGCACGATGAGCACTGTGCGGAGGACCGACGATGAATTAACGGCGGTCCGATCCGAAGGTGTGAGGTCCGGACTCGTGATCAAGGTTTAATCGGAGCCGTGCGGGACTCCGTCCTCCCTCCGGTCCGAGTAATCCTGATCCGGGACCGATGGAGGGTGTCAGCGGAGAGAAGGCTTGGCCCAGATCGGGGCTTCGACCGGGGATAGAGGGTTCGTGATCCGCGTCAGCAGGGTGCGGCCGCGTGGTCGACGCTGTCGGGCGATGCGCTGTGCGCGGGGCTGGCGCCACGCGAGGTTCTGCAAGAGACCGTAGGGTCTCCGTCTCATCGTGGGCCATCAGCAGCGCGCCCGGCTCCCCGCTGTCCGCGATGACGAGGTTCCCCGCCATCACTTCCTTCGCCAGGGATTCGGCCGTCGGCAACTCGTCGGCGTACACGTCGGTGGCGTATTCCGCCGTCGCGGGGGCGGCAGACGACGACCAGACGGATTGTCCCGGTTCGCCGATGTTGATCTTCGTGACGGTCGACAATCCCGGTCTGATCGGATGTTCACGGATTTCCTCCTCCGGAAGCGCGATGCGCACCGGTACCCGCTCGACGATGTGAATGAAGTTGCCCGTGGCATTATCCGGCGGCAACAGGGCGAACGCGCTGCCGGTGCCGGGCACGAGGCCTTCGACCGTCCCGTGAAAAGTCTGGGTCGCGCCGTACAGGCTGACGCTGACCAGCGCGGACTGTCCGGGCCGGATGTGTTGCAATTCCGTTTCGCGGAGATTCGCTTCGACCCACAGGTGATCGAGCGGGACGATCGTCATCAACGGCGCGCCCGGTTGGACACGGTCGCCGACTTGCGCTTTGCGCTTCGCGACGTACCCAGAGATCGGCGCCTTGATCTGTTGGCGCGTGTATTCCAGATACGCCTCGATCAGTTCATGTTTGGCCAGTTCGACGGCGGGGTGTGCCATCACCGTGGTGCCGCCGATCTGCGCGTCGAGCGTGTCGAGCGCCGCCTGCGTTTCGCGCACGTCCGCCTCCAGCGACAGGATTTTGTCCGCCGTGTTCTCGAGAATTTGCTTGGAGACGGCGCCGCTGGGCGCGGCGGCCCGATAGCGCTCCATATCGTGAAGGGCCAGATTCAGCCGGGCGGTGCGCGACGACAGTTGTTCCGCGACCTGCTTGCGCGTCATGAAGAGCGCCGCCACGCGCCGGACCTCTTCGCCGAGCTTTCCGCGCGCCCGGCCCAGCGCGGCGTAGGCCTGATGCTCATCGAGGCGGATCATCACGTCGCCCCGGTTCACGAACTGGGTTTCCTCGGCCAGCACTTGGGTGATGATGCCGGAGGCCTGGGCGGCGACCGGGACGAGATTGCCCGTGACATAAGCGTTGTCGGTGCGGACCCAGAAGCGGTCGTAGGTCCACCAGTAATTGAGGTAGCCGACCGTGCCGATCAACACGAGCAGCGCCACGATCAACAAACGCCGGTTGCGGCGGGCGCGGATGGCCTTCGGATGGAGCCGGGATGCAGTCGTAGTCGGTTGAGGCGTCGTGGGCGTCGTCGTCATCGTGATGGTGCACTCGGGTTATGGGGTGGTCGCCGGGCGAGGTCCGGATTCTCGTACCCTCCGCCCAAGGCTTCGATCAAATCTACGGCGGCGACCAACTGGTCGCTTTCCAGGGCGCGCAGCGCGTATTCCTGTTCCAGGACCGGTTGCCGGTGGCGTAAGACCTCGCGCTCGTCGTCGAGGCCGGTCACCAAACGGACTTTGGCGAGCTTCCAATCCTCGCCGAGCGACGCCAGCACGCGCTTGTGCGACTCCAACATCTCGCGCGTGGTCTGCCAGGCGCTGAGGCTGTCCGCTACGTCCCGCATCGCGTCGAGCAACGTATCGTTGTAAAGTTCGACGGCGGCGTCGTATTCCGCCCGATGCGCGGCCAGTTCGCCCCGCAGCCGCCCGCCCTCGAACCAGGGCATGCGCAGGCCCGGCGCCACGCCGTAGGCGAAGCTCTGCCCGTTGAACAGGAGGTTGGACAATTTGTCGGCGTGTTTCATCAGGGTCAGCGCGTTGAAGCCGACGAAAGCCGTCAAGTCGATCGTGGGATAGAACTGCGTCTTGGCGACCTTGACCATGCGGGCGGCGGCATCGGCCCGATACAGGGCGGCGGCCAGGTCTGGTCGATGGATGAGCAGCCCGATCGACAGGTGGTTCGGCGCGGAAATCTGAGTGGGAATGACGCCGGCCGGTTTGGCGAACAGATGGGCCGCGTCATCCGGGCCTTTGCCGGCCAGCCGCGCGAGCAGGTGCCGCTGCACGTCGAGCTGATCGCGCACGGCCGCCTGACGTTTGACGGCGGCCTCGTAGTCCGCGACGGCGACTTTCACCGGTTGATCGTTGTCCAGACCGAGCCGGTACCGGGTTTCCGCCAGCGTGCGCAGCTCGCGGCGGATGCCCACGAGCGTCGTGACGACGGTGAGTTGCTGCCGGAGCGCCTGCCCTCTGAAATAGGCACGGGCGATGCCGGTCGTGAGCCGCAGCCTGACTTCCGCCTTTTCCGCCTCTTCGGCGGCGGCCTGGCCCAACGCCGCTTCGAGTGTGGCGCGATTTTTCCCCCAGAAATCGAATTCGTAGCGGAAGCTCAGTGGGTTGAGAATACCCAGCAGAATCTTGTCACCGGCCACCTTCGGATTGAGGGCCGCGAAGACGCCGTGCTGCGAAATGCGCTCGTAGGTCAGGGACGCGTCGGCCTCCAGGAACGGCAGCAGGCGCGCGCCTTCGACCTTGACCATCGCCTCCGCTTCGCGCAGTCGGGCCGCCGCGTGTTTAAGTCCGGGATTGTCTTGCAAGGCCTGCTCGATGAGGGCGTTCAATTCGTCGTTGCCGAATTGTTGCCACCAGCGGTCCTCCGGCCAGTGCTGCAGCCGGTCGTTCACTTCGGCCAGCGTCTCCTGCATCTCGGGCGGTTCAAGGAACGTGGCGGGTGGATTGCCCTCGGGAATCCAGGCGCAACTGTCCAGCAGCAGGGTGCCGGCGATCAGGCTCGACAGAAGCGCGCGGAGACGGAGAGCGCCAGGTATCGTCATGGCACCTCCTCGATCAATTCTTCGGCGCGGAGTTCCTGCAGTTCCTCCGCCGCCGGTTGCGAGAACGGGAGATGGGTTGGGTGCGCGAGCCAGACCAGCAGCCCGATGACGAGAAACAATCCGCTGGCGACCAAGAATGCGTCGTTGAGGCTGAGGATGGCGGCTTCCTGCTTGATCAACGTGCCGAGTTTGGCCTGGACTTGCGCCGGCGCGACGCCCGCTTCCACCAGCTTGGCCGTCAATTGCCCCACGGGATCGTAGGAGATCGCCATCCGTCCGCCGAAATGATCGGCGAGGTTGAGTTGGTGAAAGTGGGCGCGGCGGAATAGGACGATGCCCTGGAAGGTGATGCCGAAGGCCCCGGCGGCGACGCGCAGCAAATTGGCGACTTCGGCCGCGCGCAGGACCAGCGGGCCCGTCAGGCCGTGCAACGTCAGGACCGTCAACGGCGTGAAGAAGGAGCCGAGGAAGACGCCTTCGACGACCATGGGCCAGAAGAGCTGATCGTAGGAATGCGGGTCGTCGAATAAGCCGATCCAATAGAAGGTCCAGGCGAAGCCGAGGCTGTTGAGGCAAATCAACCAGCGCGCGTCGATATATTTGCAGAGCAGATGCATGACGGCGATGGCCGGGGCGCCCAGCAGCACCAGCGGGAGCAGCGCCAAACCGGCGAGCTTGGAGGAGTAGCCCAGGATCAGTTGGATCTGCACGATCAGGAGCGAGAGCAAGCCTTGGATCGAAAAAAACCCGAGCGTGAGACAGACAACGCCGATGGCGAAGTTGCGGTGGCGAAACAGGTGCAAATCCAGCGTCGGGTGCCGCTCGCCCAGTTCCCAGATGACGAAGCAGGGCAGCGCGACCAGCACGACGACAGCGACTGCCTGCAGCAGGGGCGAGTCCAGCCAGTCGAAGTCGTTGCCCATGTTGAGCAACGTTTGAATGCCGAGCAGCAGCGTCACCAGCAGCAGGAAACCCACGAAGTCGAAGCGGCTGTAGCTGCGACGGAAGCCGCGGCCATACAGCAGCGCGCCGAGCGTGCCGATGATGATCATGGTCAAGACGAAGTCGAGATAGAACAGGAAACGCCAGCCGAGCAGATAGGCGATATAGCCGCCGACCGGCATGCCGATTGTGAAGGGCGTGATACTGAATAGTCCCCACACGCTCAAGGCGACGGCTTTCATCCGTTTCGGGTACTCGTTCAACAACATCGACTGGGCGATGGGCAGGGTGATGCCGCCGGCGATACCTTGGGCGATGCGCGCGGGGAGAAATTGCGTCAGGGTCTGGCTGGCGCCGCAGAGGTACGAGGCGACGCTGTAGACCAGGAAGGCTCCGATCAGCAGCCGATAGTCTCCGATGCGGCCCGAGAGGTACCGTGCCAATGGGAAACCGAGGGCCAGCCCGATCATGAAGTCGGTCTGCGCCCAGGTGAGGAAGCTCGGCAGCACACCGCCGAGATCGCCGGATACGTGAGGCAGCAGGGCGATATACGATCCGGCGTTGAACAGCACGACGATATGCGAGAGGCCGAGCGCGGCGTTGAAGAGGACAAATCGCCAGCCGCGCAATCGCCTGAGATACACCGCTGCCATGCGCACATCACCTCATGCCTGGAACGACGGCGAGTAGCCCTGCTGCGCGGGCGCGGAATGGGAGTGGACGGTCGGCGCCGGTTGTCCGGCCGGCGCCGGCCGATGGGTCAGGTAAATCGCCAGGCCGGTGAACAGCATGCCGCCGACGAGATTGCCGAGTGTGACGGGGATTTGATTCCACAGCCACCAGGAAGACAGGGACACGTTCGCGCCGAGCAGCATTCCCACGGGCATGACGAACATATTGACGACCGCGTGCTCGAACCCCTGGGAGAAGAACAGCACGGTCGGCCCCCAAATCGCGAAGAGCTTGCCCGTAAACGACGTCGACGCGAAGGCGGCCACGACGGCGAGACTGACCATCCAATTACACAGAATCGCTTTCGTGAAGACCGTCAGCAGGCCGGCGGTGCCGTGCGAGGCGTAGTAGACGGTTTTACCCTCGGCCATCGCGATTAGTTTCGCGCCGACCGCGGGAACCGCATTGTCCCAGGCCGTGGTCAGGCAGAGGGCGAAGAGCAGGGCATAGAGCGTCGAGCCCAGCAGGTTGCCGAGAAAGACCCAGCTCCAGTTGGCGAGGATGCGGCGCCACCCGACGCCCCCACGGCTTGCGACCGCAGTGCAGGGGAGCAGCGCGAAGCTCCCGGTGATGATTTCCGTCCCGAGCAAGATCGCCAGCGCCAATCCGAATGGGAAGAGAAGACTGCCCACGATCCAGAAACCGGTTTCGACGGCGGCCGTCACCGCCATGCTGGTGGCGATGCCCAAGTAGGCTCCGGCCAGCATGCCCCGGATTACCAAATGTCGCGGAGGAACGTTCAGCTTCGTGGTGCCACCGGCCAGCATGCTGTCGACCACACCGAGAGGTTTCACGTAATCCATCGCGATCCTCCTGTACTTCGTTGGCGTTCGGGCGAAAACTGTTCACTCCGTCCTATGCCACTAAGCAACGTCGGTGCCATGTGCGTTGTGCAAAGAATCGACGGAAAGGCTTTCTCGACCGACCGAACGATCGCCGCTTCGAGCGGTTTCGCACGCCGCGCACAGTGCGATCGCCACAGGAGTTTCGATCCAGATTTGACAGGGTAGGGATCGCACTCCTAGGATGACATAGGTGTACGGAGCATCCATGCGAGAGCGTATCGCCCGCCTGTTCAATAACCTGTCCATCCGCCGCAAGCTGCTTTTGGCGTCGATCATTCCGTTGGTCGCGCTCCTGGTGTTGAGCGTGATGACCTATGAGAGCGTGCAAAAATTTTCGCAGGACGAAGAGCAGCTCGACAGCCTCTACGTGACGCAGAAGAATGCGGCCGAGTACATGCGTCTGGTCGTCGATCTGGAGACCGGGTTTCGCGGGTATGTCCTGACGGAGCAGCATCGGTATCTGCGGCCCTATCGGGTGGCGCAGGAAGGCATCGCCACGATCGGGCACGACCTGGCGGAACGTATTTCCGGCGATCAGCTGGAGCGATTCAAAGAGATCCAGCATACCGTATCGCAGTTGGTTCGGGAAAAGGAGAAACTGATCGAGGCGATTAAAGAGGGAAACAAGGACGAGGCGCTGCATTACGTCGAGGAAGGGCGCGGGCGGGAGCTGATGGTCGAGATCCGCCGGTTGATGGGCATTTTCGACCGCTACGAGCAGCAGAGCGTCGCCGAAAAATTGGGGCAGCTCAGTCAGGACCGCACCTCCACGCTGTTCGTCGTGCTGGGCGGCGGGGTGTTCACCTTCGGGCTGATGGTCGGCGCATTGTATTTCATCGCCCGGTCGATCGCGGACCCGTTGCTCGGGTTGGCCAGAGCCGTCGGTTCGTCGCCGGCGGGGCAAGTGCCGGCCATTCCCGTCCTTGCGCGGACCGATGAAATCGGCGATCTGACCCGTGTCATGCACGATATGAGTACCCAGATCCGCGGGCACCTCCTCGAAGTGGAAAAGTCTCAGGCGGTGTTGCGGCAGTTGAACGAGCACTTGGCGTCCTCGGAGGCCAAGTATCGCGGGTTGGTCGATCACGCGCCCTTCGGCATTTTCACCACCAAGGGGATGCGGATCACCTTCAGCAACCGGTACAACCAGGAGTTGGCCGGGCTCGATCCCACTATGCCGCTGGACCCGGATGCCTTCCGCGAGCGTATTCATCCCGAGGATCGCGACCGGGTCATCTCCGAGTTCGCACACGCGGTCGAACAGGGGGAGGCGTGCGAGACGGTGTTCCGGTTTCTGCACAAGGACGGCGGCATGCGGAAAGTGCTCAGCCGGCGGCTCCCGATCGCCGGCGGCGCCGGCCAGGAGCTGGTCTATGTGGGATTCAACGTCGACATTACGGCATTGGAGGACCTACAGGCCCGCTTGAGCCGCGCGGAGCATCTCGCCACGCTGGGGCAGGTGGCGGCCGGCATCGCCCATGAGTTGCGCAATCCGTTGGTCGGCATCGGATCGACGGCGTCGCTGCTCCTGGATGAGTTTCCTCCCGACGATCAACGGCGCATCGATATCGATGTGATCCTGAAAGAAGCGAAGCGGCTGGATCGGATCGTCAATCAGATCGTCGAGTATGCGCGGCCTCGGGAGCTGGCGCCGGTTCGGTTTAATCTCGCCGACGTGATCGACGAAGTGGTGAAGACGCTCGACGTGCAGCTGCAGGCCAAGCACCTGACGATTCAGGTGGCGCTCTCGCCGATGATCGGTCCATTGCACGCCGATCGGGATCAACTGAAACAAGTGCTGCTGAACGTGGTGCACAACGCCCTCGATGCGACGCCGATGGACGGCGCGCCCATCGAGGTGTCCGCGTTCGAACTGCTCCGGCAGGATCGTCAGGGCATCGTGATCCAGGTGAGGGATGCCGACGCCGGCATCGCGCCCGATACTCTGTCGCGGGTGTTCGAGCCCTTCTTCACGAGCGGCAAACGGCATGGGACCGGATTGGGGCTCGCGATCTGCCGGAACATCGTCGAAGGCCACGGGGGCGACATGCACATGACGAGCGAAGTCGGTCGGGGAACGACCGTGCGGATTTGGCTTCCGGTGAGCCAGGCCTCACAGCTGGTGAAAGGATAAGCGATGCGCGCCGTAATTTTTGTGACCGACGACGAGTTGGCTATTCGCTCCGCCATCATGAAGCGTCTCGGCCGGCAAGGCCATCGCGTGGCGGGCTATGAATCGGGGGAGGCGCTGATCGAGGCCCTCCATCACGACTTGCCCGACTTGATCCTGCTCGATCTCAAGATGCCCGGTTTGAACGGACTCGATACCTTGAAGCAGGTCCGCCAATTGGCGCCGTCCGCCATGGTCATCATGCTGACGGCCTACGGCACGGTGCAGGACGCAGTCGAGGCCATGAAGCTGGGCGCCTACGACTTTCTGATTAAATCGGTCGATCTGGAAGGGATTGATCCGGTGGTGGCGCGGGTGTTGGACGTGGTGGCGCTGCGTCGCCGACTGAACGCCGAGATGGAGCATCGCGACAGCCAATATCAGTTGAGTCACCTGGACGCACATAGTCACGTGATGAAGCAATTGCTCGAACAGGTCCGCGAGGTGGCCGAAAATCCCAAGTCGTCGGTGATGCTGCTCGGCGAGACAGGCACAGGGAAAGAATTCTTCGCGCGGGTGATCCACCACAACGGCCCGCGGGCGGCCGGTCCGTTCGTCGGCGTGAACTGTACGGCGATTCCCCGGGAATTGTTCGAGAGCGAGTTGTTCGGGTACGAGCGGGGCGCGTTCACCGGGGCGAATCAGCGGAAAATCGGCTTGCTCGAAAAGGCGGAAGGCGGGACGCTGTTCCTGGACGAGATCGGCGATCTCGATCTGTCGATGCAGGCCAAATTGCTGCGGGTGATTCAGGAGCGCACGTTCCGGCGACTCGGCGGCACCGACGACCTCGGCGTGGATTTCCGGCTCATCACGGCCACCAATCGCGATCTCAAGAAGGAAGTCGGCCGCGGCGCCTTCCGGGAAGATCTCTATTTCCGGCTGAACGTCGTCGCCTTTGAATTGCCCCCGCTTCGCAAGCGGGTGGAGGATATCGTGCCGCTGTGCCGGCGGGCGATCGTGCGATTCGCGCAAGAGTTCGGCAAGCCGGTGCCGGATCTGGATCCGGCGTCGCAAGCACTCTTGGAACGCTACGCGTATCCGGGGAATATCCGCGAGCTGTTCAACATTCTCGAACGGGCGTTGATCTTTTGCCAGGGACGGACCTTGACGCCGGATTGCTTGCCGCACGAACTGCGCGAGAGCGCGGCCAAAGTGGCGGTTGCGACGGGGACGGGAGCGGAGCCGATGCTGCGGGTTGAGATGAAGCTCGGTCAGCAGACGCTGGCGGACATCGAGCGTGCCATCATCGACGAAGTCGTCCGGCTGGCCGATTACAACAAGACCCTGGCGGCAAAACACCTGGGCCTGACGCGTTTCGCCCTGGATCGTCGTCTGAAAAAGGGCGCCGACGACTGACGCCGACGCTTCCGATCCTGCGTGCCTCGCCTCCCTCCGGACAGCCGATTCCAACCAATATTTCTACCGTTCGCGGTCTCGGCGATGATCGATCGATTCGTTGAGCTTGATGATCACGGTGTTGGTGCCGGCGACGGCGTCGAGATGGCTGAAGAGCTGGTCGATGTTCAGGCCGAGGTCCCGCTCGAGCCGCTGCTTGAGCAGGTGTTGCCCCGAATGGAACAGGTCGGCGTGGCTGTGCTGGAGCAGGGCTCGCCCTTGGGGCGATTCGGCGAGCCGGTCTTCCGCCGGGATTGATGCGGCGGCTTTGAGGGTGACTTCGATGAGGGTGTCGTGAATGTGAACCGTGGCTCGGGTGTAGTGCGATTTCATGAACTCCGTTTCAAAATTCAGCACGGCCAGCATGACCGCATATTCGATTTCCGCACGGTTGAGCGTGATTCCGATCATGGGCGTCTCCTCTGGCTTAGGAACGAATGCGTGTGCCGGTGACGGGATCTTCGAGTGTGGTGCTGAACCGGTCCAGGATGAATGCTTCCTGCTGGGGTGACAGTGTCCGGGACGATGCCCGCCGACCGATCGAAGGCCGTCTTCCTGGCCTATCAGCCTGGTCGGGGATCGGCAGGGATAGATGTTCGTGAAGGACCTCCTCTGCGGTCGAGACGTCCATCGGGCACCTCCGTAGTGTACGACTGCGTGTCGTTCCGGATGGCCGGTGGGCGCGTCAGCACCCACCGGCCGGCTGTCAGTACGCCTTGCTGAATCCGGCCTCGCCGTCGTAGTTCCATAGTTTCTGCGCAGCGGACCACTCCCACTTCTTGCTCAGATTCACCAGGAACTCGCTGACCTCATGATCCTTCACGTCCCGCGTCGCCATGAAGCGGCAACGGTACCAGTTCACCATCAGCAGGTCCGGACTGACGAAGCCCGGCCACACCTTGGTGCCCCGGTTGGAGATGAACTCGCACTTGAACGGGCCGAATTCATTGTCGGTAAACTGCGGGGTGCCCTTGTCCGTAATGATGTACAGATCGGCCCCAACCAGCTTGATGGTTTTCTTTTTCTTCGTCGCGATTGCGGTTTGTGTATATGTCGGCATCGGCTCCTCCCTTACTTCCTGGCGGCGTTCATCTTGTCGATGATCGCCTGCGCGTATTCATCGGTCTTGGCGGTGCCGCCCACGTCATAGGTGACCCGCTTGCCTTCATCCAGCACCTGATACATAGCTTTCTCGATGCGGTCCGCCGCCGCCTTCTCATTCAGCCAGCGGAGCATCATCACGCCGGAGATCAGCACGGCGGACGGGTTGACCTTCTTCATGCCGGCATACTTGGGCGCCGACCCGTGCACGGCCTCGAAGATGGCGCAGTTGTCGCCGACGTTGGCGCCCGGCGCGAATCCGAGCCCCCCCATCAATCCGGCGCAGAGGTCCGTCAGGATGTCGCCGTAGAGATTGGGCAGGACTAAACAGTCGAACTGACCCGGATTGCGCACGAGCTGCATGGAGCAGTTGTCCACGATGATGTCGCCGGTTTCGATGTCCGGATATTTCTTCGCGGCCTCCCGAAAGGCCTCCAGGAAGAGGCCATCGGTCATTTTCATGATGTTGGCCTTGTGAACGCAGAAGACCTTCTTGCGCCCGTTCTCGCGGGCCCAGTTCAGGGCAAAATCCGCAATGCGGTACGATCCCGGCCAGGTGATGACCTTCAAGCACTGGGCGACTTCGTCCGACACCATGTGTTCGATAGCGGCGTACGAGTCCTCCGTGTTTTCACGGAAGTTGATGATGTCTAATTTCTCCCACGGACGTTTCAAGGCGGGAATCAGCCGCACCGGCCGCACGTTGGCATAGAGGTCGAAGACCTTCCGCAACGTGACGTTGGCGCTTTTGTGTCCGCCGCCGATCGGAGTGGTGGTCGGACCTTTCAGCGCAACCTTGTTCTTCGCGATGTTCTGAATCGTTTTCTCCGGCAAGAGCGTGCCGTACTTCTCCAAACAGTCGAGGCCGATGTCCTCGTACTCCCACTTGATATCGACGCCGCTGGCGTCGATGACCATTCGCACCGCTTCGCAAATCTCCGGGCCGGTGCCTTCACCCGGGATCATTGTGACGACATGCTTCGCCATCCTGAACCTCCCTTAAGCAGCAAGGGCGATCGGACCATCCGTTCCCCTGTGTGAGCTCATACTTTGCAAATTGAATTCCACCGCAACAGTTCATTCTTGCTCAGCGCGGCGATACGGAAACGAAGGAAATTCCGCAGCAAATGAGAAGCAGTGCGGGAAGGACGGAACGTCGGAAGTGGTCGTGTGCGAAACCCCCGTGCGGCGATACACGCCGCGCCGTTAAGAGTGTGTGTGCGCACTGTTCACGAGCGCGAAGGAGACGACGGAACGGGAGTGAGTAGGGTCGCTCGACCCAAGGCGGCCAATTGCAGAGATCCGGTGACCACCACCACCGCTGTGCGGTCCGCGACCGCGATCGCCCGACGGATGGCGGCAGTGGGATCCGGGACGACTTCAGCCGGCGCGGACGTCAAGGTTTGCCAGCGGACGGCGAGGGCTTCCGGTTCGAGATGGAGCCCGGAGGGACAACGAGTGAAGATGGCTCTCCCCGGCCGGGTGGCGGCTAAATGGCCAAGCATCGTGTCGGCGTCTTTGTCCCGATGGACGGCGATGACGAAGAGGGGATCATGCGTTTCCCAGGCATGACGGAGCGTGGCGGCCAATGCCGCGGAGGCCGGCGCATTGTGCGCCCCGTTGAGCAACACGGGCGGCGGCCCTTCGACCGTCTCGCTGCAATCGGCCAGATCCATGCTTGCGAAGAGCTGTCGGACTCGGTCCGGCGGAACCGTGTTCACAAGGCTGCGTTGCTGCAGCAGATCGAAGGCGGTAAGCGCGTGCGCCGCATTGGCGAGCATGAAGGTGGCGGGTGCCGGTAGTATCAGATTGTCCCAGAACGTGTCGCCGATCCGGATCGAGCCGCGTGTGGTCCCGCGATCCATCTGCACCGAGCCGACCTCGTAGTCATGTCCGATGAGCCGGACCGGCGCGTGGAGTCTGGCTGCCTCCTCCAGGACGATGGCGCGCGGCGTGTTTCCGGATACGCCGCAGACCAGGGGGGTAAAGGGTTTGATGATGCCCGCCTTTTCCCTGGCGACGGCGGTCAGTGAGCCGCCCAGGAGGGATAGGTGGTCCTCGGCTATGTTGGTGATGACGGCGACGTCCGGGGCAAGGATGTTGGTGGCGTCGCGCCGCCCGCCGATGCCCACCTCGATGACGGCGTAGTCCACCCGTGCGGCCCGGAATGCGAAGAAGGCGGCCACCGTCAGAAATTCGAACGGACTGATGCGAACGCCGTCCCAATCTAGGTAGGGGCGGATGTGGTTGCAGGCATCGACGAAGTGTTGCTCGCTGATCGGCCGGCCGTCGATCGCGATACTGTGGTGCGGCGGCCCGATGTGTGGACTGGTGTAGAGGCCGACTTTCAGCCCGGCGTTTCGCAACAGGGCCGCGAGCATCCGGCTGACGGTCGTTTTGCCGTTGGTCCCGGTGATGTGAATCGAGCGGTAAGCGCGGTCCGGTCGCCCCAGCTGATGCAGCGAACGGGCGACCGAATCGAAATGGACCGTTCCGTCTGAAGGCTGTCCGTCCAGGATACAGGCGGTTTCCGCGTCTCGCAGAAAGTCGCTGACGTGCTCATACGAAGCGAAGGGAATGGCGTCGTAGTGGGGCACCATGCGAGGTCGGCCCATCACGCTTCTCATCGCTCGCTCCTTCCGCACGACGCCCCGTCAGGCTTCAATGGTGTGGATCTCCGTGCACATCTCGGTCAGCTCGCCGGCCATGCGGCCCCAGCCCTCTCCGCCGTTCATCCGGTAAGACGCACGGTCGACGGGATCCAGCACGACCAGTTTGATCCAGCGATGCGTGAACAATTGTTTCAGGAGCGGCTGGCGTTGAACGATCGTGTCTACCACCGTCCGCGGCGCTTCGATGACGGCGGTCAATCGCATCGGCTCGTGGTAGGGCCTGTGCCCGTTCAGGAGCGATTGCCGCGGCAGTCCCATGCGAAGATCGCTCATATTCCCGCTCATGACGCCGATGCGCCCCGTCACGTTGTGGTAGACCTTGCTGCCGCTGCCGAACATCTCCGGTGCGACCGTCGAGAAGTAGTACTCGAGGTTGATCCATTCCGCCACGATCAGCGGCGCGGTCATGATGACTTCGAGCAGTTTCCCGTCTGGGTCGATGCGATAATCATAGGAGTGCAGGAAGGAGCGGCCTTCCAGATCGGTTCCGTAGGTTAAACGTCGGCCCCCGATGATGAAGAGGCTGTTGCGGGCCAGCCCCCACTCGGGGCGTACCTGC
>JAXLZJ010000038.1:0-46693 GCA_046350995.1 Nitrospira sp.
ACGTTCGAAAGCGGGCATCCAAAGGAGCACGACAAGGGAGACGCAAAACGCTTTTATCAACTGGTCAGCCGCACAGTCATGTCCCGGATCGCCGCACTCGGCAACGTGCCGATGCCGGCCGGGCATGAAGGCGAGCCGCCCGTGCCGGCGCGACCGACCACCGGAACTCGCAACGCTGAGTGAGTCCGGTCTTTTCACCATCAGCACCCGGCGCAAGCCGGAGGATTAGGATCGCACATGAGTACCGCTTCCACAGGCAGTGACCAGCAACTGGACCGCAACGCGTTGGCCGCGCTCTACGAGGAAACGTTCCGGAACCTCGAAGAAGGCACCATCACCGAAGGGCGCGTGGTTGCGTTGACGAAAGACAAGGTCGTCGTCGACATCGGCTACAAGTCCGAGGGCATGATCCCGAGCGATCAGTTCTCGCCTGACGATCTTCAGAATCTGAAGGTCGGCGACAAGCTGCAGGTTTACATCGAGGAGTGCGAAGACGCCGACGGCAATCTTGTTCTTTCCAAAGAAAAAGCCGACAAGATGAAGATTTGGGAAGAACTGGAGAAGCTCTACAAAGACGAAAAGAGCATCGACGGGAAAATCATTTCGCGCATCAAGGGCGGCATGATGGTCGACATCGGGGTGAAGGCGTTCTTGCCCGGCTCGCAGATCGATCTCCATCCTGTCCGCGATCTCGACGGCCTCGTCGGCAAGACGTTCCCACTCAAGATCATCAAGATCAATCATCGCCGCGGCAACGTCGTGGTGTCGCGCCGTGTGTTACTCGAAGAGACACGGGACAAGAAGCGGCAAACGACCCTGGCGAACCTGAAAGAAGGCCAGCTCATTCAGGGCATGGTCAAGAACATCACCGATTACGGCGCCTTCATCGATCTCGGCGGCATCGACGGGTTGCTCCACATTACCGACATGTCGTGGGGCCGCGTCGGCCACCCGTCCGAAATGTTCACGGTCGGCGATCGCGTGGAAGTGACCGTGCTCAAGTACGATCGCGAAACGGGCCGGATCTCGCTCGGTCTCAAGCAGAAGAGCGCCGATCCCTGGACCAACGTGGCGGGTAAGTATCCGATCGGCACGCGCGTGCGTGGACGGGTCGTCAGCCTGACCGACTACGGAGCCTTTGTGGAACTGGAGCCTGGCGTGGAAGGGTTGGTCCATGTGTCGGAGATGTCCTGGACCCACGAAGTCCGGCATCCGTCGCGGGTCGTCTCGGTGGGTGACCAGGTCGAAGCGGCCGTGTTGAACGTCGATCCGGCCAGCCGCAAGATTTCGCTGGGTATGAAGCAGACGGCTCCGAATCCCTGGGACATGATCGAGAGCAAGTATCCGATCGGCACCCGGATCGAGGGCAAGGTGAAGAGCCTGACCGATTTCGGCGCGTTCATCGGCCTCGAAGAAGGCATCGACGGCTTGATCCATATCTCCGACATGTCGTGGACCAAGCACATCAAGCATCCCTCGGAGTTGTTCAAGAAGGCGCAGAAGGTGGAAGCCGTGGTGTTGCGCATCGACAAGGAAAAGGAGCGGTTGTCGCTCGGATACAAGCAGCTCAGCCGCGATCCGTGGGACGACGAAATCCCTGGCCGCTATCGGGTCGGTGATTCCGTCACGG
Source organism: Nitrospira sp. (assembly GCA_046350995.1). Taxonomy (GTDB): domain Bacteria; phylum Nitrospirota; class Nitrospiria; order Nitrospirales; family Nitrospiraceae; genus Nitrospira_D. The sequence goes on from JAXLZJ010000038.1 coordinate 1,631, forward strand.
GTAAGGTGAGCAAGATCGCCGACTTCGGGATCTTCGTCGAACTGGAAGGCGGAGTCGAAGGGTTGATCCATATCAGCGAAGCTGGGCTCGAAGGCCAGGCCAAGCTTGAAGAAAAATTCAAACTGCAGGATGAAGTGACGGCCAAGATTATCAAGGTGGATCGGGACGAGCGGAAGATCGCACTCAGTCTTCGCGACCATCAGCTCGACCACGAACGCCGGCAAGTGGATGAGTATCATGCCCAGCAGGGGATGCTCGACCAGAGCTTGGGCCGGGCGGCGAAGCAGAGCCGCAAGAAGTCGCAGTCGGACGATTAATCATGTCGGTGTCGAGCAGTCTGTGAGGCTTGATGGCTGACGAGCAACCAGAAGAACGCAGCCCCAAACGCCGACCGTTCCGCAAAGTATTGTGGGCGGTCGGGATCGGGTTGGGGCTGCTGTTCTTGGTCAATCTGTTCTTTCCCGACCTGGATCTCTCGGGTGAGGATCGCATTGCCCTCATCCGAGTCGAGGGCGTGATTCTCGACGCGCAGGAAACCGTCGGCGAGTTGAAGCGCTTCGGTGAGAATCCGTCCGTGAAGGCGATCGTCTTGCGCATCGACAGCCCCGGCGGCGGGGTCGTTCCGTCGCAGGAGATTCACGACGCGGTCCGTCGTGTGCGGACGAAAAGCAACAAAGCCGTTATCGCCTCGATGGGCAGCGTGGCCGCATCGGGCGGGTACTACATTGCCGCGGCCACGGATCGGATTGTCGCCAATCCCGGCACGCTGACGGGCAGTATCGGCGTCATCATGGAAATGGCCAATGTCGAAGGCCTGCTCCAAAAGATCGGCGTCGAAGGCGTCGTCGTGAAGAGCGGTAAATACAAAGATGTGGGCTCGCCGCTACGTAAGATGAACGATGAGGAGCGGGGTCTGCTGCAGACGGTCATGGACGACGTACACAAACAGTTCATCGAAGCCGTGGCCGAAGGCCGAGCACTCGAGCTGGCGGACGTACAGGCACTGGCGGACGGAAGGATTTTCACCGGTCGGCAGGCGAAAGATGCCAAACTTGTGGACGAACTGGGCGATCTCGACGACGCCATTCAATTGGCGGCGGACGTCGTAGGGATCGAGGGCGAACCTAAAGTCATCGAGCCCCGCCGCCGGTTCTCCATCCGCGAATTGCTGGAGTCGAAGTTGTCGGCCGTGCTGCCGAAGTTCGATTTCCATACCGGGGTGAGTCTGAAGTACCTCATGGCCTTTTAACCGCGCGGGATGGACGCGCAGCAGCCCCGGCGTTCCGCCGGTGCGAAAGGGGATCGGACATGACGAAGGCGCAGATCATCGAACAGGTTTCCGAGAAAGTGACGACGCTCACGAAGCGGCAGGCCGAGGTCGTCGTCAACACCATCTTCGATTGCATCCGCGATTCGCTGAAGAACGGCGATAAGACGGAGATCCGTGGGTTCGGCAGCTTCCGTCTGCGCGCCCGTCGTATGAAGGAAGGCCGCAATCCGAAAACCGGCGCCACGGTCGCCGTTCCCGCCAAGCGTGTGCCGTTCTTCAAGGCGGGTAAGGAACTGAAAGAGTTACTGAACCAGCCGCAATCATAAGACGACGGCTCATCTTTTTGGAGGAGTTTCCATGACATCCTCACCCTCTCCCGATTCGGCAGCCACGGAGATTCGCTGGACCGACGGTGCGCTCAAACGAATGGAGCGCGCGCCTGTCTTCTTGCGCGGTATGGTCCGGCGTTTGGCCGAAAAGAAAGCGCGCGAGCTGGGTTATGCCGAAATCGACGAAGTGACGTTGGATCAGTTCAAGGGGCAGATGATGGGACGGATGGGCGGCGAAACCGGCATGGCGTCGGCCGCCGAGGCGATGGCACAAGGGCAGCTTCCTTGGACCGCCGCTGCCAAGGCGCGGTTGGAAGCTGTCCCTGAGTTCATGCGCGGGATGATCAAGCAGATCGCGGAAGAGATCGCCCGTGAAGGCGGCCATATGGAAGTCAACGTCGATCTGTTCGATCGGGTCGAGTCGATGGGCGACATGCAGCGTGATTTGCCCCCGCTCGAATGGACCGAAGGAGCGCTGGCCCTGCTGCAGAAAAAAATCAAAGACTCCCCGCCCATTGCATTAGAGTTCGTGACCGACATGATTCGGCACGATACGGAAGAAGCGGCACGTGAGAAGGGCCTTACCCGAATCGATGAACAGACGGCCGTTCAGCTGTGGGATGCGCCGCAGCAACGCGTCGCCTGGTCGGACGAGGCATGGAAACGGCTCCAGACATCGCCGGATTTCGTTCGGAGCGGCATCCGAAAGGCCGCCGAGCGGCGGGCACGGAAGCTGGGGCTCTCGGAAATCGAATCCGATCACCTCACGACGTTCCGTAACCAGGCGATGATGAAGGCGGTGAAGCGCATTCGTTCCTTCGGCTATCAGGAACTCACGTTCGATGCGTTCGACACCGCCTTGACCAAGACCAAACGGCTGCAAGGCAACGAACAAGCGGAGAAGCGTTTGCAGGAGATTCGCGGCCACTTTGCCGATCCCAACACCAAGAAGCCCGAGGGCGGGACGCTCGGTGCCGAACTGATGGATCGCTTCCGCAAATATCTCAAAGGCGAGGGGCAACTCTAGCGCCTTGTTACAGGTCTGCCGCGATCCTTCTCAGTCGACGGAAAAAGACTGAAGGATGCTTTGCGCGAAGCGTTAGTGTGGTTGGGGGAATGTTGTGTCCCCGGATTCGCCGAAGCGAATCCGGGGCACAGAATCAGTGAGCGCCGATTGCTTGCGGCCAGAACTTGTGGCGGATCTGCGGAAGCGGCTCATTGTCGAAGTTGGGAATGTCGTAAAGGCACCGGTCGATCGTCGCAACTTCTTCTTCGGTCAGATCGAGTGTGACTTTTTTCTTCCAGAATTGATCCAGCGCAAAGTAATCGCCTGACTGCGGCTTTTCGTCGAGCAAAGCCTTCATCTTCTGAAAGCCTTCTGTATCGACGCCGGGGACGCGGCCTTTGTTTCTCGTGTGACACCAGTTCAAGACCTCGGCGATTCCGTACATCGTCAGGTCCACCTTGACTCGATTGCTCATTGGGTCCTCCTCAAATGGAGGCCCATTCTAGCGCAAGTCTCGTGACATCGACAAGACTGTGCGGGGAGATTCGTGCGAATAACTTCGCACCGCCATCGATTGCCAGGTGAAACCGGGGATCTGTATACTTCGAGAGAGCTCGCGTACGGGCCGGATGGGGAAACCAACAGAAGCCGACTAGGTCCATCGGCCTAGGCAGAGTAGAAGGATTCAGTGCCGTCCCTTCATTGTAGTCCCAATTGGTGTCCATCCCGCATCGCGTACCTCGCCGTACTCGGGCTTGTCCTGACGGGGCTGGGGGCCTGTAACAAGACGGATCCGTACACGCCTCCCGATCTGTTTTATTACTATGCCAGCTACAAAGTCGGGAAAAATCCTACCACCATTACGATTGCAGATCTGAACCACGATTCGTTTACCGATCTGATTACGACGAACATCTCCAGCAACACGTTATCGATCCTTCTCGGCAACGGCGACGGCAGTTTTCATGAACAAACCCAGGTCAATGTCTGTCAGGAGCCAAGGGCGTTGGCGTTGACCGACTTCAACCGTGATACGCATTCGGATCTTGTGCTGGCCTGTTCCGGCGGAGATGAAATCGCGCTTCTGCTGGGACGCGGCAACGGCAAATTCGAAGAAGGCCCGCATTATCCCGTGCATCGGACGCCGGTCTCCGTGGCGACCGACGACCTCAACGGCGATGGCAATCCCGATCTGGTCGTGGCGCTCCGCAACGACAAGATCAAGGTATTTCTTGGCACCGGGACGGCCGAATTACGTCATGGAGCCCAATATCAATACGGAGATACGCCCACCTCTGTTGCCCTGGCTGATCTCAACGAAGACGGCAAGATCGACCTCGTCGTGACGAACGGCGGACCGATGTCCAATGCGGTCTCGATCTGGCTCGGGAAGGGGGACGGCACCTTTCGCGACCCGCTGGATTACAAGACCGGCAAGCGACCGCTCGGCGTGAGCTTCGCGGATTTCAATCACGACAAACGGCGGGATCTCCTCGTGATCAACGGGGAACGAGACAGCATCACTACCTTCCTCGGGAACGGCGACGGCACGTTCCAAGACGGCAAAGATTCCGGGGCCAACGCCGGACCAATTTCCGCGGTGGCGCGGGATTTCAACGGCGATCGCCTCCAGGATGTGGCGGTGGCCAATCTGCAGTCGAACGACATCTCAATTTTGTTTGGGAAGGGCGACGGCACGTTCAATTATCCGCCGAGGAACTATCGCACGAAGGCAGGGCCCTTCGCCGTTGCGCCGTTTTGGGTGACAACGAAGCAGGTGGAGGAGCCTGGTCTGGTAACCGCCGACAACGGAGACGGTACAGTATCGATCTTCCTCCATCGCGGACTGAAGGCGGTGCCGACCGACACGGGTTCAGAACGCTAAATCGCCGCTCCCGCGTTCTCGTAAACCGCGCTCTGCTTGACAGCCCGGGGACCCTTCGCTAGAGTGACCGGAAAGTCGGGAAATCGCTGATTTTCGCGGTGTGTGAGCCGATGCCCCTCAGGACATTTACGTGGTGGTTTGTGATGGGCTCGGTGATGACCCTCGCGGTCCTCATGGTCCAGGGGGGAATCCGTGATTTATTCGAAGGCGCACAGCCCGTGAGCGGATCCACGGCGGTCGTCTCCTTCGGAACGACCATTCTCGGCGGGGGTCTCCTGGCTGGGTGTTTAGCTCTCGTATTCAATCGGCTACGGTAGTGCTGAGCGTAGCATAGGCCGGTATGTATTGCCTGAAGTGCAAAGGGTTCATGATGGTGGAGCGCCATTACACGTTGATGAATCGGCGCCTCTATGCGCGCTGCCTTAACTGCGGGTTCTGGATCGACTTGGCCGACGTCTTGAGGTTTTTTCACAAAGTCATCGACAGCAGCGTGCGTGGCGGAAAAGTGCGGGAATCGTATCCGCTGTGAGCGGATTCCACGCGCGGATGCGTTAAAGGAGAACCCAGGTGTCCATACACCCTGTTCCGGTCATGTCCATGCTGTTGACGGCCGTTGTTGGTCTGCTGGGACTCGTAGACCCTTCGGATGTCCGGGCCGAGTATCGCTCGAAGCACAAACCTCATGCGCACGTCGTCAGCACGACGGGTGACCGGCTACCGTGGCGAGTCGCTCCCGCGCACAGTATTTTGTTGAAAGAAATGCGGTCCGGTCGGGTGCTGTACGAGCATGAATCGGTCAAACGCCTGTCGCCCGCCAGTCTGACGAAAATCATGTCGGCTCTGGTGATTCTAGAGAAGGGCAAACTCGACGATCAGGCTACCATTAGCCGTAATTCGGCACGGGCTCCGAAGACACACCTGCGTCTCCGTCCCGGAGAAGTCTTTCGGCTCGGTGATTTGCTCAAGGCCATGTTGATCGTGTCCGCCAACGACGCCTGTCTGGCGGCCGTGGAACATGTCGGCGGTGATGAAGAGCAGTTTGTCATGCTCATGAATGCGAAAGCCGCCGCGCTCGGTCTGACCGACACGCATTTCAGCAACGGATGTGGGTTCGACGGCCCCGAACACTATTCGACGGCGGAGGACCTTGCGAAGCTGAGCGAAGTCGCGCTCCAGAATCCGGTCTTTCGTGAATTGGTTCGGGAAGAGCGGGAAATCATTACCCCGATCAGTGGCCACCGTGCATACGTGCTCCACAACACGAATCGTCTACTCGGTCGCATCCCCGGGGTAGAGGGGGTTAAAACCGGGTTCACTTCCAAAGCCGGGCGCTGTCTGATCGCCAAAGTGTCACAAAACGGCAGCGATCTGCTGCTCGTGATCTTGAATTCCAATCGCCGATGGAACACGGCGGTGAGTTTAATCGACTACGGGCTGAAGGCCACCGGAACAGTTCACTAGACCCCGCGTTCAATCCTCTCTTTACCCCGTCTTATCCATTGCGGGATACGTATCTCGACCATGGGCATGGTCCGACCTCGCATTGTCTCGACATTCAGTAGGAGGTTTGTGTGGAAAATCGGTGCCCGGCGGGTTGCCAGGCACCGGTGAGGGAGTCGCTCGGCAGAATCAGTGCGGTAGTGCGAATTCGATGTTGATGTCTTTCCCGAGATAGTTCACCTGGAAGCCCTGCTTGTCGTAGGCCATGACGGCGCCCATCACATTCTCGTCTCCGTACTCTTCTTTACCCAGCAACTTGCGGATATCTTCGGGGCTCTCGCTGTTCAAAACGTTGCGGAAGATACCGCGAGCCTTATAGGAAAATCGGTTGTTGATGAAAATCAGGTCCACTTTCCCGTCTTGTACCCGCACGCCAGCCATGGGACCGGTGGGCTTCCGTTGATCGATCAGGAAAATGAAGGTTGCTTCCTGTTCGGCCTTGATACCGGAAATTTTCTCGTTCACGAGCGCATCGAGGGCCTTGGACTCCGAATCGCCCAATTTGACGCCGAAGAGGGACACGGAGTCACTCGATATGTTCTTGGCCTCCATGACATCGTTCTTACTCAGCTCATAGGGCTCGGCATAGAGCGGGGTGGTGAAACCGAACAACAGCACGGCCATGATCCAACCTTGTCCGGCCAGCGTATGCTTCTCCCTCATCGATTCCTCCTTCGCTCCGCACTCGTGTGTAGTGGTTGTTCAGATGAGCCCGACATTTCCAAAGGTAGGCAAGTCCCGTAATAAACAGGTTATTTTATCCAACGGATGGCAGAACTTGCAAGAAAGGGGCGGGGGACGAAGAGCTAGTCAACCAATGCCGAACGATTCTTTCGAGGCAAGGTTTTTCTGGCCTGCAACAGTGCGGTCATGGTTTCTCGGCAAAGATTCCCAAATTCTTTGGCGGCGAGGTTTTGGTATCGGTCTGACCGAAAGACCAGGCCAATTGAATGGTGAGGGACGGGATCGTACAGGTCGATGGTCTTTAATGTCACGCCCAGAGGGCGAAGGCGGACGTACAGTTCGGGAAGAACGGTCAAGCCTGTCCCAGCTGCGACGGCTTGCAGGATGCCCTCGGGAGATGTCATCTCCAACACCACTTTCGGATCCACGCGCGCCTCGGCGCATTCGGCCTCGACCATCTTTCTGAGGCAATAGTCCACCGGCATCAGGATCAGCGGCAGCCCAGCCAGTTCGTGCATGGGCATTCGCGTTTTTTTGAGCGGATGATCGGCTGGGGCGACGAGGGTCAAGCGCTCATCAAACAAAGGCACCACGGTCAGGCGTTCGTGGGACACTGGCAAGAGGCAGATACCCACATCCAGTCGGTTACTGAGGAGCCCCGCCACAATATCGGTCGACGGTTGAGCGTGAACTTGCAGATGAATCCCCGGAAAGCGTTGTTTGAACTGGGATACCAACGGGGGGATTAGATAGGAGTTGACGGTGGCCAAGGTCCCAACGACGAGCCGGCCCCGTTGAGCTCCTTGCAATTCTTGCACGACTTGAACGGCCTGTTCCACCTCCCGGATGATGCGTTCCGCGTGCTCACGGAACAACTCGCCAGCCTGAGTCAGGATGACTCTGCGGCCGAGTCGGTCGAAGAGTTTGCTGCCTAATTCCTCCTCCAAGGCGCCGATCTGAATCGATAACGATGGTTGAGAGATATGGACCATGTCGGCCGCGCGGGTAAAGTTGTGCGTGGTCGCGACGGCAAGAAAATACCGCAGGTGACGGAGTTCCATCCTGGAATGTCCCTATGCTATAGTTATAAACTATTATATCTATTCAAACAATAAATTTTACATATCATAGTAGCGGCCCTATAGTTCCCTGTCAACGGATCACGCAGGCTCTTCGCCTCCCTGCACGATTCAGATCGAGTCGGAAGTAGGAGAGCGTGAAGACATCACCATTATCCAGAGGAGGCGGGGCATGACAGCTGGAATGAGAATCTTGGGAACTGCGATGGGACTGAGTGTGGCGGTGTTTCTCGGAGGGTGCACCGGGGTGGAAACGGCTCCGGTGGGCAAACCGCTCTACGACAGATTGGGCGGCAAGGCAGCGATCTCCGCTGTGGTCGAGCAGTTTGTGGCCAACGTCGCCAACGATACCCGCATCAACGGACGATTCGCGACGACCGACATCCCGCGGTTGAAAGGTCACCTCGTGGATCAGGTATGTATGGCCACAGGAGGGCCTTGCACATACTGGGGGCGTGACATGAAGACAACGCATGTTGGCATGCGAATCACCAACGGCGACTTCAATGCGCTGGTCGAGGATCTGGTCGCGGCCTTGGATAAATTTAAAGTGCCGGCAAAGGAAAAAGGAGAGCTCTTGGGTCTGCTCGGGCCTATGAAAAAAGATATTGTCGAGTAGTCGGGATGAAGCCGACGAGGAGCGGGTGCCTCCTCGTCGGCACCCGGAACCGACTACGCGGCCGGAGCGGTTTCGATCAGCAGCGTGCCGAGATGGCGCAGTCGAAGGAAATAGGGTTTACTCTCGGAATCCAGCTCATCCATCAAATCGTCCAAATCCGCTAGGCAGTCCTGAATAATCGCGACCCGTTGCGAATCGAGGCCATCGGGGCTATCCAAGAAGAAGACGACGCATCCGCTGATCACGGTATCCAGCGTCATCAGCTGACCTTGGCTGGGGGTGGTCAGGGTCGGCCAGCCTTCCCCGCGATGTGCGTCCCAGAGTGAAGCGATGGTGGCGTGTAGCATTGATGACTCCGGTCAGGAGGGATTGTTGTGAGGCAGCCACCCTAACGCATGAAGCAGCAGAACGGCAAGCGCGCACAAGCCAAGTCCGACGAACCGATAATCCACGTCCTCTCGACTTAGTCCCCACGAGACAAGTTTTTCCCGCCATCGTCCCGGCCCTGCCGCGAGCAGTGTTCCTTTACCGATCATGGCGAGAGCGGTCAGCAGCCACAATGGTTGAAGGGGGAGTGACCAGCCCGCTGTTAGGAGGGCGGTCCCGGCCATCACGGAGAGCCACTGCCAGGTCCACAAGGATGGCTGTTGTTGCAGCGCCTCGCGCAGTCGCTCGACAACGAACCGTGGTGCGATCAGTAAGGATAGACCATCGGCAAGCCAAATGCCGGCGATGGCGGCGAGGACGTAATCTTTCACGATGGCCGCGATTCGTTGCCCTGCAGCGATAACACCGACGCGGTCATGGATAGAGCCCTCGTTGGAGATGCGCCTGCGCGACTTTGTCGATGCCGCTCATCAAGGCCGCCATTCGCATGGACACGCGCCGTTCCGTGGCGAACTGGCGGGTGCGGTGGAAGGCGGAGGTAATGATGTCCTGCAGGCGCTTCCGAATGTCCGCTTCGCTCCAGAAGAAACGCTGCAGATCCTGGACCCATTCAAAATAGGACACAATCACACCGCCGGAATTCGCGAGGATATCCGGGATGATAAACACCCCCTTGTCTTCGAGAATCCGGTCCGCTTCGAGCGTGGTCGGTCCATTGGCGCCTTCCGCCAGGATGCGGCAGCGTAAGTTGCCCGCATTCCGGGCCGTAATCTGCTCGGATAACGCCGCCGGAACCAAGACCGTACAGTTCAATTGCAGCAATTCCTCGTTCGTGATCCAGTCGCCCATCTTGGTATCTTTTAACGACTCGCCCTTCGTTTTGTAGCGATCGAGTAACTCACGAACGTTGAGACCATTCGGATTGTAGAGGCCTCCGGTGACATCGCTCACGGCGATGACGCGGGCGCCTTCCTGCTGCATGATCAAGGCGGTATGAGCGCCGACGTTGCCGAATCCCTGGACGGCGACGGTTGCGTCGTGGATGGAGAGATTCAGATGGCGGAGCGCTTCCAGCGTGACGCACACGACGCCGCGTCCGGTGGCTTCTTCCCGGCCTAAGCTGCCGCCGATGGAGAGGGGTTTGCCGGTGACCACGCCTGGGACTGCATACCCGACCTGTTGGCTGTAGGTGTCCATCATCCAGGCCATCACCTGGGCGTCTGTTCCAACGTCGGGAGCGGGAATGTCTTTATCGGGGCCGATCAAAGGGAAAATCTCGGCGGCATACCGGCGGGTCAGTCGTTGAAGCTCCGCCCGGGACAATCCTTTCGGGGCCACGGCCACACCGCCTTTTGCCCCGCCGTAAGGCAGCCCGGCCAAGGCGCACTTCCAGGTCATCCACATCGCCAGTGCGGCGACCTCACCTAGAGTGACGTCGGGGTGATAACGGACACCGCCCTTCGACGGTCCGCGCGATGAGTCGTGCTGGACTCGGTATCCGGTGTAGACCTCGATGCGTCCATCGTCCATCCGGACCGGAACACTGACGACCAGCGACCGTTGTGGCTGCTTCAGCCGTTCCCGTAAGTTCACGTCCAAGTGCATGGCTTCGGCTGCCTGGTCAAATTGGGAGACGGCCAATCGATAAGTCGGCGTGTTGAATTCTTTCATGGGGCCTCTCACTCGAAGGTGGATGATCGCGTATTACACCTGAATAGCAGGGACATTATTCAGCGTTGTCGAACTCTCGGCTTCCCGCGTAGCCGAAGGGGAAGACCGTTTGCAGTTGCTCCAAGAGGATGTGCCGCATCGTCGAGACGGAAACCGGACGGCCCAAGACTTCGGCAATAGAGGTCACGCGGCATCCCGTCAGCCCGCATGGAACGATGGCATTAAACGGACGAAGATCCATGTCGACGTTGAGCGCCAGTCCGTGCATCGTGACGCCGCGTTCTACACGAATTCCGAGCGACGCCATCTTCGCCTCGTGGGGGTGGGACACCCACACTCCCGGCGCCTTGGCTCTCCGGCGGCCCTCGATGCCGAACTGATGGAGCGCGCGAATTACCGCTTCTTCCAGCCGCGCTACATAGTCTCGCACCCCTCGAGCGTGGGAGCTCAGCCGCACGATCGGATAGACCACCAACTGACCTGGACCATGGTAAGTAATGGACCCACCACGAGTAACGTGCTGAACCTCGATCCCATTGATGTGCGACGCATCCGGATCGCCGCCCCAGGCTGTCGGGGAGGTCCGCGGACCGACGGTATATATCGGTTGATGTTCCAGCAAGACGAGAGTATCCGGTCTGAGTCCGGTCACGCGTTCCCTGTGCAGACGCTGCTGGAGCATCCAGGCGTCGGCGTATCGTACCGGTGTTGCTAGATCCAGCAGTTCTACACTGGCGGACGTAGTGGGGACGCTGAAATTGAAATCGGTCGATGATCGGAGGGAGGAGCGCGTACTCATGGCGTCGGCTTGTGAGCTGGCGTTCGAGTCAGCGTCAACGCGGTTTGACCGGTCTTGGTTTGAAGCGTCAGTTGGAACGACGGTTGGTCACTCTCCCGCATGACACTGTGCCAAAAATCTCCCATATTGAAGATCTGATGTTGGTCCAAGGCGGTGATAACGTCGCCCGATTGTAATCCCGCTAGGCCTGCCGGTTTTTCGGGATCCACGTTCAAAGCAAGAATCCCGCGGTCCACATCAAGTCCAAAGCTCGCGGCGATACTGGGCGTGACCGTGACGGGGATGAAGCCAAAATCAGGGCGGGCAACGAACCCGCGCATCATCATGGTGTGGATGTGCGGATAGACGGCCTCGATCGCGATTGCGTAACTGATGGCCTGCGCCGACGGCGCGATGGCGACATTGATGCCCACGACATGGCCGGCTAGGTCGACCAGCGGGCCACCGCTGTTGCCCGGATTGATTGCCGCATCGGTTTGAATAAGGTTGTAGAGGGTTTCGCCGTTCGGTGTCAGGACGGATCGGTCCAGCGCACTCACGACGCCCACCGTGACGGTAGAGCCACCTTTCAACGCCAGCGGGTTTCCGATCGCCACCACGGTTTCACCGATTTCCAGTGTGGATGATTCTTTGAGTGTTGCGGGGACAAGGTCAGTGGCGTTGATCTTGACCAGGGCCAGATCCAGCAGAAAATCCCGCGCAACCACCCGACCTGGTGTCAGTCGTCCCGTCGGCAAGCCGACCACCAGACTCTTGATGCCTTCGACCAAATGATTGTTCGTCAGGATGTAGCCGGTGGTATCGAGTACGATACCGGACCCCGACCCTGACTGTGCCCCATGTTGAGACGAAGAAGCAGCCGGCATGCCACGGGTCAGGATTGTGACGACGGAGGGCCGTACCTTCGAGACGACAGCCGGCACCGACAACGGCTTCTCATCGGCCCATGCGCCGGAGGCCAATGTCTGAAGGATTAGCCCCGCGATCAGAACGAATGACAAAGACTTTGGCATGAAAGTCCTTCCACAGAGCGGCCATGAACTGTGCGCCATTGTCTCATACCTGTGGGGGTGGGGAAAGTGAGCAGCGGCGCATGGGCGGGTGAGCCCATGCGTCGTGTGCCGGAAGGGAAGAGCGTTACTTGATCGCTGCGAACAATTCTTTGATTTCCGGTGTCTTGAGCTTTTTCAGCGCCTTGGCTTCGATCTGCCGGATCCGCTCACGAGTAACCGACAGGCTCTGCCCTACTTGCTCGAGCGTGCAAGGCTCGTCATAGCCGATGCCGAACCGAAGGCGGATTACGGTCTGCTCTCGGGGCGTGAGCGTCCCGAGAATGCGATCCAACTGCTGCGTCATCTCCGTCCGATGCACGTGTGCGTCGGGCGGGGGCGATTGATGGTCGGGAATCATTTCTCCGAACTCGGTATCGCCATCGCCGATAGGCCGCTCCAGTGCGACCGGTTCTTGGAACGCCTGGACGGTTTCGTGCAACCGTTCAGGCCTCATACGGAGCACCTCCGCGATCTCTTCGAGCTTGGCCGGCCGGCCGAATTGCTGGCCAAGGCGCCGCGTCACCCGAAGGATGCGGCTGGAGGCTTCCGTCTGATGTACTGGGATGCGAATCGTCCGGGACTGGTCGGCCAATGCCCGCGTGATGCCTTGGCGGATCCACCACGTCGCATAGGTGCTGAATTTGAACCCCTTTCGATACTGATACCGTTCGGCGGCCTTCATCAGGCCGATGTTGCCCTCTTGTACGAGGTCCAACAAAGTCAAACCCCGGCCGGTATAGTGTTTGGCCACATCGACGACCAGGCGCAGGTTGCATCGCACCAGTTCATCCTTGCCTTGCTCAAGAATCGCGCGCGCAGCGCGGATTTCGTCGAGTGCCGCCTTGAGCTGTTTGGCGGTCAACGCAGCGGGTTTCATCTCGCGATCCACCGGCTTCAAGATGCCCAGCGCCGCCGCCTCGGCCTTATCCAGCGCCGTAGCGGAAAATCCGTTCAGCCGTCGCGCCAGTTGGAGCGATGTCATCGCATCCAGGACGACCGGCGTGCGGCGCGCGCGACCCAACACTTTGAGCATCTGGCGTAGGGCGACTCGAATGCGCCGCGTACCTTCGTCGACGCGCTTGGCCAACGCAATTTCTTCTTCGCGCGTCAATAACGCACGCTCGCCGAACGAGCGGAAGTACAGCGACTCCAGCAGGAAAGGACTCGCGCCCCGGCTCGTCCGCAAGGCGGCGGGGGCTTTCTCTTCGACGACCACTTCCGCCGCGGCATCCTGTCCGATGGCTTCCATCATGTCGCTCGCCTCGGATTCGTCTGTATCGGCGGCGCTCGCCGCGGTCGTTTCGTCGACTGAGTCGGTCACCCGCAGATCCTCCTGCATCATCGAATCACCTCGTGTCTCCTGGTTTCTCATCTTGTCACTCCTGTTAGAGCCATGTCGGGCCCAGAAGATTCGTGCACCATGTCGCGCCCGTCTATCCTCATTACGAAGCAAGAGCGGTGCTGGATTGAAGATGAGAACGAGTACGGAAGATCCTGAAGATATTGCAGGAAGATTAGGGGCGCTTAATGAGAATTGTTGAAGCGAGCTGTGACAGGAATGCGGCAACTATGGAGGATTCACACCGCATGCCGACCGAACTGCCTCATTCTTTCGTGCGGAGTCCTTTGATGAATGGGGCCAGCGTGTCGATGGGGATCGGGAAGATCGTCGTCGAGTTTTTTTCCGCGGCGATTTCCACGAGTGTTTGCAGATACCGCAGTTGGAGCGCGGCCGGATTCTGTCCGATCACATTGGCGGCATCGGCAAGCCGCTGCGAGGCTTCGTACTCGCCTTCGGCATGGATGACTTTTGCCCGGCGTTCCCGCTCGGCCTCCGCCTGTCGCGCAATGGCCCGTTGCATTTCCTGCGGCAGGTCCACGTTCTTCACTTCCACGGCGGTGACCTTGACGCCCCACGGTTCGGTCTGTTGATCAATGATGCGTTGGAGATCGGCATTGATCTGCTCCCGCTTGGCGAGCAGATCATCGAGTTGACTCTGCCCGAGCACGCTCCGGAGCGTCGTCTGGGCCATCATGGACGTGGCATATAGATAGTCTTCCACCTGAATGATCGCGCGCTCCGCATCCACGACGCGGAAATAGATCACGGCATTGACCTTGACCGTCACATTGTCCTTTGTGATGACATCCTGAGGAGGCACATCCATCGCAACGGTGCGGAGACTTACGCGAACCATCTTGTCAATCAAGGGAAGAATGATGACCACGCCGGGGCCGTTGCCTCCGATGATCCCTCGGGCGAGCCGTCCCCATCGAAAGATCACGGCCCGCTCGTATTCAGGGAGGACCTTGAACCCGAGGAATACGACGATCAGCAGGAGTACTAACAGTCCGATGGGGCTGAGCAACATGATTAGACCTCTTTCTTATGAAGGAGAGGAGTGACGTACAGGGTCAATCCTTCGACTCGTAGCACCTGCGCCGCCCCCCCAGGTTCGATAGGGCGATCGCTGACGGCGTCCCACAATTCGCCGTGGATCGAAAGTTGCCCGCTAGGCTGGAGCGGTGTTCTGGCAATGCCGATCGTGCCGATCATACTCTCCCGTCCGGTCTCCGGCCGTCGACCGAGTGCCTTCACACCCATGCCGACGATCAGTAACGTGGCGGCCGCGGTCGTGATGATGACCGGAATGATCACGCTCCAAGAGATCTGAAAGAATTCGGCGTCCGACTTGATCAGCATGAGGGAGCCGATGAGCATTGCCGTCACCCCGCCAATGGCCAAGAGCCCGTAACTGGTGATGCTGGCTTCAAGAATAAAAAACACAATACCCAGGATCAGCAACAGCACGCCGGCGTAATTCACCGGCAGTGATTGCAGGGAATAAAACGCCAGGATCAAGCTGATCGCCCCGACAATTCCCGGAAGAATCGCACCGGGATTATACAACTCGGCCAATAACCCCACAGTTCCGATGGTCATGAGTAGGTACGCGATGTTGGGGTCGCTGAGGGCCTTCAGCCATTCCAGGCGAAGCCCCATCGGGAATTCCTGGATTTGAATGTGTTCCGTTGCCAGGGTGATGTTGCCACGGCTCGTGGAAACTTTGCGGCCATGCAGTTGCGTGATGAGTGACGGAAGATCGTCGGCGACCAGATCAATCAGTTTCAGCTTGAGGGCTTCTTGCTCCGTGGCGGACACGCTCTTGCGCACGGCATCTTCGGCCCAACCGACATTGCGGTTCCGCTGCTCGGCGAGGCTTTTGAGGTACGCCACCGCGTCGTTCTCCAGCTTTTCTTTCATCGTCTTGTCCATCTCGCCGCCTCCCATCGCGACGGGATGCGCGGCGCCGATGTTCGTGCCCGGCGCCATGGCGGCGACGTGTGCCGCAAGCGTGATAAAGACGCCTGCGGAGGCGGCGCGCCCGCCGGATGGCCCGACGTAGACGATAACAGGGATGGCCGCGCTCGAGATGTCCTTCACGATGAGGCGCATGGATGTGTCCAAGCCTCCGGGGGTATCGATCTGAAAGATCAGCGCTTCGGCGCCGGCGGTTTGCGCGGCGGTCAGGGCGTCGTGGAAATACTCGGCGGCGACCGGGTTGATGACTCCCTCGTAGGTTGCAAACACAATCTGACCGGCGGTTGCTTGGGGCAGCTGAACGGTGATGGCTGCGATAACGATTGCGACTACGAGCGCGAGCCGGATAGCCGCCGCTCGGAGGGAGCGACCTTGCGTCGGGGGAAGGATGAAACCACGCATTGCGAACTCCATGCGCGGATGTTGCGGTAGCAGGTGAATCGACGAGAGGATCTTACGGCCCGCTCCCTACCCTGTCAAGGAAGCTGGGTTGGTTGCAAAGGGCGGAATGAACCACCTAGAATGGCGCCCCATGTCACAACTGACTAACGGCGAACGTATCCACCTGGTCGATAAAAAGGGGCGGCAATACGCCTTGACGCTCAAGGCCGGGGAGACCTACCACTTCAGCGGACAGAAAATTCCCCATGACGACATGATCGGTCGCCCAGACGGGACGGTCGTGACACTCTCGGGCGGTAAACGGATGCTGGCGCTACGGCCGACATTCGGCGATTACGTCCTCAAAATGCCTCGTGGCGCCCAAGTGCTCTATCCCAAGGATCTCGCGCTCATCCCCATGTGGGCCGATGTCCATCCGGGAGCACGCGTATTCGAAGCCGGCACCGGGTCCGGGGCATTGACCATGGCATTGCTTCGTGCGGTCGGGCCGCGCGGGATAGTCGTGACCTATGAGATGCGGGAGGAATTCGCCCGTACGGCCTTGACGAATATCGATCGATTCATGGGACCGGTGCCGAACCTGGTGTCCCTGCGAAAGAACGCCTATGAAGGTATCGATTTGCTGGATGACGGCGTGGCGTTCGATCGCGTCGTGCTGGATTTGCCGGAGCCGTGGCAAGTCGTGCCCCATGCAGCCAAGGCGCTTCGGTCCGGCGGGATCTATCTGAGCTTTGTTCCGACAGTACCTCAAGTGATCCAAACCGTGGCCGCGCTTGAGCAAGCCACGGTATTCGGCCTGATTCAGACGTTCGAATCGTTGCTGCGTACCTGGTCGGTACAAGGCCGTAGCGTTCGTCCCGATCATCGTATGGTCGCACATTCCGGCTTCATCACGGTGGCACGAAAGGTGGAGCCGGGACTGTTAACGTCAGGACAAGAACGGGAGTTAGCCGAAGAGGCCTTGTCTCGCGATACGGACAGCGGCGAAGAGGAATCCACGACATGAATCGACTGGTCGGCAAGGTCGCCGTAGTTACCGGTGGCAATGCCGGGATCGGCGAGGCGGTGGCCAACGTGTTCGCGCGCGAAGGTGCGACGGTGGTGATTACGGGCCGGCGAAAGGACGAACTGGATCGTGTGGCCGCCGGGGTCAATGGTGTTGCTCTGGCCGTTGCCGGATCGGTCACGGACCAGACGCACATTGATGCGGTAGTCGATCAGGCCTTGAGCCGGTTCAAGCGAATCGACATCCTTGTGAACAATGCCGGGATCGGAGAGTTCGGGAAACGGATTCACGAGACCGATGATGCGACGTGGGCGCGCGTGCTCGATGTGAATTTGACCGGAGTCTTTCGGATGACGCGCGCCGTGGTTCCCGCCATGTTGAAGCAGGGGGGCGGCGCGATCGTCAATATCTCCTCGATTGCCAGTCTTGTGGGAATCCCGATGTTGCCGGCCTATGCGGCCTCGAAGGGAGCGCTCGATGCGTTGACCCGGGCGATTGCGATCGATTATGCCAAAGACGGGATCCGATGCAACGTGGTCAACCCGGGGCTCGTAGCTACTCCGATGGCGGCACCATTGATGGCCAATCCCGAGCAATTGGATCCGATCCTCAATCATTATCCGATCCGGCGACCAGGACAGCCCGAGGAAGTGGCGAACATG
This sequence comes from Nitrospira sp., assembly GCA_046350995.1. Taxonomy (GTDB): domain Bacteria; phylum Nitrospirota; class Nitrospiria; order Nitrospirales; family Nitrospiraceae; genus Nitrospira_D. Next base: position 19,304 of record JAXLZJ010000038.1, read on the forward strand.
GTCCTCTATCTTGCCTCCGATGAGGCGGCCTGGGTCACGGGGGGCACCTATACGATTGACGGCGGGATGACTGTCTGGTGATCGTGGTTTGTTGGAGAGCTGAGTCGAGTGGGGTTACGAAGGCATGATGGAAATTGACGCACATACAGGGTTTTGTGGGGTTATCGGCAATCCAGTCGAACACTCCCTCTCTCCGGCGATTCACAACGCCGCGTTTCGTAAACTCGGTGTGAATCTGGTCTACCTGGCCTTTCGTGTCGAGGCCATCGGCGATGCCATCAAAGGGCTGCAGGCGTTGGGCGGCTTTCGCGGCGCGAGCGTGACCATCCCCCATAAGGTGTCCGCGATGCCGTTTCTGGATGACATCGACGCAACGGCTCGTCATATCGGGGCAATCAATACCATCGTCGCTGAAAACGGCAAACTGACCGGTTACAACACCGATGCCACGGGGGCACTGCGCGCGTTGCGCGAAGGGATCGGGGTGCTTGCGGGTAAGCGGGTGGTGATGTTGGGATCGGGAGGCGCCGCTCGTGCCATTGCGTTTGCGCTGGCAGGTGAACCGGGGCTTGTGGGGCTGACGTTGCTGGGAGTGGATGATCGGGAGCGGTCGCAACTGGCTACCGACCTTCGCGAGAAAACCAGCCTCACCGTGCTCGACATGCATCTGGAGGATTCCGCCCTTGCGCGAGTTCTTCCGGAGTCGCAAGTACTGGTCCATTGCACACCGATCGGGATGTCGCCAAAGACGGACGCCAGTTGCGTTCCGGCACATCTGTTACATCGTGATGTGGCCGTGATGGACATCGTTTACAACCCCCGCGAGACGCGTTTGCTGAAGGATGCCCGACATGCGGGTTGTAGGACGATTCCGGGGCTGGAAATGTTTCTGTATCAGGCGGTCGCACAGTTCGAATTGTGGACCAAACAGACGGCTCCGGCCGATGTCATGCGGACGGTGTTGGAGTCTCGGTTCCGATGAATATCGTGTTGATCGGATACCGAGGAACTGGAAAAAGTACGGTCGGTAACGTGCTTGCCGCGCGTCTTGGACGTCGGCTGGTTTCGACTGATGTGGAAATCGTTCGACGGGCTGGCCGGACGATTCCTGAAATCGTTGCACAACACGGGTGGGAGCATTTCCGGGATCTGGAATCTGCCGTATGTCAGGATTTCTCCTTGCAGGACGGGTTGGTCATCGATACCGGCGGGGGAGCGATTCTCCGTCCACAGAATGTGGAGTGTCTCAAGAAGACCGGAACAGTATTTTGGTTGACGGCTTCGGTAGGGACCATCGCTTCGCGCATAGGACGGGACAATCAACGCCCGTCTCTCACTGGAACCAAATCGTTCGTCGAAGAAATCGAAGAAGTCCTAGCCGAACGAACGCCCAAGTATCAATCAGCTGCCGATCATACTGTATCGACGGAGGAGCGAACGATCACGCAGATCGTGGACTCCATCGTGTCCTGTCTATAAGCGGTGCAATCCGCAGATGGTTGGTCATTTTGGAATTCTGAGACCCGCATCCTTGACAGGCTCCAGCCGAAATGCTTGAAATGTCCCCGTGCGCCCGTAGCTCAGTTGGATAGAGCGCCGGGCTTCGAACCCGTAGGTCGCAGGTTCAATTCCTGCCGGGCGCACCAGTTTTGCTCCACGCCGTCCAAGCTGTTGAAACCACTTCAATTCCAAGTCCACCACCTCTTCCTCGCTCTTAGTGGCTCAGTTCCGTCTCCCTCCAAAGCGGCATAGATTTCCAAGATGGAAGGGCCTATCCTGTTTAACAACAGACGCCGAGGCTTCTCTTATGACGGGAACATGCCGACAAGAGAGACGGAACGGGAAGCGGTTTGTTGGGATAAAATCAGTGGTGAGATATCGCTGGATCCGGTCCTGTCCATGTTGCGGGCGGATACTCGAGAAGGCTGATCCAATGCACGCTTGGATCTGTCGCTGTGGGTGGCAGAGCGGGTAGTTCTAGCTAGGAAAGGGGGTTCTCATGACGCCTGTCCTACATGATGTGCGAGCCGGTTTTCTTCTCGCGGTTGGTCTTGGGATGCTAGCATTGATCTGTGCCGTGGCTGGCTTGGGTGCGCTCATGCGACCGGAGCGATGGTCTGATCGTAAAGCGTATCGGACCTAGCGCCTACGACGTGTTGTTCGCCTGTTTGGTTCCAGTAGAGAGTAGGCAAATGACCTCTCATTGCCTATATCTAGCCAGTTAAGTTCCTGACCTTTCCGTTCGAGCATCTCCACGAGAATATTCACGAATTCGATTCGAGCATTGCGCCGAATGCGCACTCTAACATATTGGAATTCTTTTAGTTTTTTTGGTTTCGCGCAGGCTAGATGGAGGTCTTGGTGCTGTGAGCCAGACAATTTTCAGTCTGGTGCTATAGTTGAGCTAACACATTGCTTCGGTTGTCGGAATGCAAGGAAGCAAAACCAGAATCACGCTGTTGAGTTTCTGCGAATTCAGCTGGTTCGAGGAGCCGACAACAGTGTCGAGATAGGCTTTCTTAATTAAGGGAGAGACAAATGAGGGCAAGATTAGTATCGAGTGGGATCGTGGTGATGTTGGGAGTAATGATGATCGTGAGCCAAGGGTGCGGCATGAAGTGGCTTCAGTCTGATGGCGACACCTCTTCCTCCGCAGCTACGAATAGTCATAAATCAGGTCAGTCTGGAGCAAACGATTGGAACGGTGAAGGGGTGAACCCCAACTTCCCTGGTATGGCCAACAGAGGAATGTCGTCGGGTGAACTCAGTGGGTTTTCACAGAACCCTTCTGAGGAACGATTGGCGCAGAACGGCTTTCGGGCGTCGTTAGGCCCCAATGAGTTGAACATCAAGCGTCGGGCGGAATTGACCAAGGAAGAAAAGGCGGCTATCGAGGCCGGACTTCAAGACGTTTTTTTCGGGTATGACCAGTGGACCGTTTCCGATGCTGGCATGGAGGCGCTGAATCGTGATGCGAGCTGGTTGAAAGAGCATCCGGGCGCCGTGATGAAGATCGAAGGTCATTGTGACGAGCGTGGTACGACGGACTACAACATGGTCCTCGGTGAAAAGCGCGCGAAGGCCGCGAAACACTATCTACTCGAGACCGGAGTGAGCCCGAAGCAAGTCGCGACGGTTTCGTATGGGAAAGAACAGCCGTTTTGCTTCGATCGTGCTGAGTCTTGCTATCAGCAGAACCGGCGTGGACATATGTTGCTTCAGACCAAGTAGGTTCGAAGCTCGGGTGTGGGGTCATTGGCTGGAGCCCGGGGTGCGGATAGCCCTCCGGGCTCGGTCCTTGTCGGGGGACTTGCAGGAACAGCGGAGGTGACGGTGTGGCGCTTCCTGCCGTGAAAAAAATGGCGTCGCTTCTGAAAGCTGGTAGTACCGCTTCTGAGAAGACGGTTCGCCCCGCATCGGCTGATGAACGTCGCATCCAGCCCCGTTTCACGACGCAGTTTCGGAGTACATTTTCAGGCAGCCGGGATGAATGGAGCGGAAAGACGCTGGATCTTTCTCTCGGTGGATGCAAAATCGAAAGCGAAATCTTGGTTCAACCGGGCGGCCGCTTCGAATGCCGCCTGCATATTCCCGATCTTGATTGGCCGATCATGATTGATGAAGCGTCGGTTCGTTGGGTTGACGGTAACACGTTTGGTCTGGCTTTTACCCGCGTCAGGCCCGAAGAACAGGCGAAGATTCGAGCACTCATCACGAAACTCGAAAAAGAACGACCCCTGTAGACCTCTCTCTGTCGGGTTCCTTCCCTCTCGACTGCACGACAAAGGCTCTCCATCAATTGGCTCATCCCCTTTCGTGGCGGCAGTGCCCTATGAGGGGGACTACTAATTGACACGTTCCCTCCTCCTGTCACAAAGTACCGTGACAAGTTTACACGCGGGTTCAATTTATCGGCCTTATTAGCGAACAGGGCATTGCCTCAACAGAGCAGCATTGAAAGGAGTGCGGAGTGGAGCAACGGTATGCGATTACGGTCAAGTTTCTTGTGACTGCCGATTCAGCTGAAGATGCAGAGGAAATGGTAGAGACTGCCTGCGAAAAAGCCACGGCATCATTTTCCGAGATGAGCTACGAAGGAATTGAGGATATCGAAGAGGAAGAAGACGAATAGCCTCCCGGCCGTCGAGGAATCAACAATATGCACATCCCTCTCGATGCATCTCCGAGAACTTCGCAAAGGATGGTCTGCCTATGACGGCCGGATCGGAAATGGCGACACTGGCGGGGGGGTGCTTTTGGTGTTTGGAGGCCGTGTTTGACCAAGTGAAGGGCGTGACTTCCGTCGAGTCTGGTTATATCGGAGGGGCGACGGAACACCCCTCCTATGAATCGGTCTGCAGCGGACGTACGGGCCACGCGGAAGCGGTACGAATCACGTTCGACCCGGCCGTTGTGTCTTATCGAGAACTGCTGGAAATTTTTTTCGTGATTCACGATCCGACGACACTCAACCGGCAGGGCAACGACATCGGGACGCAATACCGGTCCGCCATTTTTTATCACTCGCCAGAGCAACAGCAGATTGCAGAGGCTGTCAAAGCCTCGATGACGGCTGACAAGCTCTATCCCAACCCGATCGTAACGGAAGTGGTGGCGGCATCAACCTGGTATGAAGCAGAACGATACCACCAAGAATACTTTGCCAGAAATCCGCTACAAGGGTACTGTCAGTTCGTCGTCGGTCCGAAGGTGAGCAAGTTCCGAAAGCAATTCGTGGCGAAGCTGAAGCCATAGGGGTGTCGGATCGCGGCGTCATTGTCGAGCCAATAGACCCCTCAGCCACGACATAGCACCCGCCCACAGATCCGGTTTCTGATACATCTGGATCGGTTTGATAATCACCTCCGTATGAGGCGCGCAGAAGGGCCATTCTGCGGCAGGACTGCTTTGTACTGTGGCCAGAATGGCTCCGTCAGATCGCTCGACTGGTGATTGCAAGATGATAAGCGGATTACTGGGGTCAAGAAGGCAGCTAGGATCGGTGGTGTCCTGAGACATCCCGGACGAAGCGGTGCGAATGACTCGTTGTTGCCCCTCGGAGAAAATCGTATCTCCGGCTCGAAGGGGCCCCGGAGGCGAGACGGAATAGAGAGCCAGCGGAGCAGCCAGGATGATCGCGACCGCTAACCCGATCGGCCAGAGCGGAGCTTCAAACCGTCGGCTGTCGTCATGGTATGGCATCTCGCTCATCGGTCGGATGTCCAGGATTTACGGCAGGGCGTGTTCTTCGGCGTCCAACCACTCGTCGCCCCCGTCTGAAGGGGCGGGGGCAGCCTGTAAATTCCGGAAGTCGAATAAGCGTTGATCCATCAGCAGCGCCGGAGCGACATTGCTGATCGCGGCGGCGATGCTGTCCAGGCATCCTGGGGTTTGAGCTTCCCACTGTGATAAGAAACGCTTCACGTCCTTCCGCTTCAAGTCTTCTTGAGACCCGCAAAGATCGCAAGGGATGATAGGGAAGCCCCGCAGTTCTGCGTAACGGGCGAGGTCGAATTCCTTCACAAACGCCAACGGTCGAATCACCAGGTGCCGACCGTCCTTGGAACGGAGTTTGGGCGGCATGGCCTTGAGCTTTCCCGTATAGAGCAGGTTGAGAAAGAGCGTTTCATTGATATCGTCCCGATGATGGCCGAGCGCAATTTTCGTGGCGCCCAGTTCGGAAGCGATGCGGTAGAGATGGCCGCGGCGGAGGCGGGAACACAGCGAACAGGTCGTCTGACCTTCGGGAATCAAACGTTTCACGATCGAGTAGGTATCCCGTGCTTCGATGTGAAACGGGATCCCGCGCTGAGTCAAATAGTCGGGCAGCACGTGTGCGGGAAAGCCAGGCTGCTTTTGGTCCAAATTGACTGCGATCACATCGAAGTGAATCGGTGCCCGCTGCTGCAGGACCAGCAGAATATCCAGTAGTCCGTAGCTGTCTTTCCCGCCGGAGAGGCACACCATTACCTTGTCGCCCTCTTCAATGAGGCAGTAGTCGGCGATCGCCTGTCCGACGAGCCGACAGAGCCGGGTCTGGAGTTTCTCCGTCTCCTCGTCTAACTTGTGCGGGGGCGATGGGTGGAGTGGAAGTTGCGGCATGGTACGATTGTACCCGCGTAATTGCGCGGCTGTCGATGGGATGAAGAGTCAGCTATGGCGAAGACTCGCGAGGTTCCGACGATTCTGTTTGTCTGTACCGGCAACGTGTTCAGGAGCGTGACGGCGGAGTATGCACTGAAAGCGCGGGCGGACATGTCGGGGCCCTACAGAATCGAGTCCGCAGGGATTGCTGCAAAGCCCCAGCCACTGCATCCGTTTGTCCGAGACCAGCTACACGAGAGGGGAGTCAATCCAGTCGGACACGCTCCTCGGCGTGTGACACAAGCCATGCTTAACGAGGCCGAGCATGTGATTGCCATGGGGTGGGATCATCGCGATGCGATTCATCGGATGTCGGGCCGGCTGGTCCCCTTATTCAATCAGATCTGCTTCGGCCGCGACGAGCCGGTATGGGATCTCCACGAAGTGATGCCGCAGTGGGAACACAACCCGGAAGAAGCTCGGGCCTATGTCGAATCCGTAATCCGGCACATCTGGTCCGCTGCGCCGCTCGTGGTGTCCCGATTGCCGTCTATCCGGTAACCCAGCCCCGTTGTCCTCCCGGACAGTTCATTCTTGTACCATTGCGACAAAATTTCTCCGCTTCCCGTACCTTCCCGCGTGCGATTGAGCTGGCATCCGGCAGATTTTTCGATGAATGCTATAGTTTCTTAAGAATCGCGAGCCATTCGACGACATATTCGTAGCAACCTCACTATCGTCCGCGATGCATCACATGTCCGCAGAAAGTGCCGCACACAGTACATCCGCTCATGCAGAGCCCGAGTGGGTTGGTTGGTCCGACGACAGACTGTTGGACCTGCCGATGTGCGAGCTCAACCTCGACATCAAAGGCAGCTTTCTTGAAGGGCCGATTGCAGAGCTGGATCGTGAGCTGGAGGCGAAGCGCCTGCTGTTTCGCCCGCACTACTGGCTTTCGAACGAATGGTTTACACCTGACGGCGTGCCCGGAATCGCGATCCCGTTCTATCTCGCGCATCCGCGGCTGGCGAAACTGGAATTAGCCCAGATGCTCGAAGTCGAGGGTGGGACGCCGGACTGGTGCTTGCGGATTCTGAGGCATGAAGCGGGCCACGCCATCGAGAATGCGTACGGCATTCGCCGTCGCCGGAGGCGGCAGGCCATCTTTGGAAAATCCTCTCAGACGTACCCCAAATACTACACGCCGCGTCCGTATAGTCGAAGTTTCGTTCGCCACTTGGATGTCTGGTACGCCCAGAGTCATCCAGACGAAGACTTTGCGGAGACGTTTGCCGTGTGGCTAACGCCGGATTCACTCTGGCGGGAACGGTATCGTGGCTGGCCCGTGCTCAAAAAGTTGATCTACGTCGACGGGCTTATGCAGGAGTTGGCGGGGGCGTTTCCAAAAGTGACGACCAGGGAAGAAATCGATCCGTTGCCGAGTCTGAGCAAAACGCTACGGGAACATTACGAGCATAAGCGCAGCCACTACGGCGTTGAGCGGTCGTCGCTCTACGACCCCGACCTCAAACGGCTGTTTTCGGAAGGTCCCAGCCAGGCTGCCCGACCCAAGGCCGCGACCTTCCTCAACCGGTTTCGCCGGGAAGTGCGCCGCAAAGTGGCCAGTTGGACCGGCGAGTATCAGTACACCATCGATCAGGTGTTGGAAGCCATGATCCAGCGTTGCCGTCAGTTGGATCTGCGAGTGCCCGTCGCCGAGGAGCAAGCGAAGCTCGACTTCACCATCCTCCTCACCGTGCACACGATGAATTATCTCCGTAGCGGACGGCATCGGGTGGCGTTATGAGGCGACTCCGGATCCTCGTGCTCATGCATGAAGACCTTGTCCCGCCGGATCAACTGACCGGCGAGGATCTCAAGGCGGTCGAGTGGAAGACTGAATGGGATGTGGTCTCGACCCTCCGGAAGCTGGGCCACGACGTGCGGCCGCTCGGGGTCAGGAGCGATCTGGGCGTCATGCGTACCGCGATCGAAGAGTGGCGCCCGCATATCGCCTTCAACCTGCTCGAAGAGTTCGACGGCGTTGCCGTCTACGACCAGAATGTTGTCTCGTATCTCGAATTGCTGCACGTGCCGTATACCGGGTGCAATCCTCGCGGTCTGATGCTGGCCCGGGACAAGGCGTTGACGAAAAAGGTGTTGTCCTTTCACCGCATTCCCTATCCCGACTTTCTCGTTGTTCCGCAAGGGCGCACCGTGCGGAGACCCAAGAATCTCGAATTCCCGCTGATTGTAAAATCCGTGACGGAGGAAGCGTCTCTGGGGATTTCCCAGGCCTCAATCGTGGAGGACGACGACAAGCTGCGGGAACGAGTGGAGTTCATCCACACCCATGTCGGTACTGGCGCACTCATCGAACGCTATATCGAAGGGCGTGAATTTTACGTGGGCGTCATGGGCAACGGGCATTTGCAAGCCCTGCCGGTCTGGGAACTCATCATGGACAAGCTTCCGGACGATGCCAGACGGATCGCGACCGCGCGCGTCAAGTGGAGCCGGAAGTATCAGGAGAAGTATGGCATCACGTCCGGGGAGGCGAAGAATCTTCCGCCGGGCAAAGCCGAAGAAATCCAGCATCTCGCCAAGCGGGTCTACCGCGCGCTGGGGCTCAGCGGCTATGCGCGAATCGACCTGCGCATGGATGCCGAGGGAACGCTCTTCGTACTTGAGGCCAATCCGAATCCGCAGATCGCGCACGACGAAGACTTTGCGGATTCCGCGGAAAAAGCCGACTACAGTTACAAGGATCTGCTGCAGGAACTGCTTAATGTCGGACTACGCTGGCAACCGGCCAAAGCGGCCTAGCCCGTAGGGCGGCGGCCAACATCTCTCCGGAAGATCGAATATACCAAAGAGAAGATCTGCGTGCGGGCATGAAAGCCGTCGGCGGATTGGCTATGGAGCCCAGCGGAATCCGAACATCAGTGCGATGCTCGTGCGGTCTTTTTCAGGCAAGGACGGTTGGAGATTGATGTCGTGGAGGTTGACGATCAGCGTCGACGCGAGCGCGATGTTGCGAGTCGCTTGATACTCGATCGATAGGCCGATGGGAATGTACCAACTGGTGTCGTTGCGATCGATACGTCCTGTGCTGGTCCCGCGGTCCAGATCGGCGTGGATCAGGCCGAGGCCGGTGAACGGCACGATGTTGATGCCGCTGTCGAGCCGGAAGTGATACTTCGCGACTCCGGCGAAGGAGATCTGAAAGAGATCCCCGGTCGGGGTGATCTGCATCATCGGACCGATAGAAAAGTTCCGATCGAGATAGTAGTCGGCGTTGAAGCCCAGCGTGAAGACGGTGTTGTTCACGGTGCCGGTCGTGAGGCCCAGATCCGAGCCGAAGCCCCACTTGCCGTCATCCGCACGTACGGGGTCGGCAGTCAACGGCGGAAGCAGGAGTGCGAGACATGTCAGCACGAGGGCGGCAACCGAATGCAATGTAGTGCGAGTCTTCATGACGGCGGAATCTAGCACAGCCGTTCCCTTCCAACAAGCCGCTTGAGTGTTGAATTGCGGGTACAGTATGCTCTCTCGCCGCCGGAGTTTTCTCGAGGCTAAGGAGTTGCTGCCATGACGCCAAAAGACGCGGCCACCGCTCTCTTCAAGACTCTGCCGAAGCCGATCAGTGTTGCCCAGATCCAGGAGTACGGCATTGAGGCGACCGAACAGCAGGCGCGACAGGTCGCACGGGAAATCCTGTCGTTAAATTTGTATTGGATTCTGGCCGCGGTCGATGCGCATATTCTGCAAAAATACCGGGCCTTGATCGGCAGCGTGCTGTACGAGTTCGTGACGTCGAAATGGACTCCGGCCACGTTCGGGCTGGAGTCGTGGGATGCCTACCGTCCGGAGTTGGAAGAGCGGCGGGAATACTACACGAAAATGATGGATGATCGGTTGAGTCCGATGGCGCTCAGTGCCGAGGCGGCCACCCTGCTGGAGGATCAGCAGGCGGTTTCGCCGGACGATCGGCAGAAGTTGCTGGTCTTGTTGATCGATTATGCGCCGGTCGACGAGTATGCCCGGCTGCTCGACGACGTCCGGTAATCGCCCGCCAGACGCATCCTGTGTCAGAGGTACCGGTGTGAGATCACCTTCCCGGCCTTGTCGAGCTCATATAAGAGCGGGGCGCCGGTGGGAATATTCAGCTCCAGGACTTGTTCCCGCGACAGCTGCTCCAGTTCCATCACCAGGGCGCGCAGGCTGTTGCCGTGCGCCGCAATCAGAATCGTTTCGTCTTGCAGGAGATACGGTTTGATCTTGCTCTCGTAATACGGCAACACCCGCTCGGCCGTGTCCTTGAGGCTTTCGCCGCCGGGAGGCCGGACGTCGTAGCTGCGGCGCCAGATTTTTACCTGATCATCGCCGTATTTCTTGGCCGTCTCGGCTTTATTCAGCCCTTGCAGTTCTCCGTACATGCGCTCGTTCAGAGCCTTATCCTTCTCGATCGGAATCGTCGTTTGTCCGATGGCTTCCAACGCCAGCCGCAGCGTTTCGTTCGCCCGCGTCAGGACGGATGTGAACGCGCGATTGAACGTGAAACCACGGAGCTTGTCTCCCGCGTTCTTCGCTTCTTGCACACCGCGTGGAGAGAGCGGCACATCCACCCAGCCGGTAAACCGATTTTCGAGATTCCATTGCGATTCGCCGTGACGCAGTAGGACCAAGCGAGCCATGCCGATCTCCTTCCTCCCGTGAGTGCCGAAATCTGCCCAAGAATACTGGATCGCTCCGGCAAGTCAAGCCGTTGCTTTCATTCCGGGGCGGCAGTACCATGCGCCCATTTTTCTACGACGGAGTCGAACTGACCGATGACGACGGCTTCCGACATGAATTGGCCCGCGCTGGAAGCCTGGTGGTGCGGCATGGCCGACCGCCTGGCCGTACTCGATCGGGCCCAGGCGTTCTTCACATCCGTCCATGCGGGGCGGGTGTTCGATCGGATCGTTCTGGCCGGGGGGCAGGCCGACTACATCTTGTTCGTTCTCATGCGCTATTGGGTTCCGACCGTGCTGCCTCCGCCGGGACGGGAACGATTGACCAAGAACGATCCCGACTACTGGCTGGAGTCCGAACAGATTCTCAAAGCGGCGGCGGCTCGACTCCGGGAACTCAAGCCGTTGATCGAACTGCTGACCACGCCGAGTCCCCTGTCGGAAATCTCGCCGGGCCAGCGCATCAGCCCCTCGCCGGTTGCAGAACTGGAGCTGTCCGGCATCATCGAGGGGATCGCCGAATCCGCCGGCACGTACGGCGGACCTGACTATACCTCGATCGTCAAAGCATTCGATCCGGTTCCTCTCCGTCAAACCCAGCCGTTCAAACATAATAAGAAACACAGCGCCGAACTCTGGGTGGTTTTTCTCTTACGGGAACATTTCCGCAGCCTTGGTCTGGGCAAGGATCGGTACTGGCCGCTAGTTGCGCCGGTCTGCGCAGCCGCCGGGATTGTCCAGCCCAACGGCCAGGCCTATCCTCCCGACGAGCTCAAATCTTGGTGGCAGAAAAACTGGCCGCGGACGTATACCCAGCTGGAGCAGCGCCAGGAAGCGACCGACGCTGGCGGGGCCGCCTACGAACAGGACTTCCAGTGGTTTCAGGCCTGGATCCACTGGCAACGGACCAGGCAATGACCATGCATGCCGCTCGACCTATGGATGGACTCAGGGACGGACTAGGCCGACACTGTTGAGACCGGCTTGGAGGGCTTCGTCGGGCTCGGGCCGCCTTCCGGCATCCCTTCCTCGACCATCTTCGCCAGCCCGGCCAAGGCGAGAATGTACAGAGCGATACCGACGTAGATCACATAAGGCTGCACGCCGCCGGCTTCTTTCAGTGCGGCATCCTGCGCGGCCGGATTCATGCGCCCCGCTTTTTTTATCTCCGCAATCTCTTCCCGGCAATGCCAGTAGTACAGATAATTGGCGGTAGCACCCGCCATCACGCTCCAGACCATACTGACCGTCATGTCGCCTGTCAGATAGCTTGAGGTAATCGGTCCGATTGCATAGACGAAGGCGTGCAGGTACATCTTTCGATAGAGAAACCAGAGAAAGGAAATGAAGAGAAACGCCGGCCAGTTCCAGCTGAGCGCAAACCGGGGCTGTCCGTCCGGCGTCGCGAATTTCTTAAACTGTTCGAGGTATTTGTCGGCGTTCGGCCCGATGAACTGTCGCCACAATTCTTGGTCCGGCATGGTGGCAACGCGCGGAGCGGCAGAGGTCACGTCTTCCGCAACAGGAGCAGCTGCGGCCTGGGTGTCGGCCGACGGTAATGACTGGCCGCACTGGCCGCAAAAATTGGCGTCGTCCGTATTGTGCTGCTGGCAGTGATTGCAGACTCTCATGGGTGCGGAGCTTACCACACTTGGGAACGGCACGATGCTGGGGACTGTCATTCAAGGAGAAATACGTCCCGTCCTGAGGGTGCGATTCGCACGATCCGTCCTCCGCTTCCAGAGCCGCATCGTGTCCCAGTCGCTGGTTGCTTTCACTCGGGCCCTGTGCTAACTTCCCTTTCTTTCTCATAGGATAGGATCACCATGCCCACTGAAGAACTGAAAGACGGTGCCGCCAAGTATTTGATGCAGACCTATGCGCGCCAGCCGATCTCGATCGTGCGGGGACGCGGGGCCAAGGTTTACGACATGGAAGGGCGCGAGTACATCGATTTTGTCGGTGGTATCGCGGTCAACATTCTGGGACATGGTCATCCCGACCTCGTGCAGGCCATTCAACGGCAGGCGGCGCAGCTGATTCACGTCTCGAATCTCTATTACACCGAGCCTCAGGTCAAACTGGCGCAGATGTTGGTTGACCATTCGTTTGCCGACCGGGTCTTTTTCTGCAACAGCGGCGCGGAAGCCAACGAAGCGGCAATCAAGCTCGCGCGGCGCTATGGCCACGAGAAACATGGCGCCGGACGGTACGAGATCATCACGATGAAGAATTCCTTCCACGGCAGGACGATGGCCACGATCACCGCGACCGGCCAGGAAAAAGTCCAGAAGGGATTCGAACCGTTAGTGCCGGGGTTTGTGTACGCTCCCTTCAACGATTTTGCCGCGATCGAAAGTCTCGTCAGTGAGAAAACGGTCGCGATCATGCTGGAGCCGATCCAAGGTGAAGGCGGCGTCCACGTGGCGGATCAGACCTATCTGAAGAACCTGCGCGAATTCTGCACGCAGCGCGACATTCTCCTGATCTTCGACGAAGTCCAGACGGGCATGGGACGGACGGGAACGCTCTTCGCGTATGAACAGTTGGGTGTGGAGCCGGACATCATGACATTGGCCAAGGGGCTCGGCGGCGGCATGCCGATCGGGGCCTGCTTGGCCAAGGAGTCGGTGGCGGCGGTGTTCACCGCCGGCTCGCATGCGTCCACCTTCGGCGGCAATCCCCTGGCTTGCGCGGCGGGACTGGCGGTGTGCAAGGTGTTGATCGAAGGCCGGGTACTCGACCAGGCGCGGCGCATGGGCGAGTACCTCGCCAAGAGCCTTGCCGACTGCAAAGACCGCCATCGGGTGGTCCGGGACGTGCGCGGTCTAGGGTTGTTGCAGGGCATGGAACTGGACACCGACGCGAAGGCCATCGTTTCCGATTGTCTCTCTCGCGGCGTGCTGGTCAACGCGACCAGCGAGCGGGTGTTGCGGTTCGTGCCGCCGTTGATCATCAGTCAGCGGGAGATCGACCGCGTCATGGACACACTGTCGGCCATCTTCAATCAGCGGACTATCGCCGAGAAGGATACCCATCACTGACATGGCAGGGAGACGCACGTCGAAGACTCGGGGATTCTTCTTCGAGAAAGATCTGCTGGATGTCGCGGCCATGCCGAGCGCTCAGATCGAGGAATTGCTGCGACTGGCGACGGCGCTCAAGGCGAAACAGCGGCGCGGTACACCCCATCCGCTGTTGAAGGGCAAGACCCTGGGGCTGCTGTTTCAAAAGCCCTCGACCAGAACCCGCGTGTCGTTCGAAGCCGGAATGAACCAGTTGGGCGGCCACGCGATCGTCCTCCCGATGGGGGAAATTCAGCTGTCGCGGGGCGAGAGTGTCGCGGACACGGCCCGGGTGCTGTCCCGGTATCTCGACGGTATCGTGATCCGCACATACGACCACAGTGTCGTGCAGGAGTGGGCGCAGGAAGCGACGATGCCGGTGATCAACGGATTGACCGACCTCAGCCATCCCTGTCAGGCCCTCTCCGACCTGATGACGATTCAGGAAAAGAAGGGCCGCTTCAAAGGCGTGAAACTCGCCTATGTCGGCGATGGCAACAATGTCGCCAACTCGCTCATCGAAGCGGCAGCCAAGGTCGGGATGCGTATCGCTCTCGGCTGTCCCGCCGGCTACCAGCCGGATCAACAGGTATTGGATCGGGCGCGTGTGGACGCGGCCCGGACCGGCGGCGAAATCGAAGTGGGCGTAGATCCGCAGGTCGCGGTCAAGGAAGCCGACGTCGTCTACACGGACGTGTGGATCAGTATGGGGCGCGAACGAGAGCAAGCCCGGCGGTTACGCGCGTTGTCGCCCTATCAGTTGAACGGCCGGTTGTTGCAACGGGCCAAAGCCGACGCCATCGTCATGCATTGCCTCCCGGCCCATCGCGGTGAGGAAATCACGGCCGAGGTGCTGGACGGTCCGCAGTCGGTCATCATCGATCAGGCTGAAAACCGGCTCCATATGCAGAAAGCGATTCTGGTGCAGTTGCTGACTCGGAAGAAAGGCAGGGCATAACCGTTCATCATGAAACCGAAATCCATCAAGAAGATCGTACTGGCCTACTCGGGCGGGCTCGACACCTCCGTCATTCTCAAGTGGCTGCAGGAAACCTACGATGCGGAGGTGATCGCGTTCTGCGCCGATCTGGGGCAGGGCGAGGATCTCCAGGCCATCAAGGCCAAGGCGCAGAAGCTCGGCGTAAAGAAGGTGTACGTCGAAGATCTGCGTGAGACCTTTGTGAAGGACTATGTGTTTCCGATGCTGCGCGGCAACGCTATGTACGAGGGGTGCTACCTGCTGGGTACCTCGATCGCCCGGCCACTCATCGCGCGGCGGCAGGCGGAGATCGCGTTGAAGGAAGGGGCGGACGCGGTGTCGCACGGCGCCACCGGAAAAGGGAACGACCAGGTCCGGTTCGAGTTGACCTATACGGCGCTGGCGCCCGGGCTCAAGATCATCGCGCCCTGGCGGGAGTGGACGTTGCGGTCGCGGCGGGAATGCATCGAGTATGCGGAGCGGCACGGCATCCCGGTGACGGCCACCAAGGCGAAACCCTACAGCATGGACTTGAATCTCTTCCACGTCAGCTACGAGGGCGGGATTCTGGAAGATCCGTGGGAGTCTCCGCCGAACGAAATCTTCCAGATGACCGTGGCGCCGGAAGACGCGCCCGACAAACCGCTCGAAGTCGAAATCGATTACGAACAAGGCAATCCGGTGGCGGTCGATGGGAAGAAGATGAGCCCGGCGAAGCTGCTGGCGCATCTCAATAAACTCGGCGGCGCGCACGGCATCGGACGGGTCGATCTGGTCGAGAACCGCTACGTCGGTATGAAGTCCCGGGGCGTCTACGAAACGCCGGGCGGCACGATCCTCCATGTCGCGCATCGCGGTCTCGAATCCCTCACGATGGATCGCGAGGTGCTGCACTTCCGCGACAGCCTGATCCCGCGCTTCGCTGACTTGATTTACAACGGCTACTGGTTCAGCCCCGAACGGGAGATGATCCAGACGGCGATCGACGAAGCGCAGAAGGATGTGACGGGCACCGCGCGGGTAAAGTTGTACAAGGGTAGCTGCACGCTGGCCGGGCGGAAGTCCAAGAACTCGCTCTACCGCCTGGACATCGCGACGTTCGAAGAAGACGAAGTGTATAACCAGAAAGACGCCGAAGGCTTCATTCGGCTGAACGGGTTGCGGTTGAAGATCCGGGCGCAGCGAAAGAAAGCACGGTCCTGATGGCCTCAGCAAAGCGGGCACGCGCGGGGAAAAATCCGGCCGCCAAGGCCTGGGCGGGACGATTCGAGGAGCCGACCGATCGGTTGGTCGAGGCGTTTTCGAGGTCCGTCGCCGTCGACCGGCGGCTCTACGCGCACGATATCCGGGGGAGTATCGCCCATTGCCGGACGTTGGCGAAGGCCGGGGTGCTCACCCGGCGCGAGACCGCGACGATCGTTCGCGGTCTGCAACTCGTGCAGCACGAATTGGATCGCGACCGGTTTCGCTTCCTGCCGACCGACGAAGACATTCATATGGCGATCGAGCGCCGGCTGACCGAACTGATCGGCCCGCTCGGCGGAAAATTGCACACGGGGCGGAGCCGCAACGACCAGGTCGCGCTCGATGCCCGCCTCTACGTCCGGGATCGGCTGACGGCGGTGCTCGTACAGTTGACTGAATTCCAGCGTGTGTTGCTGGCGCAGGCGAAGGCCCATGCGGACGTGCCGATGCCGGGCTATACCCATCTGCAGCGGGCCCAGCCGGTACTCTTTGCCCATCATCTGTTGGCCTACGTGGAGATGTTCGCACGGGATAAGGGGCGGCTGGCGGATGCCCGGATGCGGGTCAATGTCATGCCGCTTGGATCGGGCGCTCTGGCGGGATCGAACTATCCCGTCGACCGGCTGTACACGGCGGCGCTGCTGGAATTTCCCGCAGTCTCGCAGAATAGTCTCGACGCCGTCTCGGACCGCGATTTCATGATCGAGGTGACGGCGGCGCTCGCGGTCGTGATGATGCACCTCTCGCGCATGAGCGAAGAGCTGATCATTTGGGCGACGCAGGAGTTTCGGTTCGTCGACCTGCCCGACGGGTTCTGCACCGGCAGCAGCATGATGCCGCAGAAGAAGAATCCCGACGTACCCGAACTGGTCCGGGGCAAGACCGGGCGCGTCTACGGACACCTGATCGGGTTGTTGACGACATTGAAGGCGCTGCCGCTGAGTTACAATCGCGATCTCCAAGAAGACAAACCTGCGCTGTTCGACGCACTCGATACGACCGGGGATTCGCTGGAAGTCATGACCGAGTTGATGCGGCGACTGAAAGTGAACCGCCCGGCGCTGGCCGCGGCCCTGACCGGCGGCGGGATGCTGGCGACGGAGCTGGCTGACTATTTGGTGACGCGGGGTGTACCATTCCGAGAGGCACATGCCGTCACCGGGCGGGTTGTGCGCTGGACGCTCGACCAGGGGCGTGAATTGTCGGATCTCACGGTGGCGGACCTTCGGCGGTTCTCCCCGCGGTTCGAGCCGTCGGTGCTACAGCGGCTGACGGTTCAGGGCGCGATCGACCGGAAGGCGCAAATCGGCGGCACGGCACGGCAGCAAGTGGCCCGCCGGATCAAAGAATTGACGAAACTGCTGGCATGAGACGGAGACGCGCGGCGGCGACGGTATGCGGGATCAGCTTCTCGCTCTGTGTGGGGGGCTGCGGAGTCGTGGGTCCTCCGATCGCACCAGAAGACGTCGGGGTAAATCCGACAATCGCCCGGCAGAAAACGCAGCTGAAACAGTCGGGGATCACGGAGCCGACCGCGGCGGCACCCGCGCCGGACCAGCCGGTGACGGTCGAGCCCAAGGGCCAGGATGAGGAACTCCCGCCCCTGCGCCCATTTGGGACGCGGTAGCGGGCAACGCGTCCGGCGACAGCAGTGATTGAAAGCAAGAGCCGTTCACAGGCGTGGCGTCAGAACCACTCAACGGCGAAAGACTGAACGAGGACCATTACGATGAACAATTTCGAATATCGCCAAGGCGAACTGTATTGCGAGCAGGTGCCGGTAAGCCGCATTGCCAAGGAAGTGGGCACGCCGTGCTACATCTATAGCCACGCCACCTTGACCAGACATTTCCGCGCCTACGACGGAGCGTTCAAAGATATTCCCCACGTCGTGGCCTTCGCCATGAAGGCCAACTCCAATCTCGCCATTCTGCGACTGATGGCGAAGGAGGGCAGCGGTGTCGACATCGTATCGGGTGGAGAACTGTTCCGCGCGATTAAGGCCGGGGTGCCGCCCTCCAAGATCGTGTTCGCCGGAGTGGGGAAAAATCCCGAGGAGATCCGCGACGCCTTGAATGCCGACATTCTCATGTTCAACGTCGAGTCATCGGCGGAGATCCGCGCGATCAACGACGTGGCGGCCTCCGTCGGCAAGAAAGCCCGCATCGCGTTGCGAATCAATCCCGACGTGGATCCGAAGACGCATCCCTACATTTCAACCGGGATGAAGAAGAGCAAATTCGGGATTGCCGCGGACCGCGCGCTCGAAGAATACAAGATGGCCTCCTCGCTCGGCCATATCGATGTGGTCGGCGTCCACGCCCATATCGGCTCCCAGCTGACCGACGTGACGCCGTTCGTCGACTCACTGAAGAAAGTCGTCGGGCTCATCGGCGCGCTCAAGAGCCAGGGGATTAACATCCGATATCTGAACATTGGCGGCGGGCTGGGCATCACCTATTCCGAGGAGAAGCCGCCGTTACCGCAGGATCTCGCCAACGCGATTTCGCCGCTCGTGAAGGACCTGGGGCTGACCCTGGTTATGGAGCCGGGCCGGGTCATCGTCGGTAACGCGGGCATCCTCGTCACCAAGGCGCTCTATGAAAAGATCGGCGAAACGAAGCGGTTCGTGATCGTCGACGCAGCGATGAACGACCTCATCAGGCCGAGCCTCTACAGTGCGTACCACGAGATCCGGCCGGTGTCCGAAGCGGTATTGCAGCGTCCGAAGCATGACGTCGACGTCGTCGGTCCGGTCTGTGAGTCGGGGGATTTTCTGGCGAAGGACCGCGCGCTGCCGGAGATCAAGTCGGGCGACCTGTTGGCTGTCATGAGCGCCGGCGCGTACGGGTTCGTGATGTCGTCGAACTACAATTCGCGTCCACGGATTCCAGAGGTGTTGGTCAAGGACAACGAGATCCATGTCATCCGGGCGCGGGAGACCTACGACGATTTGGTCAAGGGAGAAGCGATCCCGTCGTTTTTAACGTAATCGGCGGAGCGGACGGGACGCGCCGCCAACCGTGAAGGAGCGAGTATGTTGACCGGCTCTCATGTCGCCATCGTCACCCCGTTCAAGAAGGGCAAAGTCGACGAGCGGGCGCTCGGCGATTTGATTGAATGGCAAATCGCCAAAGGCACCAACGGCATCGTACCCTGCGGGACGACCGGCGAGTCGGCCACGTTGACTCACGACGAACACAACCGCGTGATCGAACTGACGGTGGAAGTCGTGCGTGGGCGGGTGCCCGTCATGGCCGGTACCGGGTCGAACAGCACCGATGAGGCCATCTCTCTGACAAAACACGCCAAACAGGCCGGGGCCGACGCGGCGCTGCTCATCACGCCGTATTACAACAAGCCGACACAGGAAGGGTTGTACCGCCACTATAAGGCGATTGCGGAATCTGTCGACCTTCCGCTCGTGCTCTACAACATTCCCGGCCGCACCGGCGTCAACATGCTCCCAGCGACGATCGCGCGTCTGGCGGCGATCAAGAACGTCGTCGGGGTCAAAGAAGGCAGCGGGACGGTCCAGCAGGCTTCCGACATCGTACAGATGTGCGGCGACCGGCTTTCGGTGTTGGCCGGGGACGACTCGCTCACGCTTCCGATGATGGCCGTCGGCGGCAAGGGAGTCATCACTGTCACGGCTAACATTGCCCCGACGGAGATGGCGCAAATGGTGAAAGCCTTCGCCGACGGACGGGTGGAAGAAGCCCGTCGCCTGCACTTTCAGCTGTCGCCGCTCTTCGCCGCGTTGTTCTACGAAACGAATCCGATTCCGGTGAAGGAGGCGCTCGGGATGATGGGGAAGATCGATCCCGAATTGCGCTTGCCGCTGTGCCCCATGAGCCAGGACAACCGCGAGAAGCTGATGAAGGTCTTAAAAGAGAGCCGGTTCATTTAGCGCGAATTTGGGAAGGATACGGCGCGGACATGATCAAAGTGGTGGTGGCGGGCGCGGCGGGTCGGATGGGATGCCGGTTGGTGGCCTTGGTGCGCGATTCGACGGCGCTGATGCTGTCGGGGGCGCTGGAAGGGCGCGGGCATCATGCCGTGGGCGACGACGCCGGCGAGACGGCGGGCTGCGGTCGGGCGGATGTGGCGATCACGGACGATTTGGGCGCGTTGATGGAGCGGGGCGAAGTCGTCATCGATTTTTCCTCGCCGGAGGCGACGCTCGAGCATTTCCGGATCGTCGCGCAGCATCGCCGCGCCATGGTCATCGGGACGACTGGCCTGACCCCTTCGCAACTGGAGGACGTCAAAGCGTTGGCCCGTCAGGTGCCCTGCGTCCTCTCGCCGAATATGAGCGTCGGTGTGAATCTGATCTACAAAGTGATCGGGGAGATGGCCAAGACCCTGGGAGAAGATTACGATATCGAAGTCATCGAGGCTCACCACCGGCTCAAGAAGGATGCGCCAAGCGGGACTGCCCTCAAGATCGCCGAGGTGTTGGCCCGCGCCGTCAACCGCGATCTCAATCAAGTCGGTGTCTATGCCAGAAAAGGCATGATCGGCGAGCGCACCAAGCAGGAGATCGGCATTCAGACGATCCGCGCCGGGGACATCGTCGGGGACCACACCGTTTTGTTCGGCGGGATGGGAGAACGGATCGAAGTCACCCATCGCGCCAGCAGCCGTGACACGTTTGCGCGAGGTGCGCTCAGGGCCGCGCGCTGGGTTGTCCGGCAACCGCCCGGTCTCTACGACATGATGGATGTGTTGGGGCTCAAATAACACTCGCTTGCTTCGCCGCCCTGACGAATTGACACACACTCGTTTCCAGCACACGCTGCACTGCGCCCTATGCGGACGGTCGTGCGTTGCCGGACCGAGCGTGAAATCAGTTTGAGGAGAGGGGAACGTGAGGGAGAGTCTGTCCGCAGCCTTCGCATCGGACCACGAGTTGGTCTCTCGTGTAGCTGATCATCCGGTAGCAGGATGGACAGCAGAGCACTGCGGTACGCGGGACGGTCGCCAGTTTGACGACCGCGGGCTTCATCGGTCGGACGCCTTTCCGTTCCCAGCGCCCGCAGTTGCTCCCACGGTGTCTTTCGATCGGGCCTGAATGGCCGCCGACAACCGTGCGTGAAGCAACTGGGCCGCTTCGGTCCAGTCGGGGTTCGCCGGAGCTCCGGTGAAGGCGGCTTCAGCAGCCTTCTGCTCGTCGTACGTCAGAGGTTTTGGTTCTGCCATAGCGATCAATGTCTGGCCGTGATGGGCCGAGGTTCCTGGTCCGCTGCTTTCCGACGACCACAATTCAAACACGCAAACACTGTGATCGCAAGTCCTGCGTCCAAATCCACCGCCCGCTCCGGCAACATTGATCCACGGCATTTATCGCATGTCTTCATGAGCGGGAGAGTAACACGGGACTAAATGGAAGCATATCCTTCTGAAGTACTGGATGGCGGGGAAAAGAGCCCCTGATAAGTCCGAAATGCCTAGGCCATTTGGCCATTGCTGTCGGTTGGAAATGCGGGAGTTCAGCCGAGAGCTTTCTTGACTCTCCACCGCCGCTTCCATAGGATTGTGGTCGACTTGATCGAGACCCACTATGTATAGATTGTTTCTGGTGGTCGGGCTGTTGCTGCTCTTGTTTTTCTTGGTCAAGAGTGCGCTACGCAAACCGTCCAGGCTTGATGGGCCGGCCAAGCCGCCTTTGGACGGAGATCACATGGTGCAGGACCCGGTCTGCGGCGTGTTCGTTCCGAGAAAAACGGCGATCGTTCGCGAAATCGGCACCGACACTCACTGCTTCTGTAGTCGCGAGTGTGCGGAGAAATTTTCTCGGGAGTCGACTTAGCAGCCCGAATAACTGTAGTCGGATAATTTATCCTCTTTGTCGAACTTCAAGAGGATCTGGCATTGATTGGGAGAGAAATTGAAGAGCGGAGGACCGGACTTGCCTCCCGCGATGCGATAATAGGTCCACGTCTCACCGCCGAAGAAGCGCGGGGCTTTCCCATCCGGCGTACCCCAATTTTTTTCGAACCAGGCTTTATCCTTGCCTTGCAGCTCAGCCGGTTTGAGAGACGCTTCCAGATACGGGTTGCTTGAACCGCAGCCGACGAGCGTCAGTGAGGCGATCAGGAGCCAGGTGGATACACGCATCAACGTTCTCCTTACGTTCTCAACAATACGAAACGTGAAACCCGCAGCCCAGTTGACGAAAAGATTCTAACCTTGAGGTTCCTGGCTGTCAAACGCACCATTGCTCCATCGGTGATCGGACGCGGCGGGATCCACGAGCGACACAGTGTGTAGTCATTCATTCGCGCAAGAAAGGATGCGATCATGAAATTCTATCTCGACACGGCAAACGTTAAAGAAATTCAGGAAGCCGCGAGCCTCGGCTTGCTCGACGGGGTGACGACCAATCCCTCGCTCGTCGCGAAAGAAGGCCGCAGTTTCAAGGACATGTTGGTCGAAATCTGCAACATCGTCGACGGCCCGATCAGTGCGGAAGTCGTGAGTATCGAAGCGGACGCCATGGTCAAGGAAGGGAAGGAGCTGGCGAAGATCCACAAGAACATCGTCGTGAAGGTGCCGCTGATTCCGGAAGGATTGAAAGCCACGAAGCGGCTGGCGGCCGAAGGCATCAAGGTCAATGTGACGCTCTGTTTCTCTCCCACGCAGGCGCTCTTGGCGGCAAAGGCCGGCGCTTGGTGCGTGTCGCCGTTCATCGGCCGGCTGGACGACATCAGCTCCAATGGGATGGAGCTGATCCGACAGATCGTCACGATCTATAAGAACTACGATTTCAAGACGTATGTACTGGTCGCGAGCGTGCGGCATCCTCAGCACGTCGTCGAAGCGGCGCTCGCCGGCGGCCACATCTGCACGATGCCCTTCGGTATCTTTCAGCAATTGGTGAAGCATCCGCTCACGGATATCGGCCTCAAGAAGTTCCTGGCCGACTGGGAGGCGCAATCCAAGAAATAGCCGGAACGTCGGGGGTTGGTTATGGGCGCGAAACGAGCCGACATGCCTCGGCAAACACGGAATGAAACATGGGCCGGGTCAGTTTTCCGGTGAAGGTATTCTGCTGACTCGGATGATACGAGCCGAGCAGGGTGACATTCCAGGCGAGACGATAGATGACGCCGTGACCGAATGTGGGACGCGGCGTCGGTCGCTCGTATCCCGATTCCAGACAGGCTTTCAGGTAGTGGTCGAAGGCGATTTTCCCCAGAACGATCACGACCTTTGTCCGCGAAAGCAGGCGGAGTTCTTCCCGAAGAAACGGCTGACAGCGCGCGAATTCCTCGGGCAACGGTTTGTTGCCAGGGGGGGCGCAACGGACGCTGGCGCCGATGTAACAGTTCTTCAACGTCAGGCCGTCGTCTTTGTGCGTGGAGGAGGCCTGCGAGGCGAATCCGTATCGATGTAAGGCTTCATAGAGCCAGTCTCCGCTCCGGTCGCCTGTAAACACCCGGCCGGTGCGGTTTCCCCCGTGCGCCGCCGGAGCGAGGCCCAAGACGTAGAGTTCAGCCTTCGGATCGCCGAATCCCGGAATCGGCCTGCCCCAATAGGTCCAGTCTCGAAATTGGCGCCGCTTGGTAGTGGCGATCGCCTCACGGTACGTGACGAGTCGTGGACATGCGGTGCAGGAGACGATGGAACGATTGAGGACGGTGAGCGAGCGCACGATGTGACGAGTGTATCATGAACAGGGAAAGTCTTTCGTGCTTGTCCCTTCGCAACCTTGCTGTTAGCATGACGGCGATCAGAGTCGCGTGTGTCAATGGAATGAGGAAGAGAGGCTATCGGATGGGACGGGTTGGGAAGGCAGTGGGACTATGGGCGGCGGTCGTGATGTGTTGCCTTGGCGGTGGAGCGGTATGGGCGGAGTCCGGTGCCGGTCACGCGGATCCGGCGGACTCGAGTAAGGCCGAGTCCAGCTTCAAAGATCTCGTGCTCCCGGAGCCGCTCGACCAGGCGGAACCGGAAGACCGGTTGGTAATTCTTCCCGAAATCAAGCGGGAAGGCGAACGGTTCTTCCTCAGCTCATTCAAATTGCCCGACAAGCTCACCTTCGGCGGCGTGCCGGTGCCGCTCGACAACTGGCAGGTCCGCGAACGCATCGAATACGAGTTCTATCAATTCCTCGAAGATCAAGGCGAAAGCATCATTCTTGCCAAGCGCACGGGCCGCTGCTTTCCTCCCGCCGAGAAGCAGTTGGCCGAAGCCGGCTTGCCCGACGATCTCAAGTACATGCTGTTGGTGGAAAGCAAGTGCATCGCCGCTGCCTATTCCAAGGCGAAGGCCTCCGGTCCCTGGCAATTCATTCCGTCCACCGGACGCCGCTATCAATTGAAGAGCGACGCGGTCCGCGACGAGCGGCGGAATCTCGAGATGTCTACCGAAGCGGCGGTGAAGTATCTCAAGTACCTCAAAGAATTTCAGAACAACGATTGGTTCCTCGCCATGGCCTCCTATAATGCGGGCGAAGAACGGGTGCGCAAACTGCTCAAGGAACAGAAGGTGACGGACTACTGGAAGATGCACGGCCCGCGCGAAACGATGCGGTACGTGCCGCGCATCATCGCTGCGAAGGAGATCTACTCTCAGCCGGAGAAGTATCTCGGCCTGAGCAAGAAAGACCTCTATATGCCGCTGGAAACCGAAACCGTCACGGTGAACGTAAAAGAGTCGCAACGGGCGCTGACGTCGATCGCCGAAGAGTTCGGAACGTATTTCCTGGAACTCAAGATGCTCAATCCCGAATTCAAGAAAGACGTGCTCCCGCACGGGACCTATCAAATCCGCGTTCCTCGCCAGACCTGCCCCAGCCGCTGCTTCAAACAGGATAAGACACCGTAGCGCCGATGCCGTTCGCGCTGCCTGCTTCCTCCGCCCGTCCGCTGCTCCGGCGCATCATCGGGGCGGGGTTGCGGGCGGCTGATCCGGTGCGGGCCATGGCGCGATCGGTCCGTCGAACGGGCCATCGTCTGCACATCGGCTCGCATCGGTATGACTTGCGCCGGGTCGAACGTGTCGTGGCGGTCGGGGCAGGGAAAGCGTCGGCCCGTATGGCGCAAGCGCTGGAGGGCGTTCTAGGTGCCCGGCTCGAGCGCGGTCTGGTGGTCGTCAAACATGGTCATCGGGTTCCCACTAGGCGCGTGACGGTGATGGAAGCCGGTCACCCGGTTCCCGATCAAGCCGGGATCGACGCTGCTCAGCGGCTGCGCGAGTGTCTCGCGGGACTGGGGCCCAAAGATCTTCTGATCGTGCTGTTATCGGGCGGTGCCTCCAGCCTCATGCCCGCGCCGGTTCCCGGCGTGACGCTCCGCGACAAACAGACCGTGACGACACTGCTGTTGCGCAGCGGCGCAACGATTCAGGACGTGAACGTCGTCCGCAAACATCTCTCGCTGCTCAAGGGCGGTCGGTTGGCGGAAATGACGACAGCCCGGGTGGCCACGATCATTCTGTCCGATGTCATCGGCGATGACCTGACGGCCATCGGGTCCGGCCCCACCGTGCCCGATCCGTCCACGTTTCGGGATGCCGTCACGATTCTGAAACGCCGCCGTATTTGGACCAAGACGCCCGCCTCGATTCGCCGGCACCTGTCGCGGGGTGTGCAAGGCGGGATTCCGGAGACGCCAAAACCGGGTCATCCCTGCTTCCGGCGCGTGACCCATCACATCGTCGGGAACAATGATCAGGCCGTGGCAGCAGCGGCGCAAGCGGCGAGGGTCGCGGGGCTTTGGACCATCATCTGTTCGGATCCGGTGCTCGGAGATGCGGCGGAGGCAGGAGTTACGTTGGCGCTGCTGGGACGCCATGTCCTGGAGAGTCTCCGTCTGGGTCGGCGACCGTTCTGCATCGTTACCGGCGGAGAGCCCACCGTCACCGTAACCGGCCGAGGGCTGGGCGGGCGCGCGCAGGAATTTGCCGTGGCGTCGGCGTGCGAGATCGCGGGATTGCCGAAGGTGTGGGTGGCCGCCGTCGGCACCGACGGGACGGACGGCCCGACGGATGTGGCCGGCGCGGTCGTATCCGGATCGACGTTCGAGCAGGCCGAACGAAAGCACCTCAGCTTGCCGCGGGCCCTGGCGTGCCACGATACCTATCCGGTTCTTAAGGCGCTCGAGAGCCATCTCGTGACCGGTCCGACCGGCACCAATGTCAACGATCTGTACTTGTTCCTCGCCTTGTAGCTACTATCTGCTCCATGAATGTCCCGATCATCTTGCCGCTCGACGCTTGTACGGATCGTGCATCGGTCGGCGGCAAAGCGGCGGGGTTAGCCCGTTTGCTCGCCGACGGCGCTCCGGTTCCGAGGGGGATCTGTCTCACCATCGATGCGGCCCGGTGTTTTTATCGGGATCTGCCTCTCGATGCCTCCGCAGTGTGGGATCGGATACGGAGTGCCGATGGCGGCGCCCGCACGGCGATCCTTGCGGAATGCCGCGAGCGCATCCTCCACGGACGGTGGCCGAACAGTCTGCGCCTCGGCTTGGAACAGGCGATCGCCGCACAGCATCATTCCGCCGGCCAACGGTGGGCCGTCCGGTCCTCGGCGACGAACGAAGACGAACACCGCGCCAGCTTCGCCGGGCAATATGACACCGTGCTCGGAGTCGCCACTGAAGAACTCCTGACTGCGGTGCAGACCGTGTGGGCGTCGTTGTGGAACGAGCGGGCGATGGAGTATCAGCGCCGGACCGGATGGAGTCCCTGTCCACCGGAGATGGCGGTGGTTATCCAGCCGGTACTCAAGGCGAACGCGGGGGGCGTTCTGTACACGGTTCATCCTGTGACGGGGCGAGCCGATCAACTTCTCGTGAACGCCGTACCGGGACTTGCGCCTGACTTGGTCGACGGACACGTGACGCCGGATCAATTCGTCCTCGGCTGGGATGCCGAGACGGACCGTGTCACGGTCCAGGAACGGATCGTCGGGGCGAAAGCGAGCCGTACGGATGTAGGCCCGGATGGGTTGGTGGAGCGCCCGCTATCGCCCGTTGAGCAGCACCGTGCCTGTGTCTCGGATGATGAGCTGCTGGCACTGGTGAGGTTGGCCAAGCGGATCGAACGAGCGCAAGGCCGCCCCCTCGATATCGAATGGGCGATGGATCCTGCCGGGCTGTGGCTGCTCCAGGCCAGGCCTGTCACGGTCACCGCGTCGGCGAATCCTGTCATCTCAGAACCCTGCGAGTGGTCGCGCACGAATTTCAAGGAGACCATGCCGGAGGTCCCCAGTCCGCTGGGCCTGTCGTTCCTCGAACAGTTCATGGACCTGTTCCTCATGGGGCCCTACCGG